>NZ_PUBZ01000079.1 GCF_003205875.1 Herpetosiphon llansteffanensis
GTCGGGGATCGGGGGCCAGGAGGAAAATCAAAAGGCAAAAGCCAGAACAGAGAGCAAAGATGTAATGGTTCATTGGATTGGCAATCATGGCCCCCGATCCTCTCACCCCCTCGCCCACTGGACGCGGGCGAGGGGGAGCACGGATCGCATGATTGATTCCCCCTCGCCTCGCGGGCGGGAGAGGGGGCTAGGGGGTGAGAGGATCAAAACGTGGTTAACCTCATCAATACACATAGAACATAGGGTTTGAGACTCGTGGTGTTGGGTTAAGGGCATCTCATCAAACCAATCTGTGGAATCTGTAGCGAAAACAACCTTCGCGATCTTCGCGTACTTCGTGGTTTCAACATCGTGGCTTAACCTCAAGGATTAACCAACTTCTCACCAAAACAGGACGATTAGCCAACATTTTTTGCTCAAGCCTTTGTTACAATAGATACACGATTATTGTCAAGATTCATGAAGGGTAGCCCATGGCTTCATCAAGCAGTTTTATCATCGTTCTTTTAGTAGTGGCATTGATTGGCTGGTTAGCAACTGTCCAGTGGATTCGTACTCACGAACGTTTCTCCGACCGCATCAAGCGCCTGTTGGTGCTGCCTGCCTGGTTTCCATGGATGGGCGCAGCACTTGGTGTACCGGTGATGCGTGGCGATCTGCCGCTTGGTGATTTTGGCAAGGCGATTGCTAGTTTTGTGGTTGGCTTGGGCGTATTCTGGCTCACCCGCCGCGAAGCCTAAAGCGTTTACTCACCTCTCTGCACCTCATTCCACCTACCTATTCAGCAATTTTTTAGCAGCATGACGCTGCTGGCTTCAACCCATGGTTGCATTATTGCATCCATGGGTTTGGGCATGGCTAGTCCCTGAATAGGAACAATGGGGCGATAGTCATTCCTTAGTTGTATGCAAAAATTAGCATATCGTGATATGATTATCCTATTGCTGCTTAGACAGGAATCGTGCAGATGCTTGAAAAACGAACTTTAGCTCAAAGCTTACATCTTCCACGGCAATGGCCGTATATGTTTCGGGCGTTAAATCACCGCAATTTTCGCCTATTTTGGTTTGGCCAACTAATTTCGCTGATTGGCTCATGGATGCAATCGCTGGCCTTGCAATGGTTGGTTTACCAAATAACCGGCTCGGCATTTGCCATGGGCACGGTTGCTGCCTTCACCGCCTTGCCAGTCTTGCTGCTTTCGCCCTTCACTGGGGTCTTGGTTGATCGCTATTCCAAGCGCTGGGTGGTGTTTTGGGCCCAAATGGCCGCGATGATTTCATCGTTGACCTTGGCAATTTTAACCTTCAGCGATAGTGTGGTTTATTGGCATGTGTTGGCTTTGGCCTTGGTCAATGGGATGGTTAATGCGGTGGATATGCCAGCACGCCAAGCATTCACCTCTGAAATGATCGGCAATCGCGATGATCTGATGAACGCGATTGGCCTCAATGCCTCGATTTTCAACGGCGCACGGGCGATTGGCCCAGCAGTTGCTGCGATGTTGGTGAGTGCTGTAGGCTTGGCTTGGGCCTTTTTGCTCAATGGCTTGAGCTTTATCGCGGTATTAATTGGCTTGATGATGATGACTGGCCTAATTGCGCCAGCGCCACGCAAAAGCAATAGCTCATCGGTTAATGATTTTATGGATGGCGCGCGCTATGCCTTGCAAACGCCCTTGATTCGGATCATTTTGCTGCTGGTGTTGGTGCCAAGTATTTTGGGTTTTGGCTATACCTCGTTGCTGCCAATTTTTGCCGACCAAATTTTGGTTACTCCGCTGATTCCTGAAGGCTCGGCCCGTTTGGGTACGATGATGGTGGCCAATGGAATTGGAGCGTTGCTGGCGGCGTTGCGGGTTGCGCGCACCAATGCCCAAACTAATCGCCGCAAGTTATTGCTGAATGGCGCATTGGGCTTTGGCGTAGGCATCTGTTTGCTAGCGCTCAACCGCTCGTTTTGGCTGGCCTTGCCAATTATGACCTTCACTGGCTTTTCGATGGTCAGCTTTTTGGCAACCGCCAACACCATTCTGCAAACCACCGCTGTCGATAGCTTGCGTGGGCGAGTGATGGGCTTTTATGTGATGACATTAGTTGGTTTGGGCTTGGTTGGCAGCTTGCAAGCAGGTTTTGTGGCCGAACATTGGGGCACGCCAATCGCAACTGGGATTGGTGGCTTGGCCTGTGTTGTTTCGGCCTTGCTTGGCTTGCGTTCCAAAGCCTTGTTGAGCTTGGTTCCGCGCCGCGAGCAAGCCTGATTGGAGGTACGCAATGGCGCGTGCGAAAGCGCAGTGATCGTTTTGTAAGCGATCACTGCGTTCTTAGTTTAACGACAGACAAACAAACCAACTGCTTTTTGAATTGGAAACACACCTTGGTTGGCGGCTAATTGCTCGCTGACCAACTCGCGACATAGCTCTAAAGATTCCTCGCTTAGGCGTTGGGTTGAGCGCACATACTCCACAATTGGCTCAATTTCGGTAACAGCCAAATTATTATCAAAATCGATGCGCTCGACCTGAGCAAATTGCGTTTGCAGCAATTCCGCTCCATTTTCGAGGGTGAAACTTAAGCTAAATGGGGTTACATCGGCGCTAGGATCGACTGCTTGAATCAGCTCTTTAATTTCGTGTATATGCTGCTTGCCGTTGGTGGCGGCAAAAAATGTGCCATTTGGCTTGAGCACGCGCCGAATTTCGGCCAAGGCCAGGGCTTGGTCGGCCACGTGATAGAGCATATGGTTGGCAATTATCACATCAAACGAGCCAGCGGCAAATGGCAAATAATGGGCATCGATTTGGCTGAAATTGAGCTGCCCAAGCGCGCTAAGTTGAGCTTTGGCCGTGTGCAGCATGCCCAGCGAATGGTCGCTAAAGCTAATCTGCAACTGGCCTAGATGGTTGCGCTGCTCGTGCCATAAACGCCCAGTGCCGCCGCCAAGCTCCAAAACTCGCCCTTGCTTGGGCAATTGCATGGTTTCCCACAGCCAATCGACCCAATCTTGTTGGTTGGTGCTGAATCGCTCGTGAATGGCAATGCGGGCTTGGAGATTATTGCTGCTGCCATATTGCTTGGCTAATTGCTGGCGCATGGTCATAATCAAGCTCTCCCAATAAACAATCCTAGCCTTGGAAAATATGCTGATTGTGGTAGCGTAAAAAGGCTGGATCAGGCTGAAACCGAGCAGGCAGTTCGATCTGCCGTTGATCGTAGGCCAATAATAGATCGTTTGTAGCCGAATTAGCTGAGGATTTGATGAGGGTTGCGGCGACCTGAATCCGATAATCAGGCGTAATTGTGATGAGGCCACGATCAAAAGCCCGATCATGCAGTGTGTTCAAACAAAGTCCGTTGTGCGGATTAACTCGTTGTTCAGCAGCATGTGCCCAAGGCACAATGTGGCTCGCATTTAACAAACTCGAAATAGTTAAACCAGTAATGCAGCAACGCTGATCATAGGCAGCGAGTACCATTTTACGAAAAAAGTGCTGATTAACCCGCACGCGCCGAAGTTGTTCACGCTCTAAACCTTCAATGATCGGCAGTTCGATCAGGCTAATCTCAGGCTCTGCTGGTGCTGGCTGCAAGCTTGCCAGCAATTGTTCACTTTCAAAAGCCAACGCTTCCCAATTGTTATAAAACTCATTCCACACCGCTACATCAGCTTTACTGCCATGGCTGGCTCCCGCAATGCCACGCTGTTTTAATGCTGGATCAAGGCTAGCAAAATTTGATAACTTGAATGATACTGCTCCTGGAGAACGATTGATTAGTTGAGCCAAGGCAACTATTTGAGGATTTTTAGCATTGATCTTACCAAAAGGAATTTTACAATAAAGATTGAAGGCTAGAATTAACTCATCACGTTGCCAAAGGTTTCTGCTCATTGCCGTTCCTCTCTCCAAAAAACAGCAGCCGCAAATAAACTTATTTGCGGCTGCTTGCTGGCCTAAACCTGCTCGCTGCCAGTGGCGAGGTAGTAGAACAAGGCCATGCGCATAGCAACGCCGTTGGTAATTTGGGTTTCAATGACTGAATGCGGGCCGGTTGCTACATCGGGCATAATTTCAACGCCTTCGTTCATCGGGCCTGGGTGCATCACAATTACATTGGAGTTGGCGCTGGCGACGCGGGTCGCATTCAAGCCAAAGCGGCGGCTATATTCGCGCAGCGATGGCAGCAATCCGCCTTCCATGCGTTCGTGCTGCAAACGCAAGGCCATCAGCACATCAGCGCCTTCGGCGGCGTGGTCGAGGCTATGCGAGATTTCAACATTCGGCCAAGTGCTTTGCCAATATTTGGCTGGGCCAATCAGGGTTGGCGGGCCACAAACCACGACTTTCGCGCCCATTGTGGTGAGTGCCCACAAATTGGAGCGCGCCACGCGGCTATGCAGAATATCGCCAACGATCACGACTTTTTTATCGGCCAGCTCGCCCAGCCGTTCGTGCATCGTGAAGAGGTCGAGCAAGGCTTGTGATGGGTGGGCATGGCGACCATCGCCGCCATTAATCACTGAGCCACGGAAATGCTGGGCCACCAAGTAGGGCGAACCACTTTGACCATGGCGCATCACAATATAATCGGCTCCTAGCGCTTGCACCGTGCGCACCGTATCAACCAACGATTCGCCTTTTTTGACGCTGGTATCCTTGGCTCCGAGGCTGAGCACATTGGCCGAAAGCGCTTTGGCGGCTAGCTCAAACGATGAACGAGTGCGGGTGCTATCTTCCCAAAACATATTGACCACAATTTTGCCGCGCAAGGTTGGCACTTGCTTGACTGGGCGCTCCAAGATGTCTTTCATCTGGGTGGCAATGGTCAACAAGCTGCGTAGTTCGTCGGCACTCCAATCATCAAGATCAAGCACATGCCGGCGGCGCGGAGTAGTGGTTGGCGAACTCATAGAAATTCTCCATCTTATAGCAAGTTGCATATTAAGCAAAAGCGCTTAGGTTGTGGCCTAAGCGCCTTGATTCGTTAGCGACGGGCTGGCAATGCTGCTCGCCAGCGTAACGCCGCTTCAATAAAGATGTCAAGCTCGCCTGCAAGGGCGGCTTTGGGATTGGTGTGCACAGTTTCGGTGCGCGGGTCTTTGATGGTTGAGCGTTTGCCCAAGTGGTAGCTGCGCACCACCGAACCCCAAGCATCGTCGCTTGGCTGAATAAAATCGTCGAGCTTTTTCATGGCCAAGCGGGCTAGAAGCAGGCTATGCAAAAGTTCGCGCACTGCCCGCTCGCTACCTGCGCAGGCAAAGACCGCCGCGCCACTATAGCGATGGATTGCGCGACCAGTTACCCGCAACTTGCGCAAAAAGTAGCCATCGGCGCGGGTATTGTTGACAGTTGTTTCGATTTCGCTGCTCGCTGGGGCTGGCGTATCGTCGGTTGGCACTGGCAAGACCGTTATTTGTACTTGGGTCACCGTTTTGAGCCGTGGCTCGCCGCCAGTTTCTGCAATGCGATGGGTGCCTGCCTCGCTGCGCAATAAGCCAAACGCCCCTGAGCCGCTAACCTGCAACGTTACCCGAATCAAAGTATCTTCTGCTGGCGTTTCGTCGATGACCTTGGCCTCAAAGCGCTTGCCCAGCGACCATTCCAAGTAGGCGTTGGCCAAGTTGCGTACCCAGCGCAAGCCCGCTTGGTCGCTCTCCAGAATGATATAGGCATCGTGCCAATCTTCTGGGTTGCTGAACAACATTTCTAGCTCGGCAAAGCGCAACTCGCGTTCGAGCCGTTTGGCCATGCGCATCAGTTCGGGGAACAAACGGCGTTCGTTGCGCTCGCGAATGCGTTGCAATAATTGCGCTGCATCGTCGTACAAGCGCCGCAGATCGTCGCAACGGCCAACCCGCCGTGCTACATTGCTCAACTCGGCCAGCAAAAACTGGGCTTGATCGTGATCATCCCAAAAGCTGGGGCTGGACATTTCGTCCATCAGCTCGGTTTGGCGTTCGCGGGCCTCGACCACATTCAACTGCGCGATCAGATGATTCAGCCGCTTGTGCAATTGCTCGATAAACAGCGCCGCTTCTTCGACGGTTTGGGGCAATTGCAGCGCTTGCTCCTCGGGTGAGGGCAACAGCGGTTCATCATCATCATTGGCCACCCACGAAGCCTTAATTTGCTCGCGGGCAACGTACAAGCGCAACAAGCCATTGGTTTGCTCAGGGCGGGTCAGCAACGCCGAGGCCAAGGGATAGGTGACCATCTTTTCGATTTGGCGCTTCAGATAGCGTGCTCCATAGCGAATGCTGTAGCCATGTTTGAGCAAAATATCGAGCACTGCATCGTCAAGCTCAACCTGCACGTTGCGCCGCACCAAGCCTTCGCGTTCGAATAATTTGCGCATTTCGCGGGCAGCAATTTTGCGCATATCGCTCTGCGACAGTGGCTTGAAGAAAATCACGCCATCAAGCCGATTGATAAACTCTGGCGAGAAAAATTCTTCAGTTTCGCGCAAAACCCGCCGCTCAACTGCTTCGATGCCTTCGCGGGCTGCAAAACCCCACGTTTCGCCTTGTACAATCGTCGCGCCAAAATTGCTGGTCATAATGATGATCGTATTGCGCAGGTTAATTTCCTCGCCCATCGCATTGACCAAAATACCTTCATCGAACAATTGCAAAAAGCGATTGAAAATCGAGCGATGGGCTTTTTCAAATTCATCAAGCAGCAGTACTGCAAATGGCAAATTGATCAGCGCCATGGTGAGTTTGCCACGGCGCTCTGCATCGCTATCGCCCCACGTGCGGCCAAATAATTGGGCAAAATCGTATTCGCCGCTGTAATCGGCCATATTGAAGCGCACAAAGCGTTCTTCGCTGCCAAACAAGGTCGAGGCCAAGGTTTTGGCTAGCTCGGTTTTGCCCACGCCGGTTGGCCCAAGGAAGAAATAAACGCCCATTGGCCGCGCCGGATCGTGGAGCCGTGCTTTGAGCAAGGCCAACTTTTGCACCATGGCGATGACTGAAGGATCTTGGCCGAGCACGCGCTCGCTGAACGAACGGCGCAAGGCAATTTCATCGAAGCGCTCATTTTCATCGAGCAATAATTTGGTGAGGCCAGTGCGGTTGCCAAAACATTCGACCACATGGCGCGGCAGCACTTCTGGCTCCTGCTGGCGTTCAGCCAAGAGCAGCGAATCTTCCAGCAATTCAATCGCCTTGCCAGGAAAGGCTTGGTTAAGAATAAAGCGGCCAGCAATATCGATCGCGGTGGCTTGGCTGGCTGGCTCAATAGTTGCTCGGTTGCGATGGCGTTCGGCCACGTGCTGCACAATTTCGGCTACTTGCTCTGGCTTTGGTATCGCCAAGTGAATCGAGGTAAACAAATCGGCGAACGATTCGCGATCAGCAGCAATCGCCTGCCAACGATCTGGCCGCGCTTCGGCGATAATTTTCAATTTGCCATTGTGTAAATTTGATTCAAGCGCAGCGGCCAAATCATCATCATCATCATCGCCACGTTTGACCCCAGCGCCAACCGCCGCATGAATATCGCGAATAAACAGCAACACAGCGCCTTGCTCGGCCAATTTGCCAAACAAGGTCGAGAGATTTGCGCGCCAGCCCTCGCCAAATTGCAAGCCAGCCAACAACGAAGCAGGAGTCATCTCATACATCGGCAAATCGCGCAATTTTTCGGGCATCTCTTGCGGTGTTTTGACCAAACGGCGCACCAATTCATGCACCAAGGCAGTTTTGCCCGAACGCGCCTTGCCCAAAATAATCGGATTGACATGATCCATCGAGGTTAATAATTGCTGAACTGCCAGCAAATCTTCTTCGCGCAAAAAAGCTGGGCGCAACTCATCGCGTTCGGCGCGAGCGCGCAGATCGATGGTACAGCGGCTTAATAAATTGGCTAGTTCTTCATCTTCGACCATAATTCTCTGCTCATCTAACAATGGTGCAAGTTCATCAAGGGTCGCCAACAATGCAGCGGTTTCGGGGCGGCCATCTAATTGCAATGGTGCCACCGCTGCTCGTTTGCGCCGTGACCCAACGTGCTCCAAAAAGCGTGATGTCCGTCGCCGTCGTCGTGCTTGCCCGCTTCGCCCCATCAGTCCTCCTGCACAATTACAACACTATCTTGGGCTTGATCAATTTCACTGAGTTGGACATCAACTCGCTCATTTTTGGCAGTGGGAATATTTTTGCCCACAAAATCGGCGCGAATTGGCAACTCGCGATGGCCGCGATCAACTAGTACTGCCAGTTGGATGGCGCTTGGCCGACCCCAATCGCTCAATTCATTTAGTGCCGCGCGGATGGTGCGTCCGGTGTAGAGCACATCGTCAACCAACACCACGATTCTCTTGCCTAATTCGGGCAAAATCGTGCGGCCTAAGATTGGCGCTGGCCCACGTGAATGCAAATCGTCGCGGTAGAGACCAATATCCAGCTCGCCAACTGGCACTTGCACATGTTCGGTTTCGGCGATCATGGCGGCTAGGCGACGCGCCAATGGCACACCCCGCCGATGAATCCCGACCAAGGAAACCAAACTTGCTCCAGCATTGCGTTCGACAATTTCATGGGCGATGCGTTTGAGGGCGCGGCGAATTTCCTCGTCATTCATCAACTGTTTGGGTGTCATGCGATCTGCTCCTGCCAACGAACACTATCTGATCCGTCGCGTAATATCTATTGTAGCCCCGATTTGGTGCGAACGCTACCGCACAGCGACCTAGGGCTAATGAATGATTTAGCCGCCCAAGCGAACCCGCACCAAACCTTTAATATCTTGCCATGCAGTTTTAACAATTTTGACCGTCGTGCCCAAATCTTCAATCCATTCAACTGGCACTTCAAAAATGCGATAGCCCCGTTTTTCGGCTTTGAGCAACAGTTCTGTATCAAAAAACCATTCGTTATCGCGCACGGTTGGGATGAGTTCTTGGGCTGCTTGGCGGGTGATGGCCTTGAAGCCACATTGGGCATCACGAAAACGATGCCAAAAGAGCAAGCGAATTAAAAAATTGTAGGCACGTGAGATCATTTCGCGCTTCCATTGGCGCGTCACAATCGCCCCGTGCATCAAGCGCGAGCCAGTGCCAAGGCTATAATCGCTATGAATCAAGGCTGCCAGCAGCGGCGGCAAGGCCCGCAAGTTGGTCGAAAGATCAACATCCATATAACAAAGCACATCGGCATTACTTTTGAGCCACGCGGTGCGCAAGGCTCGCCCACGGCCCCGTTGCTCCAAGCGTTCAAAATCGACCTCGCCAGGAAAGCGGCTGCGCAAATCGTGGCAAATTTGGGGCGTGCGATCGGTCGAGCCATTATCGGCGACCACAATCCGCCAACGATAGGGGCATGAAGCCTGCAAAAAATCACGCAGCGCTAAGACGCTTTGCTCGAGCTGCTGCTCTTCATTCAATACCGGAATCACGATATCAACGGAGTAGTCGGTGTGTGCCATACAACCTCGGAGAAACAACAAACCCCAAGCCGACGATCCGACCTAGGGCATGAGCGAAAATGCGCAAAAATTGCTATTGAGCTACACGCCTTCGCAGCCTCGCCGGACCGCATTTAAAGGACTGCTCGATTATAGTGGGCAGTCTAGGTAGTGTCAATCCTAGATAAGGATGAAGGATGAATTATGAGGGATGAAGAGCAAAAGTCAAAAGTCAAAATGGTGAGTGAACCACGAAGCCCACCTAGAACCACGAGATTAAACTTCGTGCTCTTCGTGTGCTTCGTGGATCAAAAAACTATAGCCACACTCTGCGCCTCTGCGTTAACTTCCCGATCCTTATGTTCTATGCTCTTTGTTCTATGTTCTTTGCGCTTAATCTAAAACGATGCCGCGACACTCGCCAAAGCCAATTTTCGGGCCATCGGCAGTGCCACACCAACCACGCATAATCAGCTCGTCGCCAGCTTGCAAGAAGCGCCGTTCCTCGCCGTTGCTCAGTTGAATTGGCTCCTGGCCACGCCACGTCAATTCCATCAAACAACCGCGTGATTCTTTGCTTGGGCCAGAAATTGTGCCACTGCCCAATAAATCGCCAGGCTGAAGATTGCAACCGTTGCTGGCGTGATGGGTCAGCATTTGGCCAAATGTCCAGTACATATCGCGGAAATTGCCAAGGCTCAGCACCTCGGCTGCTTGGCCCGTCGCGCGCATGCTGGCGGTTTGTAGGCTCACTTCAAGCACCACATCAAGGCCGCCAGCGCTGCGATTGGCTGGGCTATCCAAATAGGCTAGTGGGGCGGGATCGTCTGCTGGGCGCTCGAAGGCAGGGCAGCGATAGGGTTCAAGTGCTTCGAGGGTCACCACCCATGGCGAGATGCTGCTGAGGAAATTTTTGGCCAAAAACGGCCCAAGTGGCTGATATTCCCACGCTTGAATATCGCGTGCCGACCAATCGTTGAGCAAGCAAACCCCAAAAACATGCGTTTCGGCCTGCTCGATGCCGATTGGTTGCCCAAGCTCATTACCTTGGCCGACCCAAAAGCCCAACTCTAGCTCATAATCGAGCAAACGACATGGCCCAAAGCTGGGCGCTGCTGCATCGGGAGCCTTGGTTTGGCCGTGTGGCCGTTTGACCTGCGTGCCACTCACCCGAATCGACGAAGCCCGCCCGTGGTAGCCAATTGGCACATATTTATAATTGGGCAAAAGCGGATTGTCTGGGCGGAACATTGAGCCAATGTTGGTGGCATGAAAAATTGAGGCATAGAAATCGGTGTAATCGCCAATTGCTGCTGGTAATGCCAACTCGGCCTCTGCTTGCGCCAGCAACAGCGGCTCTAACGCTGCTTGCAAGCCCGAACCTTGGCGCAACAGCTTGCTTAATTGCAATCGAATGCTATGCCAAACCGCAGGCGTTAAGCTCATTAATTGATTCAAATTGCTCGCCCGACAGGCGGCCAAAGTAATTTGATCGAAGCCGCTAAAATGTTGGGCAGCTTGCGCTAAATCGAGAATTTCGCTGCCGATTGCCACGCCAATGCGCCATTGCTCTTGGCTGGCTTGGCGGCGAAACACGCCGAACGGCAAATTTTGAATCGGAAAATCGGCTCCAGCTTGGTTGGCACTCGCTACCCAACTGCGCAACGCTGGATCATGGGTTTCGTTCAACATTAATTACTCGCTCCATAGGCCAAGGCTGGCTGCTCGCTAAAACTGGCGAATTCGTTAATTGGCTCTTCGAATGAGCACGAACCAAAGGCAAGCAGCCCACTCTGGCGCACCGCTTGCACATCATCAGCTTCAAACTGCCAATTGCGCCAATCGATTGTTTGCTGGCTAAACCTGATTGCACTGGGATCATGCTCGACCAAGGCTGCCAGAACATCGTGATGGGCGGCCTCTGTTTGGAGCAAGGCGCTCGCTAACAAAAGATTAAGATAGCCATACATCCAGCCCTGATCACTATCCGTTGCATAGGTTAGGTGGTATTCGCCGCGCAACGGGTGATGCAAGCCAGCGGTTGCTTTGAAGGCCACGCCATTGCTGATGCAGGCATGCAAAAAGCGCAAAATGTGCTCTGGCTCAGGAAAAGCAGCGGCGGTGATTCCCCCAGTGCGTAATTTGGCGCGTAGCCCAGTGCTGCGTAGGGCGGCAATTAAGGTGCTTGGGTCGGGATCGTGGGGAATTTCAACGAAGACCGTCACATCAGCGGGCTGCGCTGCATGAATTGCCGCAATCTGTTCGAGGCGTTCGGCTTTGATTTCGGCGCTATCAATAATCAACCAGCCTTGGTAGTGTTGGTTGAGCGCCGGAATTTCAGCAAGTTGGGCTGGCTCGTTGACTAAGAGGCTGATCGGCCAAGGCTGGCTTGGTTGCTTGCCAAGGCTGGCCTGCCATTCTGCAAGCCGGCTATAGGGCAAAATAAAACGCGCTAGATAGCCGTGTTGGTTGCTAGAACGATACGTGGCATAGTTGCTGGTGGCTTGATCCATGCTCAAAGCAGCTGGTGGAAAAAGCCCTGCATAGTCGATTAAGCCCGTCAACAGTGGTTCCCAAATCGGTGACATAGCCAAAATCCTCCACGTCATTGTGGGACATACGATACACGCTCATACTGCAAGTGTACGTGAATTGAGGATTAGGGGCAAATAGGCTGATTGCTTTCCATCGCAAAACCGAGGCTCGGTCTAAATCCAGAGACTGATGTCAAAAGTCTAAAGTTATGGTCAAATAAAGCTAGCCCTCCAATTCAAGTGGCAAACAATCTCGTGGTGCAAAGGAGCCAAACCAGCAATGGATGAACGTCGATTAGTTCGGGTGAGTAAATATCTGAGTAAACATCTACGCCATCAGCCAGAGCGGTTGAGCTTGACTCTTGAACACGGTGGTTGGGTTGCGGTCGATGCCTTATTAGCGGCTTGTGAAGCCAATAATTTTGCCATCACCAAGGCCGAGCTTGAGCAAGTTGTGGCTCAAAACAACAAACAACGGTTTGGCTTCGACGAAAGTGGCCAACAAATTCGCGCCCATCAAGGCCATACGGTGACGGTCGATCTCGGGCTGGTGGCCCAACAACCGCCAGCAAGGCTCTATCACGGCACGGCTAAGCACAATTTAGCCACGATTTTGCAAACTGGGCTGCGGCCTATGCAACGTCAGCATGTGCATCTTTCGCTCGATCGGGCAACTGCTTTGCAGGTTGGCGCACGCCATGGCCAAGCAGTGCTATTAATCATCAAGGCCGCAGAACTCTGCAATGCTGGGCAAGCGTTTTTTTGCAGCGACAATGGCGTTTGGCTTACCACTGCCATTGATCCAGCCTATCTGGAGCTAGCGAGCGAGGCTCGTTAGGCGCTTCTGAAGCGGCAGATCGGGCTATGCTATAATACGCCCATCGCGCTTTGGCCACCCATGATCCAGCAACATCAAAGAATTTTGGCTGATGTTTTGGTTCTGCGTGGGTAGATAAGGGACTTGCTCATGCCATTTGTAGACATTCTCTTGCTGCTATTCGTTGTGATTGGGCTTTTTTACGGGTTTTTTCAAGGCATGTTAAAGGTGGGGATTGCGATTATCGTCTTTTATCTGACGGTTGTGCTTTCATCACTCTATTTTCGGCCATTAGCCTCGTTTATAAGCAAAAATTCGACAACACCATTCCAAGTTCTGGAAATGTTATCATTTTTGACTTTATTGTTCGTTTTGTTTTTTATTCTGCTTGCCGTTGCAAGTTATACCTTTCGGTATCTTAATGTTGGTGGTAAAGCCCAATTTATCGATAAGGTGATTGGTTCATTCCTTGGGTTGATTCTTGGGGCAATGATCGCCAGTATTTTTGCAATG
Source organism: Herpetosiphon llansteffanensis (assembly GCF_003205875.1). GTDB lineage: Bacteria > Chloroflexota > Chloroflexia > Chloroflexales > Herpetosiphonaceae > Herpetosiphon > Herpetosiphon llansteffanensis. The sequence continues at coordinate 13,271 of NZ_PUBZ01000079.1, forward strand.
ATGTTGCGGTATTTATTTGCGACAAATGTAGCAGCAGTCCTCGATTACCCAGCGATGAAATTTTTGCAATCGAGCACCAGGGCATCAGTCTTAAAAGATGTATTTTTAAATATTATCTTGCCGCTGATTTATGCACCAATTAGTCCAATTATGCCCGGAAGTGCCGATGAATTATTCCGTAGTGTTCAACGGTAATCGTGCGGTGCTTGTTGCACTTGCAATAGAAGAAGTTTCGTGATGATATCAGAAGTTGTACTCCAAACCCTTGAATTTGATAAAGTTCGTGATCAGCTTGCACGTCATGCTGCGTTTAGTGCAAGCCGTGAGTTGGTTGCGCAACTCCATCCATCAACCGATGGGCAGTGGGTTCTCCAGGCGCAAATTCGTACCAGTGCCGCCCGTGCTTTAATTGAATCGTTTGCCGATGTCTCAATTGGCGGTGCTCGCGATGTTCGCCCTGCGGTAGAACATGCTCGTCGTGGTGGGATTCTTGAGGCGAGTCGGGTGCAAGAGATTGCTTCCACCTTGGCGGCAATGCGCCGCTTGCGTGGCCAAGTTTTACGCAATCATCCTGATTTTGTGCCGTTGCATCCCTTGGCTGAGCAACTGCCAAATTTAGCTACGCTTGAGCACGAAATTGAACGCACAATTGGCCCCGATGGCGAAGTTTTAGATAGTGCTTCTGCTGAATTGGGCCGTTTGCGCAGCGCTATTCGGGTGGCATTTAACCGTTTGCAAGAACGTTTGCAGGCGATTATCAATTCATCGCAATATGCCGATGTGTTGCAAGAGCCAATTATTACCGTCCGTGATGGTCGCTATGTTGTGCCGGTTAAGGCTCCGCAACGCCGTGCCCTGCGCGGGATTGTCCACGATCAATCATCATCTGGCGCAACCTTGTATATCGAGCCATTGGCCACGGTTGAACTCAATAACCAGTGGCGTGAGCTGCAATTAGCCGAACGCGAAGAGATTCAGCGCATTTTGGCAGCACTTTCGGGCAAAATTGCCAGCGAAGGCATGCCGATTATTATTGGGGTCGAGGCAACCGCTGAATTGGATTTAGCCTTTGCTAAAGCCAAATATAGCATAAGCCTGCGCGCTAGCCAGCCATTAATCAATACGCCTGCCCCAGCAGATGATTTGCACCCAGAATCGACAGTTTCGCTGTTAAAAGCCCGCCATCCGTTGCTCAACCAAGATGTAGTTGTGCCAACCGATGTTTGGTTGGGCGGCCCCACCCAAATGATTATTATCACTGGGCCGAATACTGGTGGTAAAACCGTTGCGCTTAAAACAGTCGGTTTGATGTCCTTAATGGCCCAATCCGGCATGCATATTCCAGCTCATCAAGGCTCGCGCTTACCCATTTTTGGCAAAATATTTGCCGACATCGGCGATGAACAAAGCATCGAACAAAGCCTCTCCACTTTCTCCTCCCACATGACCAACATTATTCAAATCTTGGATCGGGTGACTCCTGATTCGTTGGTGTTGTTTGATGAATTGGGCGCTGGGACAGATCCGGTTGAAGGCGCAGCGTTGGCGCGGGCAATTATCGAACGCTTGCTGAATGTTGGCTGTCTGGCCATGGCCACCAGCCACTATGCTGAACTCAAGGCCTTTGCCTACAGCACCGATGGGGTTGAAAATGCCTCAGTTGAGTTCGATGTTGAAACCTTGTCGCCAACCTATCGGCTTTCAATTGGCTTGCCAGGCCGCTCGAATGCCTTGGCAATTGCTGAACGCTTGGGGCTTAAACGCGATTTGATCGAACGCGCTCGGGCCACGATTAGCCGCGATAATGTGCAAGTTGAAGATTTGCTGGCCGCGATTCATCGCGAACGCTCAACCGCTGAAACCGAAGCCGCCCGCGCCTTGGAATTGCGCGAAGATGCAGAGTTAGTCCGCGATCGCCTCAGCCGCGAATTGTATGAGTTTGAACAAGATCGCGAACAGCAATTAGCTAGTTACCAACGCCAACTTGACGAAGAATTGCGCGACGTGCGCGCCGAATTACGCCGTTTACGTGATGAATTTCGCTCAGTTTCGGTTAGCCGCCAATGGATGGAGCAGGCTGAACAACGCCTTAGTCGGGTTTCTGAACGGGTTCCCCAAGCTCCTACTCCACCCAAAGCCAAACCTCCGGTTGTTCCCAAAGTTGCAATTGCACCTGCTCCGCGCACAATTCAAGTTGGCGATCAAGTGTTTGTTAGCAGCGTTAAGCTTTCGGGCGTGGTCTTGGATTTGGATGAAGAGGCCAGCGAGGCCGAAGTACAATTGGGCGGTTTTCGGCTGCGCGTCGATTTACGCGAGTTGCGTTTAGAAAAAGCTGGTACTGCCCCAACCCAAGCGGTGCAAAAATATATGCCTGCTCAGCGCATGATCAATACTCCACCACCGCCGCCAAATGTTTCGATGCAGCTCGATATGCGTGGTTGGCGCGCCTCAGATGTAGAAAATCAGCTCGATCACTATCTCAACGATGCCTATTTGGCCAACCTTTCGGAAGTGCGTTTGGTGCATGGTAAGGGAACTGGAGCCTTGCGCCAAGTCGTACGAACCTTGCTCAAACGCCATCCTTTGGTCGAATCGTACAATAGCGGTAGCCAAGGCGAAGGCGGCGATGGCGTAACGATTGCCAAAATGTCCACTCGTTAAACCATAACAGGGTTGAGTCTGCTCAGCCCTGTTGCTATTTTAGGAACCATGGTATGTATGTTGTACCCTTCGACCGCGATAGCTATCAAAGCATCAACCAACACCTGTTATGGCTTAGTTTGCTCAATGCTGGCTGGAGCGTTTGGGAAAACTATCAGCGTTTGCTGCTGAGCGATGGGCTTTTGATTGGCGGACTGTTGGCTGGCTATACAATTCTCATTGCCTGGCTGCGCACCCAAAGTTTTCATCGCCGGCGCTTGGTCATCGATGGATTGTTGATTGTGCTGAGCATTGTCATGGGCATTATGGGAACGCTGCTTTTTATCAACATAAGCTCAATTGGCTTGCCATGGCCATGGTTACGCCAAATTAGTGGGATAGTTGGATTATTGCTTTGGCAACAATGGCGCATGATTTCGACCGAAGCAAGTTAATTGTGCTGCCAAAGAAGCACTTTTTTGGTATGATCTCTGCAAGCTAGCGATTGTGGTTTTCAGCCAAATCTAGTGTGGAGCCAAGACGGCATGATGTATTCGGCAACGTGGTTACGGCAGCGCCATCGGCGGGTGATGCGTGGGTTACGAACATATTTTGGCGTGCAATTGGTGCTCTCGGTTGGTGGTGCATTGCTGCTCTATTGGCTTGGCGAGCGGCCTGTTTCGCCATTAATCATCGTTAGCGGGATTCTAATTGGGCTTTTGCTTTTGCCGCAGGCGCGGCGTTGGTTGAGCTGGCTGTACATCCCAAGTTTATTGCTCACCGATTTGGTCCATGTGACGGCCTTGTTGTGGCTGACTCCCGCCGATGCCTTACAACGCGGCAGTTTATGGGCTTTGGCCTATATTCCGCTCTTGGTTGCTGCTGGGCGTTGGTGGAGCTATAGTGGCGGCGCAATGGCCCTGATTGCGATGTTGATTGCCGATGCTGCTGTGCTGTTTGGGCGTTTGGCGTGGCGCGACGCGTTGCCAGTGTTTATTTTTCAAGCAGTGACCGCAGCGCTTGGCACATGGGCGGCAGCGCATAACGAATGGCGCACGCGCCGCGATTTGCTGCATAGCGAAGCTTTTAATCTCAGCGAATCGCGAGTGAAGGAGCTAACCAAAAGCTACCAACAAACGATTCAGCAATTGCAAAGCCTGCGTGAAGCTCCCGAAGCAATGGCAATCGACCAGCTGCGCCAACAATTGCATCGCAGTTTGCGCTCGGTTGGTGGCCTGCCCTTGGCCCAACGTACCTTGCCCGAGGCCTTGGCCGCCGAATTGCGCACCCTCAAAACCGAAGGCAATTTGAACATCAATTTCACATGTGATGGCCATTTGCCCGTGCTCTCGCCAACTGCTACCGCCTACCTTTGGCGCGCCGCCCAAGAATTGCTGAGCAATGTACGCGAACATGCCCAAGCCCAACAGCTGAATGTTGAATTATATGGCGATGATGCTGTCGTCGTTTTGCAGGTTCGTGATGATGGCGTTGGCTTTGACCCTGAGCAATTGCGCAACGATCACCATTATTCTAGTTTGGCGGCGCTGGCGACTCAAGCAGAAATGCATCGTGGCAGCTTCGAGTTGCAATCGGTTCCGCAGCAGGGCACAACGATAACCTTGCGGGTTGAAGGCCAGCATTAAGCCCAAGCCTAGGCGCGACTTGGGCTGTTTGGCTTATTCTTTGTCGGCTTCGATCGGCAAACGATATTGGAAATTGCTGCGCCGACCAACTGCCTGACCAATAATTTCGATCACTTGTTGGCGATGATCATCGCGATTGACCACATCCAAATCATCGGTTTCAATCGTGAGCACTGGACATAACTCAAAACGCCGTAGCCATTCATCGTAGCGGTTGTTCAAATGATTCAAATAATCGGCGCTAATATTCATTTCGCTTGGCCGCGCGCGTTTTTTGATGCGCTCCAAAAGCGTGGGCACTGAGCCGCGCAAATAGACCATCAAAGTTGGCGGCGTGGTCGATTGAATGAGCGCTTGATAGAGCTTGCGATAGCTGCGAAAATCGCGATGGCTCATGATGCCCTGCTCCAACAAACCCTTGGCAAACACCTCGTAATCTTCGTAGATCGAGCGATCCTGAATCAGTGAGATCGGCGTATCGGCGATTTCGCGTTGTTGCTCGAAGCGTTGAGCCAAAAACCACATTTGCGAATGAAAGCCCCAGCGATGTTTATCTGCATAAAAATCATCGAGATACGGATGGTCGGCCACAAATTCGTAGTAGGGCTGCCAGCCAAACGCTCCGGCCAATGTCTCGACGAGGGTACTTTTGCCCACCCCAATATTGCCAGCTACGCTCAAATACAAATGCTGGCCGAAAAATGTATGTCCCATTGTGCTTCAATCCTTGTTCACAGGCGAATTGTTGTTCTGCAACCAGTCCATTATAAAGTCAAAAAAGGGATGAAGGATGAAATCAAAAGTCAAAAGTCAAAAGTCAGAATAGAGAGCATAGAACATAGATTAGTACATTGGATTGACAAACGCGTTCCTTCACCCCCAACCCCCTCTCCCACTGGACGCGGGCGAGGGGGAGCACCGTTTTAACCGACGAATTGTGGCAGAACCACAGCGTTAAAGCCCCTCGCCCAGCGGATGGGAGAGGGATTGGGGTGAGGTTATCAGGCAGTGGTTAACGCAATTAACCAATACTCATAGAACATAGGCAATTGAGGATCAGGTGGCAGTTGTTGGGCCAGCAAGAAAGATTTCAATCAACATAATCTGTGGAATCTGTGGCGAAAAAACTTAACCTTCGCGTCCTTCGTGCTCTTCGCGGTTTCAGGCTTCGTGGTTCAAATAGTATGTTATGTGACTGACCCCTAACCCCTAACCCCTGACCCCTCGTATGCTATTTGACAAGGCTGATGGGCACTGCTATAATTTTCAGCGCACATCAGCCGATGTAGCTCAGTTGGCAGAGCAACTGTTTCGTAAATAGTAGGTCACGAGTTCAAGTCTCGTCATCGGCTCCATTCAATCACTCGCTACGGCGGGTGATTTTTTATTCGGCCTTGGCGGGCCTGAACCCTTCACCCAACACCTCAACTGCTTCGGTCATCACCACAAACGCCCGTGGATCGATGTTGTAAATCAGCTTTTTGAGAATTGCAATTTCTGCTTGGCTGATGACGCACATCAATACAGCTCGTTCTTCGCCACTATAACCGCCGCGGCCTTCGAGCATGGTCACGCCCCGATCAAGATCATGCAACACTGCATCGCGAATCGCTTCTGGTTTATTCGAAACAATCAAGGCTGAACGGCCATCGCTAAATCCTTCCAACACAATATCGATCACGCGGGTTTCGATAAAGGCCAGCAACAAGGCATACAGCACTGGCGTTGCGCCGTAAATCCAGCCTGCTGCGCCGAAAACCACGACGCTGGCAATCAACATCGATTGGCCTGGCCGAATGCCACGCCATTGTTGCAACAAGCGGGCGACAATATCGACCCCGCCAGTTGTGCCACCAACCCGCAACACTAAGCCTGTGCCGATGCCACTCAGGACAGCTCCATAGGCGATATAGAGCAACGGCTCGCGCTGCACAAACTGACCCACTCGATTGGCCGTTAAATCAATAAAGACCGAAAGCATAACCGTCGCGAAGACAGTACGCATGCCAAAAACAAAGCCGCCCAAGCGTTTCAATCCGATAATAAACAGCGGAATGTTGAGCGCCAACGACGTTACGCCGATTGGCAAGCCAAACAAGGTTTTGAGCATGGCCGCAATCCCAGTGACCCCACCAAAAATCACATTGTTTGGTTCGAGAAATATATTCAAGGCGAGCGCGATACACAAGGTACCAATCGTCATCACCAAATAATCACGCAGAATGCCGGGAATTTGTTCGCGGCGAATAGCTAAACGGTGCATAAACCCCTCAAGATGCTGATAGCCAACCAAAAAGACCACCTCAATTAGGTGGCGCATCAATGGCTCGCTATCAGGGTAGCTGTTGATGACGCTATCCTACCGCGAAACTATTAATTTTCCAACCCATCTGGCTATACCATTGGTCCTCAGCATGGAAAGGATGAAGGATGAATTATGAGGGATGAAAACAAAAGTCAAAAGGCAGAAGGCAAAAAGAACAGAGAACAAAGAGCATAGAACATAGAACATAGAACATAATCCTAAAAATCTGTGCAATCTGTGGCGAAAAAACAAGCCTTCGCGATCTTCGCGTTCTTCGCGGTTCCGATCCTTCGTGTGCTTCGTGCGCTTCGTGGATCAGCTTTATCATTCGTAGAATTGGCAAATCCTTTAGCCAAAAGCCCTTCGCGCTCTTCGCGTGCTTCGTGGTTAAAACGAACCCCCAACCCCCAAGCCTACAACGGCAAACACAAGGTCAACAGTGTGCCAGCAGTTGGTTGGCTTTGAATCGAGAGTGTGCCATGGATCAGTTGAGTGCGTTCGCGCATGCTGGTGAGGCCAAATCCTCCGCTGGCGGTTTGCTGCACAGTGGCCAGTTCAAAGCCTTGGCCATCATCGCTGACCGTAATTTGCAATTGGCCCGCAGCAACTGTTGAGCGAATTGCTACATGCTGAGCTTGAGCATGCTTCTCGACATTGCTCAGCGCCTCATTGACCACCCGCAGCACTTGAATCGCCATCTCGCTAGGCAAGTTAAGCGCTTGGCCATCGTGGCTATATTGGCTTTGAATAGTGGTGCGCTGCTGAAAATTATCCACCAATTCGGCCAATACATCGTTGAGTACCCGCCCATCAATCGCTGGCGCAGATAAATTCCAGACGCTGCGGCGTAAGTCGTGCAAGGCCGCCAATGCCAAATCGTAGGCTTTTTGGAGCCGCACTTGGGCCTTTTCTGGCTGATGCAGATTGCGCATGCCAGCCTCAATTTGTAAACGCAACCCAGTTAATTGCTGGGCCAGCGTATCGTGAAAATCGCGCGCGAGGCGGTTGCGTTCTGCAAGCGTGGCCGAGAAGCGGGCTTGTTCGTAGAGTTGAGCATTATAAATCGCCAATGCAGCTGCATCGGCAAATGGTTGAAGCGCTTGGCGTAAGGCTGCATTGGCTGGCTCAGCACTCCAGCAGGTCAAACGCCCAATTGCTTCGCCCTTGGCATGCAGCGCTATTTCGAGGTTGTGCAGATTTGGGTCGGGGCTGCCAATGCTCGTCGCAATCCGCCATTCGTCATCTTCGCGCAGCGCAACCGTCACCGCTTGGGCATTGGCAAGGGTGCGGCCAGCCTCGGCTACTTGGGCTAAAACTCGGCCTAATGCTACTTCGCTCGATAATGCGGCGGTAGTGGCGCTAAGTTGACGTAAATAATCACGTTCTTGGGCCAACTCTTGGGCTAGTTGCTCAACTTGCTGGCGAGTCAGGACCGATTGATTGGTCACATAGCCAAACAAGGTGACAAATAAGAGCAAGACGATTTGGCTCGATAAACCAGAGAAGCCCATGCTGTTGAGTGGTAAGCCAGCTAAAATAAAACAGGCACTCATCAAGATTGAAATGAAGCCTGCAATCACGAGGGTTTTGGGCAATGGGTAGGTTCCGGCAATAAACACCATTGGTACCATAAAGGCAATTGGCTGGGTCGTAAAATCGCGACTAATCAATTGCATCAAGGCTGCGAGGCCAAAAACCACGCTAATTAACAATTGCGGATAACGCCGCATGCGTAAACAAAACGGGGTTTCTGCCCAGAAAACCCGTTTGAGTAAGAAATAGCAGCTGCCTGCTGCTATATAAACCCCTAAACGCCAGCCATAGAGGCTGCCATTACTTACGCCAAGAATCAGCGGCACAATACAGGCTACCAGCCCGGCGATAATTCCCGACCACGATAAACTCTGGCCGTGAATCCGATCTTGCAGGGTTTGTTGTTCAGTTGTGGTTGATTCCGGCAGCATCATAAACCATCTACTCGTCTAAATCGGCCTAAATACTATACCATTCTTGGCTACGCTGCCCAACCCCTCGCCCATATTTTAGCTGAGGGGTTTGCGTGTGATCAATGGTTGGGCCTAATTGCTAGCGATATTACCCAATGGTTTGGGCTTGGACGCAAAGCCATAGCGTTGATCAAGCTTTTTGCCTACATACGGCAGAATAAAGAATGGCAAGGAAACTTCTGCTGCAAAGATCCAAAAGTTAATTTCAATGCCCATACGGGCAATCAATTGGTTGAGGGTTGCCACACACACAAAGGCATACGATTGGCTCATCCATTGATAGTGCAAGCGCAGCCAGCGCCGCCCCAAGCGTTTGCGCAAGAAAATGACTCCATAGGCAAAGCTAGCTGAAGCCATGCCCAAGCCATTGAGTACATCAGGTGCAGTAATGCCTTGGCGGCTAATAATAATGCCAGTGCTAAACAAAGTGACCCAACCAAGCAAATAGCCTTTGCCAATCCAGCGGTGAATGTTTGTGCCATTTTGCCAGCGATAGGCCGCCAAACCCGTACCGAGCGCCACCAAGGCCCCAATAATATGCAAAACCAGAAACATTGCCACACCTCACCAGTCAACAAGCGAAATTTCAATATCATGAGTTTAGCAATGTGCGCGGGTTAGGCCATCAGTACTAAGTGTTACAGCTAAACTAGATCAAAAGAACTAGCCGAAGTTAACCATAATGTTGCCTACTATTGTATGTCGGGCAATGCTATCGTATGCCTAATGCTCGCATTTACTCCACGAGGAACCTAGCGATGGATACAGCCCTGCCCCTGATTTCAATTCGCGATATGTACAACCAGAGTTTACCGTTTGGCTCATTATGGCGCGATCAAGCGGCGCTTTTAGTTTTTTTGCGCCATCCTGGCTGCGCGGTGTGTCGCAGCAATTTGCTGGATTTGTATGAGTACACCACGGCATTTCGCATGTTGGATATTAATTTGGCAGTGATTACGATGGCCGAGCCAGCAGCAGCCCAAGCATTTGCTCGGCTCTATCGCCTGCCAATTCCAATCTATAGCGATCCTGAGCGTCAAATTTATCGGGCAACTGGGTTTGGTGAGGGGAGTTTGTATCGCGTGGCCAGCCCGCAGGTGATGTTGCATCAGGCGTGGCAATTTTTGCAGGGGCATTGGGTTGGGGGCGGGCAGGGCCAATCATTGACCCAATATGGCGGTCACGCCTTGATCAAAGCCCGCGCAACCGCCCCAAGTTATATTCACGTTGCCGATCCCATCTATCGCTATCCACCGTGGCAAAGCGTGTTGGAATATACCCAACAGCGTTTTTATGCCAGCGAAGATAGCCTTCCGGCGCTGGCCCGTCAATTGGCCTAAATCCTACCAGCCCTCGTCATCGCCACCTTGGTTATCGGTGGGCTGGCCATCTGCACCAACCGCATAATTATCGTAGAGATCCTCACGATTGCGATCTTCGCTGCGTTTCAATTGGTCTAACTGCCGCTCAGCTTCACCAGGGCTAATGCTTGATGGTGGCGCTTCGGGCCGCTCTGGTGGTTCTTGCCCACCGCCAGGCTCTTGCTCAGGTGGTTCTTGCCCATTCTGCGGCGGTTGATTGGGATCTTGTTGGCCATCTTGTGGCTGCTGCTGATTGGGATCTTGCGGATTCTGCGCTTGTTGTTGCTGTTGTTGCTGCTGCTCTTGAATTTTTTGGGCTAGCTCCAGATTATATTTGGCATCAAGGTCGTCGGGATTGATGCGCAGAGTTTTTTTATAGGCATCAATCGCTGCGTCAAGCTCCTCTAGCCGAAAATGGGCATTGCCTTGGTTATAATAGATAATCGCTTGAGTTGCTGGGTCGGCAGTTTGCAAAGCAGCATTTGGTGCTTCGACCGCACCCAAATAATCGCCCATTTGATAGCGCGTATTGCCCAAATTAACATGCGGTTCGGGCCGATCAGGAGCCATCAAGGCTGCTTCTTTATATTGATTGAGCGCTTGCCCATAAACACCCTGCTCGTAGAGTGCGTTGCCCTCTGCATTAATATCGGCAGCAGACGGTGCGCCACAACCAGTTAGGGCTACTAACAGCAAGCCCGTCGTCACAATCGCTGGTGTTCGTTTCATGCTGTAGCCACCTTTCCTTGATCCAAGCGCCCAACATAGACATCAATAATCAATAAGATAAACGCTAGCCCGGCGAAAAGATAAAAGCGCTCGCTATAAATCCGTCTGGTTTGATCGGCCATATCTACCGGTGCGCTTTGTTCGAGCGCTGTTTGCAACTTGTCGAGATCTAACGAACTGCCATCGAAGTAGGTTCCGCCAGTTGCCGAGGCAATTTGCTCAAGCAAGGGCTGGTTGAGTTTGCTAATTACCCGTTGGCCTTGATCTTCGACATAGCTAATGTTGCCAAGTTCATCATACACCGGAATCTGGCCGCCAGCCTCGGTTGCCATGCCAATGGTATGAATCGTCAGGCCCATTTTGGCGGCTTCACGAGCGGCTGCAACTGCCTCACCATCAGCTTGTGGATCGGAGTCTCCGCCATCGGTAATCAAAATCATTGTGCGGCCTTCGACTTGGCCAATTGGGAACGAGCGCAAGCCTTCGGTGATAACTTCTTCAACATCGGTGCCACCAAGCGAAAGCCCACGTGGGTTGATTGGCTCGACCAAGGAGCGGGCCGCAGCAAGGTCGCTGGTCAAGGGAAATTGCACGTAGCTCGACGAACCAAACATCAGCATGCCCACCTGATTGCCGTCTAAGCGATCAAGCATTGCCAGCACGATCCGTTTGCTGGCATCGATGCGCGAGGGCCGAACATCTTGCGCGGCCATACTGCGCGAGCCATCGAGCAAAATCAGCACTTGCAAGCCGCTACGTTTGAGCGTTTCATCGCCACTGCCCCAAACTGGACGCGCTAAAGCCACAATAATTAAGCCAACAGCACTAAGTTGCAAAGCCATGCGAATTCGGCGTTGGCGCTGTGGCAGCATCGAAAGCAACGAAGCAATTAGCCTAGGATCGCCTAGTGCTGCCCGATCGCGCTCTTCGGCGCGGCGAGCAAGCCAAAACACGCCAGCCAAGGGCAACAAGACCAATAAGAGCCATAAATTTGCAGGAACAAGTGCCATTAGCCAATACTCCGTAGGATCGTATTGCGTAGCAAAATTTCAATCATCAAGAGCAACAGTGCTCCGGCGGCCCATGGTTGCCATGCCTCGGTGTAGCGCACCAATTTTTCGCTGGCAACTTGCGAGCGTTCCATTTTATCGATCGTATCGTATACATCGCGCAAGCCTTGTTCATCGCCAGCGCGAAAGAAAATCCCGCCGGTTTGTTCGGCAATGTCGCGCAGCGCCACTTCATCTTCGGCGGTTGGCGCTGGAATCAGGTAGGTTTCATCGCGCCAAGCATCATGAACAGGATATTCGCCGCCGCCTGGTTTGCCCACCAAGATTGTGTAAACCCGCACATCCAAGGCCCGCGCAATTTCAGCAGCTTGGGCTGGCTCAATATCGCCACGATTGCTTGAGCCGTCGGTGAGCAAAATCACGACTTTACTTTTGGTGGTGCTGTTGCGCAAGCCATTGACCGAGTGGGCTAAGGCAGTGCCAATTGCAGTTCCGTCAGGGCGACGCACCGTTTGCACTTGGCCCAATAAGTTTTGCAAAAAGTCATAATCAAGGGTCAATGGAACTTGCGTAAAGGCATTGCCCGAAAAAACCACCAAGCCAATGCGGTCATCTTTGCGACCTTTGATAAACTCGGCAATCACTTCTTTGGCCACGGTAATCCGATCTTTGGGATCGAAATCGCCAGCCTTCATACTCAGCGAAATATCCAAAGCCAGCTGAATATCGATGCCTTCGCGCACAACCCGCTCGGAGCTTTGGGCATACTGTGGTCGCGATAATACAACGACCAACAAGCCCAACGCGGCAGCGCGCAGCGAAATCAGCAATGGCCGCATGCGAATGCGCCACGATGGCTTGACCCCACGCAACATCCCCAAATCGGAGAAGCGCATGGTAACGACTTCGCCCCGACTGCGGCGATACATGGCCCACCAAACAATCGGCACAATCGGCAACAACCAAAATAACAACGGATAGGCAAATGTCATAAGCAACTCTAATCTAAGGATGAGGGATGAGGGATGAAGGATGAATGAACCATCTTCATAACCTGTACCATCGATCAATCATCAAGTAATTTAAATCGTATCTCAACCAATATATTTTCATCCCTCATACTTCATCCTTCATCCTTTCGTTTTCATCCCTCATACTTCATCCTTCATCCTTTCGTTTTCATCCCTCATACTTCATCCTTCATCCTTTCGATTAGCGTGTTGCCAAAATTGCTTGGCGGGCATTATCGATCATGGCGTGGGCTTCGATTGGGTTTGGCAATTGGCGGGCAAATTTCACGCCATCGGATTCAGCCAACAAAATCAATAATTGATCGCGGCGTTGTTGCATGCTTGGGTGCGAGAGCGCCAAACGTACTTCATTCGTGGTTCGCTCTAGCGCAGGCACCGAGAACCGATCAGTAATGAAGGTTCGCAACACATCGGCAATCAAGGCATAATGCTCAACAATTCGGCCTTGGTCGATCAAGCCTAAGCCGCGAATGCGCTCAAGCTCGGTCATGGCGATGCCAAATGGATCGCGGACTGGTTGCGGTACGGCAGCTGGTACTGGCACTGGGCGATGTTTGCGGAAGTAGTTAATTGCCCAGGCCGCAAAGCCTGCAACCAACACCGCCAACAACGAAAGGCCGATGATCAATAAATAATTTGCTTGTTCATTCATAATCAATTGTGGTTTCAATGGTTTAATATCTTGGGCATTTTCATCAAGCACCGAAGCCACTTCGACGCTAACTGGCTGAGTATTGGCGCGGCCAGTGGTTCCATCAGGATTGGTTATTTTGACCAATTGAGTTGGAAAGGCATGAATGCCGACATCCCAGTTGGTCAATTGACAGCGCCAGCCTTGGCGCAGCCCTTCTGCGACAGTTGTTTCGCTCAAGGGCGCACACTCGCGCACTTCCCATTCGCCAAAGGTTTTGGTTGGCATGGCTGGGAGTTCGCTTTTAAAGCCGTTGGGCGTGGTCACTTGCAATTCGTACTCGACCAAATCGCCAACTGTAATTTTGGTGCGATTGAGTTGGGCACGCACGGCTACGGCTGGCTCGGCGGCTGCGACCGGCGCAATCCAGAGCAAACAACTTAATCCTAATAACCACCACAATTTTGCCATAGCTGTTCCTCTAGCCGCGTTCACGGCGTTTCATCCGCCGATTAAAGAAGCTTTGCAGTGAATCGGCATAGCGTCCATCGGTTTGTAAACTCATATGATCAACGCCAAGCGCGCGTAGTTCGGCCACGTGGCTTTGATGCTGGGCTTCTGCTTGTTGTTCAAACATGGTGCGTAATTTTTCGTTGCGCAAATCGACAACCAACTCTTGGCCCGTTTCTGCATCTTGCAAGCGCACCAAGCCAACTTTGGGCAATTTGCGTTCGCGTGGGTCTTCAACCCGCACCGCCACCACATCATGGCGACGAGCAGTAATCCGCAACGGGCGAATCCAATTGTCCAGCGAACGAAAATCCGAGATGATAAAGACCAAGGCTTTGCCTTCGACGACGTTGTTCAGGTAATCTAAGGCTTTGGTAATGTTGGTGCCGCGATGTTTGGGATCGATGGTGAGCAGCGAACGCACAATTTGCATGACGTGGTTGCGGCCTTTGCGTGGCGGCACAAAGCGCTCAACTTCTTCGGTAAATAGCAGCATGCCCACGCGATCGTTGTTGCGCACCGCCGAAAAGGCCAACGTTGCGCATAATTCTGCTTCAAGCTCGCGTTTGAGTTTGCGGGTTGTGCCGAAATCTGCCGAAGCGCTCATATCAACCAGCAGCATCACGGTCATCTCGCGCTCTTCAACAAAGCGTTTGATAAACGGACGGCCTGTGCGTGCAGTTACATTCCAATCGATCGCGCGCACATCATCGCCAGGTTCGTATTCGCGAATTTCATCGAACTCAACGCCACGCCCCTTGAAGCTGCTCATATACATGCCAGCAAACACACCAGTTACCAACTTGGTCGTTTTCAATTCAATGAAGCGCACTTGGCGCATGAGTTCTTGTAAGTTCATGATATATCCGCTATTGATCCACGAAGGACACGAAGAGCACGAAGATTGATGTGGCTATGGGCTTTTGGCTATTGAAATTCTTGAGATTCCAAATCATGTTCCGATAGCCCATAGCCTTCAGCCTGAAGCCATCGTTCCTTTGCATTGAATCCCGATCCCCGATCTCCAAAAACCGATCCCCAACTCCTACGGCACGCGCACCCGATTGAGAATTTGGGCCACCAAGTTTTCCGACGTGATATTTTCTGCTTCTGCTTCGTAGGTTGCAATCAAGCGGTGGCGCAACACATCCAAGGCCATGTGCTTCACATCGTCGGGCGTGACATACGCGCGGCCTTGCAAGAAGGCAGCACCCTTCGCAGCTAAGGTCATAAAAATAGTTGCCCGTGGCGATGCGCCAAATTCAATATAGGGCTTAATTTGGGCCAAGCCATATTGCTCTGGTTTACGGGTGGCAAACACCAAATCCAAAATATAATGTTTGACCCGATCGTCAATATAAATTTGATGGAAAATCTTGCGCGCGTTATCAAGCTCTTCGATCGTCATAGTTGTGCTCATGGTAGGCGTGCTTGCCCCAGTCATGCGATTGAGAATTTCGTATTCTTCTTCGCGGGTGGGGTAATCGACCACAACTTTGAGCATAAAACGGTCGACTTGCGCTTCTGGCAAGGGGTATGTCCCATCGTTTTCGATGGGGTTTTGGGTTGCCATCACCAAATATGGGTGCGGCAATTTAAAGGTATCCGAGCCAATCGTCACTTGACGCTCTTGCATCGCTTCGAGCAAGGCACTTTGCACTTTGGCTGGGGCACGGTTAATTTCGTCGGCCAGCAAAAAGTTGGTAAAAATCGGCCCTTTTTTAATTGAAAAATCGCCAGTGCGTTGATTGTAAATTTGTGTCCCAATCAAGTCGCCAGGCAACAAATCGGGGGTAAACTGAATCCGTTCAAATTGGGCATGAATCCCTTCGGCCATACTTTTAACCATCAAGGTTTTGGCCAACCCTGGCACGCCTTCAATTAATAAGTGACCATTGGCCAACAAACCAATCAAGATGCGTTCAGCTAAGGCCCGCTGCCCAACAACAATTTTTCCTACTTCGCCAACTAGGCTTTGTAAGGCCTCGCCTGCACGGCGTACATCGCTACTATTTGTTTCCAAGGTGAACCTCGCACGTCAACAACGGGTAGCCCAAGCTTTCTGTTGTGGATAATACCATAACCTTGGGCCAAAAACCTGCTTTTTTAGCTGCGTTTAAGCCAATTCTCACCATAGTTAAGCTATGAAGAAACGATGAAGCTGCGCAGGCTTAACCCAAGCCAGAAAAATAGCAAAGCAAGCGGCCCAATCGAGACAATCAGGTTAATACCTGATACCCAGCCCCATGGGGGGATGGTATACTCAATTTGAGCCTTCCAGCCGTTGCCATAACGCCAACGGTTGTTTTAATGATAACACTTGAAAGGATGCTTCTGTGAAGAAGTTGAGTTTTGCACTCTTGCTCGTCGTATCGCTGACTTTAGCCGCTTGTGGCGAAGAAAAAGCAACTCCAGCCCCAACGACAAATAACGGCGCTGCAACCAGCGCACCAAGCACCGGGGGCGGTAGCTCAGCAATTACCATCGATGCTGCTGATGGTGGCACCTTGGCCTATAAAACCACTGCTGTTGAAGCAGCTGCTGGCGAAGTAACCGTCACTTTCAACAACCCAGGCGCTTTGGCCCACAATGTGGTTATTGTTAAAACTGGCGACGAACAACCAGCCGTTGATGCCTCAATGGCTTCAGCTCCTGATTTCTTGCCACCAGCCGACAAATCGTTGGGCCATAGCAAAACGATTGCAACTGGCGCAAGCGATACCTTTACCGTCAGCCTGCAACCAGGTACCTATAGCTTTATCTGTACCTATCCTGCCCACTACACGGCTGGCATGAAGGGTACGTTGACCGTCAAATAAGCAACGAGCCAAGTCGGTAGTTTAAGCTCCCCTCACCCCAACCCCTCTCCCGTCCGACGGGCGAGGGGCTTTAATCACGTGGTTCTCCTGCAATTCGTTGGTGAAACACGGATGCTCCCCCTCGCCCGCGTCTAGTGGGAGAGGGGGCTGGGGGGTGAGGGCATGGGTTACAGCAGTCATTTTGCCGATTCTTAACCTCGATATGACCAACACTTAACAATTGGCTACTACCCTACAAGCTGTATAGTTTGTGGAGTGTGGCTGTGCTACAACGATTTCTTTTGCTTTGCTGCCTATTGACGCTGGCTGGCTGTGGTGCAAACACCGCCCAACCAACGGCTACAAGCCTCCCCGCGACAGCGACTCCCCCACCAACGACCTTCGCGCAAACAACTCCGTCGCCAGTGCTAACCGCCAACCCTGCGTTGCGCGGCTCAATCGTGATCGATGGTTCTTCTACGGTGTTTCCAATTACCGAAGCAATTGCGCGAGATTTTGCCCTGATTGCGCCCAACGTTCAGGTGCAATTAGGGGTGAGTGGCACTGGTGGCGGGTTTAAAAAGTTTTGTGCTGGCGAAACGGCAATCTCCGATGCTTCGCGCCCAATCAAACAGAGCGAAGCCGCCGAGTGTGCCGCCAATCAGATTGATTTTGTGGAAATTCCAGTGGCCTTTGATGGCCTTTCGTTAGTTACCAACCCCAATAATACATGGCTCGAATGTATTACACTGGCTGAGCTGAACACACTTTGGCAACCAGCAGCAACCAAGAGCATCACTTCTTGGCAGATGGTGCGTTCGACTTGGCCAACAACGACCGTGCAATTGTATGGCGCTGGCCAAGATTCAGGGACGTTCGATTATTTTACCAGCGCGATTGTTGGCACCGAAGGCTCAAGCCGCAGCGATGTGATCAGCAGCGAAGACGATTATCTGATTGCGCAAGATATTGCTGGCAACCCCAACGGCTTGGGTTATTTCGGCTATGCCTACTACCGCGAATACCAAGATCGCTTGAAATTGGTCGCAATTGATGCAGGCAATGGCTGTGTGTTGCCTTCCGAGCAAACAATTGCTGATGGCTCATATCAGCCGCTCTCACGGCCAATTTTTATCTATGTTCGCGCCGATGCCTTGGATCGGGCCGAAGTTGCGGCATTTGTCGATTTTTACCTGAGCGATTTGCCGCGTGTGGTGGCTGCGGTGAAATATGTGCCCTTGCCAAGCCGCGCTTATCAATTTGCCCAAGAACGAGTGCAACAACGCAAACTTGGCTCGATGTTCGAGGGTGGCTCACAAATTGGGGTTTCGATTGAACGCTTGCTTGAGCTAGAGGGAGAATAGCAATGCGGCTTTCGTTCCGAACAAAATTGCTTGGCTCAATTGCCCTCGATTTGGCCCTGATGATCGCCTTGGGCATTTTTGCGTTAAACGGCTTTAGCAGCGTTTTTCAAAAAGCCTCGATGATCGAACAAATTACGATTCCTTCGCTCGATTTGAGCGATCGAATTAATTTTATTAGCACCAAATATCATGCCTTGCAACTTGAATATATTATCAACAACAGTGTTGCTGATAAAGCCCGTATCGAAGGCGAAATGCAAGCGCTTGAGCAAGATATGCAGGCTGCCTTTACTGCATACCAACAGCTTGATACCACAATGGTCGAAGGCGAAACTCTCAACGCTGTCTCGATGGCGTGGCAGCGCTTTGTCCAAGCGACCAATGAGCAATTTTTGCCAACCGCACGGCTCGGCAATACTGGCAGTGTTCAGCCAGTGCTCAATCGGCTCAATCCCTACTACGAAGATGTGCTGAGCGCAACCGATATTTTGGGTCAGCTGAGCCAAAATCAAGCGAACAACGCCTTAGCTTCGGTCGGCCAAACCTTTGAATCATCGCGCTTGGTGATTTATGGCCAAATTGCCTTTACCGTGCTGCTCTCAGGTGCGATTGGCTTGTTGCTAGCGACTCGGACTGCGCGGCGGATTCGTAAGTTGACCGATGCCACGGTAGCGGTAGCTGGTGGCGACCTTGAGCGCATGGTTCAAGTTGGTGGCGGCGACGAACTGCAAACCTTGGCCAACAATTTCAACAGCATGGTACGTAGCCTGCGCGAGCATCGCGATATGTTGGAGCTGCGTAATGCTGAGCTGGCCGAAAGTTTGTATGTGCAGCAACAACTGACCGAGGATATTATTCGGCGCAAACAGGCCGAGGAAACTGCTTTGCGCGCTCAGGCAGCGGCAGAAGCTGCCAGCCAAGCCAAAAGCATGTTTGTGGCAACCATGAGCCACGAATTGCGCACGCCGTTGAACGCAATTTTGGGCTATACCCAGTTGCTGCATCTTGGAGCCAAAGCCCGTGGCCAAGACGATGTGTTGCCGCAGCTAGAGCGGATTCGCTTGGCTGGCAAACATCTGCTGACGCTGGTTTCGAATGTGCTCGACTTCTCCAAAATTGAGCATGGCAAGATGAATCTTGATCTTGGCGAGGTGCAGCTTGCCAGCTTGGTTGATGAAGTGATGGGGATTGTGCAGCCGCTTGCTGAAGCTCGCTTTGATCAGCTCAAAACAGATTTTGCAAGTAACAGCGTGCTTTACAGCGATGCTGGCAAAATTCGCCAAATTTTATTCAACCTGCTGAGTAACGCGATTAAATTTACCGAAGCTGGCACCGTTACCCTGCGCGTGTGGGATGAACAGCGAGCCAACGAGCCATGGCTGGTTTTTGCAGTCAGCGATACGGGCATTGGCATGGCTCCTGATCAATTACGGCGCTTATTCAAGCCATTTGTCCAAGCAGACGAATCGACAACCCGCACCTATGGCGGGACTGGTTTGGGCTTGGCGCTGAGTCAGCAACTTGCAGCGATGCTTGGTGGCACAATCAACGTCGAAAGCTGCCCCAATGTTGGCTCGACCTTTACATTGCAAATACCTGTTCAATGCCCAACGCAA
Organism: Herpetosiphon llansteffanensis; assembly: GCF_003205875.1. Taxonomy (GTDB): domain Bacteria; phylum Chloroflexota; class Chloroflexia; order Chloroflexales; family Herpetosiphonaceae; genus Herpetosiphon; species Herpetosiphon llansteffanensis. Next base: position 32,918 of record NZ_PUBZ01000079.1, read on the forward strand.
TCGGAATCGACCTTGATGATGGCAGCATCGCCATTGGTTAGTTCGAACGTTGTGGCCTGATACCCAACCAACTTAGGAGGCTTCCCATGGGGATGATTTTAGTTGTTGATGATAATGGCGATAACCGCTTCTTGCTCCAACAAATGTTATCGTTGAATGGCTATAGCGTGATTAGCGCCGTCAATGGCCAAGATGCGCTGGATAAAGTGCACAACACAACTCCCGATTTGGTGTTGATGGATATGGCGATGCCAGTTAAGGATGGTTGGACGGCAACCGCCGAATTAAAAGCCGAAAGCCGCTACTCGCATATTCCGGTGATTGCGGTGACTGGCCATACAACCTACAACGAGCTATCGCGAGCCACTGCTGCTGGTTGTGTCGATCATCTTGAAAAACCCATTGACTATGAAGTTTTAGTCAATAAAGTGGCCCAATATCTAAAAAAAAATGAAAAACAGTTGGCGTTAGGCGCATAGCGCTGTTTGAGCCAATTGCCGCTGGCCCTGTCACGCGTGTGATAGGGTCTTTGGCGTGTGCTCTGCTATACTAGGCCAATATACATCAGGAGGTAGTGTATGGAACCAATTAGCATTGGAATTATTGGCGGTAGTGGGCTTTATGCGATGGAAGCATTGACCGACCGCAGCGAAATACAACTCACTACGCCATTTGGCGAACCCAGCGATGCAGTGATTGTCGGCAATTTGGCAGGCCAACGGGTGGCCTTTTTGCCGCGTCATGGTCGTGGCCATCGTTATACGCCTTCAGAAGTTCCCTATCGGGCCAATATTCATGCGCTCAAACAATTGGGCGTGCGTTTTATTTTAGGCGTTAGTGCTGTTGGCAGTTTACGCGAGGAACTCGTGCCAGGCCATTTGGTCATTCCTGATCAAGCGATTGATCGGACGAAGGGTGTACGCCCAGCGACCTTTTTTGGCGAAGGGATTGTGGCGCATGTGGCATTTGGTGATCCAGTTTGCCCGCATCTGAGCGCGTTAGTGCGTAAGGCGGCGCATGCTGCAAGCGGCACAACCGTGCATGATGGCGGGACCTATTGTTGTATGGAAGGGCCACAGTTTTCGACCAAAGCTGAGTCGGAGCTATATCGCAGTTGGGGTTGCTCGATTATTGGCATGACCTTATTGCCAGAGGCCAAGCTTGCTCGTGAGGCCGAAATTGCCTATGCCAACCTTTCGTTAGTAACCGATTACGATTGCTGGCATCCTGATCACGATAATGTAACGGCGGCGATGGTTGTTGAGACTATTAACCGCAATGTGGCCGCAGCCCAAAACACGATTGCAGCCTTGATTCCGTTGATTGATCCAGCGGCAGTTTATCCTGCGCATTCAGCATTGGCGCATGCAGTGATGACGGCTCCTGAGACAATTCCAGTTGCGGCGCGCGAACGCGTAGCCTTGCTCTATCGCGGTTAGACTGAGTTTGGATCAGTGAATGACTGAAAGTAGCTGGTTAAATACAGAACCAGCACCGATTGGTGCTGGTTCTGTAGGTTCTTCAGGAAGAAGAACTAGTTCAAGGCGCTAGCGACGGTACCCAATTTGTTGTTGACGTTGCGGCCAAGCAAGGTCAAAACAGCAATAACGACGATAGCGATCAAGGCGAGGATCAAAGCGTATTCAACCAAGCCTTGGCCTTCTTCTTTAGCAAAAAATGAACGAAACATTGCGGTATCTCCTTACGAGAAAGAAAATAATTACGATGTGAGCATCATATTCGACCCGAGCCTGAACGACAATAGGATGTTGGTACTATCGATCAGGGTGGGTTTCAATCACCATGGGTTATGATCAAATTGTGGGGGATTAATTGAGGTTGAGGTGGTGTAAACAAGTCGTTAAATACAGAACCAGCACCAATCGGTGCTGGTTCTGTAGGTTCTTCAGGAAGAAGAACTAGTTCAAGGCGCTAGCGACGGTACCCAATTTGTTGTTGACGTTGCGGCCAAGCAAGGTCAAAACAGCAATAACGACGATAGCGATCAAGGCGAGGATCAAAGCGTACTCGACCAAGCCTTGGCCTTCTTCTTTAGCAAAAAATGAACGAAACATTGCGGTATCTCCTTACGAGAAAGAAAATAATTACGATGTGAGCATCATATTCGACCCGAGCCTGAACGACAATAGGATGTTAGTACTATCGTTAGGGGTGACTAGGGTGCAGGCACCACTGCCACAACCCGCGTACCCCGGCCTACCGTGCTTTCTATGCCCATTTGGCCCCGCAACAATACTTCTGCTTGTTGGCGGAGGCTGGCAATGCCCATATTGCGCTTGCCAGTGGGATCGTTGAGTGTTTCCGCAACGTGGAAACCAGCGCCATCATCCTCAATGGCAATCTGAATCTTGCTTGGATCGGCCTCAAGAATAATGCGCACATGCGAAGCATTGGCATGACGTTGGACATTATTCAAGGCTTCTTGCACAAAACGGAAAATGGTTACTTCATAATGGCTTGGTAAGCGAGATTCCAAGCCTTGGACCATGAGATTGATTTCAATGCCGTTTTTATCGCCAAATTCTTGGCCATAGCGTTTGAGCGTTGGTAACAAACCAAGGTCATCGAGGGTCATCGGACGCAGATCGAAAATGAAACGCCGCGTATCTTGCAACACTGTATTGATGGCAGTTTTGAGGCTGGCCATCTCGGAGCGCGCTTGATTGGTGTCGTGGTCAAGGAAGCGTTCGCAAATTTCGGCGCGCAGCACCAAGTTGCTCATCGATTGCGCTGGGCCATCGTGCATTTGCAACGAAATGCGCAGGCGCTCTTTTTCTTGGGCCTGAATAATTGCCGCAATTTGCTCTTGGGGATCAACTTGGGGCAAATTTGAGATGGTTGTTTCGGCGACAACGCTCACTTCATCGAGGCTTTGAATTAGTTTTTGCAGCGTATCTTGTTGCTCGCGCAGCAATTGTTGCTTGGTTTGCAATTGCTCAACTTGGCTGCGCATCATTTGCACGCGGGTTTGCACCTCTTGGGCTGAGGTATAGAAATTTTTAATATCAACTTTTTCGTAGCGCTCGAAATTGACTTCCATATCGCGACGGCGGCTGGAAACTGACATTTCGCGTTGCGACATTTTATCGACTTCTGCTTGATTCTGGCGAATCAAGGCATCGAGTTCGGTCATTTGGCGACGAATGCGGTCTTGTTGGTCACGCAATTCTTTTAATAATGCGTCTTTATCGGCTGCCATTGGCCCTCCAATTCGCTGGTGCTGCGTAAGAGAAATTATACTGGTGGCAAATTTGCTGCGTCAATTATACCCAGCGACGTAGCACTAAAACAGCGTTTGAGCCACCAAAACCAAACGATTCTTTAACGGCGAGGTTAATTGGCTGCTTGCGTGCGCCTTCAACCACAAAATCCAAGTCGCAATCTTGGTCGCCAGCTTGCCAATTGATGGTTGGCGGCAGGATTTGATCGCGCAAGGCTAAGATGGTTGCAATCGCTTCGAGCGCCGAGCTTGCGCCCATCGCATGGCCGGTTGCGCCTTTGATGGCAGAAATTGGCACATGCTGCGCGCGTTGGCCAAAGACGGCCTTGATGGTCGCTGCTTCAGCTGCATCGCCAAGCTTTGTGCCAGTTGCATGGGCATTAATATAATCGACATCGTGAATGCTTAGCTTGGCCCGTTGCAAGGCTTTGGTTAATGTTAATGTCTGATGTTCCAAATCGGGTGCGACGATGCTCCCGCTGGCCGTTGTGGCAGCAGAAGCCACAATCTCGGCGAGAATCGGTGCATTACGGGCTTGAGCATGCTCTAAGCTTTCGAGCACAAATGCCCCAGCGCCTTCGGCCAGCACTAAGCCATTGCGATCGGCGCTAAATGGCCGACACGCGCGGCTGGGATCGCTCAGATCGGTTGCCAACACGCGCAGCGGTTTCCATGCAGCATACATGCCTTTGGTCAATGGTGCATCGGAAGCGCCGGCAATAGCGGTTTCAATCACGCCAGCCCTAATCAAATCGGCGGCGATGCCAATTGCTTGCAAGCCAGAGGCGCAGGTCGCCGAAATTAATGTGCTGGGGCCGTGTAAATCGAAGACTGTGCAGAGGTGCGGCAACACAGCGGCTGGCATACAGGCTGGCACGGTATCGGCGCGCACTTTGCCATTGGTAAACCAATTTTCATAACAGGCTTCGATGGTTGAAATCGTGGTATAGCCTGTGCCCCATAGCACGGCGGTATCTTGCGGCAGGCCTTGGGCCATGGCGATGGCTTGCTCCACGGCGTGGTGGGCCAAACTGATCATCCGATCTGGTTGGCGGCGATGGCTGGTGAGTAACGGTAACTCGGGGGTTGCGCCACCAACCACCGGATCTTTATAGGGCGCTAGCTCTGGCAGTGGTTTGACCCCACTTTGACCAGCGAGCAACGCTGCCCAATAGGTTTCAATATCATTCCCAAGGGCGCTGCAAATCCCGATTCCGGTGATGACAACTCGCTGTTTCATAGAGGCTCCTCTGCGCTGCCGACCTACCACAGGCTCCATTGACGTGGTATGGCTTGGTGGTTTCGGGGTTATCATGCTACGCTCATTGTAGCGGGGAGTGTATCCAATGTCGAATATCTATCTTGGCTGTGCGATTTGGGGCTATCGGCCTTGGGTTGGCCAATTTTTGCCTGCTGGTACGAGTAATGGCGATATGCTCAAGGCCTACGCTGAACGGCTGACGACGGTGGAAATTAACGCCACCTTTTATGCAGTGCCCGACCAACCGACGGTGTTGCGCTGGGCCAGCGATACGCCGAGCAATTTTCGCTTTTGCCCAAAAGTGCCGAGAGCGATTAGCCATAGCGGCAATTTGACTGAGCAGATTGCTGCAACCAAGGCATTTGTGGCGCAGCTGCAATTATTGGGCGCAAAACTTGGCCCGATTTTTCTGCAACTTGGCCCAAGTTATAGTCCAGCCCAATTTGGCGATTTGCAAACTTGGCTTGCCGCCTGGGATCATGCTGTGCCCTTGGCGGTTGAGGTGCGCCATCGGGGCTGGTTTGCACCGCAAGCAGCGCAACGTTTGAATGGCCTGTTGGCTGAACATGGCGTTGGACGGGTATTGGTTGATGTGCGACCGATTAACACTGGCGCAACCACGGATCAAGTCATTTTGGATGCGCGGCGTAAAAAGCCCAGCGTGCCCTATCATGTTGATGTAACTGCGCCATTTGTGTTGTTGCGCTTTATGGGCCACCCAGATTTGGCGATCGATCAGCCGCTGCTGGAACAATGGGCCGATACGATTGTGGCAATGCTGAATGATGGCCTAACAGTTTATTCGTTTATGCATTGCCCGGTTGAAGAGCGCTCGCCGGAGATGTGTGAGCTGTTGGCCCAAGCCTTGGTAGCGCGTGGGATTGAGTATCCTTTACCAACGCCGCCAGAGCCAATGCAACAACTTTCGCTATTTTGATCAAACCAGCGCTTCGTGGTACTGTTGCAATTGGGAGTACATGGGGTCTGGTGGCCTCGTCAGTCTTCAAAATTGGTCGGCGCTATGACGAATAGCGTTGGTGTGTTCGATTCGCACGTGCTCCCGCCAGAGCCAGATGTACCAGCTATAATTGTGAGAAACGGCTATTTGCGTTTCCGCTAAAAGGTGTGTTATAATCGGCTTTCGTGCGAGTTGTGACATTTAAACAAGTCAACTTTATCTGGGTAAGTGTACCCCGCACACCATAACGTAGAACCACGTAGGGAATGGTCAATTAAGGGGCCGCAGGGCGCGACTACCAATTTTCCATTCCTGTTCCGTTGTCTTTTTGTCAGCGGCTAACGGTATTTGTAATAGCAGGAGCCACAAACGACATGGCTAAGCAAAAGTTTGAGCGGAATAAGCCCCACATCAACATTGGGACGATCGGACACGTTGACCACGGCAAGACCACCTTGACTGCTGCCATCACCAAAACCATGGCACTGCGTGGCCGCGCTGAATTCCGCGCTTTCGATCAAATCGACAATGCTCCAGAAGAACGCGCCCGTGGGATTACGATTTCGATTTCGCACGTTGAGTACGAAACCGAAAATCGTCACTATGCCCACGTCGACTGCCCAGGTCACGCCGACTATATCAAAAACATGATTACCGGTGCTGCCCAAATGGACGGCGCGATCTTGGTGGTCTCGGCTCCCGACGGCCCGATGCCCCAAACCCGCGAACACATCCTCTTGGCTGGCCAAGTTGAAGTGCCTGCGATGGTTGTCTTCTTGAACAAAGTCGACATGATGGACGACCCTGAGTTGCTCGAATTGGTCGAAATGGAATTGCGCGAGTTGCTGTCAAAATACGGCTTCCCCGGCGACGAAATTCCGATCGTGCGCGGCTCAGCCAAAGGCGCATTGGATAGTGCATCAACCGATGCTGGCCAACCAGAGTATCAATCAATCCAAGAATTGATGCAAGCGGTTGACGACTATATCCCAACGCCAGAACGCGCCATCGACAAACCATTCTTGATGCCAATCGAAGACGTGTTCTCGATCAAAGGCCGCGGTACCGTGGTGACCGGTCGGATCGAACGCGGGATCGTCAAAGTTGGCGATACGATTGAAATCATCGGGATGGGTCCAGACGTACGCACCACCGCCGTGACCGGCGTGGAAATGTTCAAGAAGTTGCTGGACGAAGGTCGCGCCGGCGACAACGTAGGGGCACTCTTGCGCGGGATTGAACGGACGGACGTGGAACGCGGTCAAGTCTTGGCCAAGCCAGGCTCGATCAAACCACACACCAAGTTCAAGGCTGAAGTGTACGTATTGAAGAAAGAAGAAGGTGGCCGCCACAGCCCATTCTTCAGTGGCTATCGCCCACAATTCTACGTTCGGACGACGGACGTGACGGGTGCGATTGGCTTGCCCGAAGGCGTGGAAATGGTGATGCCAGGCGACAACATCCAAATGACGGTGGAGTTGATCGTTCCGGTTGCTATCGAACAAGGCTTGAAGTTTGCGATTCGTGAAGGTGGCCGCACCGTGGGTGCTGGTATCGTGACCGAAATCATCGCATAAGCTATAAAACGGCTGGCAGGTGTGCCCGTCACACCTGCCTTCTTTTGCGCTTAGGAGTAATGACGTTGGCAAAGCAAAAAGTTCGCATTCGCCTCAAGGCGTATGATCACAAGATCTTGGATCAGTCGGCACGCCAGATCGTGGATGCGGCAGAACGCACCGGTGCTCAGGTCGCTGGCCCAGTGCCGTTGCCGACCAAGATCGAAAAATACAGCGTGTTGCGCTCACCCTTCATTGACCGCGACAGCCAAGAACAGTTCGAAATTCGGACCCACAAACGTCTGATCGACGTGATCGATCCAAGCCAGCAAACAATTAATGCTTTGATGAAGCTGAACTTGCCCGCTGGTGTGGATATTGAAATTAAGCTCTAATCGGGAATCCCGCTTGGAGCCATAGCCAATACGGCTGGGCTTGGTCGCCCAGAGGCTCCGCACGCTATGGACTAAGGAGTAACCAATGCTCAATGGTATTTTGGGTCGCAAAATTGGCATGACCCAGATCTTCACCGAAAAAGGTGAAACCATTCCTGTCACCGTGATCGAAGCTGGCCCATGTGTGGTCACCCAACTTCGCACCAAGGACAAGGATGGCTATGAAGCAGTCCAACTCGGCTTCGGCGAAATCAAACCACGAAAAGTAACGAAGCCAATCCAAGGACACCTGAAAGCTGCTGGTCGGCTGGTTCGCTTCATGCGTGAAGTGAAAACCACCGACTTGAACGCACACACTGTCGGCGACGTGGTAAATGTTGATATTTTCCAACTCGGCGAAAAGATTGATGTCGTCGGCACAAGCAAAGGTCGCGGTTTTGCTGGTGTTGTTAAGCGCCACGGTTTCCGTGGTGGCCCAGCAACCCACGGTCAAAGCGACCGCCATCGCGCCCCAGGCTCGATTGGTTCAGGTACCACGCCAGGCCGCGTATGGAAAAACATGCGTATGGCTGGCCGTATGGGTAATGATCGCGTAACCGTTCAAAATTTGGAAGTGGTAAAAATTGACCTTGAACGCCACGTAATCTTAGTGAAGGGCTCAGTGCCAGGCGCTAAGAATGGTTTGGTAATGGTCTCACGGGCAGCTAAGGCCACGAAGAAATAGGAGTTGACGCATGGAAGCCAAGCTTTATAACCAAGCCGGTCAAGCTATCGGCACGCTTGAGCTGCAAGACTACATCTTCGGCATCGAGCCTAACATTCCCGTGATGCACCAAGCAGTCATTCGCCAACTGGCCAATGCACGTTTGGGCACTCACAGTACCAAGACTCGTGGTGAAGTACGTGGTAGCACGCGCAAGTTGTATCGCCAAAAAGGTACCGGTCGCGCTCGCCAAGGCGCTATTCGCGCCCCCCATCACTCAGGTGGTGGTGTTGTTCACGGGCCAAAGCCCCGCAAGTACACCAAAGATATGCCACGCAAAATGCGTCGCTTGGCAGTACGCTCGGCGCTTTCGGTCAAATATGCAGACAACCAAATCATTTTCTTAGATGATTTGAGCATGAATGCACCAAAAACCAAAGACTTCTTGGCTTTGTTGAAAAACTTGCCTTTAGTCGGCGAAAAAACGCTGGTGGCATTAGGTGAAAAGAGCGATAACATCACGTTATCAACCAGCAACTTGCCAAATGTCAAGACTTTGTTGGCAGCCTACCTGAATGTTCGGGATCTGTTGAACTACGACACCTTAATTTTGCCCAAGTCGGCACTCAGCGTTGTTGAAACAATTCTGGGCAAAAAGTAGGAGATGCAACCGATGAACGCGCACGATATTATTATTCGCCCTGTCATCACCGAAAAAAATACGGCGTTGATGGAAGAGGGCAAATACACGTTCGAGGTGGCACAAGAAGCCAACAAGCCGATGATCAAGGCTGCTGTGCAACAGATTTTCAACGTCAACGTGAAAGCTGTTAACACCATGAATGTCAAGGGTAAGTTGAAAGTTCGCCGTACCCGCAATGGCCAACAAAGTGGCTACAGCCGCAGTTGGAAAAAAGCCATCGTTACCTTGGCTCCAGGCGAACGGATCGAAATCTTCGAAGATCTCTAGGAGGTTATGCAGTGGGCATCAAACGCTATAAACCGACATCGCCGGGTCGGCGTGGCATGACTGTCTCGGACTTCGCAGAAATCACGAAGTTCGAGCCAGAAAAAGCACTTACCGAACCCTTAAAAAAACATGCTGGCCGCAATAACCACGGCCATATCACCACCCGTCACCGTGGTGGTGGTCACAAGCGGCGCTATCGCTTGATCGATTTCAAGCGCAAGAAATTTGATATTCCAGCAAAAGTAGCGGGCATCGAGTACGATCCAAACCGCTCAGCGAATATCGCGTTGTTGCATTACACCGACGGCGAAAAGCGCTATATCATTGCACCATTGGGCTTGAAAGTTGGCGATATGTTGATGGCCGGCCCCAACGCCGAAATTCGGGTTGGTAACGCCTTGCCATTGGCCAACATCCCAATCGGTTCGCAAATTCACAACATCGAATTGACCCCCGGTCGTGGTGGCCAAATGGTGCGGAGTGCTGGTAACACCGCCCAATTGATGGCCCGCGAAGGTAACTACGCCACTGTGCGTTTGCCATCTGGCGAAATGCGCATGGTCCATATCAAGTGTATGGCTACCTTGGGTCAAGTCGGTAACGTTGATCACCAAAACATCATGATTGGGAAAGCTGGTCGCAGCCGCTGGTTGGGCCGTCGCCCAGTCGTGCGTGGTTCAGCAATGAACCCTGTTGATCACCCACACGGTGGTGGTGAAGGTCGCGCCCCAACTGGGATGAACCCCAAAACTAAATGGGGCAAGCCAGCAATGGGCAAAAAGACCCGCCACAACCCCCGCACCGAGCGCTTTATCGTGCGGACGCGCAAGCAAAAATAAACCCTGGGGAGCGCTTCGTTGTGATGCGCTCCTCACCTTGGAGCAAGGGCGGTTCGACCGCCGCTGCACTGGGTTGCGATAACTCGTGCAGCGCCTTCTCCCTCGTGAGTAGTGACAACAACTACTGCAACTAAAGGAAGGAAACGAATGTCTCGTTCAACCAAAAAAGGTCCATTCGTTGACGTTCGGCTCTTGAGCCGCGTTGAAACGATGAATCGTGGCAATGAAAAGCGCCCACTCAAAACGTGGTCACGCGATTCAACCATCTTCCCTCAGATGGTTGGCCATACGATCGCTGTCCATGATGGCCGCCGTCACGTGCCAGTGTATATCACTGAAAACATGGTTGGTCATAAGTTGGGTGAATTCGCGCCGACCCGCACATTCCGTGGGCACGGTGGCAAAAAGGCCGACAAGCGCGGCAAATTAAAATAAGAGGTGCGCAATGCAAGCTAAAGCCATTCTGCGTAACTTCCGCATGTCGCCGCAAAAAGTTCGGCTGGTTGCCGACCTCGTGCGCGGTAAAAATGTGACGGAAGCGCTGGGGATTTTGCAATACCTGCCCCACAAGGCAGCCCCAGAAATTGCCCGCGTGATCAAGTCGGCCAAGGCCAATGCCGATCACAACTATCAAATGTCACCCGAGGATCTGGTCGTTAAAACGATTATGGTCGATGCTGGCCCAGTGCTCAAGCGCTACATGCCGCGTGCTCGTGGCCGTGGTGATCGTATCTTGAAGCGGTCGTCACACATTACCGTGATCGTCGATGACGGCGAAGTCTTGTAAAATATGAGCCATGAAGCATGAAGTCAGGGGCAGATTTGCAGCGCTGCGCTTCATCCTTCATAATTCATATTTCATCATTATCTTAGGAGGATCTCTTGGGTCGTAAAGTGCATCCGAATGGATTCCGCCTCGGCATCATCAAAGATTGGAAATCGAAGTGGTTTGCCGAGCGTAACTATACCGAACAACTGCACCAAGATTTGGCACTGCGCAAATATATCGAAGGTGCCGATGAGTTGAAAAACGCTGGTGTAGCCCACGTTGATATCGAACGCTCAGCCAATCGGGTTGAAGTGACCATCCACACGGCTAAGCCAGGGATCGTCATTGGCAAACGCGGCGCGAACGTCGATACACTCAAAAACCAAATTGAAAAACTTACAGGCAAAAAGGTGCGCTTGAATATTCAAGAAATTCACCAGCCTGAATTAAATGCCTACCTCGTGGCCGAAAGCGTTGCTGAACAAATCAGCAAGCGGGTTTCACACAAACGCGCCATGAAGCAAGCAACCCAACGCGCCATGCGGCTTGGTGCTCAAGGCATCAAAGTCAAATGCTCAGGCCGTTTGGGTGGCGCTGAAATGAGCCGCTCATTGTGGGAACGTGAAGGTCGGGTGCCGTTGCACACCATTCGCGCAGACATCGACTACGCGTTGGTGCACGCTCACACCACCTATGGCCGGATCGGGGTTAAAGTTTGGATTTATAAGGGCGATGTGCTTGGTCAACGCGAACGCCAAGCTGCTCCAGCAGCAGCCGCAGCCGATGCACCAAAAACCAACACTCGTTCGGGCAAGGGGTCGTAAACCATGTTAATGCCCAAGCAAATGAAATATCGCCGCCCACACCGCCCTCGTAATATCAAGGGTATTGCTCAGCGCGGCGCTACGGTGGCTTTCGGTGATTTTGGGTTGGTCTCACTCGAAGCAGGCTGGATTACCAGTCGCCAAATCGAATCAGCCCGCCGGACGATCACCAACTACGTTAAGCGGGGTGGTAAAGTTTGGATTCGGATCTTCCCAGATCGTCCAATTACCCAAAAACCTGCTGAAACGCGGATGGGTTCTGGTAAAGGTTCTGTTGAATACTATGTCGCAGTGATCAAGCCAGGTCGCGTGTTGTTCGAATTGAACGGCGTGCCTGAAGATGTGGCCCAAGAAGCACTGCGCCGCGCTGCCCAAAAGTTGCCTGTTAAGTGCAAATTCGTAACCAAGGCATCGCAGGAGGTTGGCTCAAATGAAGGCTAGTGAACTGCGCGATATGAGCAATGCTGATTTGGAAAAGTTGATCAACGATAACAAACAAGAGTTGTTCACCATGCGTTTCCAAAAATCAGTTGGCAAATTGACCAACACCGCTCGTGTGCGGTTGTTGAAAAAAGATATCGCCCGCGCCAAAACGGTCATCCACGAACGCACCTTGGTGGCGGAGGGGAATTAATGAACGAGCATTTAGCAACAACTGACAGCCGCAAACAAAAAGTTGGCCGCGTTGTCAGCAGTAAAATGAACAAAACTGTGGTGGTTGCAGTTGATTACTTGCGCCCCCACCCGTTGTATCGTAAAACCGTGCGCCAAACCAGCAAGTTTTACGCGCACGATGAAAACAACGAATGCCATGTAGGCGATACCGTGGTGATTGAAGAAACTCGTCCATTGAGCCGGCTCAAGCGCTGGCGCGTGGTCGAAATCGCCAAAAAGAATCGCCGCGAAGGCTTGAATGTCTTGCGCCAAGACGTTGTAACCGTCGAAGGCGAAACCGAGGAGGCCTCGTCGTGATCCAGCAAGAATCTCGTATGCGGGTTGCCGATAACACAGGCGCAAAAGAGCTGCTGTGTATTCGGGTGCTCGGTGGGACCAAGCGTCGCTACGCTAGCGTTGGCGATACCATCATTGCAACCGTCAAACAAGCCAACCCAGGTGGTTCGGCTAAAAAAGGCGAAGTTGTGCGCGCCGTAATCGTGCGAGTCAAAAAGGGCTACACCCGCCCAGATGGCTCGATGATTCAGTTTGATGATAATGCAGCCGTCATTATCAATCAACAAGGCAACCCTCGCGGCACGCGTATCTTTGGGCCGGTCGCCCGTGAATTGCGCGAAAAACAGTATATGAAGATAATCTCACTTGCTCCAGAAGTGTTGTAACATTCTTCACGAGCTGTGGTACAATACAACGCTTGTGGGCAACCGCATAGCGTTGACTATGGAGGCAAAACCATGCACGTCAAAAAGGGCGACCGCGTAGTGGTACTTAGTGGGCGCGAAAAAGGCCGCGAAGGTGTAATCAAGCAGTCTTTGCCCAAAAAAGAACGCGTCGTCGTTGAAAATGTCAATATTGTGAAAAAACACGTCAAGCCGATGGGCAATCGCCAAGGCGGCATCTTAGAAGTTGAAGCTGCATTGCATGTCTCAAAAGTCATGTTAATTTGCCCAGCTTGTGGTAAGCCTTCACGGACTGGCCACCGCGTCAACGACGAAGGCAAAAAAGTGCGTGTTTGCAAGCAATGTAATGCCGACGTTGCCTAATTTGGCAAGGTCGAAGACAAATGAGCAATGAACAACCGTGCGTTGCTGACTACTCATTTGGTACGGAACTATCGTATTTTCCATCTGGGCTGGCGCAGTTGTGCCGCAACCGTTTGGTAGCCTTGGTTACCAATGCTGTCGCCGAACCCCAGAAGTGAGGAACCCATGGCACGTCTTAAGGATGTCTATTTGAAGACCGTGGCTCCTGCATTGTTCAAGGACTTTGGCTTTAAGTCCCCAATGCAAGTGCCCCGTATTACCAAGATCGTCATCAACATTGGCTTAGGTGAAGCGTTGCAAAACCCCAAAGCGGTGGAAGCAGCAATCGGCGATTTGACCATGATTGCAGGTCAAAAACCAGTTGTGACCCGCGCTAAGAAATCGTTGGCAGCCTTCAAACTCCGCCAAGGTATGCCGATCGGCGCAATGGTAACGCTGCGCAATGAACGTATGTACGATTTTTATGATCGTCTGGTCAACTTGGCGTTACCGCGTATCCGCGACTTCCAAGGCTTAAGCCGCAAATCGTTCGATGGTCGCGGGAACTACAGTATCGGTATTCGGGAACAAATCATCTTCCCTGAAATCGAATACGATAAAGTCGATAAAATTCGTGGGCTTGAGGTGGCGATTGTTACCACCGCTCCAAACGACGAACAAGGCTTTGCTTTGTTGAAGGCGTTGGGCATGCCGTTTCGTGACTAGAGTTGGCAAGGGACTACAGGGGTAGTCAACCGACAACTCGTAACTGGGAGGCCAAAACAGTCTATGGCTAAGAAATCGATGATCATCAAGGCGAATCGCGCACCAAAATTTTCAACGCAGGGATACAATCGCTGCAAGCGCTGTGGTCGGCCTCGGGCGTACATGCGAAAATTTGGTATCTGCCGGATCTGCTTCCGCGAGTTGGCTTCACAAGGGCTGATTCCCGGTGTAACAAAATCAAGCTGGTAGAACCAGGAGGACGAGCTAGTGAGCGTTAATGATCCAATTGCCGACCTGCTGACACGCATCCGCAACGCGGGTATGGCACGCCACCAAACGGTGACGATCCCATTGTCGAAAATCAAGCGCGGCATTGCTGAAATTTTGCAAGCCGAAGGCTATATTAAAAGCTTTGAGGTTCAAGAAGGCACACCATTCTCAAACTTGGTGTTGACCTTGAAATATGCTGCTGACCGCAAGCCAGTAATTACCGGCTTGAAGCGGGTTAGCCGCCCAGGGTTGCGGGTCTACACCAAGCGCAACGAGATTCCTCGCGTGCGTAACGGTTTGGGCTTGAGCATCCTTTCAACTCCTAAGGGGTTGATGACCGGTGATGCCGCTTGGAAAGCTGGCGTTGGCGGCGAAATTGTTTGTTACATTTGGTAATACTAAACGAGGACAACGGTAGGCTTACCGTCATCACTCGTGGAGGAAATGACCCATGTCACGTATCGGTCGCAAACCGATTGAAGTTCCAGGTGGCGTAACTGTGAACGTCGATAGCAGCAATGTTGTCACGGTCAAAGGCCCCAAAGGAACCTTGAGCGAATCAATTCGGCCTGAAATTGCGGTTAATATCGATGGCGCAACGGTGGAAGTCACCCGCGTCAGCGAAACCCGCCAGGCTCGCGCATTTCACGGTCTCTCACGGACGCTGATCGCCAATATGGTCGATGGCGTAACCAAGGGCTTTGAAAAAACGCTCGAAATGAATGGTACAGGCTATCGCGCTACCCTTGATGGCAAAATCTTGGTGCTTTCACTTGGCTTCTCGCACCCAGTGCGGGTTGAGCCATACGAAGGCAACAGCTTTGAAGTAGCTGAGCGTCGGGTTGTGATCAAAGGCCCCAACAAGCAAAAAGTTGGCGACCAAGCAGCGAACATTCGCAAGCTGCGTCCACCCGAACCCTACTTGGGCAAAGGCATCAAGTACAGCGACGAAGTGATCCGCCGCAAGGCCGGTAAAGCTGGTAAGAAGTAGGCTGTTGGCGGCGGCGTAGCGTGACACCACTAACGCGCCGCCTAACCCACCTACAGGAGAAATATAGCAATGTCGAAATTTTCATCCCGCGAATTGCGCGCCCGACGGCATCGTCGGCTTCGTGGCCAACTGAGTGGCACACCTGAGCGCCCACGCTTGAATGTGTTTCGCTCAGGCCTGAATATCTATGCCCAAGTGATCGATGATCTCGCTGGTCATACGCTTGTTTCCGCGTCGACGATCGATACCGAATTACGCGGCAGCCTTGGTGAGCAACGCAAACTCGAACAAGCACATTCAGTTGGCAAGGCCGTTGCAGAACGCGCTCGCGCCGCTGGGATTACCAAAGTGGTGTTCGATCGCGGTGGCTACAAATATCACGGTCGTGTGAAAGCTGTTGCCGAAGGGGCACGCGAAGGCGGACTTGAATTCTAATCAACTCTGGAGGCAACGTGGCGAAGCGAAATCGATCGAACGCTGACGAAGTTGAACTGGACGAACGAGTTGTCCAGATCAACCGGGTCGCGAAAGTGGTCAAGGGTGGCCGCCGCTTCAACTTTAGCACCGTCGTAGTCGTTGGCGATGGCAACGGCAATGTCGGGCTAGGGATGGGCAAGGCTTCTGAAGTACCCGAAGCTATTCGCAAGGGTGCTGAATCAGCCAAACGCAATATGATCGCGGTTTCCGTTATCGGAACCACCATTCCCCATGAAATTGTGTCAACCTATAAAGCATCCAAAGTGTTGCTTAAACCAGCCTCAGCTGGTACCGGCGTTATCGCTGGTGGTGGCGTGCGCGCCGTGCTTGAAGCCGCTGGCATCAAGGACGTTCTGACCAAATCATTGGGTAGCAACAACTCAGTCAATGTGGTGCGAGCTACTTTGAAGGCGCTTTCTGAATTGCGCACTCCGCAAGAAGAAGGCCGCCGCCGTGGCCGCGCTGCATCGTCATTCCGCCTGAGCGGCCAAAGCCGCGCCGTTATCAGCGGTACGGAGGAATAACGATGGCAAGCTTGCGTATTACTTACAAAAAAAGTTCAATTGGCTATAGCCAAGCGCAAAAAGATACCGTTCGTTCACTCGGTTTGCGCAAATTGAACCAAGTGGTCGAACTTCAAGATACTCCAGTTGTCCGTGGGATGATCTTCAAGATCAAGCACTTGGTAACTGTCGAGGAAGTGACTGCGACGGAGGCCAAGTAATGAAATTGCATGATCTGAAGCCAGCACCAGGCTCAACCCGCAAAACCAAGCGGGTTGGTCGTGGTCATGGTTCGGGCAAAGGTAAAACCTCTGGTAAAGGTATGATGGGTCAAAAGGCTCGTTCAGGGCCAAACCCTTACCCACACTTTGAAGGTGGTCAGAATCCTTTGGTCCGCCGGATGCCCTATAAGCGCGGCTTTACCAACATTTTCCGGGTCGAATATACCATCGTTAACGTTGGCGATTTGACCGAATGGAACAATGGCGATGTAACGCCAGAAACTCTGCGCGAAGTCGGCTTGATCAAAAACCTCAAGCAACCTATCAAAGTCCTCGGCGATGGCGACCTGAACGTAGCCCTCACGGTGCGTGTCCACAAGGTTAGCGCCAGCGCTCGCCAAAAAATTGAGGCTGCGGGCGGTTCAGTCGAATTGATTGACGCTGCCGCCTAAACAATGGTGATGCGATGACCTTCTTTTGCGACGGCGTAGCGGGCTTTGCCCAAGGCTACGCTGTTTGCAAATGAAGGTCATTCGTGCATTACACAGGAGAATTCCATGCTTCAAGCTGTGGTCAACGCACTTAAAATCGCCGAAGTGCGTAAGAAGATTTTGTTCACCCTGATGATGCTGGTGATCTTCCGCTTTATCGCGGCTATTCCGGTTCCAGGGGTCGATACAAACGAACTCGATCGTTTGTTTAATGGTCAGTTGCCGTTAAGCGATTTGGCAAACTTCCTCAACTTGCTCTCCGGTGGGGCGTTGCGGCAGTTCTCCGTTGCAGCGATGGGGGTCTATCCCTACATCACGGCTCAAATTATCATGCAGTTGCTGATTCCGTTGATCCCAGCGCTGGAGCAGTTGAGCAAAGAGGGCGAGCAGGGTCGCAATCGGATTCAGCGCTACCAATATTTCCTCACCGTGCCCTTGGCTTACCTCCAAGGCTATGGCCAAATTAAATCGCTGATCAACAGCGGGATCAACTTGTTTGGCACGTTGAACTTCAGCATCACCCAAAACTTCTTCCAAACCTTCTCGATCTTGACGATTATGGTCTCAGGTTCGATGTTCTTGGTTTGGATGGGCGAATTAATCGATGAACGCGGGATTGGCAACGGTCTCTCGATGATTATCTTCGGCGGGATTGTGACCGCGCTGCCAAGCATGGTCTATCAGGCAATCACCACCTCAAGCTCGGGCAATAACGTCATCGGCGGGATTTTGCTGCTGATCGTGACCTTGGCTACCGTGGTTGGGATCGTCTTGATCACCGAAGGTCAACGCCGCATTCCAGTCCAATACGCCAAGCGCGTACGGGGCAATAAGGTCTATGGCG
This sequence comes from Herpetosiphon llansteffanensis, assembly GCF_003205875.1. Taxonomy (GTDB): domain Bacteria; phylum Chloroflexota; class Chloroflexia; order Chloroflexales; family Herpetosiphonaceae; genus Herpetosiphon; species Herpetosiphon llansteffanensis. Next base: position 50,654 of record NZ_PUBZ01000079.1, read on the forward strand.
GTCAATCGAGCCACTTGCCGTTGAAGGTCAATATGGCTGGGATGATTCCCTTGATCTTCGCCCAAAGCATTTTGATTTTCCCCAGCACCGTCGCTTCCTACTTCTGGAAGCCCGATGGTACAGGCTTCCTCAATGGCATTGCGAACTTCTTCGTCAACAGTTTTGGCCCCAATGGTTTGGCCTTTACCTTGGCGATGTTCGTGTTGGTGTTGCTCTTCACCTACTTCTATGCCTTGGTGATGTTCAACCAACAAAACTTGCCTGAAATGTTGCAACGTAATGGTGGCTTTATTCCTGGCATTCGCCCAGGCCGCAACACCGAAGTCTATTTGACCAAAGTGTTGAACCGCATTACCTTGATTGGCGCGGTTGGCTTGGCAGTGGTTGCCGCCTTGCCCTACTTTGTGCAACAAATTACCGGCTTGCAAATTGGCTTTAGCAGCACCGGACTCTTGATTGTGGTTGGTGTGGCGGTCGATACCATGCGCCAACTCGAAGCTCAAATGATGATGCGCAATTATGAAGGCTTCATCTCGCGCTAAGAAACGCTACCTGCTGTGAGCAGGTGGCGCTACGGCGAACAAAGGCGTTCGCCGTCCTTTGCTGACTCATCGAGGAGCACTGTCCTATGAACATCATTTTGCTTGGTTCGCCCGGAGCTGGCAAAGGAACCCAGGCAACTGAGTTGGAAGCAGCAACCGGCATGAAGCACATCGCCAGTGGCGATATGTTTCGGGCTGCTGTGCGCGAAGGCACACCACTGGGAACACTCGCCCAATCGTATCTTGATAAAGGCGAGCTGGTGCCCGATGATGTTGTGATTGGCATGGTTTTGGAACGGGTGCAACAACCCGATTGTGAAAATGGGGTGATTTTCGATGGCTTCCCACGCACACCCCAACAAGCCGAAGCCCTGCAAGCAGCTCTAGCTGAACATAACGATGCGATCAACGCCGTGTTGTTGTTACATGTCGATAAAGATGTGCTGATTCAACGGGTGATTGGGCGCTGGACTTGCAGAAAATGTCAAGCTGTATATAATACATACTTCCGAGCACCAAAAGTCGAGGGTGTTTGTGATCTCTGCAATGGCGATTTGTACCAACGCAGCGATGACAACCTTGAGACGATCAACCATCGACTTGATGTTTACGAAGCCCAAACATCGCCCTTGATTGCCCATTATCGCACGCAAGGCATCTTGCACGAAATTAATGGCCTTGGCGAGATTGACGATATTACTGCACGCATGGTTCAAGCAATTGAATCGGCAAAGCCGTGCTAAATTTGTGGTATAGTAATAGGTACCGATGCAGAAGCATGGGCCGACGGCCTATGCTTCTAGCTTGCTGCGTATGCTATACACCGTCGTCTGACGTATTGCACAGCCCAGTGACGGATTATTCTTTGGGGCAATCGCGCACCACTCGCAACGCATGCGACCATTGCCACCGCTGATGTGCTAGTTTTAAGGAGTTATATGGCCAAGAAGAAGGATGTCATTGAGGTCGAGGGCGTTATTACTGAGCCACTGCCAAACGCGATGTTTAAAGTAGCGTTGGATAACGGGCTGGAAGTATTAGCACATGTCTCTGGCCGGATTCGGATGAATTACATTCGGATTCTGAAAGGCGACCGCGTGTTAGTTGAACTCTCGCCCTATGATCCAACTCGTGGCCGTATTACTTATCGGTACAGATAACACACTGACCACCGCAACCAATGCCTCTGGCCGAAGCGGACGGAGGGTTGGCTTGTTGTGTGTCTACGAGCGAGGTTCCGATGAAAGTCCAACCATCAGTTAAACCACGCTGCGAATATTGCCGGGTCATTCGTCGTAAGGGCGTTGTCCGTATCATTTGCAGCCGCACCCCGAAGCATAAGCAACGGCAAGGCTAAGAGGAGCATCGAATGGCACGTATTTCAGGGGTTGATATTCCACGCAACAAACGAGTGGAAATTTCCCTTACCTACATCTACGGGATTGGGCGCACCACCAGCAGTGAAATTCTGGCACGCACCAGTATCAATCCAAACGTTCGGGTCAAAGATTTAACCGAAGACGAAGTAATTCGTTTGCGCGAAATCATCGACCAAGATTACACCGTTGAAGGCGATTTGCGCCGGGCCGTCCAATTGAACATCAAGCGTTTGATGGACATTGGCTGTTACCGTGGGATTCGCCACCGCAAAGGCTTGCCATTGCGTGGTCAACGTACCAAAACCAACGCCCGTACCCGCCGTGGTAAAAAAGGCGCAGCAATCGGTGGCAAGAAGAAAGCTACCAAGAAGTAATTTCCTGAATTTTTATTTTCAACGCTATTTCGGAGGCCTTGAATGGCGAAACAAGCAAAAGCGGGAGCAGCTCGCCGCCCTCAACGCGGTCGTCGCCGTGAGCGTAAAAATGTGCCCCGTGGGCAAGCACACGTCCAAGCGACCTTTAACAACACCATCGTTACGATCACCGATCCTGCTGGCAACGTTGTTTGCTGGAGCAGCGCTGGCGCAAGTGGCTTCAAAGGCTCACGCAAAAGCACGCCCTATGCAGCACAGGTAACTGCCGAACAAGCAGCCCGCAAAGCCATGGATAACGGCATGCGCGTGGTTGAAGTGTATGTTAAAGGCCCTGGTGCTGGCCGTGAATCAGCAGTGCGCGCACTGCAAGCGACTGGCTTGTCGGTTATTGCAATCACCGATGTTACGCCAATCCCACACAATGGCTGCCGCCCACCAAAGCGCCGCCGCGTGTAATGGCTTCGCGGCAGCATGCTGTCGCCGAAGTGTGTAGTAGCAACGCCACGACTAAGATACGTGAGCAGGATGAAGCACGGCTGTTCCTATACGTGGAAATAGGAGTCGGTGTGTAAACTGCCTTGGCAATTAGGAATTGCGAAGGGACAAACAAGAACATGGCTCGATATACTGGTCCAGTATGTAAATTGGCACGCCGCGAAGGCGTTGACCTAATGCTCAAGAGCGGTAACAGTGGCCGCAAGGTGCTTGAGCGCCGTGGGAGCCAGCCCCCTGGTCAACATGGGGCTTCAGTCCGACGACGACAATTGTCTGATTATGGTGTTCAGTTGCGCGAGAAGCAAAAAGTTCGCCGCATCTATGGTGTTTTGGAACGTCAGTTCCGCCGCTATTATGGCATTGCGACCCGTACCACCGGCCAAACCGGTGCTGTGCTCTTGCAAATTTTGGAACGTCGCCTCGATAACGTGGTGTTCCGCTTAGGCTATGCGGTTACCCGCGCCCAAGCTCGCCAGTTGGTCAACCACGGTCACATTACCGTGAATGGCCGCAAAACCGATATTCCTTCAGCCTTGGTTGAAGTTGGCGATGTAATTGGCGTGCGTGCTGAAAGCCGCAAACGCGATTATTTCAAAGATCTCGAAGAAACCAAACAACTGAACCGCGTGTCACCACCAAGCTGGTTGTCACTTGACGCTGGCAAGTTGGAGGGGGTTGTGCAAACCTTCCCATCACGCGAGGAGTTGGATATGTCGATTAACGAGCAGTTGATTGTTGAATTCTACAGCCGCTAATCGGACGTAATCGGTATCACTATCCCAGCAGGAGGCGGATACGTGCTAGACATTGCAATGCCCAAACTCGAATGTGTCGCAGCGGCGGAGAACTATGGGCGGTTCAAAATTGAGCCACTGGATCCCGGTTACGGGCATACCTTAGGGAACGCGCTGCGGCGGGTGTTGTTGTCGTCCATCCCTGGGGCAGCGGTCATCAAGATTAAAATTGATGGGATTTTCCACGAGTTTTCGCCAATTCAAGGCGTGCGTGAAGATGCTACCGAGATTGTGTTGAACGTTAAAGGCATTCGTTTGCGCTCCTACGCCGAACGCCCAGTCAAGATGATTTTATCCAAGACTGGCCCAGGCGTGGTGCGTGCAAGCGATATTGAATGCCCTTCAAACGTGGAGATCGTTAACCCCGATCACTACATCGCAACCCTCGATAGTGCCGATGCTCGCTTGGACATGGAGCTGACCGTCGAACGTCACCGCGGCTATCTGCCAGCTGAAAATCGTGACCCGGTGCCGATTGGCGAAATTCCGGTGGATGCGATCTTCACGCCGGTGCACAAGGTTAATTACGTTGTGGAACATACCCGCATTGGCGGGATGACCGACTTCGACCGCTTGCTGCTTGAAATTTGGACTGATGGCACGGTTAAGCCAGGCGATGCCCTGAGCTACGCCGCGCAAGTGCTGGTCCAATATTCATCAATCATCGCCGATTTCAATCGCTTTGATGATGAACAAGAACAAGTTGGCGATGCCAATGGTCTGGTGATTCCCAGCGAGATCTACGACATGCCGATCGAAGATCTTGACCTTTCAACCCGCACCTACAACTGTCTCAAGCGCGCTGACATCACCAAGGTGGGTCAAGTGCTGGAGATGGACGAGAAGCAACTGCTGGCTGTGCGGAACTTGGGGCAAAAATCAATGGACGAAATTCGCGAGAAATTAATCGAGCGCAATTTACTGCCAACCTTGCCTTTCAACTCCGCTATTCTGAACACCAATGTCGCTGCCCGTCTGAACGACGGTAGCGCTGAATAGACGAGGATCGTTTCATGAGACACCGTAAGTCTGGCAAGAAGATGGGCCGGCCAACGGCTCAGCGCAAAGCCTTATACCGTAGCTTGATGATTGCCCTTATCGAGCATCGCGGCATTACAACCACTGATGCTAAGGCCCGCGCTGTTCAACCAGAAGTTGAAAAATTGATTACATTGGGTCGCTTTGATACTCCCCACAATCGCCGGATGGCGCTTTCGAAGCTGCACAGCAAGAATGCCATGAACCTTTTGTTCCAAGTGGCTCCTGCTTACGCCGAACGCCCAGGTGGTTACACGCGGATTGTCAAAATGGGCTTCCGCAAAGGCGACGCTGCGGAAATGGCTCGGATTGAATTGGTCTAAGTTTGCCGTATGAGCCGTACTTTAGCATTGTGTTTTGAATATGTCGGCACTGCTTTTTGCGGCTCGCAATGGCAACCAGGCGGTCGCGCCGTGCAAACGGAGTTGGAGACCGCTTGGCAACGATTAACAAGCGATAGTGGGCGGTGGATTTTTGCCGGTCGAACCGATGCAGGAGTTCACGCCCTGGCCCAAGTCGCCCATATCGTGAGCGCTACTGACCGGAGTTTGGATACGATTGCCAAGGCAATGAATGCCATTACTCCAGCAGATATTAGTGTTCACGAAGCATGGGAGATGCCAACAGGCTTTCATGCCCGCTTTAGTGCCCGTCAACGAACATATCGCTATGTTTTTGATAGTGCACCTGCACCTTCAGCCACGCTCTCTGGGCGGGTGCTGCGCCTCGATCATCAACTTGATTGGGCGGCGATGCAGGCGGCCTTGGATACGCTAATTGGCATTCACGATTTTGCGGCGTTTGCTGGCGCTGGTCACGAAGGCTCGACCATCCGCAACTGTTACTTGGCGCAATTGCGCCCAGCAGAGTGGCTTGGCCGCCCAGTGACTGTCCTGCATTTGCAGGCGAATGCTTTTCTGAAGCATATGGTGCGCAATATCGTTGGCACGTTACTGATGGTTGGCGCTGGCAAGCTTTCATTGGAAGCTTGGCTGGCAGTTATCGCCAGTCGCGACCGTCGGAACGCAGGACCAACCGCGCCCCCACAGGGGTTGTATTTAGAGTCGATTGGCTATGACCCAGCACTTCAGCCAGTGGCGACAAGTTCACGCTGGGATGGCACGACCTATTTTCGGACGTATCAAGGCGAAACGGTGTGAATACGGGCAACTTGCCAACGCTTCTCACCGCCACCCTTACAACGATTTGTGAACATGCCAGCGTGGCATAATTCACAATTCATACACGAGGAATTCAGCAGCATGAAGACTTATAGCCAAAAAGCTTCGGAGATTCAGCGCGAATGGCTGGTCGTCGATGCAGAAAATCAGGTGCTTGGTCGGCTCGCGACCCAAATCGCAACCCTGATTCGCGGCAAACACAAGCCAACCTACACGCCGAGCATGGATGGCGGCGATTTTGTCGTCGTGGTCAACGCTGAGAAAATTCGCGTTACCGGCGATAAAGCCAACCAAAAAATTTACTATCGCCACTCGAACTTTCCTGGTGGTTTGAAGCGCACCGCTTATAAAGTGATGATGCAAACCCACCCAGAGCGGATCATTTACTTTGCGGTTAAGGGCATGTTGCCACGCAATCGCTTGAGCCGCCACATTATCAAGAAGTTGAAAGTGTATGCAGGTGCAAGCCATCCCCATGCATCACAATCACCTAAAACCTATGCGGTGAAAGGTTAATACCGATGAGTGAACAACGCTATTTCCAAGGCACTGGTCGCCGCAAGACCGCTGTGGCCCGGGTACGCTTGTATCCTGGCACCGGTGAGTTCGTGGTCAATGGCCGCACCTCAGAAGAATTCTTCGGTGGTCGCGCCCTGTACCAACAATTGATTCGCCAACCTTTGTTGGCTGCCAATCAATTGGGCTCGTTCAATGTGTTGGTCAAGGTTCGTGGCGGTGGCGACACTGGCCGCGCCGAAGCTGTACGCCACGGCGTAGCTCGCGCTTTGGTCGATGCTGATGCAGCATTCAAGCCAATTATGCGCGCTGCTGGCCTCTTGACCCGCGACGCTCGTAAGAAGGAACGTAAGAAACCAGGTTTGGTCAAGGCTCGCCGCGCCAAACAATACACCAAGCGGTAAGTTTTTTACCCTTTGGTGTCCGGTTTCCCCCAGCCACGGAGCTTCGGTTCCATGGCTGGGTTTTTTTTAGGGGTCAGGGGTCAGGGTAACGAAACCGCGAAGGAGCACGAAGAACAGAGAGCATAGAACAAAGAGCATAGAACATAAAGGCTGTAGGCTATGGGCTATCGAGAATAAGTTGTAATACCAAAAGCCAAAAGCCAGTAGCCAGTAGCCAGTAGCCAGTAGCCATTCTTCGTGCTCTTCGTGTTCTTCGTGGATCAAAATCTTAACGCAGAGTCGCAGCTTGAAATAACCGACCCCAACCCCCGCCAACCAATCCCCAATCCCTATGTTCTATGTTCTATGCTCTCTGTTCTTATTTTTTGGCTTTGGCTTTAACCACAACTGGCTCGATGACTGGCGGTGGCGGGGCTTTGCTGGCCTCGCGCCACGCACTGTAGCCGCCAAGATGGGCGCTTAGGCTGCCATCGGCGACTGCCCACACTCGGTCAACCACCCGATCGAGAAAGTAGCGGTCGTGCGAAATCACGATCACTGTGCCATCGTAACGCTCTAAGGCATCTTCCAAAACCTCGACCGAATCAATATCCAAATGGTTGGTTGGCTCATCGAGAATCAGACAATTGGGCTTGGCTAACATCAACAAGGCCAATTGTAGCCGCGCTCGTTCGCCGCCAGAAAGCGAGCCAATCGTTTGGCGACATTGATTGTAGCTAAACAAGAAGCCGCCCAAAAATGCCACCGCTTGGCCCTCGTACATCGAGCGCGTCAGCCGTACCACATCAATCGGCGTTTGGTTGTGATCAAGCGTCTCAACGCCTTGGGCAAAATAGCCAATTTCGATCGATGGCCCAACCCAAACCATGCCATCGCTTGGCTCGTATTGGCCGTGCATCAGCTTGCCCAGCACGCTTTTGCCAGAGCCGTTTTGGCCGATAATGCCAACTCGTTCGCCACGCCAAATCGTTTGCTCGATGCCGAGCAGCACCAAATCGTCGCCAAAACTCATGCTTACATCGCGCAGATCGATAATTTTCTGGCCGCCACGTTGCTCGGAGCGCAGGCTTAAGCCAACTTTGCGGCGTTCGAGCACGGGTTTTTCAACTTTATCCAATTTGTCGATTTGCATTTGCTTGACCCGCGCCTGTTTGATATGGCGTTCGTTTGGAACCATCGAGGCCCATAGTTGAAACCGCTTAATTGCCTCTTCAAGCCGATTAATTTCCTTTTGCTGAGCTGTAAAATCTTGTTGCTGGCGTTGCAAGGCCAATTGGCGGTTAACGGCGTAGGTCGAATAATTGCCAAGCCAGAGGCTGGTTTTGCCATCCTCTAAATGAACCACGCTGGTGATGGTTTCATCGAGCAAATAACGATCGTGAGCCACAATCACCACTGCTCCGCTAAACTCACGAATGGTCGCTTCTAGAAACTCGCGGCGATTCAGATCGAGGTGGGTTTCTGGCTCGTCGAGCAGCAATAAATCAGGCCGCTGGATCAAACAACTTGCCAAACCGATCATTTTGCGTTGGCCACCACTCAGGGCGCTGGTTGGCAAGTTCAAATCGTTGGCATCAAAGCCAAATTGCTGTAAATAGCCACGCGCATCATTGGCCAGCATCGAGCCGCCAAGCTCCTCGAATTGGTTCAACAAGCGACTGTGCTGCTCTAAAACCTGATTCATACGTTTGAGATCGTTGGCGATGGCTGGCTCGCCAAGTTGGGTTTCGCAAGCCCAAATTTGGGCTTCCAGCTCAGCAAGATCAGGGCGGGCAGCCATGACGGTTTGCATTGGGGTGCGTTGATCGCCAACAATATGCTGCGAAAGATAGGCGATGCGCAAGCCTCGGCGCGTGGGAATTAAGCCTGCAGTTGGGGTTTCGAAGCCCGCCAATAAACGCAGCAAGGTTGATTTACCAGCGCCATTCGCGCCAACCAAGCCAATTCGCGCTCGTTCGTGAATTTCCCAATTCAAGCCGTTTAAAATGCTTCGACCGCCAACGCTGTAGTGTAGATTTTGGGCACTTGCAATAATCATTCGGGCAACCTCCACAGTAGGGGGCAGCACTATGCACAGCGATCAAAAAAAGACTAAGGGCGCATAATGCTGCCCCTAGTCTTGATCAGTTGGTTTCAATTACCAATTGGTTCAGATTTTAGGCGCAGCTATCCTGTCTGCGCCTTTGTTGAACCCTTTCCGTGCGTACATTACACGCATAAATGCATTGAAAACCATGATCGTCTTCCAAACTATAATCCAATATGTGCGGCTAGGATAGCACAAGCAACCAAATGGCTGAATCGGTCTTTAGGCCGAATCGATAATCCAGCCAAACCCATTTAATTAATTGAATTTAGCGAGGAACCACATGAGTCTATTAATTGGCCTGAATGGCCGTTTTTTCGAGCAGAATTGGCGACCAGCGCTTGCTGAAATTGCGTTTGCTGCTGCCAATGGCTTTGCCAGCATGCAGTTTCAGGGTAAGCCAGCAGGGTTGCAAGCGGCAGCCTTGGGAGCCAATTTTGCCAGTATTCGCCAGCAACTGCAAGCTAAGCAGATTATGGCAGTAATGGAAATTAATTTGCAAATTGATGCAGCTGGATGTATTGCGACTGGCCAAACGCCGCTGGAAGTGCTGGAAGCCAATTTGCCAGCGATCAACGGCTTGGGCTGCGAATATGTGCATTGGCATCTTAATAATCAGCCTGTGCTGGAATATGCCCAAGTTGCCGAGCTAGAAATTGCGTTGCAAGCCCAATTTGCTGCTGGTGTGGCCTTAGCCCAGCAGCATGGCTTTAAATTTGGCTTTGAGCATAACGACCCAATTTTGCGCTTGTTTACCACGCCGCAAGCCTGCCGCCAACTCTTGGATGCTGTGCCAGGTTTGGGTTTTGTGTGGGATTTTAATCATACACTGCCTGAAGATTTGGCTGGTTTTGTGGCACTCATTCCACGCATGAGCATGCTACATATTTCAGACACACCGTTGCCAGAGGTTAATTGCCATCTGCCGCTTGGCATGGGCACAATTGATTTTGCTGCCTATTGCCAGGCCTTGGCTGCGGCGAATTTTTATGGCCCAGCGATTCTAGAAATTGGTGGTTTGCCCAAATCTGGTGGCTATGGGCGCGATACAGATGTGGCATTAATTGATTCGTTACAACGATTGCAGGCAGCTTTGGCGTAGGCTTAATTTTGATCCACGAAGAGCACGAAGGGCACGAAGAATGAAACCGCGAAGGTCGCGAGGATTATTTTTTTCGCCACGAATTCCACGAATGACACGAATGATAATTTTTTGCCACAGATTACACAGATTACACAGATTATGTTCCGATAGCTTCAGGCGCATAGCCTAGAGCCATCGTTTCTCTGTGCCTTTGCGTTAAAACTGCGCCTGACCTCTGATCCCTGATCCCATTTTGACTTTTGACTTTTGACTTTTGCCCTTATGTTCTATGCTCTATGCTCTTTGTTCTTCTTTACGTGACACCTTGCGTCATAAACCTGCTTAGGGTATGATCAAAGCATAACGACTGTGCGCCTTCAACGGAGAACGCCAAGATGACTCAATCAGATAGCCTGCGCGCTTTTGGCCTGTATATTGACGGAGCTTGGGTGGCGGCCAGCGATGCTGCGAGTGAAACCCTGTATAACCCTGCGACGGGCGAGCCAATCGCTCAGGTGGCGCGGGCAACCATCCACGATATTGATCGAGCGGTTGATGCTGCGCGAAAGAGTTTTGATATTGGCTCATGGTCGCAAATGCGGCCTGTCGAACGCGCCAAGGTTCTCGAAGCAATCGCCGATGTGCTCGAAGAAAACACCGACGAACTAGCCGAACTCGAAACCCTCAATGGCGGGGCAACGCTACGCAAAAGTTCATGGCTCGATATTCCAGTTGGCATCGAGCATTTGCGCTATTTTGCCGATTTGGCGCGCCAACATCCAATGCAAACGTTGCCCTACATCGATTTTCCTTCGCCAAGTGCCAACTCTGTTTGGCGCGAACCAATTGGGGTTTGCGGGCAAATTATCCCGTGGAATTACCCGTTTTTGATGGCGATTTGGAAGATTGGCCCAGCCTTGGCTGCTGGCAATAGCCTCATCCTCAAGCCTGCTTCGTTAACGCCAGTTAGCGCCTTGCGCATGGCCGAATTGATCCACGAGGCCGATTTATTGCCACACGGGGTTTTCAATGTGGTGACTGGACCTGGTGGTTTGGTTGGCGAACGCCTAACCAGCCATCCTAAGGTCGATAAAATTGCCTTTACTGGCTCGACTGAGGTTGGCCGCCATATTGCCGAAGTTGCTGGCCGCAATCTCAAACGGGTCACGTTGGAGCTTGGTGGTAAATCGCCAGTGGTTGTGCTGCCCAACGCCGACCTCGATTTGGCGGTTGATGGAGCGATTTGGGCGGCGTTTATGCACTCTGGCCAAAGCTGCGAAGCTGGCACACGCCTATTGCTGCCCGATTCGCTGCACGATGAATTTGTTGAGCGACTGGTTGCGCGCGTTGAACAATTGGTGCTTGGCGATCCGCTTGATCTAACGACTGATTTAGGCCCGTTGGTTTCGGCGGCCCAAAAACGTGCTGTCGAAGCCTATATTGAGCTTGGCATTCAAGAGGGTGCGACCTTGCGCTGTGGCGGCGTTGGGATCGATGATCCTGCGCTTGCTAATGGCCATTTTGTGCGCCCAACGATTTTTACCGATGTCAATAATCGCATGCGGATTGCCCGAGAAGAAATTTTCGGGCCGGTGCTCTCCGTTATTCGCTATCAAACGGTTGGCGAGGCCATTACAATCGCCAACGATACTAATTATGGCTTGGCTGCCAGTGTTTGGAGCCGCGATTTGCAAGATGCCCAAGAAGTGGCACGCGCAATTCGGGCTGGCACAGTTTGGATCAACGATCATCATTTAATCAATGCGAAAGCACCATTTGGCGGCTACAAAGATAGCGGAATTGGCCGCGAGTTAGGACCGAATGCGCTTGATGCCTATAGCGAAGTTAAGCATATTCATACCGACTTGACCCAAGAACGCACGCGCCGCATTTGGGTCGATATTGTTACGCCCCGCCTCGACGACTAAGTTAAGAAGGATGAAATATGAGGGATGAAACGGAAGGATGAAGGATGAAGTATGAGGGATGAAAACCTAATTCAAAATTCAAAAGGCAGAAGGCAAAAATCAAAATATAAGGATGAGGAGGGATGAACATAACTCAACGCGGGCTAGGGGAGCAGAGCGTTTTGACCACACATTGTTGTAGAACCACACGATTAAAGCCCCTCGCCCGCGCATGGGAGAGGGGTTGGGGTGAGGGGATTAGGTCATAGTTAACGTAATGTATCAGTACAAATCGCTACCTACCACGCTTAACCAAGCCTAAACTTGCAGATTGGTGGGCCATGATATGATGGCAGCCATGATGATACAGTCGTTGAGCGAGCTTTACCCCGATTTGCGGCGCTTGCGTTTTGGCAGCATCGTGTATGCCTTGCTGACTGATACTACGCCCGAAAATCAACAACATCGATTGATTCTTGATGCGGCTTTGCAGGAAGCAGGGAGCCGTGGTTGGCTTACGCCTGATGTTTTTGGCCGCCTACGAGCTGGCGATGATGCAGTGGTGCTCTCGATTCTCGATGAATTGTTGATTGCCCAAGCCTTGGATCGGGCTAACTATAGTTTGCAGTTTAACCCGCCTGGCGAAGGTCGGCACGTCGGCGAGTTGCTGATCGAACGGGGCGATCTGCGTTCGTTTGTCGAAGTTAAGTCGTTGTTGCCAGCGGAAGCGGTGGTTTTGGCCCAAACAACCTTGGCTCGTTTGCGCGATTTGGCTAGCACCATTCCGTTGGCGGCCCGTTTAACGCTGGAAATTACCCATCATCCTAGTAGCGGCATTAGCCATCGCGAGGTGCGGCGCTATTTGCATGTCTCAGCAGAGCAAATGTTGAGCGGCTGGACGCATCCTGCTGCCTACACCCATAGCTCGGGCATTTATCTGCGGCCTGTTGATTGCCAGCCCCTGCCAGCAGCCGAGCATTTACAAATTGTGCTGCATCAAGAGGAATACCCCGGTTTGGCGCGGCGCGCGCATCGGGCTTGGTGCGACCGTTTGTGGCGAGCGATTCGTGGTGGCTATACCCAATTGCCTGCTGGCGAGCCGGCGGTGATTATTGTGGTTGATCATGCGCAGCCTGCGCCGCCGCTTGAGGCTTGGCTCACGCCGCTCAGCGATATGCTGCGTATGGGCGCGCACCATCGACTGAGTGCTGTGATTCGGATTGAGCTAGCAAGTTTGCGCACTGGCCAGCCTGCGCTTACAATTTTTCACAATCCACGGGCCAGTAGCCCATTGCTGAGCCAACCAATCCTTGGTCAACCAGAAGTACATATTTCGATGTTGAATCCTGAAACATGGTGAGGACGAATCATGCCCCGAATAACCAAAGTTTATACACGAACTGGCGATACTGGCACGACAGCGCTTGGCGGCGGCCAACGTGTGCCCAAAGAATCGTTGCGGGTAACTGCGTTTGGCACGGTCGATGAGCTTAATTCGCATCTCGGCGTAGCCTTGGCGGTTGGCGTGAGCGAACGGCTGCAAGCGCCGCTGCAAGCCATCCAGAACGAATTATTTCACCTTGGCTCCGACCTGTGTATGCTCGAAGAAGATAAGCAGAAATGGCCGATTCCGCAAATTGAGGCGCGGCATATCGATGCACTTGAGCATTTGATGGATGAATTGATGGACAAGGTTGGCCCGTTGGAGAATTTTATTCTGCCTGGTGGCTCGCAAACCTCGGCTCATTTGCATGTTGCGCGCACGGTTTGCCGCCGCGCCGAACGCGATGTGGTGGCGCTAAGCCGCGAGGAAAGCATCGGTAGCTTTGTGATTAAGTATCTCAATCGGCTTTCTGATGCCTTGTTTGTGATGGCTCGCTATGAGAATTTTGTCCGCAATATTCCCGATGTGATTTGGGATAGTCGCGCTTAAGCCATAAGCCGATCATGGTTTTGGCCATGATCGGCTTAGTTATAGCCAATTTGCTGGCGAATCGCGGCGTTAAGCCAAGCGCTAAATTGGCACATTCGCCAATCATTGCATGGCTCGCAGATCAGATTAAAGGCGTGAGCGCCGCTTTTTGCCTCGTAAATATGCAGTTTATTGACTGCATAGCGCACTAAATCAGGGGTTGCGGTCAGCGCTGCGACCATGCGCCGCACTTCCTGCTGTTGAATCAGGCGTGGCTCTAATTCGTGGAGCGAATGGTCAAGCAGCTCTAAAACGGCGGTCAGCGACACCGCTAGCAAACAATGGCGCTCACGATCATACAAAAGAGCGTGGGTTGGTTGCTCACCAAATACATTGCCAAAGGCCAGTTGCGGGTTCAATAAACAAGCGTCACGTAAATCTTGGATGAAGTTCATGTGCCATAACCCAGCCTCAGCCACCAGCCAGCCATCGTTGGCAATCGCAATCAGATGATTGTATGCTGTATGCCACCACCAGCATAAAAACCGCGCCTCGCCATGATAATCAAGCAGCGCCGCAAAGCTCCAAGCAGCCTGTGGCGGCGGCAACGGCACTTCAAGCACAATTCCACCACTGACCAACAAGGCGAGTTCTAAATTGATAATCATAGATCACCTGTGATCGTTTGCAGGTCAGCGAGCCAGCAGTAGTTCATTAACGGAGCACGCAAAACGAGAATGTTTCGACTACACACAGCCATAGCCTCATCCTTGCAAAAGAACGAACCCCAAATCGTCTATTCATTGATCTAGAGCTTTATGATATGGCTAATTATAGGATGAGCCAGCAAAAAAACATAGGTGAATTTTGGTATGAATCCCAATCCGTTTAAATCATTTGGGCTATGATTTAAACGGATTGGTTAATATTTTTAATTATCGGCCATGAATTTATTTATTGTGGCTTTATTCGTTGGTGGTGATTACCACAGGCAGATTTTTAACTCCAAAGGTAATTGGGGTTGGAATTGGCTCTAATTGGGCATCTGGTTTAATCGCAATCGTTTCGACGCGTTTGATCAAGGCTTCCAAGGCCAATTTGCCTTCGAGTCGAGCTAGCGGCGCGCCTAAACAATAGTGAACGCCATGGCCAAAGGCAATGTGTTGGTTGCCTTTGCGATGCAAATCGAAGCTGTCGGCGTTGGGGAATTGGCTTTCGTCGCGATTGGCCGAACCAATCACTGCCATAATCCGTTGGCCCGCAGGAATCGTCACATCGCCAATTTGTTGTTCGGCATGGGTGTGGCGGGGCATCGCTTTAACTGGCGAATAATAGCGCAGCGTTTCATCCAAAACATTGGGAATTAAGCTTGGATTGGCGCGCAATTCGGCGTAAATTGCTGGCTGCTCGCTAAATACCCGCACTGCATTGCCTAACAAGTTGGTGGTGGTTTCGTTGCCTGCGACCAATAACAATGCACAAAAGCCAATCAAATCCATATCCGAGAGCGATTCGCCATCGATTTGGGCTTTGAGCAAATCGCTAATCAAATCTGCTTGTGGCGCTGCTCGGCGCTGCTCGATCATGCCATACAAATAGGCTCCAAATTCCTGGTAGATTGGCACAATTTCGGCCATATTGGGGTTGTTCGACGACGTGATAATTTGTTCGGTCCAATATTTGAACTTATCTTGGTCTTCGGTGGGCACGCCAAGCATTTCGGCGATCACGGTCATGGGCAAGGGCGTGGCAAAATCGCGAATAAAATCTGGCTCGCTTTGGGCCAACATATCGTCGAGCAAGCCATTGACCAAGCCATCGATGCGCTGGTGGAGTTGCTCGATCATGCGTGGCGTGAAAGCCAAATTGACCAATGAACGCAACTGGCGATGGCGTGGCGGGTCGGTCATCAACATGCTATTAGCAAACATATTCATGCCATCGCCACGGTCTGGTGGAGCCGAGGAGAAATGTTCGTAATCGGTCATCACCTGCTTGACATCGGCATAGCGAAAGACCACCCACGAGCCAATCGTTTGATCAAAATAGACCGGATTTTGCTCGCGCATGGTTTTGAACCATGGATACGGATTCAACAGTGATTGCATGAAACTCACGAGGGTTCTCCTTCCGACTGAAACAACACAATCTTTAGTATTCTACTGCTAGATTATGAATCTGGCTTGTTGGGCGCTTGGCCAAGCCGCAAGAGCGTTGTAGCTTGCCATTGGCTGCTGGGACCTAAGCGGGTAATCAGCTTTTGGCCCAGCAAATCGTTGCATGCTTTTTGAAATTGAGCTTCGGTGATTTTGCCAAGCCAGCCTTGGCGCAACAGCGTATCGAACAAATCGCCATAACTCCAGAGGCGTGGTTGTTGCAGGGCCAAATTGCGCAAGGCAGCGACGATTTGCTCGTGTTGCTGGCGGCGGAGTTGGCTTTTGCTGGGGAGCGCTGGATCGAATAAGCCAATTTGCTGCGGATTGCCAGCATTATTGAGCAAGGCTTGGGCTTCGGGGTTTTCAAACAATGCGCCTTCAAATTGATACAAGGCTTGGTTGAGCGGCAAAACCAACGAACGATCGCTGGTTGCAATCAGCAGATCGTACAATTTTTGGCCCCATGTGGTATGGATTGCACAGGCCGCCACCCAACGCCAGCGCGAGCCTTTGAGTTCGCCAAGTTGCTGAAGATAGAAAGTTTGCAAGGCTGCGAGCACAGTTTCGCTTGGCGATTCGTTCACAATTGTTCGCCAATTGCGGCTGGCAAACAGCTGATCAAGCTGGCGCTCGGTTTGGGTTGGTTGCTGTTCACGCTGGGCAAGCAATTCGGCAAGGGCTGCTTGATCAAAGCGTAGCAGCAGATCGGTGCGGGCCAAACGCCGTGCCAGTTGATCGAGGCCATTGCTGATTGGAATCAAGCCAAAATCGCCATCAAGCAGAATCAGGGCTGGGTTGGCGGCTAAATGGTTGGTTAGTTGGTTGAGATTAAGCTGATCGGGGGGCCAATAGGTGAACTGTTGCTCGCTGGCTTGTTGCCATTCCACCTGTTGTCCGGGGTTGGTGGTGCGCACGATGATTTGGACTGCGGCTTTGAGTTTGCTGGCAAGTTGTTGATAATGAATAGCTGCGCCAGCAGTTGCCAAGCGTCCGTTGCCATAGTGCACCGCGCCCACTTCGCCATCGAAAATCACCAATTGTTGGTGTGGCGAGAGGCTCGGCACAACGAGCGGCAGATAGCTCTGGACAAGGCTGGCTTTGCGTTCAGACCACCGTTGGGCTTGCGATTGCAACATAGGGTTACTCGTAGCAACAAAACCACTTCTCTGTATGCTACCACGAGCAACCCCATTTGCCTATCGATTTTTATGGTTGCAAGACGTTTTCGTCGCCTTCGACGGTCATAACCACGTTTTTAACTTGGGGAAATTGCTTTAAGGTAAAGTCGACTTGAGCTTGCAGCGATTCAAGCTGCATCGCGCCACCGCCCCATGCGCGCATTTCGCGGCTCCAATCGACATAGGCAGTATCGCCTTCGATACGAACCGAGCGCAGATAGACCCGCCCAGTCCAGCCAGTTTTATCGCCAGTATAGTCGGCAACTGTTTTGGGGCTTGGAATGGCGGTGCTATAGGCTGCATCTTCGCCAACTGGACCCCAAACTAATTCGCGGAGGGCAGCGCTGGCAACGCTTGCGGTTTTGGGCAGCGTCCGAACACCGTTGATTGAGCCTTCGCCTGCTAACCAAGAAACTTCGACCTCGGTGGTTGGTTGGCTGGTTAGATCAAGCATGCGCACATTTTGGGTTACTTCAACCGTACCATCAGCTTTGACCAATTCGAGGATTGCGCCTTGGGTTGGTAATGCTGGTGGGTTTGAACCTTCCCACATCAAGCTCAGGGCCAAATAGCCGTTATAGGCTTGGGTATTTTGTTCCAACAACGTGCCATCGGCATAGCGCAAGCGCACGGTGTAATTATCGCTGCTCAAGCCAACTGCTTCAACGTGCAATGGCAAGAAGGCGCTGGTTTCTGGTGCTGGTTGCGCCATGTATGCGCCGGTTCCTTCCCATTGGGGCAAGGTAACGGTCGATTCGGCCTGGCCAACGACCGCACCATCTTTTGGCGAAGTTGTGTAGGCAATGACACGCCCGATGCGTTTGGTTAATGGCGCTTGGAAATTAATGCTGCCGCTAAAGGTTCCTGCCGAGCCATATTCGCCATCGGCGGTGACGCTGGTTTGGCCCAACAAATGTAATTCGCTATCGTAGACTTCAATCACCACATTTTTTTCAAATGGCATGGCCGAGAGCGTACCTTTGAAATTTAACGGATTGCCAACGACCGAGTGCATTGCAGGCTCAGTCAATTCGATCAAAATGGCTTGCTCAGGGGCTGGCGTTGCTTCAGCCCCAACTGGCGCAAATTGCACCGCTTGCTCGGCAATCGTGCGATAGGGCAATTCGCCGCTCATATCGTCTTCGATAACCTTAATCACACCTTTGCCTGCTGCTGGCGGCGTGAAGTCGACAGTAACATCGAAGGTTGCACTGCTACCATATTCGCCAACGGCGGTAATTGGGCCTTCATAGACGGTGCTGCCATCTTCTGCTTGAATTAGCAAGCGCAAAGTTTTTTCGAATGGCGTGAGCACAATCGTGCCAGCAACGCGCACCGATGTGGTTAATAGGGCATCTGCTGGTGGAGCACTTAAGTTAATTTGGTTGGCCGTGGCAACCGTAGCCTGTGGGTTGGTGGTTGCTTGCGGCGCGGTGGTTGGAATGCTGGTTGCCGCCGAGCCACTCGCGATGGTGGCGGTGGCTTGAGCTGGTAGATTGCTGGTTGCTGCTGGCGTGTTGGTTGCTGGTGTTTGGCTGCTACACGCTGCCAGCAACAAGGCCAAACTAATATATTTCAATGAACGCATTGAGTAATTCCTCCTACAAATACACCCTTACTTTAGCGCCTAATCACAATCTGGGCCATGGCTGGCAACTGAAGTGCATCTGATAAAAGGATGAATTACGAATTATGAGGGATGAAGCTAAGAACATAGAACATAGAACATAGAGCATAGGTGTCGGGAATTGGGGATCAGGGATCGGGGACGTTTAACGCAGCGGCACAGAGCAACCGAAGGATGAATTATGAATTATGAGGGATGAAATACCAAATCAAAAATCAAAAGTCAAAAATCAAAAGGCAGAAGGCAGAAGAGATACAAGGAATCAGGATTTAGGGGCAGTTTTAACGCAGAAGCGCAGAGGAACCGAAGGATGAAGGATGAGGGATGAAGGATGAAATGCACGGACGAGGGAATAAGAAACCTTCGCGGTTTCATGCTTCGTGGATCAGGTTTTTAACGCAGCGGCGCAGAGCATGAAGGGCTATAGGCTGCAGGCTTGAGGCTATGGGAAGGATAATCCCAATAATCTGTGTCAATCTGTGGCTAAAAACGTTCATGGCTAGAGGCTATTGGCTTGTGGCTATGTGTACTGGTTCATCGGATTGGCAATCATGATCATGCCCTCACCCCCAGCCCCTCTCCCACTGAACGCGGGCGAGGGGAGCCGCTATTGTGCACCGAGAAATTGTGCAGAATCACGGGATTAAAGCCCCTCGCCCGCGTCACGGGAGAGGGGTTGGGGTGAGGGCATGAGTGCATTAGGCTTTTGGCTATGGGCTAGAGGCTATCGGAACATCATCACAATAATCTGTGCAATCTGTGGCTAAAAATGATTATTCGTGGCATTCGTGGAATTCGTGGCGAAAAAAACGAATCTTCGCGACCTTCGCGCGCTTCGCGGTTTCATGCTTCGTGTGCTTCGTCGATCAAAATGGAGCTGGCTAAGCCCTTGTTTTTCAGCGTTAGATGGCCTAAACTAGTTATAGTCGCAAGAATCTTGCTAGCGAAGGAGTTCGCAACCTATGATTAATCCAACCATTGAAGCCGCAATTAACGATCAAATCAAGCATGAATTTGAGTCGGCCTACTTGTATCTTTCGATGTCGGCCTACTTCGAATCAGTAAATTTGGGTGGCTTCGCTCATTGGATGCGCTTGCAGTACGAAGAAGAAACAGAGCACGCCATGAAGTTGTTCGATTATTTGCACGATCGTGGCGGTCGTGCTGTGTTGCAAGGGTTTGAACAACCAAAATCAAACTTCAACTCATCGCTTGAAGTGTTTGAGTTGGCCTTGCACCACGAAGAAAAAGTCACGGCATTGATCAATTCGCTCTACGATTTGGCGATTAAAGAGAACGATCATGCTACCCAAATTCACTTGCAATGGTTTATTACCGAGCAAGTTGAGGAAGAAAAAAGCGCCTCGGATGTGGTCGAAAAGCTCAAAATGGCTGGCGATCACCCAGGGGCCTTGTTCTTGTTGAACGAACAGTTGGGCAGCCGCGCCGGCGATTAATACTATTCAGCAATCGTATCCTATAGGCACGCAGCTTGATTGCGTGCCTTTTTGTTATTTAGCCTTGCTGCTTGCGCCGCCAATGCCACCCTAGCAGCAGCAAAATTGCAATGCTATTCAATCCAATCGAGAGATTTTTGAGCATAAAACTCCACGCCCAAAGGCTTGCCACGCTTGGCAATTGATTTGGATATTGGCTCAACATCAGCGCTTCGCAAATATTCTCGCTATAATCGCCAAGCAAATAGAGACTAGCTAAACTTGGCAGCCAGCGTTGCCAACCAGCCTGCTCACGAGTAAGCCAAAGCAGCGTTAGGCCAAAAAACAGCCAAACCCCAATTGGCAGCAGCATATCGGGCAGAATTAACCACAGATGACTACTGCGCTGATCGCCATAGTTGCTGATTAATTCGTAGGCTAAATTGGGCGTAACGCTGGTTTTAGCCGAAAAAGCATTCGCCCCGCCGCCCAAATCCAATAACCCATAGCCACCAGTCCACGAATGAAACATGGTTGCCAGTACGTTGCTAACTATCAATAAACCCATTGCTAGACCAAAAGCCCACCAAATCAGGCGTGGCTGGGCAAATTTATGCAGAAATTTGGGCATTGCTGGTTCCTCGCTACTCACAGATGGATTGCCAGCCAGAGCATAGCGATTCGACCAACCGCCTGTCAAGCATGAAAAAAACCGCTCAATCCGAGCGGCTTAGGTTTGAGCTGCGAATCGGCAATTAGCTTGGCAGCAGCACGATGGCTTCGCCCTCGATCAAGGTTTTGCCTTCTTCGTTGAGCAATTGGGTCATCAATGTAGCGATTGGCTTATCATCGCGCAGGCTTTTGATTTCTGCATAGGCGGTGACGGTATCGCCAATGTAAATCGGGCTGCGAAAAGCCAAGCTTTGGTTGAGATAAATCGTGCCTGGGCCGGGTAAATGCATGCCAATCACCGCCGAAATCAGGCCAGCGCCAAGCATGCCGTGAGCAATGCGTCGCCCAAAACGTGATTCGCGGGCGGCAACTTCGTCGATGTGGACAGGGTTGGCATCACCCGAAATGCCTGCGAACAAAATAATATCGGCTTCGGTGATGGTTTTGCGCAACTTTGCGCTTTGGCCAATTGTATAGCTCATGTGTGAAATCCTTTGAATAGTGGGGATCGGCTGTTGGGGGCTGGGGAAAAGGATGAATGATGAGGGATGAAGGATGAAATGCTGCAAATCAGCCCTTCGTGCGCTTCGTGTCTTTCGTGGATCAAGCGCGAGCCAGTCCCCGACCCCCAACAACCGATCCCCGACACTGTTCTAATACCCAAACAACTTGCGTAGCTCTGGCTTGACCACCTTGCCACTGGCGTTGTGTGGTAGCTCCGGCAGAAAATAAATTGATTTGGGGGTTTTGTAGCTGGCGAGGCGTTCGCGACAGAAGGCAATCAACGTGGCCTCATCAAGCTGCATGCTTGGACGCAACACCACCAAGGCCCGCCCAACTTCGCCCCAACGACTATCGGGAATACCAATCACTGCGCATTCTTGCACGGCTGAATGCTGATAGAGCACATTTTCGATTTCGGCGGGGTAAACATTCTCGCCGCCAGAAATGTACATATCCTTTTTGCGATCGACGATATAGAAATAGCCTTCTGCATCAACCCGCGCCAGATCGCCGGTGTAGAACCAGCCTTTTTGCAAGGCTTGGGCGGTGGCCACCGGATTGCGCCAATAGCCATTGCAGACCGTCGGCCCATATAAAATTAATTCGCCAATGCTGTTAGTTGGCACATCGCGGCCAGCCTCATCGACAATTCGCGCATCAAGGTGGAAAATGGGCTTGCCAACCGAGCCAGCCTTGCGAATCGCATCCTCTGGGTTGAGCGTGAAGCAATTGACCGAAACTTCGGTTAGGCCATAGCCTTGGCGAAACGGAATCTGGCGTTGTTGATAGGCCTCAATCAAGGGAATTGGGCAGGGTGCGCCGCCAGCGATGCAAAAACGTAGGCTGCTGAGGTTGGTTTGGGCAAAATTCGGTGCTTGCAGCAACATTTCAAACATGGTTGGCACAGCAAAAAAGATCGTTACCTGCTCGCGCTCAATCAATTGCAAACAGCGCTCTGGCTGCCAATCGTGCATCAGCACCATCGTGCCGCCAGCGTGCAAAATTGGCAAGGTGAGCACATTCAAGCCGCCAGTATGAAACAACGGCGTGTGAATAATGCTCACGTCATCGGCGTGCAAATCCCAGCCCACATTGGTATTCAGCGAATTCCACACCAGCACCCGATGCGACAATACTGCTCCCTTGGGTGCGCCCGTCGTGCCCGAGGTATACAAAATGAGGTGCGGGTCATCGAGATCAACCGCTTCGCTGATTGGCAGATCGCTGGCGTGAGCCAAAAGTTGAGCGTACTCAGCACCCAGTTCGATCCAATGTTTGAGCGGGCTTTGGCTGCGCAGGGTTGGCAACATTGGCGTAAATTGGCTATCGTAGAGCAACACGCTAGCGGCGCTATCTTTGAGCATATAAATCAATTCGTGCTCAGTTAAGCGCCAATTCAAGGGTACTAAAATCGCCCCAAGTTTGCCGGTGGCGAATACGGCATCGAGATAGCCAATTTGATTTTTGGCCAAAATTGCCACCCGATCGCCTTTGCCAACGCCAAAATGCTGGCGCAAACTGGCGGCCAAACGATTGGCGCGACTATTCAATTGGCGGTAGCTATAGCGCTCGCCATCGCGGTCGTCAACCAGCGCTATTCGCTCTGGCGTAAGCAACTCACGCTTGCCAAGCCAGTCACCAATGTACATTGCAATGCTCCTTTAGAAGAACAGAGAGCATAGAACATAGAACATAATCCGGATCTTTAAAAAACTGCTTGAATGCATGGTGATGAAGAAATTCTATGCGCTATGATCTTTAAATTCTTCTCCTTCATAATTTATGTTTTGCCTTGATCTCTATGTTCTATGCTCTCTGTTCTATGCTCTACTCTCCCCAGCGCACGGCGCTTGCGGCCCAGGTATAGCCAGTGCCAGCACCAGCCAAGACTACCAAATCGCCTGCTTTGAGCAAGCCGCGTTGTTGGGCCAATTCAAGCGCCAATTGCTGATCGACCGATTGAATATGGCCATAGTCATCAAGGTAGATTGCTTGATCGGGGCGTAACCCCAAATCGTGCAATAATCCATTGTGAAACGATGGCTTCATATGCGTAAGCGCCAGAAACGCAATATCCGAGCGTTGGTAGCCCGACCGCGTGACCGCTTGATCGATCACTTGAACAAAATTGGGCTGCGAAACCAAGCCCAAGCGATCGCGCATATCTTCGAGTTGTAAGACATCAAGTTGGTGGTAGCCAGCGTCGATGGTGGCTTGGCTGGTTGGGAAGCGTGCGCCACCGCCGCGCATCACCACGTTTTCGCTAAATGAGCCATCGACCAGCACCGCCGATTCGAGCACTTGGTTGGTCGCATAATCGCGGCGCAAGAGCATGGCCGAAGCCCCCGCCCCAAAGTTGAACATAAAACGCGCTTGTTGGTTGTCGTAGCGCACCAGCTCGTTTTCGCGGGCTGCCGAAACCAGCAACACATTGCGCAACATTGGGTCGGCGCGCATTTGATCGCGGGCAGTTTTGATTGCGACTGGTGAGCCGGCGCACAAGGCATAAATTTCGTAGGCATAGGCGTTTTTGGCCCCAATCAGATGCTGAATGTTGGCCGCCGCCGACCACACGACATAATCTTTGTATTCGCTGCCGTGATAGATAATCAAATCAACATCCAATGGGTCGATTTCGGCGCTTGCCAAGGCTTTGCGTGCAGCTTCAGCCGCCATGGCCGATGGCGTATCGTGGGCTTCGGCCACATGTTTTTGGCGAATGCCTAGCTTTTCGATTACCACAGCTTCGGGAATGTTGGCAGCTAGGCCAATTTGGCTGGCGGTTTCAACTGCTGCTGGAACATAGGTCGCAATCGCAGCAATGCCAATTGGCGGAAATTCGTAACTCATGATTCAGCCTTTGGTTTCATGGCTTGGCGCAAGCGTTCGACAGAGCTACGGCTGGTTTTGCCGCGCAACTTGCGAATCGCCCCCATCAAGCCAGCAGGGAAGAACAACACCAGCACCACATACACGATGCCAAATACAAGGTCTGGGCGCAACCAAGCTGGTAGAAGCGCTTGCGTAAATTCGCCTTTGAGGCCGTGATCAAGCAAGCGGATGGTTGCAGCGCCCAGCATTGGCCCAATCAGCGTGCCAATCCCGCCGATGATCGTCATCAACAGGGCTTGGATGGTCAGATTGACGCTGAGCATTTCGAAGCTGGCGCTTTTTTCGTAGAGCACCATCAACATGCCAGCCAAGGCAGCAATTGTTGATGAAATGGCGGTTGCTAGTAATTTGAAATGCAGCGTGTTATAGCCCAAGGCGGTGGCGCGTGGCTCATTTTCGCGAATCGCCACAAACACACGGCCAGTTGGCGAGTTGATCAAGCGTCGCGCAGCGTAATACAGCCCAACCATACAAGCCAAGGTCAAAAAGTAGAAACGCAAACGATAGGTCGTGGCATCGATTGCTGCTGGCACGACAATTCCTTGCAAGCCAATTTCGCCGCCAGTAATTGGCTTGAGCTTAGGATCATCTGCTTTGAACAAGATGAAGAAAATCTCGGCCAGCGCCAGCGTGATCATCGAAAAATAGACCCCGCTGACCCGTAGCGATAATGCGCCGACTGCTGCGCCAAGGGTTGCGCCAACGATAATCACCGCAGCCAGCACAATCAGCATTGAGGGCGGCTCTGCTTGGCGCAGCAAAATCGCCGCGGTATAGCCACCAGCGCCAAAAAACAGCGCATGGCCGAACGAAATCATGCCGGTGTAGCCCATCAGCAAATCGTAGCTCAGGGCATAAATCGCCAGAATGAAAATCTGAATAAAGACCCCTTGCCAAAAGCGAGTCGTATCGGCTGCAAAGGCAAATGGCAAACTTGCCAAGCCGCCAATCGCTACAAGTGGCAGCAGTGGGCGCAAACGCTGCATAGCAAACCTCTCCTAAACCTGAGTTAGAAAATCAAGCAACGCCGTGTTGAACAAACTTGGTTGTTCGATGTGCGGCGAGTGGCCACAATTGGCCAAGACGGTTTCTTGGTATTCGCCGCCGTGAGCAGCATAGTTTTCGAGCACTGCCCGCAATTGGCCAACCATTGGCTGGGCGGGATGGGTTTCCGCGCCAGGCCAACCTGGCACTAGACCCAATTGCCCAAGCATGCACAAATCAAACATTGAGGCATCAGAAACAATTTGGTCGGCATCGCCGCGAATCCAAAGCACTGGCGGTTGTGGCTGAATTGTGGCAAAACTGCTTTGGTTCAGATATTTGGGCGAGAGTGCATTGTTAACGCCACCTGTGCCTGGCGCAACCAGCGGCCAATTCTCTGAGGCCACCAAATCGCCTGGGTAATTTTGCGGCGAGCAATAGGTCAACAGCATCTCATCAACAAACACATCTTCGCGGCTGGAGCGGAACGGTGGTTTGAAGTAGAAGGTATTCATAATCGTGCGTGGCGAAACTGGGCCATCGCCGCGATCTTGGTTTTTGAGCGCTTCGACAAAGGCTCCGTTAGCAGTTCCGCCGCCGCTGCCAGCATAATCAGGGCTGTTGGGTTGGCCGTCGAGGCCTTGGGTTCCGCCGTAGCCATAGGGCGAGCCTGGGGCAACGAGGGTCAGCGAACGCACATTCGTGGCGTGATCAAGAGCATATTGCAGAATGATGTTGCCGCCCAGCGACCAACCAACCAAGTGCGCTTGGCGTAGGTTGAGAGTTTGCAACAAGCTAGCGAGATCGTCGCTGAAGTCGCGCACGCCACGGGTTGCATCAAGCGGCAAGCGCTCCGAGCGGCCATAGCTGCGCAGATCAGGGGCAATGACATAATAATCGTCGGGCAAGGCCAGCATCAATTCTTCCCAAAAACGAGCGGCTGAAACATTGCCATGCACCAGCACAATTGGCTGATTGTTGGGATCGCCACGCTCAAGCACATGCATCGCCAAGCGCGGCGTTTGGACTACACGGGCGGTTAATCCGGCTAACAATGGTGGATTGAGCATGGTAGTTCTCCGTTATAGATAGAGGTCGGGGGTTGGTTGTTAAGATCCCCTCACCCCAACCCCTCGCCCGCGCTACGGGAGAGGGGCTTTAAGCTGGTTGTTTTGTCACAATCCGTGATGAAACACGGGTGCTCCCCTCGCCCGCGTGCAGTGGGCGAGGGGCTGGGGGTGAGGGCATGTGCTTGGTTGTTAACCCAATGATCCATTACAGATAGCTTCAGCCTTACCCTTCTTCGTGCTCTTAGCGCTCTTCGCGGTTCCTAGCCCCTGACCCCTCGTCCTAGTTTTTATTGAAAATTCCGCCGGGCTTGAGCAGCAGCACAACTGCCATTACCAGCACGGTCGAGGCCGAGGCGATGGCGGTGGGCAAGCCAGTTTCGAGCACCAAATGGTCGCTGAAGGTGCGCGCCAGCCCAATTAATAAGGCTCCTGCTGCCGCGCCGCTATAGCTGCCCAAGCCACCAATCACCACCACGATAAAGGCGAAAAGCTGGTATTCCAAGCCCATTTCGGGGTAAACCCCAATAAACGAGGCTGCAACCGCGCCTCCCAAGGCTGCCAAGCCACTGCCAAAGCCAAATACTCCGGTAAAAACGCGGCGCACGTTGATGCCCATCGCTTCGACCATGGCGCTATCTTGCACGCCAGCCCGAATTGTGAGGCCAATCCGTGAGCGGCGTAGCACCACGGCAATAATCACTGCCAGCGAAACGCTCAAGCAGATCAAAAACAGGCTATAGCTGGGGAAGCGCCGACCCAACAGGCTCAGGCTTTCGGTGAGCATCGGCGGCTTGATTGGGGCGCGGCTAAGCGAACCCCATGCCGGAATCGTGCGTACCAAGGCATCGAACACAAAAACCAAGCCTAAGGTCAGCAACACTTGGTAAATTGGCCGCTTGTAGAGTGGGCGAATTAGGCTAATTTCGATGAGGCTGCCAACTGCTGCTCCCACCAAAGCACCAACAACCAAGCCAATGATAAAGCGCAGATTGCCGCTGGCGATGGTGAGCGGCCAATGGCCTGGATAAGCAGGATCAAGCCATTGGTTGCATGTCCAAGCGCAGTAGCCACCGAGCATAAACAGCGAGCCATGGGCAAAATTGAGCACATCCATCAAGCCGAAAATCAACGATAAACCAGCTGAAAGCATAAAGTAAATTGCGGCCAAGGTCAGGCCTGGCAACAAAATGCCAGTAATCAATTTGGGCCAACTGGCAGGTGCAACCACCAACACTGTGGCAAAAATCAACACAAACACTGCTGGAATAACCAACGGCGCTAGACGCTCGCGCAACGGCTTGGCTTGAATTGTGGGAGGAGCAGCAACAGCCATACAAACACCTTTTAGGCAGCGCCAAGATAGCGCTGAATCAATTGCGGATTGGCCCGTAGCGCCGTCATCGTGCCATGATCGACAGTTCGGCCATCATCGAGCATAAAGTAGGCTTGGCTGATGGCGCTGGCCATACGAAAGTTTTGTTCAACCAACACCACCGTGGTATGTTCGCTCAGCGCGGTAATCGCCCGCATCATCTGTTCGATAATCACTGGCGCAAGGCCCTCACTTGGCTCATCAATCAACAGCAGTTGAGTTTCTGGAACCAAGGCGCGGGCAATCGCCAACATCTGTTGCTGGCCACCAGAAAGTTGGCTGCCGAGCAAGCGTTCGAGCCGCTGTAAATCAGGAAACAAGCTGAAGATCAAATCGCCGCGCCGCCGTAAATCGCCGCGCTTGCGCTCTGCCAGCACCAAATGCTCGGTTACCGTGAGATCGCGGAAAATTGCCCGATGCTCTGGCACATAGCCAATGCCCAATTGGGCAATTTTGAAGGTGCGCAAGCCGTTGATCCGTTGGCCTGCAAAGCGAATGGTGCCAGTTTGGGGCGGTGTAAGGCCCATAATCGATTTGAGCGTGGTGGTTTTGCCTGCGCCGTTGCGCCCAAGCATTGCGGTAATTGTGCCTTGCTCGGCCTGCAACGACACATCGTGCAAAATATGATATTGCCCGATGAAGGTCTGAATTTGCTCAACTTCAAGAATTGGTGTCATTGGCGACCTCGTGAGGCTGAGTTAGCACATCGTCATATAATTCGCCAAGGTAGGCTTGTTGCACCCGTTTATCTGCTGCAATCGCTTGGGGCGTGCCTTCGGCCAGTACACTGCCACCATGCATCACCGTAATCTGATCCGAAATGCTCATCACGACATCCATGCGATGCTCGACCAAGATGATCGTATGTTGGCCGCTTTGGCGCAGTTGTTGAATAATCTCGATCAATTCGGGCACTTGGTTGGCGGCCATGCCAGCGGTTGGCTCATCGAGCAGTAGCAAGCGTGGTTCACTGGCCAGCAACAAAGCTAATTCAAGCTTGCGTTTATCGCCATGGGGCAAGGCACTGGCGAGCATGTGCTCAACGCCGCGCAAACCAACCAACGTGAGCGCTGTTTGTGCTCGTTCGTGGTAGCGCTGGAAACGATCGCTGTGCTGCCAAAATTTGAAGGTATCGCGGCCTCGCGCTTGAGCTGCCAAACGTACATTTTCGGCCACACTCAGCGAGGGAAACAAACTGGTAATTTGGTAGGCGCGGCCAATGCCCAAGTGAATCATGCGGTGCAAGGGCTGGCCGGTAATCTCGTTGCCAGCAAAAAACACCTTGCCACTGCTTGGCTTAATCGCGCCGCTAATCATGTTGAAGAAGGTCGTTTTTCCGGCCCCATTTGGCCCGATGACCGAATGAAACGAGCCTTCTTCAACTGCGATGCTTACATCACGCACCGCCTGCAAACCACCAAACGAACGTGAAAGATGTTCAGTTTTCAGCAAAACGTTTGGCATTGAAATTTCCTTTGATTTGCTAGTTGAGGGATGGGGATTCTTTCAAGGATAGGTTTTTAATCAAGTATTGGATCAAAGAATTGATTGGTGATCACCACCCTTCCGTCCCGCCTCAAGGCGGGAGACGCAGGGGGCTTTAATCCCCCTGCACCCCCTCAAGGACAATCAGGGGCTATCATCCATTCACTGATGAACCAAAGGATTGCTGTTCGAATTGTAAAATCCAGATCTCAACCCGATCCCCGACCCCCATCAACCGATCCCTAGTTTTACTTCGTCACCATTACTGGCGGGGCGGTTTGTTCGGCGCTGCGTTCTTGCAGCAACTCAAAGAACTTCGCATCAGGGTCGCTGGTGCTGATCAATTTCACCATATACATCGGCTGGAGCGCTTGATGATCATCTTTGCGGAAGGTGTAGGTGCCTTTTGGCCCCTCAAAGCTCATGCCTTCGAGCGCTGCAATCAACGCATCGGCGTTGGTATCGCCCTTGGTTGCTTCCAAGCCGCGTACGGTTGCAATGCCCGAGGCCATCCCGCCAGCGGTAAAGAGATCAGGGTACGAGCCATATTTGGCTTTGTGCTGCTCAACCAACCAATCGTTCACTTCGTTCTTGGGCAAGGTATAGTGGTAGGCGATCATGCCAACCGAGCCAACTGCATCGGCATAGACCATTGGCATGGTCACGTTATCGCCAAAGCCTGTTGCCAAGGTCAATTTATCGAGCACGCCTTGCTCTTGCATTTGCTGGAACAAGCGTGGGAAGTTCGAGCCAGCCCAGGTAACCATCAAGACTTTGGCCTGTTTTTCGTCGGCGGCATCGAGCAATTTTTGCAAGTATGGCGTAAAGTCGGTCGTATCGGCGGGAATAAACACATCATCGGCGACGAACGTGCCACCGTTGGTCTCGATGATCGAGCGCCACGAAGCAGCTGAGCCTTTGCCGAAATCGGTGTCAGGAGCCAATTGGACAAACTCTTTGCCCACGTTCTCGACCATATACGGGCCTGCGGTCAAGGCATCTTGCAAGGTGTTGCGGCCAGTGCGGAAGACAAAACGATTGAAATTCGAGCCAGTAATTTGTGGCCCAGCCGCTGGGTCAATCATCGCAATGATGTTGTTTTCTTTGGCAATTTCAATCACGGTTAATGCGCTGGAGGTTGAGGCGCAGCATTGCAATAATTCAACGCCATCTTTTTCGATTAGCTCGCGGGCCAATTGGCGAGCACGTTCTGGGTTGTTTTCATCGTCTTTGACAATCACTTCAATTGGGCGGCCAGCAACTTGCATCGTGCCGTTGGTGGCATATTCCAAGCCCAACATAAAGCCATTGATTTCTTGGCTGCCATACAACGATAAGGCCTTGGATTGATCGGTGATCAGGCCAATTTTGATTGGTTTGCCAGTCGCGGCAGCGCTAGCGCTGGTTGGCGCGGCGGTTGGGTCGGTGCTTTCTGTGGTTGCGGCGGGAGCGGTCGTCGCGGGAGGAGCTTGGGTGGTTTGGGCCGATTCGCTGGTCGGATTGGTGGTCGTTGGCTCAACTCCGGTGCCACTGCTACAGGCAGCCAACAGCTGAATTGCAGTAACCAGAATGATCAACATCGAAATCAAACGCTTCATTACGTGCGTCCTCCTTTGGACTATGCAATTGAAGTAGCTCTCACTTCAGCATAGCAAAGGCTAGTTACACTTGAGTTACAGTTGGTTCAGCGTTTGTTCTGCTTGCTGATAGGCCGCTTTGGTCGTAGCCAACGGCGCTAAACCTAAATCGTGCTCCAAGGTTTGTTGGCAGCGTTGATAGCTGCGTTGCAATTGTTGACGATTGCCCAGTTGCGCATAGGCCATAAAGCTGGCTTGATAGGCTGTTTCGTGATAGGGATCAGCCTGAAGCGCCGCCTCTGCCCATTCTAAGGCCTCGTTTGGCTGCTGTTCGGCCAGCAATAATTGGGCGAGATCGCAGGCCGCTTGGACATAATTAGCCCGTAATTGCTCGCGCAACCCATTGGCCCAATCGCTATACAAACAATCGCCCAAAAAATCGCCAGTATACACATTGAGCGCTTGGCGATAGTAATTAATCGCCTCTGGTCGATTGCTGGCTTGGGTTGCCCGTTGCAGCAATTGCTCAAAACGCAGCAGATCAAGCTGAATCGGTGCAGTATCGAGCGCCAAACGATAGGCAGTATGGCGGCGTTGAATGTAGCTTGAGGCTTGGCGGGTCGGGCGTTCTGGCTCCAACACGGCGGTCAGCGCATTC
The DNA here is from genome assembly GCF_003205875.1 of Herpetosiphon llansteffanensis. Taxonomy (GTDB): domain Bacteria; phylum Chloroflexota; class Chloroflexia; order Chloroflexales; family Herpetosiphonaceae; genus Herpetosiphon; species Herpetosiphon llansteffanensis. The sequence continues at coordinate 81,977 of NZ_PUBZ01000079.1, forward strand.
AGTGCCACTTTAAATTGGGCTTCTGCTTGGCTCGGCGCTAAATCGGGCCAAAATAGCTCGCAAATTTGCTCGCGCTGCATCCATTGGCCGCGCTGGGTAATTAACACGCCGAGCAAGGCAATTGCCGATTTGCGGCCCCAATTGATAATCTCACTTGAGCCACGCCATGCGCGCAGTTGGCCAAAGGCTTGCATATGCAACACATTTGGGGCTTGCCAATGGCTTGGCGGCAGCATCAAGTTTGGTTGTTCATTGATAATAATTCCGCTGCTGGCTGGCTCGCTGCCAAGTTGGCCAAGCTGTTGTAGCGCATTAATCCGCGCTTCAGTCATCACCAACATCCCAAGCGAGATGATGGTGTGGGTGCGTTCGAGCCACCAAGCCAAGGCCTCTGGCTCACGCGCCAACGCCTGCTTCAAAAATTGGGTCATCACGTTGGTCGAAAGATGGGTCACCAGCATGCTATGGACTGGCGAAATGCCTTGTTGTGCCCGCTGCACCGCCACATTGCGCCAATAATCAGCATAAACCGAGGTTGTGCCTTGGGCCAAATCAATCTCGATTGAATGGATCGCGTTGTAGAGCGCCATTTTGACATGCTGCTGCGGCAAACTGGCATACACAGGCACATGGTTCGCAACAATTTGCGCAGAAACATGGTCAACAAAATCGGGCAAGAGTTGGTGAAAAACACGTACTACCTGTTGCATACGCTACTCCTCAGCAGTGAGGTGATGGTTGGTCGAAGCAGTTGGGGTTATTTAAGCATTGAAACACTATTATAGCAGAGCGATGAAATTATGAAGGATGAGGGATGAAGGATGAAGGATGAATATCAAAAGTCAGAAGTCAGAAGTCAAACATAGGGATCGGGGGTTAGGAGCTGGGGATCGGGTGCTCCTACTATGCCCATAGCCAAGTTTATTATGTTCTATGCTCTATGTTCTTCGTGTCCTTCGTGGATCAATCTCGATTGTATCGATATAATCTCCGATAGCCCATAGCCTATAGCCCCATGATACGGATATGTTCTATGCTCTATGTTCTATGTTCTCTAAAAAGCGAGGTGCTGATGACAACGATTGCTTTTTTACGCGCGATCAACATTACCAACCATTTTGTGAAGATGGAAGATTTGCGGGCGGTGTTGGTTGCGCAAGGTTTTCATAATGTTCAGACCTATATTCAATCGGGCAATGTGGTTTTCGATGATCCCAGCAGCAGCTATGCAGAGGCCGAGGAGTTGATTAATCGCCAGCTTGAGGCTCGCTTTGGCTTTGCGGTCGAAACATTTTTGCGCTCAGCCAGCGAGTTGGTCGCGCTTGAACAAACCTGTCCATTCAAACCAAGCGAAATCGACCCTAAAGCTGCGTTGTATGTGACCTTTGTTCGCCACGAGCCTGATGCAGAGGCCCAAGCTCGCTTAGCCAAACACCAAAACGAATTGGATACCTTTCGCATTACGGGGCGGCATGTGTGGTGGCTGCGGCATAAACAAGTTGGCGAGAGTAAGTTTAGCGGCGCAAAATTGGAGCGGGCGCTCAAACAAGCAGGAACCGCCCGCAATATCACGACAATTCGTGCTATGATCACTAAATATGGCTTTACAAACGCCTAAACATCAAGGCAAAGGTGTTCTATGCACGAGCGAATAATTGTTGGGGCTGGCTGTTTTTGGGGTGTCGAAGAAGCCTTGCGCTCGATCAATGGCATCGTCCAAACCCAAGCGGGCTATGCTGGCGGCTGGACGCAACATCCAAGCTATGAGGATGTTTGTGCAGGCACAACTGGCCATGCAGAGGTTGTCGAAGTACAATTTGATCCCACAATTATCAGTTTGGCAACGCTATTGAACCACTTTTGGGCAATGCTGGAGCCGCCGCTCGATCCCGATCCGCAATATCGCCCGCTGATTATTTGCAGCACTGCCGCTCAGTTGGAGCTAGCTCTGGCCAGTAAGCTAGCGCAACCGCAGCTGGCTGATCTCAACATTGAAATCTTAATTGATCTGCCGTTTTACCCCGCCGAGGAGTATCATCAACAATGCTACAGCAAATGGCGTACGCGCTTCGAGCGCAGGGCTAAAGCTGTTTAATCAGATCTTGAATTAGTTCGTGATTGATGCCTGCGCCTGCCATCGCTCCACCAGCGGCGGCATTGATGGCTTGTTGCATGCCTGCGGTTGCATCGCCAGCTGCATACACGCCCGGCACGCTGGTTTGGCCCAACATTTGCACCTTGATCAAGCCAGGCATTTGGGGATTATCTGAGGTTTCGCAGCCTAATTGCGCTGGCAGTTGGCTGCGTTGGCGTTGCGGCACGCCAATCAACAAGCCGCTGCGAGCCAATGGCTCGCCTTGGTCAAAAATCAAATGCGTCAGGTGGCCATTGGCTTGCTCAATGCCCACCAAGCGATCTTCGCGAATTGGCAAGTTGAGTTTGGCCAAGATTTGGCGTTGCTCTGGACTAAGTTGGGCCTCGCCATTGGTACAAACTACCAAATCGCTGCTCCAGTTTTGCAGCAAGGTTGCGACATGAAACAGTCGATCTGCATCAGAAACCAAGACCGCCAATGGTTGATCGCGCACTTCCCAGCCGTGGCAGTAGGGGCAGTGAAACACGCTCGATCCCCATAATTCGGCCATTCCTGCGATTTGTGGCAATTCATCGATCACGCCTGAGGCAATCAATAATTTGCGGCTGTGTAATTCGCTGCCATCATCAAGCGTTACCACAAAACCGCCATCAATCGCTTGGCCATGCTTGGCAGTGGCAAAACGAACTTCCACGCTTGGATAAGGCTTCAGCTGATCGCGGCCAATTTGGCGCAACTCTGCTGGCAAAATGCCATCACGTGAGAGAAAATTATGCACGCCAGGCGATTGGGCATTGCGCGGCTGTTGGCTATCGAGCACCACAACCGTACGCCGCGCCCGACCCAACACCAACGCTGCACTCAAGCCAGCGACGCTGCCCCCAACAATAATCACATCAAGCATTACGAAAACTCCTTATTGATACTTGATATCAATATATAAGGATTCTGTTAAAATGTCAAATTTGTAATGATCGTTATAGTGAATCGGATTGCGCTACTAGCTCTTTACTCGCATAGCAGGGAGGAACTTAACCTTACAAGGGTAGGTTTTGAGCGATTGGGAGGTTGTGGACCATTCCCTCACCCCCCAGCCCCCTCTCCCACTGAACGCGGGCGAGGGGGAGCCGACCAATGTGTACCAGAAAATGGCGGAAAACCACCGTCTAAAGCTCCTCGCCCGCGCACGGGAGAGGGGGCTGGGGTGAGGGGATCCTAAAAACCGACCCTTGGAAGCCGACCCCCGCGCCCACTGAACGCGGGCGAGGGGGAGCGGTCGTTTTGCCAAAGCATGGGTGCAAAACCACGGAATGAACGCTCCTCGCCCGCGCACGGGAGAGGGGGCTGGGGTGAGGGGATCCTAAAAACCGAATAGTGTCAGCCTAGCTGTGCTCATGGCTTGACGGAGCAGAGGCAAATGCGTACTGAGTGACATCGACCACAGTGGGTGGAATGAGGATGCCAATACCTGCAATCATGCCGTCAATTGCCTGCCAATGATCGACGCAGGTCGCGACGATCGATCTCACTTGCGCTGGTGTTTGGCCTCGTGCAAGGGTACAATGCGGCATCCAATTGCTATCTCCCAGATGATGCGCATATTTGAGTGGCGTACTTCCGATCGTTGCGCATGCCGTGAGGAGCGCGGTATGAAGTGAGAGCAGTGGTGCTGTTACGCGTGGTGCGAGGAAGACGACCCCCGTCTCTGGAAAGATCCCTAGCGCATGCAAACGGATAGGAAACGCATGCTGAGATTGAGAAAAGTGTCCTAGCAATTGCTGATAGGGTGTATACTCAGTGGTGTCATAGGCTGCGATTGTGATATGCGGGCGATGGCCATTAATACCTGGCACCGGAATCCCTGCATCTGCAAGGATATGCCACAATCGATTAATGGCTTGCTCCGTCGCTGGATCAAAATAGAGCGTCAGAAAGATGGTTGTTGGATTATGGGGCATCACTCCACCTCGTTCTCTATATGAGTTCTCTCAGACCCGCTGATTATATCATCGTGAGCAGCATGGATAAAGCACGATTCTAGGGATTGGTGCTCAATATAAGGGATTTTCAGAGGTTCATAACTATGTTGAGATAATTAGGCGGAGGATATAAACATGTTGCTGCGCTTAAGAATTATCGCTGTCCAAATAATCCTTTTATTGCTGATTATTAGTGGTTGCGCTGCCTCAAACCCGACCAGCCAACCAACCGTTGGGTTGGTATTCCCCCAAATACGACCAAACAGTATTGGACAAGTACCGCAAGCAATTGCCAGCGGCGAACTGATTATTCGTGGTAATTGCTTGCGGCTAGAGCCTGCCAATAATCAAGCAAGCTACCTGATTATTTGGAATGATCAATTTCGGCTTGAAAAAACGACGATTAGCGACCTAAAAACCGCTCAGCAGTTGATTGTTGGTTCGCAGGTATGGCTTGGTGGCGGTGAAGTTCAGCCAGAATTCTTCACGCATTTAGCAGCTCCGCTCAATAATGCTTGTATTGGCCCGTATTGGTTTGCCACCGAAATTATTGCAAACTAAAACGAGCAAACCCGATTCCTTGGTGGGAATCGGGTTTGCTTGGTTCAACTCGTCGATTATGCGCCGTAGGGAACCCAGATATTTTTGATTTGGCTGGCATGGCGCAGAAATTCTTCGCCCTCCCCAACTCGTCGATCGAGCCAATCGCGGCTTTCGCCGTAGTTGACCCACGTTTGTTTGAGGTTGCCAATTGAACTGCGCTCAACCAAGGCGCTGCCCTCAGCACTGCCCCAATACCACAACCCATCAACGTCGTTGTGCTCAGCCAGCACTTTGGCCAAACTATCGCGGTCGCCAGTGATGATATTGACCACGCCAGCGGGCACATCGCTGGTATCGAGCACTTGATATAAATCGGTGGCTGAAAGCGGGTGTTCTGCTGATGGAATGATGATCGCGCTATTGCCCAAGGCAATGGTTGGCGCAAGCAGCGAAATCAGGCCCAACAATGGGTATTCGCTTGGACAAACCAAGCCAAACACACCGATTGGCTCAACCATAGCGAGGGTGGCGTTGCGCACAGGCGTGGCATGCACCGCGCCATCGTATTTATCGGCCCACGCAGCGTAGGTGAACAAACGATCGATCGCGGTTTCTACTTCGAGATCGGCATCGTTGCGACCTGTTTGTTGTCGAATGCGTTGGGCAAATTCGCTGGCGCGTGCGCCCAGATTTTCAGCCAAGAAATAGAGCACTTGAGCGCGATTGTAGGCGGTTGCTGCCGACCATGTGTTGGCTGCGCTGCGCGCAACTTCGACCGCGTTACGAATATCTTTGCGGCTGCCATCGCCAACTTCGCCCAGCGTTTCGCCATTGCTGCCAACCACAATGCGGCTATAGCCCGAATCGGGGCGGGCTTGCTTGCCGCCAATGTAGATTTTTGGTGTGCGATCAAGCGCTGGCAAGCCATTGCTGACAGGAGTTGTAACTGCTGCTGTGGTTGGGCTGGCTTTGATTTTGAGCTTTTTGACCTCGGATTTTTTGAGGTATTCGTATAAGCCTTCTTTGCCACCTTCGCGACCGTAACCGCTTTCGCGATAGCCGCCGAAGCCTGCTGCTGCATCAAACAGATTGGTGCTGTTGATCCAAACCACGCCTGCTTTGACGCGGGCCGCGGCGTGCAAGGCCACGTTAATATCTTCGCTCCAAATGCTGGCGGCCAAGCCAAAACGGGTATTGTTGGCGATGGCAATCGCTTCATCTGGCGTGCGGAAGGTCATCGTGACCAAGACTGGCCCGAAAATTTCGACTTGGGCCAAGGTTGAGGCAGGAGCAACGTTGGTAAACAAAGTTGGCGGGTAGAAATAGCCATCGGTTGGGCAGGCCCACGATGGTTGCCATTTGACTGAGCCTTCTTGCTCGCCTTCGGCCACCAGTTGCTCAATTTTTTGCAACTGAGCTGGCGCAACAATCGCCCCAATATCAATCGCTTTATCCAAGGGATCGCCGATGCGCAATTGCTCCATGCGCGTGCGCAACTTGCCAATCAGCTTATCGGCGATGTTTTCTTGCACCAATAAGCGTGAGCCAGCGCAACAAACTTGGCCTTGATTGAACCAAATCGCATCGACCACGCCTTCGACCACGCTATCGAGGTCGGCGCTATCAAAGACGATAAACGGCGATTTTCCGCCAAGCTCCAAGGAAAGCTTTTTGCCAGTGCCAGCGGTGGCGCTACGAATAATTTTGCCAACTTCGGTTGAGCCAGTAAAGGCAATTTTGGCAATATCAGGATGCTTGACGATTTGCTCGCCAACTTTGCCATCGCCAGTGACGATGTTGACAACACCCTTGGGCAAGCCAATTTCGTGGCAAATTTCAGCAAATGCCAACGCCGTCAATGATGTCCATTCGGCAGGCTTCAACACCACCGTGTTGCCCATAGCCAAAGCTGGGGCAATCTTCCAAGCCAACATCAACAATGGGAAGTTCCAAGGAATAATTTGGCCGACCACGCCCAACGGCTCGTAGCCTGCCAAATCGCTTTCTTGCAACTGCGCCCAGCCAGCGTGATAATAAAAATGGCGCGCAACCAGCGGAATATCAATGTCGCGGGTTTCGCGAATCGGCTTGCCATTGTCGAGCGTTTCGAGCACCGCAAAACGGCGCGAATGCTTTTGAATTTGGCGCGCCAAAGCGTACAGGTAGCGTGCGCGAACATGGCCGCTGGTTTGCGACCATGCAGGAAAAGCCGCTTTGGCAGCAGCCACAGCAGCATTCACTTCATCGCTGCTGGCTTGGGTCACTTGCGCCAATACGCTGCGATTAGCAGGATTGATCGAATCAAACAAGCGCTCGTTGGCGGCTTCAGTCCATGTACCATTAATATATAGACCGAAACGACGGCTATGGGCATCTAGCCACTCGTGGGCAGGAGCAGCTGCTTCTGGGGCGGGGCCATAGCTCATTGTTTCGTAAATCTCCAGCAATGTGCTCATCGTCGAGTCCTCGTGTGTGTTATTCAGTCGTTTTGTGCCATCCTAACAGGCTTAAGCAATTCACGCAAAGCAATCGTTGCAATTAAACGTAAGCTTTTATTCTTTGGAGGAAATGATATGAATCAGGAAGTTGTTGATCGGATTCCCTTTGAAATTCAGCAACGGATTGTCTACAATTTTTTATTACTACGCGAGGATATTCTACCAGCGCTGAGCACGTTGATTGGTATGCGCAAACTGTGCCAAGTGGCTCCAGAAACGATAACACCTGAGCAACTCATGCAATCAATTGATCATGCAATTGAACATCTAGAGTGGTGCTATGAAACCTATATGAGCAAATTGCCGCAATAAGTATGGTTTGGAAAGATCTCCTCACCCCAACCCCTCTCCCACGCGGCGGGCGAGGGGCTTTAACGCCGTGGCTCTCCCCAATTCCTTCGCAAAAATAGTCGGCTCCCCCTCGCCCGCGTTTTCGTGGGAACGGGGGCTGGCTTTCAAGGGTCGGTGTTAAGATCCCCTCACCCCAACCCCTCGCCCGTGGCTCGGGCGAGGGGCTTTCACCTAGTGGTTCTTTCTCAATTCGTGGTGAAGCAGGTGCTCCCCCTCGCCCGCGTTCAGTGGGAGAGGGGGCTGGGGGGTGAGGGAACGTTCCACAGCCGACCAATCCCTAAAAACCTACCCTTGAAAGGAGGGGGCTGGGGGGTGAGAGAACTAAAAATAAAACGAGGGCCGAGGAAAATAGATATTCCCCGACCCCCAACAACCGATCCCCAGCCCCAGTTTTACCACTGCGCCAAGCTGGTTTGTTCGTGCTCGATTTGGTCTAAGAACCACGAAGCTTCCATGGCGGCCATACAGCCGCTGCCTGCGGCGGTGATTGCTTGGCGATAGACGTGATCTTCGACATCGCCAGCAACGAACACCCCGGGAATATTGGTGCGAGCACGGCCTTCGCTCACGATGTAGCCATTTTCATCCAAATCGATTTGATCTTTGAACAACCATGTGTTGGGAATATGCCCAATGTAGGGGAAAACGCCATCGGCGGCGAAGGTTGATTCCTCGCCAGTTTTGACATTTTGCAGGCCTACGCCTTCAACCTTAACCGTGCCTTCAATTTTGGTTACCACGGTATCCCAAATAAACTTAATTTTGGGGTTATTTTGGGCGCGTTCGATCAGCACTGGGTCGGCGCGCAATTGGTCGCGGCGATGGATAACGTGCACTTCTTTGGCATAGCGAGTCAAGAACAAACTTTCATCCAAGGCGCTATTGCCGCCGCCAACCACGACCAAGGTTTTATCGCGGAAGAAGAAGCCATCACACACAGCACAATACGAAACGCCGCGATTGGCCAATTCTAATTCACCAGGCACGCCCAATTTGCGCGGCGAAGCGCCAGTCGAGATAATCAAGGTTTCGGTTTCGACAATCGTGCCGTTATCAATATGCAGCTTGAAAGGCCGTTCACCCAACTCAACTTTTTCGACAATTCCATCTAAAAAGTGGGTACCAAAACGAGCTGCTTGTTTTTCCATTTTATCGGCTAAATCAAAGCCATTAATTGCATCGGGGAAGCCAGGATAATTTTCAACTTCGCTGGTGGTGGCAATCAAGCCACCAGGCTGAATCCCGCGAATAACCAACGGGGTTAAATTGGCTCGCGCAGCATACAGCGCCGCCGTCAACCCTGCTGGCCCCGAACCAATCACGGTTACTTTTTGCTTTTCCATCTGACTAAGGCTCCTTTATTGGCAGCATCCCTGCGTTTCCAGTTGGCATGGTCGATGCATCTGGCTCCAGTATAGCACGACTTATTGCTAGTATACATTAATTTTGTAATAAACGCTACACTTTATTATTTGCTGCTTCTTTTTGGGTATTTACCAGCCAAATGCCGCCAATCACCAAGCTACCACCAACGATTTGGAAGATCTGCAATGGCTCGTTTAAGATCGGAATCGAGATCAACGCGGTCAAGACAGGCTGGCCCAACAAACTGACTGAGGCGGTAGCTGCTTTGATATGGCCAAGCGCATAATTAATCGCCAGCCAGCCGCCGAGGTGCGAAATCAAGCCCAAGCCAAGCAATGACCACCATGTTTTGGCGCTAAAGCCGATAATGCTAAACCCGCCGATCCAGCACATCAAGCCCAAAATCACCACGCTCACGACGATACCCAAGGTCATAAACGTCAGGGTATCCAGTTCGGCGCGGGCGCGTTGAGTTGTTAGCAAATAGGCTGCATAAAAACCACCAGCCGCCAAGGCCAGTAAATCGCCACGGCTGATGGTAAGTTGTTGCAAGCTCTCGCCCATAATCACCACCACGCCAATGAGGGCAATCGCCATGCCCCACCAAAAGCGCTGCGGCAAGCGTTCGCGAAAAATCAGCCACGCCCCCAATCCAACCCACAACGGCGCGTTATTGGCAAACAAGGTTGAGTTGGCCGCTGAAGTCAGCAAAATTGCCGTGTTCCACAAAGCCAAATCGAAGGCAAAAAAAACGCCGCCCAAGAGCGAAAGCCGCGTGGCCTGCTTGGGGAGATGTTTGGGCCGTTTGGCAAACCACCATGGCACTAAAATAACCGCAGGAATCAGCATGCGATAAAACGCCGAAACCGGCCCGGGCACAGCAGCCCATTTAACCCAAATCGCCGAAAGCGCGATACAAACAATGCCAATTGCGAGTGCCACATAGGCTCGCCACGGAATTTCGGCCCGATTTTGATTGCTTGAGACTTGCACTGCCTGCATCGAAACACCTGTTATCTGCACGCCATCGGTCGTGCACTTATTCGCATATGTCAATATGGCCAGTGTACCATGAAGAACAGAGAGCAAGGATAAAGGATGAGGGATGAAGGAAACGTCAAAAAGCACAAATCAGAAGCCAATAGCTCCATCTTCGTGTCCTTCGCGTGCTCGCGGTTTCGGCTCTTCGTGTCCTTCGTGGATCAATCGTTTAACGCAGCGGCGCAGAGGGTGAGGGATGAAGGATAAAATGTAGGCATATAGAATAAAAATCCTATGATCAGATAAGTAATAATGCCTACCAAGAAAATTTCTTGGTAGGCATTATTACTTAATCATTCGAAAATTTAGTGGATTCGGCTGAGTACTCGTCGCGCTGAAACCCCTTCAATTGCTGAAGGAATTTCGGCAACCTCAAAGATAGCCTCATTACGCTGAATACAAGGCTTATCACTTGCGGGATTAATAATTAATGTTGGGCTAGCGAAATTGAGATGAGTTGCAACCGATGTACCATTAACAAAAACGACAAATTCTTTATCGTATAAATAACCATCTTCGTTGATCCAATCAAATCCCAGTGTCTGATTGATATAATTGAATGAATCACCTTCGGTAAATGTGCAAAGAGTATCCCATTGTAGATTTACAAGGGTCGCAATATCAACCTTACTGCCTACTGCTTGTTGGTTTAATTCAGTAGTAATACTATTCTCAAAATCTTTTTGTTGATCTGTGCGATCAACAAACCCAACTGCTTGATTATTCATTGAACAAGCTCCTAATAAACATAACAGTAGAATTGCTATGATATGTTGACGTTGTATCATTAACTTTCAGAGTCCTTTGCTGGTGCATTAGCAGGCAGGTTATCATTTGGGCTGAGATCTTCATTGGTTGGAGCCAGGCGACCATTTTCGATCAGGTTTTGGCGTTCAATCGACTGACTATGATGATCGTTTGCACCAACAATGTAAACCCCTTCACCATTTTGAATTGCCGTAAAAATCTTATCAGCTAATTCTTCAGGCGAGGCATTGGGGTTTTCTTGAGCAATTCGAATACCTAAAGCATTATTAGTTCGATCCATAAATTCGCGGGCGGCTGGATTTCCATCAATTTCCTCATGTGCATTCGTATAATCAGTAGCCCAATCTGCGCCATATTCTTGAGCTAAACGTGCTGACCATAGGGCATGTCGAAAGGCATCTGCTGGACCATCGTTATTATTTTGCCAGGAGTATTAAAGTATTTAGCTTCTTGACTAAAAGCTTCATCCTTAATCCCTTCAAAAGTAGCTTTTTCCCAAGGTTGCAATGCATCAATTAAGTCGGCCTCGCGTTGGGTTATGTTGCGTGGTTTTTTATCTAACAGCTTTGCGATAACCCCCGATAACCCTGAAGGAAAATACTCAATCGTTGGAGAACGTTCAGGTCGATTCCGCTTGAATTCTTCGAATTGGCGATTGATTTCTTCTGCTCGATTGGGCGGTGGCGGTGGTGGCGGTTCTTCAGGAGTTGAACTAGAACTGGAACTTTGCTTGGATGGCTGACTTTTTTCAGTAGAAACTCCTGATCCTGAACCATTGAAAAGCCTTGCGGCTTCTTCTTCTGCTTCGCGAAACGTTTTAGCAATTTGGCTACTTACACTACTCGAGGTATTCAATAACTGACTCAATCGATCAAATGTCGGGAAGATCACTGTTTCCATTTCTTGGAAAAATGCTACGGCTGCCGCCCCTTGCCATGTTGATTGTAGTTGTTGTGATTGATTTTGCAACGAGGATTTCAGTTGAGCTATTGTATCACGCAATTTTTCGAGACGACTGCTAACATTTGTTATGGATTCATAATCGATTTTGATGATTTCTGCACTACCCATAAGTTAGCTCCTTCTTAGTATAATTAATGAAATACCTACATACCAAGATAATATAACCAAATATTATGCGCATGAAGCTCTATTGTCAATACTGTATTTCATTGTTGGGATTATTTTATGAGTATCATTTTATTGATTTGAGATGTAAGTAATTGTGATAAAAATAAAGATGAGGGATGAACGAAAAGTCAAAAAGCAAAAATCAGAAGCCAAAAGCTAGAAAAGGTCAGGAGTGAGGCTATAGGCTATTGGTTATTGGAACATCAATCTGTGTAATCGGTGTCAATCGGTGGCTAGAAAACTGTTCGTGTCATTGGGTATCGACACTTAACGCAGAGCATGTATGGCTGTTGGCTTTGGGCTATCGGCTCGTGAGAATTTAATCTGCGTAATCTGTGCCAATCTGTGGCTAAAAAACTTAGCCTTTGCGATCTTCGCGATCTTTGCTGTTACAACCCTTCGTGGATGACGTATCTCATTCCCCAGTAACGGCCTTATGTTCTATGCTCTATGTTCTATGTTCTATGCTCTAACCTTCATCCCTCATAATTCTTCCTTCATACTTGGTTTGTGCTACCATGAGGCGAAGCGTTTTGCTTGCAGCAATGAATTTTTACGATTAGGATAGAAGCATGACTGATCAATCACCGCAGGAGCACCCAATGACAGAGACGGCAACAATGGCGATGCCGCAAATTCACGACTCCATTTTGGACGCAATCGGCAACACTCCGTTGGTTCGGTTGAATCGCGTCAATCGTGGCGTTCGCGCCCAAGTCTTGGCCAAAGTCGAATACATGAATCCTGGTGGTTCGGTTAAAGACCGCATTGGGATTGCCATGATCGAAGATGCCGAGCGCTCAGGCCGCCTCAAGCCAGGTGGTACGATTGTCGAACCAACCAGTGGCAATACCGGCGCGGGCTTGGCAATCGCTGCGGCAATTCGTGGCTACAAAACCATTTTTGTGATGCCCGACAAAATGAGTGACGAAAAAATTCGTTATTTGCGTGCTTTAGGCGCGAAGGTCGTCATTACGCCGACCGCCGTCGAGCCAGATGATCCACGCTCGTATTACTCGGTTTCTAAGCGCTTGGCCGAAGAAACGCCCAACGCGATTTTGGCTGGTCAATATTGGAACCAAGCCAATCCCGATGCGCATTATCGTTCAACTGGCCCCGAAATTTGGCGGCAGACCGCTGGCAAAATCGATGCCTTTATTGCTGGCATGGGCACGGGCGGCACGATTAGCGGCACAGCCAAATTCTTGAAAGAGCAAAATCCCAATATTCAAGTTGTTGGTATCGATCCGGTTGGCTCGTTGTATACCGACTATTTCCGCACTGGCCAGCTTGGCCCAGCCTTTGGCTATAAAGTCGAAGGTGTCGGCGAAGATTTCTTGCCAACGACCATGCACTTCCAATATGTTGATGATGTGGTGCAGGTTGGCGATAAAGAATCGTTCGTGATGACCCGCCGCATGGTGCGCGAAGAAGGCTTGTTTGTTGGTGGTTCGTGTGGCATGGCAGTTGCAGGCGCAATGCGCTGGTTGCGTACCCAAAACTGGGATGAAAGCAAAACCGCTGTGATTTTGCTGCCCGATTCTGGCGTGCGCTACATTAGCAAAATCTTCTCCGACGACTGGATGCGCGAAAACGGCTTCTTGGAAAGCGAACCAATTAGCCAATTGCTCGATATTCGGCCTCGCTCGGTCATTTCATCCAAAGCAACTCACACGGTTGCTCAAGTTATCCAAGATATGAAGGCCAACGATATTTCGCAAATGCCAGTGGTGCGCGACGATGGCACCTTGGTTGGCTTGATCACCGAAGTCGATTTGTTGGATTACCTGCTTTCGGGCGCTGGTCAAATGGATCACCAGATTAGCGATATTGTTAGCAGCGCTGTGGCAACCGTTGGGCCAGATACCAGCATCGATGCCTTGACCGAAGTATTTAGCCGTGGTCAAGTCGCGGTTGTGGTCGATGAATCCGAGGTTGTGCGCGGGATTATCACCAAAATTGACATGATTGATTATTTAGCTAATAAGGCATAAGATCTAGCCGATCGCTTTCGTGCGTTGGCTTGCAAGATCAGCTTTGGCTCATATCATCAGGCATTCGCGATCAGCACCCAGATTTAAGTTTGGGTGCTGATTCTGAATTAATCCTCTGCTGTACTCCCCATAAATAGGCATTGCTCCTTGGCCAGCTAACGTACTCATCAATAGATATTTGGAGCTTTTGGTTATGACCGAGGTTAACGCTGGCTTTTTTGTTCGTTCGCCTGGGCGGGTTAATTTAATTGGCGAACATACCGATTACAATGCGGGCTTTGTGATGCCGCTGGCGCTGGAGCGTGGCACGACCTTTCAAGTGCAACCGCGCGCCGATCAGCAATTAATTGTGCATGCCTTGCGTTTCAATGCCCATGATCAGGCCGATTTGGCCAATTTGGCCGCCGGAACCCATGGCGATTGGCGCGATTATGTGCGTGGCACGGCCCAAGCGTTGCTCGATGCTGGCTATCAATTACAAGGCGCTGAGATTAGCATCGATGGCGATTTGCCCTTGAGTGGCGGGCTAAGCTCATCTGCATCGCTCGAAGTTGGCTTGGCATTTAGTCTTTTGCACGCCCAAGGCATCACGATTGCCCCAACCGAATTGGCCAAAATTGCCCAGCGCGCTGAGATTGAGTACGCCCACGTCAATTGTGGCATTATGGATCAGCTCTCGATTGCCGCAGGCGTTGCTGGCCACGCCACGTTGATCGATTGTCGCTCGTTGGACATCGAGGCTGTGCCGATTCCAGCTGAAGTTGCGGTTTTGGTGATTGATAGCAACGTGCCACGCACCTTGGCTGGCTCGGCCTACAATCAACGCCGCACTGAATGCGAGCAAGCAGTGGCAATTTTGCAACAACTTGATCCAAGCATTCAAGATTTGCGCGATGTGAGCAGCGATTTGCTGGCTCAAGCTGCCGCCCAAAATCTATTTAATGATGTAATTTATCGGCGTGCCCGCCACGTTGTCAGCGAAAACGAGCGCGTGCATCAGGCTGCTACTGCGTTTCGGGCTGGCGATTTTGGCTCTGTTGGCGCGTTGATGAACGAATCGCATTGGAGTTTGCGTGATGATTACGAGGTCAGCGGCCCAGAGCTTGATCAGCTGACCTCGTTATTGCGCGCAATGCCCGGCGTTTGGGGCGCGCGGCTCACTGGGGCTGGGTTTGGTGGTTGCTGCGTGGCCTTAGTCGAAGCGTGGCAGGTTGATGCGGTGATTGCCTCCTTAGGCCCAGCCTATCAGGCTGCGACTGGCCGCACATGCGAAGCATTTAGCACCAAAGCTTCGGCGTTAACCGTTGAAGAACATAGAGCATAGGGCATAGGACTCAGGGTTGGAACATTAAATTTTAATCCAGAGACGCAGCGAAGAGAGGCTATGGGCTATCGGACATTGGGTGGAATAGCAATAACATCGTTTTTTAGCCACAGATTACACAGATTCGTTGGATGCTGTTCTCATAGCCGATAGCCTTCAGTTGTATCGTTTTTTAGCCACAGATTGGTACAGATTACGTAGATTAATTGTCCAATCGCCAATAGCCTATATGTAATGGTACATCACGTTAATCACCGCCTGATCCCCTCACCCCAACCCCTCTCCCATGCGCGGGCGAGGGGCTTTAATCGTGCGGTTCTGTCACGATGTGTGATACACCATGGTCGGCTCCCCCTCGCCCGCGTTCAGTGGGAGAGGGGGTTGGGGGGTGAGGGACCATGATTGCCAATCCAATGAACCATTACACCTATAGCCGATAGCCATTAATCCTTCGTGGTTAAATGGCTTTTCTTCAACTCCCAATCCCCAACCCCCAGCAACCGATCCCCATCTCCTATGCTCTCTGTTCTTTCAAGGTATACAATATCCCCAAGTATCGGCAAGCGTCGAGG
Organism: Herpetosiphon llansteffanensis; assembly: GCF_003205875.1. Taxonomy (GTDB): domain Bacteria; phylum Chloroflexota; class Chloroflexia; order Chloroflexales; family Herpetosiphonaceae; genus Herpetosiphon; species Herpetosiphon llansteffanensis. The sequence goes on from NZ_PUBZ01000079.1 coordinate 97,638, forward strand.
GTGCTATGACAATGATCGAGGGATTAATCAATCTTGGGGTATTTTTGATCGGGTTGGTAATTGTGGCCTTCACGCTATTTAGCGCAATTCGCATGGTTGTGTTGCCACGCGGCGATAATGTGTGGTTGACGCGCACCACCTTTCGGCTGGTTTATGGCTGCTTTCTGCTGCGTTTGCGCCGGATTAGCAACTACGAGCAGGCTGATCGAGTGCTGGCGTTTTATGCGCCAGTCGCCTTGTTGATTATTCCTGTGGTTTGGATGGTGTTGGCGATTACGGGCTTTACCTGTATGTTTTGGGCGGTTGGCGAACATCCATGGAGCAAGGCTTTTTTGCTCAGTGGCTCTTCGATGTTGACCTTGGGCTTTGCGCCGGTCGATTCGACGATTGAAACGATTTTGGCTTTTTTGGCGGCAACCGTCGGCTTGGGCATCGTCGCTTTGTTAATTGCCTATTTGCCGACGATGTATGGAGCGTTTTCCAAGCGCGAAGAAGCTGTAACTTTGCTCGAAGTGCGGGCTGGCACGCCACCATCGGCAATTACTATGATTCAGCGCTATCAACGGATTCATAATTTGGAGCGTATGCATGAGCAGTGGGCTGCTTGGGAACTTTGGTTTGCCGAGTTAGAGGAGAGCCACACGACCTTTGCAGCCTTGGCATTTTTCCGCTCGCCCCAGCCTTATCGCTCGTGGATCACCGCTTCGGCGGCGGTGTTGGATGCAGCGGCATTGGCGGTTTCAACGCTCGATATTCCGCGTCAGCCTGATGCCGATTTGTGCATTCGGGCCGGTTATTTGGCGCTGCGGCGCATCGCCGATTTATACATGATTCCCTACAACGCCACGCCACATGCCGATGATCCAATTAGCATCACCCGCGCCGAGTTTGATGCTGCCTGTGCTGAATTGGCTGAGATTGGCGTGCCGCTCAAGCCCGACCGCGACCAAGCATGGCGCGATTTTGCTGGCTGGCGCGTTAATTATGATCAGGTGTTGATCGAATTGGCCAAATTGGTGACCGCCCCGCCAGCGCCGTGGACTGGCGAACGACCGTTGCCGCTGTGTTTCAACATGCCGCGCTTTGGCACTAAACGCCGTCAATTAGCCAAAGAACCAACTGGCTCGATTTAACCTATGGTTCCCTAGCCCCCTCTCCCGCAAGCGAGGCGAGGGGGAACCGCTTATTTTTACCAAGTATTGCGATAGAACCACGCGGTTAAAGCCCCTCGCCCAGTGGTTGGGCGAGGGGGAGCCTTTGATTTTCCAATTTATCATGGCAAAACCACGAGACCAAAAGCCCCTCGCCCGCCGCGTGGGAGAGGGGTTGGGTGAGCTTATAAGGGTAGGTTTTGAGCGATTGGTCGGCTGTGGAGCGTTTCCTCACCCCCTAGCCCCCTCGCCCAGTGGTTGGGCGAGGGGGAGCCTTTGATTTTCCAATTTATCATGGCAAAACCACGAGACCAAAAGCCCCTCGCCCGCCGCGTGGGAGAGGGGTTGGGGTGAGGGGATCTTAAATCCAGTCCTTGCAAGCCATCTCTCCTGCAAGCGAGGCGAGGGGAACCGCTTATTTGTACCAAGTATTGCGATAGAACCACGCGGTTAAGGCCCCTCTCCCAGTGGCTGGGCGAGGGGCTAGGGTGAGGGAACAAGAATATTTTAGCGGGTATATTTGCCATTGCGATAATTATTTTGGCGCGCGGTTGGCCATGGCATCCGATCCAGCCGATAGGGCGCAGGCGTATCCCAGACGTATAACACGCCGCCCTTGCTATGGGCCAAAATCTCAGTCGTGCCATCGCGATCTAAATCAGCCAAGGTTGGGCCAGCAGAAATACCTTTGAAATTGGTGCTATTTGGCTCGTAGGTAAATTTCAGCGGGTATGGCGCTTGGTTTACGCCGCTAGTGTTGAGCGCATACAAGCGCACATAGGTATTGGCGGTGGTATCGAAGCTATAGGTTCCAAAAACAATATCGACCTTGCCATCGCCTGTTACATCGCCAATTGCCACTTCGCTGGCATACAGTTTTTTGCCACTGGTGTAATTAAACGACCACAATTGGCTTCCATCGTGCTTGTAGGCGCGAATTGTGCCATCGTCGTAGGTCACGACAATCTCCAATTTGCCATCGTTTTCAAAATCGGCCAAGGCCACAGGATTATTGGGCGTGAAATAATTGGCCTTGAGCGGCTTGCCGACGCTTTTGCCAACCAACCAGCCTGTTTTGCGTTTGCCATCAGCGCCAACCACCAACAAGGCGCTTGAGGTTTGTTCATGGTTGCTGAGTGGGTCGCGTACCTTGCCCGCAAAGACGATCTCTGGCTTGCCATCGTTATCTAAGTCGCCGATTGCTGGGGCGACGCGAGTATATTCGATATATTTATCTTTGCCCCATGTGCGTTTAGCTTCGTCGAGGTAGGTTTGGATGGGCCAGCCACTCAGCAATTGGCCTTTGCCGTTGTAGGCATAAAAATACAGCTCATCGCGGCCCATCAAAATTTCGGCGAAGCCATCGTTATTAATATCGGCAGCGCTAACTTGGCCAAATGCGCCGGAGCCTTTGTGTGACGAAGTAGGAAATCCCGTTACGGTTGCGCCATTATGCGACCAAGCATACAAATTGGGCGCATAATTGGTATCGCTCCCAGCTTCATTCGTGGTAATGCCAATTACTTCCATGCGCGAATCGCCTACAATATTGGCAATTGTCACGCTCATAAATTCTGGCTCGTTGCCATTGGTGATGTTGGCCCACGCCATTTCACGTGGCCAGCCGCTGCGAATTTTGCCTTGATAATCAAAGACAAATACTTTGCCGCGTTTGCCAGCGGTTGCGGCGCTGCCTCTGGTTCCGGCTACCACTTCGAGCTTGCCATCGTTATCAATATCGCCAATTGCCAGTGAGCTATTGATGCGCGGATCGTTATCGCAGACCGTGCCAGTTTTCCATGGAAAGCCTGCTAGCTCCTTGCCCAAATGATCCCAGCCCCAAATACAACCGGTGCTATCGGCGGTCAAGACCTCTAAATTGCCATCATTATTCAAATCGACAACGCTGGGTGAGGCGAAGAAACTGCCATATGGCTCGGAATCGGGGAACCCTGCTTGATAGGGCACAGTTGATTGAGCCTGAACTGGCTGAATCAATAAACCAATTAACAACACACAGAACAACATCCCTAAGCGTCGATACAACACTCCTTACCTCCTATGGTGAGATGATGGGGAACAATGGGAAACAACACTGTCTCTGCTAGCTGGAGTTGTGGATATACTATGGAGTGTAGCATAAATAAGGCCCAAACTTATGAATTTTGATTAACATAAGCTGCGAATTTTTAATAATTAATGATTGAATTCACGGCATTGCTTCTGCTATACCCAAACTTAGGATAACCAAGGAGGCTTTATGCACTGCCCAAAATGCACAAATGCAATGACCACCTCGGCTTTGGTGACCTCAGATGGGGTTGAAATTATGGTGCTTGGCACCTTGGCGAGCGGCCATCGCCCGCTTTCGGCCCAGGTGTGTAGCGCTTGCGGCTATACCGAGCTGTATGCTGCCCAATGGACCGAAGAAATTCAACAAGCGCGTGAAAGCGCTGTTTTAGAAGCTGAGCCGATTGCTGTCGCGAGCGCCGAACCAGCGCTTTAGCCCTTCTACGTCCAGCACAGTTTGCTGGACGTACCCTTTTGGGCTAGAACTAGCTCGAATTAGGATTAAATGGCTAGCCCGAAGGATGAATTAAGATTTGACATTCGCTGCTAACCTACGTATAATTGCAAGCGCGTAAAAACCATTAAATTTCGTTGATCGTAGCCTTACGTCTCTGTGAGTCGTGGTTGTGCTGATAACCAGCGAAGGAGAACACAGCGTTTCGTGTTTCCCCAAAATCACCGTCAAACAAAGATGCATTTCGCGCAAAGCACGATCACGTGATGCGCTTTTTTAACGCCATTTTTTCAGCTGAACAGTCAGCGGGCGACCTCGCTGTTTGGCGTTGACTATAGATGCAACTTTGGTGTGGCAGCACGTAAATCCTCATTTCTACGCAACGCCCCCCGAATGAAGCTCTCCGAAACTTAACTTGGTCGCATTGGCCTAACCCTGTGAGCTTGCTCGCAGACCCATCAAAACTAATTGGAGACCCGATGACAGTGGACACCGAAAGCATGGATGCCGTTCAAGATTGGACGACACTGCTTGCTGAGTACGATTATCAACGCCCAGAACGCGGTCAACTGCGTGAAGGTATCGTTATGCGCGTCGAAGACAGCCAAATCTTGGTTGACATTGGCGCAAAGCACGAGGGCGTTATCCCTAACCAAGATCTGCGGCGCTTGCCACCAGAAATGGTTAGTGGCATCAAGAACGGTGACACACTGCAAGTGTACGTGATGGAACCAGAATCAAAAGAAGGCGAACTGGTTCTTTCACTCAACATGGTGCAGGTCGAGCGCGATTGGCAAGAAGCTCAAACGATGCTCGAAAATGGTCAGATCATCGAAGCTGGCGTTGTTGGTTTCAACAAGGGCGGTTTGTTGGTTCAAGTTGGTCGTGTGCGCGGTTTCGTACCAGCCTCACAAGTTGTCAACTTGCACAGCCGCACTGGTACCGAAGGCCAACAAAGCGCTATGACCAAGATGGTTGGCCAAAATATTCCTTTGAAAGTTATCGAAGTTGATCGCGATCGCAATCGCTTGGTACTTTCAGAGCGTGCCGCTATGCAACGCTGGCGACAATCGCAAAAGGAACGCTTGCTCGAAACCCTCGAGCCAGGCGCAGTCGTCACTGGTCGGGTCAACCAACTCACCCCATTCGGTGCTTTCATCGATTTGGGCGGCGCTGATGGTTTGGCTCACATTTCAGAGCTTTCATGGCAACGCGTCAACCACCCACGCGAAGTCTTGCAACCAGGCCAAGAAGTCCAAGTCTATGTCTTGGAAGTCGATCGCGATCGCGAACGCATTGGCTTGAGCTTGCGCCGTTTGCAGCCAGATCCATGGGCAACCATCGATCAACGCTACGATCTCGGCCAATTGATCGTTGGTGAAGTAACCAACATCGCTCCTTTCGGCGTGTTTGTGCGCGTTGAAGAAGGCGTTGAAGGTTTGATCCACGCTTCAGAATTGACCGAAAACGGCCAATCGCCAGACTCATTGCAACAAGGCCAACAAGTGCAAGTGAAGGTGATCAGCCTTGATCGCCAACGCCAACGCCTTGGCTTGAGCTTGCGCCGCGTCGATGGCGAAGGTGAAGCCGCTGAAGCAGCCGCAGCTCCTGTAGCTGAAGTTGCCGAAGTTGCTGCTACCGAGGCAACCAGCGAAGAAGAAGTCGGCGCATAAGATCGCTTGACGATTTTGGACCACGGGCTGTGTCGTTTTGGCACGGCTCGTTGTTTTTTAACTGGGGATCGGGGATCGGGAAATAGGCTATGGGCTATGGGCTATGGGCTATCGGAACATTATTTGGGAAATTCGGGCAATTCGTGGCTTTTGGCTATGGGTTATGAATTATGGAAATAATAATCTGAGCTAATCTGTGCCAATCTGTGGCAAAACATGCTCTATGTTCTTCTATGTGTATTGGTATATTGGATTGACAACAAGGAGCATGCCCTCACCCCCCAACCCCCTCTCCCACTGAACGCGGGCGAGGGGGAGCATGCATTTTTCACCAAGGAATTGCGGCAGAACAATGAATTTAAAGCCCCTCGCCCGCGCCACGGGAGAGGGGTTGGGGTGAGGGGATCAAAACGGGGTTAATCTGATGTACCAATACAGCTATGTTCTATGTTCTATGCTCTCATAATTCCCGATCCCCAACAACCAATCCCCAACAACCAAATTCTATGCTCAAAACACTCTACATAACCTACGATGGCTTGCTCGACCCACTGGGCCAAACGCAGATTTTGCCTTATTTAGAGGGCTTGGCTGCGCAACACGGCCATCAATTTGTGATCCTCTCGTTTGAAAAAGCTGCGCGTTGGGCCGACGTTGCACGCCGCCAAGCTTTGATTGAGCGTTTGCAACGCCATAATTTTGTGTGGCTGCCATTGCGCTATCATCAACGGCCAACCTTGCCCGCAACCTTGTATGATTTAATCCTTGGGCTGTGGAAGGCAACCGTCGCTGTGCAACGCCACCAAATTCAAGCCTTGCACATTCGCTCGACCGTGCCGCTGACGCTAGGGTTGTTGCTCAAACGCTGGTTTAAGCTGCCCTTGCTCTTCGATTTGCGTGGCTTTTGGGCCGATGAACGGGCCGATTTGGGCATGCCACGCACTGGTTTGCTCTATCGCTTGCTCAAAAAGCTCGAACAAACTGGCCTCAACCAATCTGAACAGCTGGTGACCTTGACCAAGCAAAGTTTGCGCTATTTGGTCGAGCATAGCCAGAATTCACAGATTGCCGAGAAAACTACAGTTATTCCATGCTCCGCCAATTTGCAACGCTGGCAACGCGACGAACAAGCGCGCACGCGGATTCGCCAGGAATTGGGCTGGCAAACAAAGCAGATTGTGGTTTATAGTGGCTCGCTTGGTGGCGGCTATCGTAGCGCTGATCTGGCCGAATGTTTTGCCACATGGCTGCAAAGCGAGCCAGATTTGCGCTGGCTGGTACTTTCCAACCAAGATCCGCAACCGTTGATTACAGCCTTACACGATTTGAATGTGCCCGCAGAATCTTATACAATCCGCAGTGTGGCGAGCAACGATGTGGCGCAATGGCTGAGCATCGCCGATGTTGCCATCTCGTTAATTACGCCGAGCTATGCCAAAATTGCCTCGTCGCCAACCAAATTTGGCGAATATTTGGCTTGTGGCTTGCCGATTTTTAGCAATGCTGGGATTGGCGATAGCGAGCAATTATTTGACCAAGGCGTGGCGATTGAGATTGCTGATTTTAATCGCGCAGCTTATCAAGCGGCGTGGCAAAGCTACCAAGCCCTGCGCCAACAGCCTGATCTTGCCCAACGCTGCCGCGATGTGGCCGCCAGTGAGTTTGATTTGGCGCGCGCAATCGAACGTTATGCCGCCTGTTATCGTGAGTTAGAACGATGAACCAAGCGCACACTGTGCTCTGCCTGACAGCCTATCAACCAATGCTGACTGCCAGTGTGCGCTATCGAATTATGCCCTATGCACCAGCGCTCGCCGCCGCAGGCATTCAATTGCGCTATCTGCCATTCGCCACGCCACGGCTGCAACGCTTGCTCTATCAACCCAAACGTTACCCCCAGAAAATTGCGGCTATGCTTGGCTCGTTGGTTCAATGGCTGGCCAAATTGCCACGCCAGCCAGCAGCAGTGATTGTGCAACGCGAGGCGGCATTAATTGGCGCTCCAATAATTGAACGTTGGTTTAGTCGGCGCGTGCCGGTTATTTTCGATTTTGATGATGCAATTTTTCTGCCAACCGACCCCAAACGCAGCATCAATGGCTGGCTGAGCCGTTTGGCGCGCCCAACCAACAAAACCGATCAATTACTGCGTTTGAGCCGCATGGTTTGGGCTGGCAATAGCTATTTGGCCGATTATGCCCGCCGTTTCAATCAGCATGTGCATATCATACCCACCGTGGTTGATTGCCAACAGTCTCAGCCACGACCTGCGCCAAATTCCCAAATTTGTACGCTTGGCTGGATTGGTAGCCACTCGACCGCTCGTTATTTGGAGCAGCTGCGACCAGTATTGAGCCAGCTTGCAGAGCGCTATCGCTTTCGTTTGCTGGTGGTTGGGGCGGCGCAACCGTTCGAAATTGCAGGCGTTGAATGCCTGAACCTCGATTGGCAGCAAGCGCGCGAATGGCACGATTTTCAGCAAATTGACCTTGGTTTGTACCCAATTGAAGCAGATTTATGGGCTGAAGGCAAATGTGGCCTCAAAGCAATTCAATATGGCGCAGCAGCAATTCCCAGCGTGTGCAGCGCGGTTGGGGTCAATCAACACATTATCGAGCATGGTCAGACCGGATTTTTGGCCAACAACGCTGCGGAATGGGCTGAATATTTGGCCCGTTTGCTCGAAAATACTCAATTGCGCCAGCGAATGGGTCAGGCAGCACGCCAAAAAATCGAGGCCGAATACAGCGTGCAACGCTATCAAACCAACATTGTGGCAACACTCAAGGAATGTTTATGTGTGGAATCTGCGGCATCGTCAGCACAAGCTTAATCGAGCCAAACACGGTTCAGGCAATGAATCAACAATTAGTTCATCGCGGGCCGGATGGCGCTGGCAGCTGGCAAACAACGACCTGCCAACTTGGTCATCGGCGCTTAGCAATTATCGATTTGGCGACTGGCGATCAGCCATTGAGCAGCCCTGATGGCGCTTGGCAATTGGTGTTCAATGGCGAAATTTATAATTTTCGGGCTTTGCGCCAGCAACTGCACGCGCTTGGGCAGCAATTTCGCACCAACAGCGATACTGAAGTCTTGCTTGCGGCCTTGATCGAATGGGGTGAACAGGCCTTGCCACGACTTGAAGGCATGTTTGCCTTTGCAGCTTGGCATGCGCCAAGTCAGCGTTTGTGGCTGGCCCGCGATCGCTTGGGCAAAAAACCGCTCTACTACAGCCAAACCAGCAATGGCTTGGTGTTTGGCTCGGAAATCAAAGCACTGTTGGCGTATCCTGAGCTTGAGCGCAGCCTGAATCCACAAGCGCTCTCGGCCTATTTAACCTATGGCTATGTGCCGAATCCGGCGACATGGTATGCTCAGATTCAGCAACTTGCGCCTGGCCATGCCTTAGTTTGGCAAGCTGGCAGCATTCGCGAATGGCCTTGGTGGCAGGCGCGCCAATTTGCCCAACAACCACGGCTCAGGATTTCAGCGAAAGCTGCGATTGCACAAACGCGCCAGTTGGTTAGGGCCGCCGTTGAAAAACGCCTCATCAGCGATGTGCCATTGGGCGCGTTTCTGAGTGGCGGCTTAGATTCGAGTATCGTTGTGGCCGAAGCGCAAGCATTGCTCGGCCAGCAATTGCAAACCTTCAGCATTGGCTTTGCTGGCGGCGGTTGGTACGACGAAAGCGCCTATGCTGAGTTGGTTGCCAAACAGCTTGGGACCAAGCATCATTGCTTTATGGTCGAGCCTGATGCAATTGCTGAATTGCCGCATTTGCTGAAGCATTACGATGAGCCATTTCTTGATTCGTCGGCCTTGCCTATGGCCTTGCTGAGCCAAATGACCCGCGAACATTGCACGGTGGCCTTATCGGGCGATGGAGGTGACGAGGTGTTTGCAGGTTACGAGCGTTTTGGCGCTGGCCTCTGGACGCAGCGCTACCACCAATTGCCCCAGCCGCTACGCCGCCTGCTTGAACAAACAATCGCTGCGCTGCCCGAAACGAAAGCCAACCAGCGTTTGGCCCGCATCAAACGGGTGTTGGCAAAAATAAAATTGCCATTGGCCCAAGGCTTTCCGCGCTGGCTGATGGCCTTTACGCCAGAAGAATTGGCTGCTTGGGGGGTAGCCGAACTTCAACCAAGCGCCGCCGAACGTTATCGCCAAGCCACAGCTGGCATTAGCGATCCATTGGCGCAGTTGTTGTGTTATAACCTTGGTAGCTATTTGCCCGATGATCTATTGGTGAAGGCCGATCGCATGAGCATGGCCTATGGCTTGGAAGTACGCTCGCCATTTTTAGATCAGCACTTGGTTGAATGGGCTTTGCAATTGCCAGCTCATCTGCTTTGGCGCGGCGGGCGCGGCAAATGGCTGTTGCGCCAAGCCTACGCTGAGCGCTTGCCCAAAATAATTCTTGAGCGGCCCAAACATGGCTTTGGCGTGCCGCTTGATGCTTGGTTTCGCCAACAACTCAAGCCTATGCTGCACGATTATTTGCTGGCTGATACGAGTAAACTTCAGCAATGGCTGGCCAAGCCCAAGCTTGAACAGCTGTGTAAAGCCCATTGGGCTGGTACAATCAACGCAGGACATCAACTCTGGACATTTCTCAGTTTAGAACTATGGCTGCAAACTCATCACCAAATGAGGCCAGATGCACACAATTATGTGGATTAAAGATCATCGTTGGCTTAGCTCTTTGTTGGTTGCCTGCCTTTGCTTTGGCGTAGGCGGGGTGGCGGGTTTAATGCCGCTACGTTATTTGGCTGGGATGGCATTTTGCCTTGGCCTAACCGCACTGGCTTATGGCTGGGTTTGGCTGATTAGTAAGCCAGACGAGTTGCGCAGCATGCTTGTGTTGTGTTTTGCAGCGATGGGCTTGCGTTGGGGAGCCAGTTTTGCGCTAGAGTTTCTCTGGCCGAGTTTTGAATCGCTGAGTGATGGCGCGGCGTATGGCCCGCACGCTATGGCAATTGCCCAAGCATGGCGACTTAATTATTTTGCCAGCTACGAAGCGGTGGTGGCCACTCCAGTTGGCGCGCCAGGCTATGTTTATTTTTCGGCAGTGCTTTTTTGGCTGTTCGAGCCAAATACCTTGCTGGTGAAATTGGCTAATGGCTTATTTGCAGGCATGGCGGCGGTCTACACGGCCAAATTAGGCAACCACTTTTTCGACCAGCGGGTTGGGCGTTTTGCCGCAATTTGGATGCTCCTTATGCCCTCGCTGGTGCTCTGGACTTCGCAAAACCTCAAAGATAGCGCGGTGGTGCTGCTTTCGGTCTGGATTTTGTATGTCGCTAGCCAAGGTTTGCGCTCATCGCTCTGGCAAATTCCGTTATTGGTGGTGCTGATTGGGGCTTTGATGAGCGTGCGCCGCGAAACCTCGATTGGCATTGGTTTAATGATCGCCTTGACAATTGGTTTTCAGCAAACCCGCCATTGGCTAACCCGCTTGAGCCTCAGCGCCGTGACGATTGTGGCTTTGGGCTTGGTGCTTTCGGGCAGTGGCTATGGCTTTTTGGGCAGCAACTATCTGCAAGAGCGGCTTTCGCTCAGTGCAATTGCCGAAAAGCGCGAGGCCAACTCGACAGGCACTGGCACAATTGAAAATACGATTGATACGACTACGCCGCTAGGCTTTGCCCGCTATTTGCCAATTGCCTTGATTAATTTTTGGCTGCGTCCGTGGCCGTGGGAAGCGACCAAAAGCACTGCCCAGTTGCTAACAATTCCTGAAGCGGCGCTGCTGTGGTATCCGCTGTGGATTTTGGCGATGCTTGGAATGCTGTTGGCGTGGCGTAGCCGTTGGCGCGAAACGATGTTGCTGTGGCTCTATTTGTTGGCTGGCAGTGCTGCCGCCGCGCCGCAATATGGCAATTTTGGCACAGCCTACCGCCATCGGGTGCAATTGTGGCCAATCTTCTTTTTGTTTGCTGGCTATTGTTGGTATCGTTGGCGCGATGCACGAGTGGAGCAGCGCCAAGCAAGAACTGTTTATGGTCCAAGCATCGAGCAAAGAACATAGATTAGAGAGGTCGGGGATCGGGGATTGAGGGCTAGAATAACCGGAACCGCGAAGATGAGTCACTAGGCTATAGGCTTTTGGTTAGCGGAAAATTGTTTGGTAATGATCATGAATTCCTAACCGAAACCGCGAAGAACACGAAGAACGCGAAGATGGGCTATGGGCTTTTGGCTAGCAGAAGTTTGTTGGGTATTCCAATGATCTGAGATTTTAGAGCCAAAAGCCTTTTCTTAGCCACAGATTGTCACAGATTGTCACAGATTAGCCCAGATTATTGTTTTCATTCCCTATAGCCCATAGCTGTACTGGTTCATCACGTTAACCACGGTCTAATCCCCTCACCCCAACCCCTCTCCCACACACGGGAGAGGGGCTTTCACCGCGTGGTTCTCCGCCAATTCCTTGATGAAAACGATCGGCTCCCCTCGCCTGCGTCCAGTGGGAGAGGGGTTGGGGTGAGGGCATGCGCGTGGTTGTTAACCCAATGAGCCAGTACACATAGCCCATCGCCAAGAGCCATTTTTTTGCCACGAATTCCACGAATTCCACGAATTAATGTTTCGATAGCCTATAGCCTAATGCCCATAGCCCATAGCCCATAGCCTGATCCCCAATCCCTGACCCCTAAAATCTCCTGATCGTTTGACACTCCGAATTGGCTATGCTATATCTTTGAGAGAACATAATCGATGGTATCATAGCGAGCAGCTGTTCAATCGGAACGGTCTGTTTGTTAGCGCGTACAAAGGAACCGAGGCCTATGCCGGCTCTTGCCACCCCTGAACAAAAAAATGAGGTCAGTGCAGCAATCAGTGAACGCTTGCCTGCAAAGCCTCGCGATTCGTTTCGTCCGACCGCAGCCTTGACGGCGGTTTTTAGTGCTTTAACAACCGTCAATAGCCTATGGTGGGTTTTGAGTCCACAGCATACGCTGGCTCCGGTCTTATTTGGTTGGTTGTTGGTCTGTGGCTTGTTGGGTTTGATCTCGGTGGTCGGCTCAGTGCGAGCTGAACATCGGCCAATTCAATGGCTCACTTGGCTGGCTCAGCCCTTGGGCATTGCCGTGATTGCCTTGGTCAATACGACCTACGCCGATTGGGTTGGTTGGGCCAATTTGGCTTGTGCCGTGGCAACCACAATCGTCACTGGCTTAATTACGTATTTGGCCTATCACAGCGAAATCAGCACGCCCAAAAATCAAACCAACAGCAAATTGGCCGATTTTCGGGTATTGATGAAGTTTCGGATTATTTCGCTGCTCTTGCTGACCACCCTCATTCCCATGTATTTGGCGAATGGCGGCGAGTGGCCTAAATTTTATATTGTGGTTTTGACCTTGCTTGGTGGCACCTTGGCCGCAGGCGGGGCCAACGCCATCAATATGTTCTACGATCGCGATATTGATGCAGTAATGAGCCGCACCAAAAAACGCCCCTTGCCGAATAATCGCTTGACCCAATGGGAAGTGTTGGGATTTGGCCTGACGCTCAGCGTGTTATCGTTCTTGGTGCTCTTGCCGGTTAATTTGTTAACTGCGATTTTGGCAGTGAGCGGCATTTTCTACTATGTGGTGATTTACACCATGTGGCTGAAGCGCACGACGGTGCAAAATATTGTGATTGGCGGCGCTGCTGGCGCAATTCCACCAATGGTTGGTTGGGCTGCTGGCACCGATATTAACTTGTTTGTGGATAGCCCAATTAAGTGGCTGCCCGCAGTGTTTCTGTTTGCAATCGTCTTCTACTGGACCCCACCGCACTTCTGGGCCTTGGCAATTATTCGGCGCGAAGATTATGCCAAAGCTGGCGTGCCAATGTTGCCAGTCGTCAAGGGCGAGGCCGAAACCCGTCGCCAAATTGTGCTCTATTCGTTCATTATGATTGCGCTTTCGTTTATGTTGGTTTCCTTGCAGGTGGTTGGCTTGTTGTACCTTGGCTTGGCCATGGTGCTGGGCGCAATTTTCTTGTATTACGCCGCCAATATGATGCGTGATCACTCGCATGCCGCCGCTTGGAAGCTTTATCGCTATTCGTTGCTCTATCTGGCGCTCTTGTTTGTGGCTATGGGCATCGACCGCGCCTTGCTTGGCTAAGGCTGCATCGAATTAACCCGCTTGGCTCGATAAAAGCCAAGCGGGTTTTTAGTTTTAGTTGGGTTTGCGAGCCAGCGGCAGATACACCCTGTGGCTTGGGCTAAATGGAGCGCCATTATATTCAAATGCGCCAATATCACACGTTCCAGAACGCGTATACCCACGCTGATCAAGCCCAATACAGGTTGCTGGATTGCCTGCATTGATCGCTGGACTGCCAGCAGGCAAGGCTGCCGTTTTGGTCGCACCACCGTTATTTGCAAGGCCTACAAGGCTTAACTCAGGTGTGCGGATGCCGCTCGTACAGTTAGTTTCGTTCCAGAAATTAGGATTAGAATTCTTGGGCGGATATTGCATATTATTGCCGCCATCAATCAATGCGTTGGTGCAATGTTGCATAATCTTGATGGCCCAATCGGTTGAGTTGTGCGCAAAGAGCGTATTGCGAATGGTGATCGTTTGGCCTACGATTGCGCCGCCGTTGAAACCAGCATGGTTCTGGGCAAACGTTGCGTTAGTAATATCCACCGCTGCATTATTGTTTACTGCTAAGGCTCCGCCATTGCCCTTGCGCCATTCTTGGCCATCGGGATAACTGCGCGGATCGGTTGCATCATTGGCATAAAAGGTTGTATTGCGAATCGTTGCAGGGGCATCGACCCACAACCCGCCGCCTTGCCCAATGGCTTTGTTGCCTTCGAGCGTCGAATTGTTGATAATGAGGCGTTCGTTGCTTACGCCAGCTGCGGCAAAGCCATACCAAATTGCGCCGCCAGTGCCTGACCAATCGGCTGAGGTGGCATAGGTTACGCTATTATTGGTGAAACTCGAACGCTCAATTGTGGCGGTTTCGTTGCTATACAAGCCAATAAAAATCGCGCCGCCATGATTATTACTCGTATTGCCCGTATAGCTATTGTTGTGCAACATAATGCCATCGGGGCCGCCATCGGCGGGCGCTCGTGTTCCATCGATGTAGATTGCGCCACCGCCGCCACAATCGCCATGCTGATTAATTGCCGTGGTATGCATGGCGCTATTTTGCTCAAAATTGCTATTACTAACAACCAAATTTGTGCGCAAACTATTAATTGCGCCGCCATTATTAGCCCGATTGTTGATAAACACGCTCTGATCAATTGTTGCCCGACTGCCGCCACCAATGAAGATTGCCCCGCCACCATCGCAGGCCGCACTATCTTTCGTCGCTTGATTATTTTCAAAGCGCAGGTTGCTGATCGTAAGCGTGTTCCAAAAGCCAATTTTGAGGCCCGCGCCTTGATCGCTCGTGTGGCCATTGCGAATCGTTAAGTTGCGCAGGGTAATGTTGAGGTGATTGGCACTGCGCAGCAAGCGCCGCGTATTCTGGCCATCAAAAATTGCGTTGTTATTGCCATTGATTTCGGTATGTTGGTTAAGCACAAGTTCGTTGCTAAATGTAAGCACGGTTGGGCTGCTACAATTGATATTGATGGTGCCGCCAGCGCTAATTGCTGCACTAACCGCCGCCGAATTACACTCAACGAGCGGGCTGCTGGCTTGAGAATTGCTCGGCCATAAGCCAGCCACAAGGCTCAGAAGTAACAAAAATCGCCCAAATAACAACAGCATCGAACACTCCTTAAGAATCAATTAATTCGACAGCTTATGATACTGCACTATTCAAATAGCTGTGCTTTTAGCGCTAACGCCAACATTTGGGCAATTTAAATCTATAATGAAGCAAGGAGGAAATTTGTGATGGAATTACGACACCGCGCCGTTGGGCCATGGCCAATGAACAGCTATGCCTTAGTTTGCCCCCACACCAACGAAAGTGTGCTGATCGATCCCGGGGCTGACCCTGCGCGTTTACAGGCAATGCTCAATAACACCACGCCGATTGCAATTTGGCTAACCCATACCCACAACGACCATATTGGCGAAGTTGCTAGCATGCGCAAACGCCTCAATGTGCCAGTGCTTGGCCATCCAGGCCCGCAAACTCGGCCAGTGCCGCTTGATGCTGGCATCAGCGATGGCCAGCTTTTGACGGTTGGCCAGCACACGATCAAGGCTGTCTACACGCCTGGGCATACTGGCGATATGGTTAGTTTTTTGGTCGCTGATAGCCCAATTGCGATTGTTGGCGATACGATTTTCGCTGGCGGGCCTGGCCGTACATGGTCGACTGCCGATTTCCAAACCACCTTGCAAACCCTGCGCACTATCATCCTAAGCTGGGATGATCAGCTGATCTGTTATGCTGGCCATGGCCCAGAATTTAGCTTAGGCTCAATTCGCCCCAAAATCGAAGCCTTCCTCGCCCGCGATCATGGCGATTTCTACGGCGACGCTGAGTGGTAAGAGCTGGGGGTCGGGGGTTGGTTGTTGGGTATCGGGAATTATGAGAGCATAGAACATAGAGCATAGAACATAAGGAACTTGGTGTTGGGCTAGCAAGGATCGGTTGGAAAGTTAAGATCGCTATAGCCAAAAGCCCATCATCATTTTCAGTTGGGGTCGGGGATTAGTCGTTGGGGATCGGGCTGAAACAGTTGGCATACGATTGAGAGCATCAAGCAAAACCGATCCCCATCCCCCAACAACCGATCCCCATTAGTAACGAGAAACACCGATGCACTATCCAATTTGGACGCGCGCTGTGTACCACGATGGTTCGGCGCTTTATCTTCAACCAAGCCAGCCCTATCAACTTGGCCAGCAGGTGACTGTACGGCTGCGTACTTCGCTCGATGCGCCAATCAGCCAAGCCTTTATTCGGCTTTGCCCTGATGGCGAGCAAACCTTTGTGCTGATGCAACGGGCCGAGCGCACGGCAACCGAGCAATGGTGGCAGGGCAGCATTACGCTCTCGATGCCGCGTACTGGCTATCGTTTTTGGCTGATGACCGAGCATGGCGGTTGGTGGCTTTCGGCGGCAGGCATACAACGCTCAACGCCAACTGATGCAACCGATTTTAAGCTCTTGGCCGACTATCACGCCCCGACCTGGGTGCATTCGGCAGTGTTCTACCAAATTTTTCCTGATCGTTTTTGTGATGGCGAGCCAAGCAATAATGTGGTTGCTGGCGAATACAACGTGTATGGCGTGCCAGCCATCGCCCGTCAATGGGGCGAAACGCCGCAAAAAGCAACTGGTGGCGTAGAGTTTTTTGGCGGCGATTTACAAGGCATTAGCCAAAAGCTTGATTATCTTGATCAGCTGGGAATCAATGCGCTGTATCTTACGCCGATTTTCACTGCGCCATCGAACCACAAATACGATACTGCTGATTATTTGCAGATCGATGCTCATTTTGGTGGCGAAGCAGCTTTGGTTGAATTGCGCCAAGCCAGCCAGCGCTACCAGATGAAATTAATGCTCGATATTGTACTCAATCACTGTGGCTATACCCATCATTGGTTTACGGCGGCCCAAGCAGATGCCAACATGCCAACAGCCGATTATTTTTCGTGGATCGAGCATCCCAACGAGTATGAATCGTGGCTTGGCCATCGTTCGTTGCCCAAACTCAATTATGCCAGCCAAGGCTTGCGCCAAGCAATTTATGGCGATGAGCAATCGATTGTACGCCATTGGTTGCGCCAACCGTATGCGATTGATGGCTGGCGCATCGATGTGGCAAATATGTTGGCGCGCCAAGGCCCAAGCCAATTGGGGCATAAAATTGGTCGCGCTTTGCGCCGTGCGGTCAAAGCCGAAGCCCCTGAAGCCTATTTGCTGGGCGAACATTTCTACGATGGTAGCAACCATTTGCAGGGCGACGAACTTGATGCCAGCATGAATTATCGTGGTTTTACCTTTCCAACCTTGCAATGGCTGGTTGGCTTCGATATGGCCTCGGTCTGGAATTTGGCGTGGGAAGATCGAGCCTTATTGCCAAGCGAAGCCTTGGGTGAGCAATGGCTCGCGTTTTTGGCGGTTATTCCATGGCAAATCGCCTTACAACAATTTAATCTGCTCGATTCGCACGATACGCCGCGCTTGCTGACGATTGTTGGCGGCAATTTGGCTTTGCATCAGGTGGCAGTTACCTTGCAAATGACCTTCCCCGGCGTGCCATGCATTTATTATGGCGATGAAATTGGGCTGCAAGGTGGTGGCGATCCCTATTGCCGTGGCTGTATGCCGTGGGATGCTCAAGTTTGGGATCACGAATTACTCGGATTTTATCGGCGCTTGATTGGCTTGCGGCGCAATTCGAGTGCGCTGAGTATTGGCGGGTTTCAATTATTGCTGGCAGAGGGCGATAGCGTGGCGTTCGTGCGGCGCAGCGCTGATGAATGTTTGCTGATTGTTGCGCAGCGGGCTGCCACCAACATTCCATCAATTCCCATGTTGGCAACCGGCCTCGCCGATGGAACTGTTTTTGCGCAGGTTGACGAGGCAAGCGAAATTGCCATTGAGGCTGGCGTGTTGCAACTGCCGCAAACTGGCATCGGCGCAAGCATTTGGCGCATGAAGTAAGAGCATAGAGCACAGAGCATAGAACATAGGGAATTGGGGATCGGTTGTTGGGGATTGGGGCAGCATTGATCCGCGAGCTACGTTTTTTTGCCACAGATTCACACAGATGTGTAGGGTTAGGTTCTGGTTAGCCCAAAGCCCAAAGCCGATAGCCATACGTTCTCTGCGCCCCTGCGTTAAAGCTGATCCACGAAGGACACGAAGCGCACGAAGGACGGAAACCGCGAAGGCCACGAAGAGCGCGAAGAACGTTTTTAGCCACAGATTGGCACAGATTTGTGGGATTAGGTTCGTGCCAGCCCAATGCCCATAGCCTGATCCCCAGC
>NZ_PUBZ01000080.1 GCF_003205875.1 Herpetosiphon llansteffanensis
GGCCAGGGGTCGGGCTATGGGCTTTGGGCTGAAAGAAGCATAATCCTAAAAATCTGTGCCAATCTGTGGCAAACGGAAAGGATGAAGTATGAAGTATGAGGGATGAAATTTGAATCCTAAAAGCCGATAGCCAAACGAAACGCCTATAGCCTTCGTGATCTTCGCGGTCTTCGCGGTTTCTGGCCTTCGTGATTAAAAGCCTGAAAACGTTAACGCTTGGCCTCTTGCAATCACCTGCGATATGCCGCATACTGCATAGTACCGAAATATAAATCTACTCTAGTTCGAGGAGGACGAAGGCGACAATTTGGATTATTGCTGCTGCGTCGATCACCAGCCTGCAATAGTAGCGCCGCAAGGCCCGATTGAAGCCGATAGAACCCATGGACCCTGCATCTAGTTTGGAGCTGCTTGGGCTGGCGATGTGTCTCATTATTGTGAGTGTCGCCTCAGCAGCCGAAGCAGCGCTCTCTACTATCTCACGCCATCGAATGAATACGCTGTTGGAAAACGGCGAACGCCGGGCCAACGTGGCCATGCGCCTGTTGGAAGACCCCTATCATCTGCGCATAGGCACGCTCTTGCTGAGCACGGTTGGCACAATCGGCGCAACCGCGTTGCTCTTGACCTTTGTCGCCAATCGCACTGGCTGGCAGCAAGCCTCGTTTCTCTTGGGCTTTCTGTTGGTGTGGCTCACGATTGGTACAACCTTGCCCAAAACTCTTGCCACTGCCTACCCCGATAGCATGGTGCTTTGGACGGTGCGTCCATTGCGAATTTTGCTCTGGCTCGTCGCACCTATGCAATGGTTGCTGCGCCAAATTGCCCGCCCCATTGGCCTCGTCACTGGCCAAAACGCCAACCTCGTCACCGAAGAAGAACTTAAATTAATGGTCAACGTCGGCGAAGAAGAAGGCGTGATCGAAGCTGAAGAACGCGATATGATTGCGGGCATTTTTGAATTTAGCGATACCTCGGTGCGCGAAGTGATGGTGCCACGGATCGATATTGTAGGTTTGGCAGCCAGCGCCAGCATGGAAGAAGCGCTCAATTTGTTTATTAGCGCTGGCCATTCGCGCTTGCCCATCTACGATGATTCAATTGACCAAGTGCTCGGAGTGTTGTACGCTAAAGATCTGTTTCCGCTGTTGCGCGATGGACACCGTGATGTTCCTTTGCGCTCATTGGTACGCCAGCCCTATTTTGTGCCCGAATCACTGAAGGTCGACGATTTGATGCGGGCTTTGCAAAGCCGCAAAGTGCATATGGCCATTATTGTCGATGAATATGGCAGCACAGCGGGCTTGGTTACAATTGAGGATTTGCTGGAAGAGATTGTTGGCGAAATTCAGGATGAGTTCGATCGCGAAGAAGCGCCAATTCAACAGCTTAGCCCGAATGAATGGCTGTTCGATAGTCGGGTCTCGATTGATGAAGTCAACGATGCTACAGGCTTAACCCTAATCAATGACGATGTAGATAGCCTCGGTGGCTTCGTTTTGGCCCTGCTTGGCTCGATGCCCAAGGTCGGCGATGTGGTGCATGTCGATGACACAACGATTGAAGTTGTGACGATTCAAGGCTTGCGACCCCAACGCCTGCACTTAAGCTTAGCCACTGCCGAACCAGAGTTAGCCGAGGTTGGGAGTAATACCGATGATGGTTGACTACCAAATGCTCTTGGAGAACGCCAAGAGCGCCCGCGAACGAGCTTATACTCCATACTCACGTTTCAAAGTTGGCGCGGCAGTGCTGACAGCCAGCGGACGCATTTTCCATGGCTGTAATATCGAAAATGCTGCCTATCCTGTCTGTTTGTGTGCTGAACGCTCGGCGCTTGCTGCCGCTTGGAGCGCTGGCGAAACCGAATTTGTGGCCATCGCTGTGGTAGCCGATACGCCTGGGCCAGTCGCGCCCTGCGGCATGTGCCGCCAATTTATGTTTGAGCTTGCCCCCGATATGCCAGTACTATTGGCAAACTTGGCCGATCAAACCCAGCCAACCACGCCACGCGAGTTGTTGCCCGGCGGCTTTTCACGCGAAAGTCTAACCGCAAACGATTAAGCAGATTTTCAAAAATAATGTCTGAAGCAGCCCCTGTTGAATATAAAAACAGGGGCTTTTGCATGGCCCAAAATTGGGGTATTGACTTAGAGCGCGCGCAAATGTTTAGAATGCTGGCAACGAGAATATTTAGCAAGGAGACACCCGCAATGTTAAAGCGAACTATCGGCAAAAGTGGCATTGAAGTCAGCGCTTTGGGTTTGGGCTGTTGGGCAATCGGCGGCCCCTTCAACCACAATGGCAATCCTGCTGGCTGGGGTCAAGTCGACGATGCAGAATCGATTCGGGCAATTCATGCAGCGCTTGAGCTTGGGGTCAATTTTCTCGATACAGCAAACGTCTATGGTTGTGGCCACAGCGAGCAAGTGATTGCCCAAGCAATCGCAGGCCGCCGCGATCAACTCGTTTTGGCAACCAAATTTGGCAATAGCTGGGCCGAGGGCAGCAACGATGCCTTTGAACAAATGCCGATTAGCCCTGCAGAAATTCGCCAACAACTTGACGCAAGCCTCAAACGGCTCAATACCGATTATGTGGATTTGTTGCAACTTCACTTGTGGGGCTATCCGATCGACGATGCTGCCGCAGTGCGCGATACGCTCGAAAGCTTGGTCAGCGAGGGCAAGATTCGTGGCTATGGCTGGAGCACCGATCGACTTGAAGCCGTCAAGCTCTTTGCTGAAGGCCCACATTGTATCGCCGTGCAGCAGCAATTGAATTTACTGCATGGCCATAGTACTGGCGAGAGCGATGCGATTATTGCCTTTTGCGAAGCTCACAATTTGGCCAGCATCAATCGTGCACCGTTGGCTATGGGCTTGCTGACTGGTAAATTTACACCAAGCACCAGCTTTAGCAGCGACGATGTGCGCAGCAAAGTCGAATGGTTCGAAGGTTTTCAGGCCGGCAAACCCAACCCAGAATGGCTCAAAAAGCTTGAAGCTCTGCGCGAAGTGCTTACCAGCGAAGGCCGCACGCTAACCCAAGGCGCATTGGCATGGTTGTGGGGCCGCAGCAGCCAAACCTTGCCGATTCCAGGCTTCCGCACCGTAGCCCAAGCGAGCGAAAATGCCAAAGCACTGCAATTTGGCCCATTAACCTCCAGTCAAATGCAACAAATCGATAGCATTTTGCAACGCTAAATTTGATTCCCAAAGCGCTGTTTGAAACCGCGAAGAGCACGAAGAGCACGAAGGAGTGAGGGGTCAGGTATCAGCAATGGAAGTCTTGGCTATCGGAATTATTGGGCTACCTCTAAATTTTCCGATAGCCAAAAGCCCATAGCCTATAGCCTATAGCCTGTGCAGCCTCGTGTTCTTCGTGGGTAACAACCTCGTCCTTCAGATCCTCGCCAATCTCTCCTACGTTGCGCTCATTCTGCACCCCAACCATTCCACATCTGCTATACTGACAAGGCGAATGCTTGGTGAGGATTATGCAACGCTTTAACCCCAAACGCTATTTTGATTTACGCAATCGCCTGCAAAGCGATCAACAACGCCTCTGGGCTTTGTTCAGCACATTAATCGTCAGTTTGTGCCTAACCACGCTGGTGCTGCGGATTGCCCCGTCTCCCACGAAAACCGGCCAGCTGATTTTTCGGCCTGTTGATTCGGTCTCCGAGGACGACCTCAACCAAGCACAACAACCGCCACCAACCTTGCCCCCAGCCGTCGAGCCGCAAAATGCAGTCGAAGCAAGTTCGATTTTGCCTCGTGCCGCCGAGCCGCCAACATTAATCGACGATATTCGGTTTACATCAGAGCAAAATCTGACCGTTGAGAATATTCAGACGCTCTTGGATGCGCAACCTGGCACGCTCAAAGCTGCCCTGCTGACAGTTGGCGATCGCAATTTATCCTTGGCTGAGGTCGTGGTTGGCCAATCGTATCTGTATAGTTTGAATCCCAAATTATTGTTGGCGTTGCTGGAGTTTCAACAAGGCTTGTTGACCAATCCAACTCCCAACCCCGATCAACTCGATTGGGCCATGAAATATCAGGGCGAAGATGAAAAATGGCGCGGTTTGCATGGCCAAATTCGCTGGGCTGCCCGTGAATTGCGGCGTGGGGTGCGTGATTTTGCCTATGTGACCGAATTGCAATATCGCGATAAAGATGTGAAAGGCCCGATTCCCGCTGGCTTAAATCCCAGTTCGTATGCAGTTGTGCGTTTGCTCGCCCAAACCATGACACCTGAAGAATTGGCTAAAGTGCTCAGCGATGGCAGTTTTGTTTCAACCTATAGCAAGTTTTTTGAAGATCCGCGCCAAACGTTGGGCCAAGTGCCTGCGCCAGCCACGCCATTTTTGCGCTGGCCGCTGCGTAATGTCACCTACATCACCTCGTTTTTTGATCACGAGTATCCCTTTTTAACGCCCAACCAATCGTTGGTTAGTTGGTGGGGCCGCCGTGAAACCCAAATTTCCTACGATGGCCACGATGGCTGGGATTATGGCGCACGACCGCCAGAGGCCGTGGTTGCTGCCGCCGATGGCACGATTGTTTGGGCCAGCAATTCCGATGATGGCTGTGGCGTGCCTGCCAAAGGCGTGGTCATCGATCATGGCAATGGCTATCGCACGCTCTATTGGCATCTCAGCGAAATTTCGGTCGAAGTTGGCCAAGCAATTAAAAGCGGCGAGCAATTGGGCATCGTTGGCTCAACTGGCTGTGCAATTGGCCCACACTTACACTTCCAAACCCAATATCTTGGCCGCAATACTGACCCCTATGGCTGGTGTGGCAGCGAACCCGACCCATGGAGTAGCTATCCGGTTGGTACTGCCTCACGCTGGCTGTGGGCCGATCGCCCCAATCCATGCGATTTGGGCCAAACGATTGCGGTGCGGCCAACCGACGCAGGTTTTAGCCGCACTGAAGGCAATTGGCAAACAGCGCCAATTGGTGCTGGCGCAGAAACGCTCTGGATTACCTCGCAAATTCCGGTGATCAATACCGACACGCTGACCGACACAATCTCGGATTTAACTGGCGTGGCGACCCCGCAACCCACGCCGAACCAACCGCCAAGCACGGCTACCTGGCAAACCAGCCTGCCAAGCGCTGGCCGTTATCGCGTGCTAACCTACATTCCCTACTACTACAACGGCCACGACGATGCAGTAACGGCGCATTATGTGGTCGAGCATGCAGAGGGCCGCAGCGATGTGGTGATCAATCAGTATGTTTTTGCCAATGAATGGGCCGATCTTGGGACGTATACCTTTGATCCAAGCAAACCAGCCAAAGTCGAGCTGAGCAACGAAACCACCATGGCCGACCAAGGCATTTGGGTTGGCACAACGGTCTGGTTGCCAGCCGATTGACAATATAATTCATTAATGATACTGTATATTAATAAATTGGTCGTGCTAAGCGCGGCCACTTTTTTGCTTATTTTATAATGATATACAGTATCAATATGCAAACAATAATGCCAAATTATGGCTTACCCAAGGCTGTGCAGCACGCAGGACGACCATTATTCGAGCAGCAATGTTGGTGTTGGGGCCACGATGTGCGCCGCGGTGCAGGCAATTTGCTGCTGGAATATGGTGCTGAGCGCAGCCGGATGCCTGCTGAGCAGCGGGGCAGCAGCAACTATCGCTTTCAACTTGGCAATGGGGCGACGCTCGATTTGTGGGGTTGGGGCTTGTGGTATGGCGATGGCTATGCAGGAAGCCTGTTTTTGCGCCGCGACAAGCTCCAAATTGGCTTGATCGATCGGGCTGCGCCGCTGTGCAATGTTTGGTCGCTGAGTGCAGTGCCACCGGTGCGCATGCCTGCCGATTTCAACGAATGGCTGCGTATGACTAGCCTGCTGTGCCATTGTTGCACTTGGATTGCCAGCTATGAGCAGTGGGTTTTTGCCCATGCTGGATTAAAGTATCGCCAAGATTGTCTTGCTGATTGGAACAAACGCGCCTTGCCAGCCCACGAGATGGCTGAGCGCTGGCAACAACTCCACGAGTTAATTGTTGCCAGCCAAGCAACGTCAAGCCTCGTTATAGCTTAGGCTTGTTCGGCTAACCATTGGGCTGCTTGTAAGGTATTTTGCAGCAACATCATATTGGTGACTGGGCCTGTGCCGCCGGGCACTGGGGTAATTGCGCTAGCAACCTTGCTGGCACTTTCCCAATCGACATCGCCAACCACTTGACCTTCGGCCACCTCGTTGATGCCAAAATCGAGCACTACCGCGCCTGGTTTGAGCATTGCACCGGTTACCAAGCCAGCCTTGCCAACCGCTGCCGCCACAATATCGCCTTGGCTAATAACTTCGGCCAAATTGGCAGTGCGCGAGTGGCAAATCGTTACGGTGGCATGGCGCACCAGCAACAATTGGGCGAGCGGTTTGCCCACCACATTCGAGCGGCCAACCACAACCGCATGCTTGCCAGCCAAACTAATTTGATAGCGATCGAGCAAGGCCATGCCGCCAGCAGGCGTATTTGGCACCAAAGCAGCCAGGCCTTGGGCTAAGCGGCCAGCGTTGGTTGGGTGCAAGCCATCAACATCCTTTTGCGGATTGAGCGCGGCCACGGCTCCATCAGCAGAGAGCTGGTTGGGCAACGGCATTTGAATAATGATGCCATGGATGCTGGAATCGTTGCTGGCTTGCTGAATTGCCGCTTCTAAGGTCGCTTGATCGCAGGTTTCGGGCAGCAGTTGGAGCGCAAAGCCAAAGCCAACTCCTTCACACGAGCGGCGAATTGAACGCACATACCAATCGGAAGCAGCATTACCAGCCACTTGAACCACGACCAATTGGGGCACATAGCCAGTGCGAGCTTTGAATTCAGCCGCTTGCTGACTGATTTGAGCCTTCAATTCTTTCGCTAACACGCGACCATCAAGCAAAAGCGCTGTCATAACATCCTTTACATAAAAAAGCGGAGCTTTTGCTCCGCCAGCGTTGGAAAACAATTTTTAGGCTTGAAGTTGTTGATTGACTAAGGCCATTATCGCCTCGGTATCCTCAGGCAGGGTGGCGGTGAGTTTGGCAACTTCGGCCCGCGTTTCGCGCACATAAAACTGATCTTCGAGCGAATTCAGGTTGATTTCAACATTGAGCAAGGCGCTACGCACCGCAGCTTGGGCTAAGAGCACGGCCACGCCAACATCACTTACCGCAGCCGAATTGCCTTTTTGAGCGGCTGGGCTACACAACGGCAAAATTGCAGCCGCAGCTTGGGCGGTGCGCAATGGCACATCGGTAGCAATTCTGGTTGCTGCTTGAATCGCATCGCGGCGAATCGCAATATCGGCGCTGGTTTCACGCGGCAATTTATAGGCCACACTCAAGCGGCGAAATGCCTCAACATCAGCCTCGGCCAGCTCTTGCAACTCACGGCGCAACGATTCTGAGCGATCCATCAAGCCGCGAATTTCATCCTCGACCTCGGCATATTTCTTCTTGCCAAGGGTCAGTGAACAAACCATTGAAATCAAGCCTGCGGCCATTGCCCCAGACACGGCTGCAACGCTCCCGCCACCTGGCACTGGCTCTTTGGTTGCAAGCTGATCCAAAAATTCGGTGATTGGCACCTGTAATAGGGTCATAATGACCTCCTTGGTGTTGAATCAAGTCATGCTGATCGTACCACATCTCGGTAGCTGTGCGGTTGCTTGCAGCCACGCTATTAGCCGCCTAAAGTGGCCCAAACTTGATCAGATAGAGCAATACTCCAAGGCATAAATAGGTGCCATAGGCGATATAGAGCGTGCCTTCGCCTCTGATTTGGCGTACCACCAAAATCCCAAGTGAGGCGATGCCTGCCAAGCCCATGCCATACATAAGCACTGTGCCAAGATAGCCCCAACCAACCGTTGCACCAATCAAAAAGGCCAAATACACATCGCCTAAACCAAATGGTGCATCGGTATCAGGATAAAGCACAATCGAGCCAGCAAAAAAGAGCAAAAACAACAGCCCCGCTATCAACGCCCCTACCAGCGAAGCTTTGAAACCAATCGTTAAAAAGGCCGAGCCAATTAACGCTGCGATGGTTGCAATCAGCACCAACAGCACATCAATCAGGCGCACTTTCCAATCGACAGCCCCAATCACAATAAAAACGAGGCTGATTGCATACCAATAAAGGCCACGCAGCGAAAGCCCATAATCGCGATAACAAATCCATGCCATCAGTCCACTCATGGCCGCAACCAACAACCCAACCCATGTTGGCCCGCCAAGCAAGGGGTGGCGCGGCGTTGGCAAAGGGTTTGCAGCTTTGGGGTCAGTGGCAATTTGGGTAATCCAAGGGTTTAATCCAAAGCCAATCGCAAGCCCAACCACAATCACAATTGCTAACAACATAGGCTGATTATCCTTGTAGGGCCGCTAGGGCAGCTGTACGCATGACAACTAGCGGTGCAGGCTGATTAAACCAGAGGCTAAATGCTAGGCCAGCTTGGCGAACCAACATATCAAGCCCATCGCAATGGGTCGCGCCACATGCCGCTGCCGCTCTAAGCAAGGGCGTTTGGCGATAGACAGTATCGTACACCATAAGTTTGGCATGTAATAGGCCTAAATCAAGCGGTGCAGGATCAGTATCCTTCCAACCAAGCGAGGTTACATTGATCAACAGGCTCGCATTGGCAATACAGGCTGCAACGTGAGAATCGCTGGCTGCTAGCGCTTGTTCATGGGGCAAAACCAAGGCTTGGGCACTGCTGAGCGTGCGATTGATTAAGCTAATCTGTTGACAACCAGCGTTGCGCAAGGCCCAAAGTGCTGCCCGCGCCGCCCCACCAGCGCCCAAAATCACTGCCCGTTGGCTGGCTAAATCGATTCCAGCGGCTTGGAGCGAGGCTTGGAGGGCAGGCGCATCGGTATTATGGCCTGTCAAACTGCCATCTGCTTCGCGCACGATGGTGTTGACCGCCCCCAGTTCCTGGGCGATTGCAACCGTGCGATCAAGCAAGGGGGCGATTGCGACTTTATGCGGCAAGGTTACATTTGTGCCCAGCATGCCCTCTGCGCGTAGGCTTTGCACGCGGGTAGGTAACTCGGCGGCAGGCGTATGCCAACGTTCATATTGTTGATTAATAGCAAGCGCCTGCAATGCAGCATTGTGCATTGCAGGCGAAAGGCTATGGGCGACCGGATCGCCAATGATGCCAAGGGCAGCTATTTTGGACACGCCAAATACTCATCTTGTAAGCGGCTAAATTCAATGTAGTCGTTGGTAAAAGCGTGGGTTGGGCGTTCACCTGCGGCAACACATTTGGCCACAAAATAGGTCACATCCTCATCTGCTGGGGCAGCGGCTGCTTGCAAAGCAAACAATCCAGGCGCACTAATTGGGCCTGGTGGTAGGCCAGGGTTGACCCGTGTGTTGTAGGGGCCTGCGGCACTATTAATTTGTTCAACCGTCAACTGATCGAGTTTTGGCCACCAGTTGCCTGGCTCACCCAAGATATATTGAACCGTGGGATCTGCGCCAAGTTGATTGCCTGCAAACTCTGGCTTCAAACGATTCCAGAAGGCGGCAGCAATCCGCGGCATTTCTTCGTTGTTGCTCGCTTCGCGCTGCACAATCGAGGCTACTGTTAGCACTTCGTGGACAGAGCGGCCAGTGGTGGCGCTGCTCAATGGCGAATCGGCCCAGCGAATTGCGAAGGTATCGAGCATTTTGCGCACAATATCTTCGCTGCTTGCGTCGGAGAAAATGTCATAGGTATCGGGGAAGAGATAGCCTTCTAAGCTGGCGCTATCGGGCAAACTGGCCAAAAAGCTATAATCGGCCTTGAACTGCGAGCCATTGCGGGCCACGCTCAAGAAATCATCGGCACTAACCACGCCCGTTGATTCGATGACGTTGGCAATTTCTTCAATGCGCAAGCCTTCGGGCACGGTAAAGCGCACCGCCGTGCGAACTTCAGGTGCAACCCGAAACATGTCCAAAATTTGGTTGATGGTCATGTTGGGGCTGATTTTGTAGGTGCCCGGGTACAATTCTGTTTCGGCGTTGCGCACATCGGCGAAAACCCGGAAGACAATTGCGCGGCGAACCAAGCCTTCGGATTCTAGATTGCTGCTAATCACAGCCAAACTGTCGTTTTGGGCAATCGTAAAATTTTGGGCAATATTGCTATCGCCAGCAGGCGTGGTTAATTCACGCAGGAACAATGTTGCAACACAAGCAACCACGAGTGCGCCAATGGTGGCAACAATCAACAAAGCTCGAATTAAACGTCTCACAAGCATCCCTTATTATCTATGGTAGCGTTGGCATGCACCAACAATCGGTCGATCGCAAACGGCAAAACCTTGGCTATTATAGCCTTGCGTTATCTATTTGACAACAACTCCTCCTTTCTTAACAATCTTTCACACCATCCTAATGAGCTAAAACCTTAGGCAAGCAATCTGCAAGAGCATCACCTCTAGGGGTGAGATATAAGTCGTCTTAACGAACGGGACTGACGCTCGTTTATAAGACTGCACAACAACTCCAAGTGTTGCTATACTAGCTAGTATTCTTTTTGGATTCTTTGCTGGCTTGTGGCCAGTTGAATTGCGTTTGGCTGGTTGGTACGCCTTATCAAGATATATTCCATGATTGAGTTTAGGCTCAGATTAATGCTTGCTAGTGATTCGATCAGCTTGTGAGTTGCTTAAATAGCTAGCTACACATTGACATGACTTAAGGCCTGAGTCATAATAGTTCTACCGACATACCAACCAATCATCGCAGGATGGTGTTTTATGCAATGGAGCATGCGGCTACGTTCGCTCTGCATTCCTGCTCTATTGACGTTCATGATCGCTGGTTTATTTGCGCTCATGGCTCGTCAACCGCACGCTAGTTTCGCTCAGGATAGCGAAGGTTCGCCCCCCGATTGCCCTGGTTTGGGCGATCTTGGCGCTTGGTTCAGCGCCGAAAACGAAGTTGTTATTATCAATCGTTCGAGTGTTTGTACCTATGAAGTTGGTACGGCTGTGTATCAAAAATTTGATGCCGTTACCGATCATCAGGTGCTATTTGCCTCGCAAAGCGACCAATTACCTCCCAATACTCAACGCACGTATCGCCAAACCTTAACCACCTGCGCTGGCCAAATGAGTGCCTTCTTCGGGCCGGCTTTGCCAAACCTGATGAACCAGCGCTACCACGAACGGTTGTTAGCATCCAATCATTATGGTGGCACCAATTATTGTTTGCGCAACTGCGATTCGGGCCGTTTATTGGGCTGGGTTGGGGTGAGCCAAAACGCCGTCTTACAACATTCAGCCAGAATCGGCATGAAAATCACTGGCGCGCCACCATGGCAAATTGAATTTCGCCTGACCGGCCCGCTGACCAAAACCCACATCGAGCAGATCGATCCGTATCTGTTCACTGGCAATACGTGGAATTTAAACACGGTGCCTGCTGGCGATTACACGCTCAAAGCTTCGTATATGGCCAACCAAGGCGTGCGCTGCGATAGCAAAACGATTCAATTTAAAGTCGCGAGTGCACCGCAGCCAACGCCAACGCCATCACCAACGCCTACGCCAGTGCCAGTTTATCGGGCGCGGATTGTGCTGAATTCGTTGGTTATTTGGGATGTTAATCGTGGCGATCAGTTGCATAATTTTGATGGTTTTGTGCGGCCTGGCGATACAATTTCGTATACCCTCGCCATCCAAAATACTGGCAACATGCCCTTGAGCAATGTTGAAATTGTCGATCCCTTCTCAACTGCTACTAGTTTTAGTGGGCTAAGTTGGCCAGCCCCGCAAATTCAGCCAAGCCCTAATGGTGCAGGCCCGATTGGCTGGCGAATTCCAGTCTTGCAACCAAATCAACGAATTAATGCAACCTTCCAAGTGATCGTCAAAGAATCGATTCGCGGAACCTATACCCAAATTATCAATAATGCGAGCTTCTCGAGCAACGAAACTGGCCAGCAGTGGAGCAACACGACTGAGCATATTTATAATCCAGATTTTGATCAATAATTTGGGGATCGGTTGTTGGGGATTGGGGATCGGGGATCAGAGATTAGGGATCAGGTTCCGCGAACCGCGAAGGACGCGAAGATCACTAAGATGAGGCTATAGGCTGTTGGCTTTTGGCTATCGGAACAATTATTGCCATTGCAAGCAATCTCCGATAGCCAAACTTTCCGATCTCCAGCCCTGACCCCTAGCCTCTCGTAACTGCGATGATGCGTTTTAACGCAGAGGCACAGAGAGGGTGATAGGCTATAGGCTATTGGCTATCGGAACATACATGGGATTGGCAGATGCGGTTGGCACAGACTGGAATCCCGATCCCCCGACCCCGACCCTGCCCACTGATCCCCAACCCCTATGCTCTATGCTCTATGTTCTATGTTCTACCCCCTGCCCACTGATCCCCAACCCCTATGTTCTATGTTCTGACCCCTCCTCACGCAACCGCGAAGGCTGAATAAAGCTTGCTGACCAAAACTCTGCTTGCTAAAAGCCCAGCATCGGGCGATAATCGCCATACCTGTTGGATGTACCCCAGCAGGTATGGGCCTGTTTTTTAGCTGATAGCCTATTGCTGATAGCTATCCAAGGTGTGTCTATGGCTATATCTGAAGCGCGCAGCATTGAGATTGATGCCCGTTGGGAAAACCTCGCAGCCCTCACCGATTACACCACCGAGATCGAAACCGACTTTGCCCTCACGAGCGAACAAGCCTTTGTGCTCGGCTTAGTGATTGAAGAAATTGTCACCAATATCATCAAATACAGTTATGCTGAGCAAGGCGGCCCCTTGCAATTGCACAGCACCCTCGAAAATGGCGAGCTAGCGATTCGAATTCTTGATCGTGGCCAGCCCTTCGATCCTGATGATGCTGATCCGCCTGATTTGTTTGCCAACATTCACGATCGCCAAGTTGGTGGTTTGGGCGTGTTTTTGGTGCGCGAAATGGCCGATTCAATCACCTACCAGCACGATCTTGCGACTGGTTGGAATACCCTGATCGTAACCAAAAAAGCTTCAACCGAAGCGAGTATCGCGCCGTTGGTAGAATTTTTGGAACAATTGCCCTTATTTCACGAGGTCAATCAAGCCACCATTCACAATTTAGTCCAAAGTGCCGAGCATGTGCGTTTAGCGCCTGGCGAGACCTTGTTTAGCGAAGGCGATAGCGGCGACGATTGCTATATTGTGATGGCTGGCGATGTGGATGTGATTAAGGCGCTGGCGACCGAAACCATTTTGCTCGAACGCTGTCGGCCTGGGGCGATTTTGGGCGAAATGGCCTTGATCGATAATAGCCCTCGCGCGGCGAGTGTGCGCGCCCGAACCGCCGCAACTTTGCTGCGCATCACCGAGGCCGAGTTTGTGACCTTGATGCACGCCAACCCAACCACCGCCATGGCCTTGCTGCGAGGTGGCACCAGCCGCCTGCGCCAAGCCAACGCCCAAATGCTTGGCGGGCTAGAAAAGAAAAATATCGAGCTAGCCAGCGCCTACGAAGAACTCAAATCGGCACAGCAAGAGCTTTTACGCCTCGAACGGATTGAGCGCGAGTTGGCGATTGCCCGCGATATTCAGCGCTTCTTCTTGCCGCCGAGCATTCCCCAACCAGAAAATTGGCAAATTGTGGCTTTCAATCAAGGAGCTTTAGAGGTTGGCGGCGATTTTTACGATGTGATCAAGCTTGGCGGCGATAAAATTGGCTTGGTGGTCGCTGATGCCTGTGGTAAGGGCGTGCCAGCAGCGCTCTTCGTGGCGCTTACTCGCTCGTTGTTGCACTCGAACGCCCAAGCCTTAGCGGCGCGACCCGAGATTGCTCCCGATTCGTTGGCCTTGTTGATTGCTGCAATCAACGTGACCAACAACTACATTTCACGCGAACATGGCGCAAGCAATATGTTTACAACGCTGTTTTTTGCCTCGTTCGACCCCCATACTGGCGAATTGGCTTATGTGAATGCAGGTCACAATCCGCCAATCATTATTAATCGTACCAGCCGTACGTTGCGCTATTTGGAAGGCACTGGCTTGCCCTTGGGGATTATGGAAGATCTGCCATACAAAGCCAAGAGCACCATCCTTGCTGCCGATGAATATTTCTTGGGCTTTACCGATGGCGCGACTGAGGCCTTTAATTTGGCGGGCGAGGTTTTTGATGATGCAGCGTTGACCAAGGTGCTCAAAACTGGCGATTTCCACGATGCTCAATCCTTGCTGACCTGTGTTTGGCAAGCGATTGAAGCATTCGTGGGCGATGCCGAGCAAGCAGACGACATAACCTTGCTGACGGTTAGTCGTTCAGGCTAATCAGGCGGTGGTGCTCGTGATAATACTCAACTTGCTGTTCGCGATTCGGCTCTGGCTGGGTTTGGGCGAGAGCCGCGAGCAGTTCTTTGCTTGCGTTTGCGACTGCTGCTGCTTGGCTGGGCCATGGCAAGCTTGGTTTTTGAATCGGTAGCCCAATCAAATCGGGCACGTCATCGAGCAATTCGGGGGTGCTGCTCATGCTCAGGGCAAAAATGCTATGCGGCCCATCTATTTGCTCGGCGATTGCCTCGAGCATGGCGCTTTGGTTAAATTCCGTCATCACCACCAAGGTATTTTTTTCAGGGTCGCTAATTTTTTGAATATATGGGCGTTGTAAAAGCTGAGCCAAGGCTTGAGCCAGTGGTTTGCTTTGGCTATCAAGGGCCAAGACTTGATCGCAGCGCCAAATATGACCTTCGGCCAAGGCGGCGGCTCGCTGCAAAGTTGTGGCAATTGCCTCGAACGACCAAGCAAATTGGATTTGCGGCTTGATATTCAGGCCATCATCAATGCTGCTGCCCAAACAAATCAGCCCGTGAGTTGCATACCAAGCATCTTTTTCGTTGCTGACCATGGCAAATTCTTGATGGCGGCGGGCAACGCTGCCCAAATCTTGCAACTGTTCGATTTGTTCATCATCCTCGACCAAGAGAATGGCGCGGCCAAAGCTGGCTAAGGCTGCATCATACAGCTGCAACTTGATTTGGCAACGCCCGATTAATTCGTGAAATTCCCATTCATCGTTATAAATTGGCCGCACATCGAGCAATTGATCAAGTGCTTGTTGATATAAACCCTCAGCAAAATCAATATAGGCCAATTCATAGGTTACAAAGGTATCAAGCGGAAACAGATCGACGCACAAGCGCAAAATGCGCCGTGCTTCGTGATAATGCTTCAATTCGATTAAGACCGTCGAATAATTGGTTAATGCTTCGTAATCTGGCTCGATAGCCACGACTGCGTGCCATGCATCGGCGGCTTTAGCCATCAATCCATTGCGCAAATAATATTTTGCCAAGGCCACATGGGCAGCTCGAAGCTGCGGATTTTCTTGCAAAGCCTGGCGATATTCTTCGACAGCCTCAGCAATGCGCCCCGCATGTTCAAGTGATAATCCACGTCGATAATGTAATTCTGCTTGTCGGAATTTATCAGCCATAGTTTTCAATTATGAAGGATGAATTATGAATTATGAAATAGTGATTGTAGATTTTCATCCCTCATAATTCATCTTTCATAATTAATTCATCCCTCATAATTCATCCTTCATAATTCTACAAAAGTCCCACGTCGGAGTTATCGCCGAGCATGAGGCGGTAGGCTTTGGGCTTCATTGGCGAGGTATGCAGCTTTACGTTGCGCCCAATCAAGCTATCTTCGATGCGGTTGGGCAGGCGAATAATTTCGCTATTTTCCAACACAATCGAGTGCTCAATTTCGCTTTCCTCAATCGTACAATGATGATAGATTGAGGTAAACGGTCCAACGTATGAGTTTACAACCCGTGTATCTTCGCCAATAATCGCTGGGCCACGAATCACGCTATTGATAATTTGCGCGCCTTTTTCAATCGTCACCTTGCCAACCAATTGCGAATCGCGATCGACAAAGCCAGAGACATGCGGCGTGATTTCTTCAAGAATCAAGCGATTCGCATCGAGCATATCAGCGCGCTTGCCAGTATCGATCCACCAGCCTTGATGAATGTGAGCATGCACATGGTAATCATGCTCGATCAGCCATTGAATCGCATCGGTAATTTCAAGCTCGCCGCGCCACGAAGGCTTAATCGCCTCGACCGCTTCCCAAATATGCTGATCGAACATATAAATGCCGACCAAAGCAAGGTCTGAGCGTGGTTGGCGGGGTTTTTCGGTCAAGCGCTCAATCGAGCCATCGTGGCGCAATTCGGCCACGCCATATTGCTGTGGGTTAGCCACTTGCTTGAGCACAATTTGCGAATTGTAATCGGCGGTTGCAAAGCCAGAAACCAACGAACTGACTCCGCCCTCGATGCAGTTATCGCCCAAAAAGAGCGCAAATTTATCGTCGCCAATAAACGGGCGGCTAATTTTGACCGCATGGGCCAAGCCGAGCGGCGCTTCTTGGGGAATATATTCGATCTTTACGCCCCAGCGTGAGCCATCGCCCACCGCGTTGCGCACTTCATTGCCAGTATCGCCAATCACAATCCCAATTTCATCGATATTGGCATCGCGCAGCGCTTCGATAACCCGAAAAAGCACGGGCTTGTTGGCAACCGGCACTAATTGCTTGGCGCTGGTATAGGTGATTGGGCGGAGGCGTGTGCCTTTACCACCACTCAGAACTAAACCTTTCATGGAATTCATCGCCTCCTTAGGGCGCTAAGCAGTTGGTGCAGCAGGAGCAACAGCGCTTAACCGCCATGCTACCAGCAATGCACCGAAACTTTGCAAGATAATCGCTAAAATTAAATAGCTCGCATGGCCATTGGCTACGGCAGCCTCTTGGCCAACAAATATCCGTTCGAGGCGGGCGGCAGCAAACAAACTGAGCACATAGGTCAGCACCAACCAGCCAGCAAAAGGCCGATACAAACGCCATTGACCGAGCAAACTGCCAAGAAAGCTGCCAAGCGGCACGGCCACCACCGCCCAAACATAGGGCTTAAGTTGCTCAGGGCTGGGCGCAATTGCCCGCGATTGATATGCCATAAATGCCCCAATCGCGCCGATTAACGCTCCCAAGGCCACCAAGCCAATTAATTTAATCCGTGAATTGGCAATCATGGCGTAGCGGTGACCTCCACAGTTGGCGGCACGGGCGTTTCGCTTGGCGTGGCTGTCAATGTTGGCGATGGCGTTGGCGTAAAAGTCGGCGTTGGTGGCGGCTGATAGCTGATTCGATAGCTGCCATTACGCGCGTTTGTCGACTTCACGCGGTATTGCAAATCGCCAACATCATTGCTCATCACAATGCCGCGCTGGCTGCTGCCCTCTGCTGAAGCCACCAGCGTAAACGCCACATTGGCCTGTTCGCCGCTCAAGACCTCGATCACCAATTCGCCGCTCGCCACTTGCGCATTGAACGTAACATCGAGCAACATTGGCTGCGAGCCAATATCGAGCGCTTGCAGCACCGCCTCGCCGTTGGTATCGCTGCTGACAAACTCAACATTTTGCGAGCCGAGATCGGCGGTGATCGTCGCTTGCTCATTGCGCCCGGCCATCAGCAAACAGCCTGTTAGCAATGGCGCTAACAGGCCGATCAGGAGCATTTGCCGAATGTGAGTCAATGTCCATTTAGGCATAGGATTCTGGTTTGCTATCAGGATTGTGGGTTGCCGATTCAGCAACGACCTCAATCTTATCGGGATTACGACTGACGATCTTGAGCACGTTATCGCAGTTGACACAGCCAACTTGTGCGCCAACCCGCATCACAGGGCTGAGTTTGAGGGCTTTTTTACACGCGGGGCATAACAATTTTGCCATGTTATTCCTCCTCGAAGAGCGCATTAACGAATGATTCACCATCGAATAAGGCTAAATCGTTGATCGTTTCGCCAGTGCCGATGTATTTAATTGGGCGCTCGATTTCTTGCACAATTGCGAAGGCGATGCCGCCCTTGGCTGTGCCATCAAGCTTGGTCAAGGCCAAGTGGGTCACTTGAGCAGCTTGAGTGAAGGCGCGGGCCTGAATCAAGCCGTTTTGGCCGGTCGTGGCATCGAGCACCAACAGCACCTCGTGAGGCGCATATTGCCAGCGCTTTTTGACCACGTTCGAAATTTTTTCAAGCTCTTTCATCAAGTTGTGCTTGCTTTGCAACCGCCCAGCAGTATCAATAATCAAGACATCTGCTTGTTGATTGTAGGTGGCTTGGGTGGCATCGTAAGCAACTGCGCCCGGGTCTGCGCCTGGTTGTTGGCTAATCATCGGCACGCCAACTCGATCGGCCCAATGTTGTAATTGGTCGATTGCGGCAGCGCGGAAGGTATCAGCAGCAGCCAAAATAACATTTTTGCCCATCGCCTTATAGCGATTCGATAACTTGGCAATCAAGGTAGTTTTGCCAACCCCATTGACCCCAACCACCAAAATCACATATGGCTTAGTTGAGCGCTCGGAGTATTGCGGTGTATCAACGTCGAGGCGGTTGACCAACTCGCTTTTGAGCAACGAACGGGCTTCGCTAGCAAACTTCAAGCCCTTCTTTTCGCAGCGTTCACGCACGCGTTCGACGATTTTCAAGGCGTTTTCAGCCCCGACATCGCCAGCAATCAACAGTTCCTCTAGCTCGTCCCACAGCTCGTCGGTAATGGGATCTTCGCTGCGGAATATGGCTGTAATGCGACCAAAAAAGCCACTCTTGGTCTTTTGAACACTTTGTTCAATCTTTTTTTCTTCTTGTTTAATTTCTTGTTCGGAGCGTTCTTCACCACCGAAGAGTCGTCGAAACATATAGCACCTAACTTGTCATGTAATTGTAGGCGAAACACTGCCCAATGCACTGTCGCCAATCCTCAGGCAATAATACCATGCTTAGCCCAGAAGGGGGAATGTACACAGGTTGCCATGGCGATTTAGACGTTGCCAAAAGCCAATAAGTTGAGGAAGTTCCCCCACCTCAACTCCTTCGATCGCGTTGTGTGGGCGAGCTTTCAAGGGTAGGTTTTGAAGATCCCCTCACCTCAACCCCTCTCCCGTGACGCGGGCGAGGGGCTTTTTGGTTTGGTGGTTTTCGCCGTAATCGTGATGAAAACGCGCTGCTCCCCCTCGCCCGCGTTTTCGTGGGAGAGGGTGTTGGGGGGTGAGGGAACGCTCCACAGCAGACCAATCCCTAAAAACCTACGCCTTGTAGGGCTAGGGGTGAGGGGGTCTCAATCCTAGCCCCAGCCCAAATCGTTGCTGTCAGCGCCGCCAGATTTGCCATCGCCTTCGCCGCCCATTTCTTCGTCGATCATCTGATCGACCATTTCGTTCCAATCGCCGCCGAGATCGTCGCCAAGCTCGCGACCCATTTTCTTGGCCCAACGCGCAACTGAGCGCGGGTCGTTTTCATCAAGATCGTTGAACATCGACGAATCTGCCATTGCATCCAAACGGGCATCTTCGCTGCGTACCACCGATACCCGCGAGATTGCCCGACTGACCGCTTTGCTCGCACAACGCGGGCATTGCAAATCGCTGGGA
The DNA here is from genome assembly GCF_003205875.1 of Herpetosiphon llansteffanensis. Classification (GTDB taxonomy): domain Bacteria; phylum Chloroflexota; class Chloroflexia; order Chloroflexales; family Herpetosiphonaceae; genus Herpetosiphon; species Herpetosiphon llansteffanensis. Next base: position 19,508 of record NZ_PUBZ01000080.1, read on the forward strand.
TCGCTAAAACCCCGCACGAGGCGAGCAAAACGCCCTTGGCATTGTGAACACACATATTCATAAACTGGCATGATGAATTCCTTTATTGATGCAGCTGATTGAGCCAATGCTCTAACCAGCGCGATAAACCATCAGTATTATTGGGCGTGAGGCCAAGCGCCGCAATCGGGCCAAATTCTTCGCTCGTTTGTTGCGGATAGAGCACTGCGGCGGCAAGGACACACGGCTGGCCTGCATAGCCAAGGCTGCCGCGATAGGCATACACATCATCGAGCGCACTTTGCGGCACGCGCTGGTCGGGCGCACGCCGATATTTGGCATCAAGCACCAATAGCTGTTGGCCGCGCGCGGTTGTGGTTTGCAGCACCAAATCGGGAATCCGCAGATAGCGATCAAGGCTATATAACCCATCGCGATTGGGCTGGGCGGTGAAACGGGCTTGATAGCGCAAATGCCAAAGTTGCTGGCCAATCAGCACGCTGAGCAATGGCGTGGTCGAATTCAGCCCCAGCACCCAGCGTTCGCGTTGCGAATCCTCGTTGAGCAATTGTTGGGCTTCAATTGTGCCGAATTGGGCCAGTAACTGCGCGACCTGCAATGCACACCATTGTTCATATAAACTTGGCACATCGGCCACGGGCAGCGCCAAACTGCCAACTTCTAAGGTGAGCAAGGGTTGTTCGTGCAAGCTGCGGGCCAATTGGCGAATGGGCCGATAGCGCGAATCGCGATTGATTAATTGGCTTTGAACTGGCTGCTGGCGCGCTTTCAAGCCTGCCAACGGTGCTGCTTGACGTAATTGACGCAAGCTCGTAAGCCGCTGTTCAATTGTCGTTTGCAGCGAACTCAAGTCAATTTGGCGTTGCTCGGCGGCGAGGCGACGCAAATGGCGCAAACGACGCTCAATTTGTGCGATCAAGCCGACCAACCAGCGGTGTTCAGGCAAATCGAATGAGGCGCGAGCATGCTCAGCCTGTACCTGCGCTGGCAGCGGGCCATAGGGTTCGAGCACGTGATAATTCGCGCTGGGCTGGGCCAATTGATCCAGCTTAAACTGCTGGGCCGCCCCCAAATCGCTGGCTTGCTGGTGCTGCTCAAGCGTCGATTTGGCGTGGTGTTGCAAATTGCGCACAATCTGGTTTGCTTGCTGGCTGCTTTGGTTAATTAAATGCAGCGCTTCTAAAAATGGGCTGGGATCATGCGGCAGCAGCGGCACAATCACCGCTTGGGCAAAACTGGGGCTGCCAATCCGCAGCGCCAATGAGCGGGCTACTTGGCTGAGATCGTGCAATAAGGCTTGCCACAATTCAATATCAAGCAAATGCGGGCGCAACTCAAATTGCAATGCTTGCTGTTGAACCGAGCCATCAGCGAACTCAATCTGCAGGCTGCCATACACTGTGCCTGCCTGCCCACGTGGCTGCCACGTCCAGCGCCAAGTTGGGTCGAATGGGCTAGCATTGGGCACGCCCAAATTTTCGCTACCAATCGATAGCGAAGCATGGCGCACATTGGCTTGCGCAGGACACGCCAAATTGACCACTGCCCATTCGTTCCAATTGGTAGCGGTTAATTGCACACTGGCTTGGCTATCGATGCCATTAATTGTTAGCGGAACTAGCTCTGCCACCGCCCAATTGCTCCTGCTAGACCAGCCAAATCTTGCGGATCGAGGGTTTGCGCCACGCGACCAACAATTTCGCGTAGAATCGTCAGTTGATTGCTGTTAAGTGGATCGCTGCCAGCGCCAAGTACGCCTCCCAGCATCGCCAACGCCGCAGGCCGAAAATCGCTTGGGCCTGCACTGGCAGCGATATGATTGGCAAAACTTTGCATGGCCTCGCGTAAACTACTCCGCGCCTTGCCCCAATCGACCACTTCGGGAATGCCAGCAATGCCAAAGGCCAAAATATGCAAGCGCCGATAGGCCGGATGCACCTCGGAGCCAAGCTCCACCAGGCTAGCAACTGGCTGCGACGCTGCTTCAACCTTGCTCGCAACGACGGTTGGTGTAAGCGTTTCGCCTTGGCAATAGGCAATAACTTTAGCCAACGAAACTTTTAATTGATGCTCAAGCTCACGGCCATAAATCAGCCAGGCATCAAGCGTCATGCGAAATGGATCAAGCACCTCGCGCGCCGATTCGGCCAAATCGGGCAGCACTTGCCAACGCCCATCTGGGTATTGCAACTCCAAAGCACGCCCAACCCCGCGATCAACTGCCAGCAACAAATCGGCCTGCATTGCAAGTGCTGGGCTGAGCGAGCGCGCGGTATGAGCTGGTGGCGTGGCACTGAGGTGCTCTAAGGCCATGCGCGCCTCTGGCTGCCAGGTATCGCCATCGTGGCCCAAAACCCCTGCTGATTCAATTTGCCATGTTGGGTGCGTTTCAAGCAACAAACGGCGCAACAAGACAGCACCCATCGGAGCGCGCCCAGTATCGGCTCCCCCAACCACAACAATCAACGCCATACAATGCTCCTGCTAGAAATTTAGAATGTTTGTAGCATAAGCCCAATCCCAAGCAATGTCACCACGCCAGCGCTGGCGATTGGTAGCCAACGTACCCAGCGCGCTTCTGGCTGGCTCAGCTTGATCAGCCGTGAGCCAAGCGTCACCAACACAATCCCAATCCCAATTAATACTGCTGCCAAGCCTGCACTAAAGGCAATAATCATCGCGAAGCCCAAGCCAATGCGGCCAAGCGTCGCCGCGACAATCATAATCACCAAGGCTTCGGGGCATGGCACTAAACCGCCCGAAATGCCCAAGCCCAACAATTTGCGGTTGCTCACATGGCTATGGCCTGCTGCGCCATCTGCATGGCTGTGAAAAAGTCCGCCATGGGCATGGCCTTGGTTGCCAGAACGCAGGGCTTGCACCCGCTCCCAGAGCATCCGCACTCCCAAGCCTGCGACTAAAACACCAGAGATCAAGGTGAGAATTGGCACAAAGCGTTCCGGTGTAACCCAGGCACTGAACAGCAACATCAAGCCACCAAGTGCAAAAACGCTGGCTGTATGCGTCAGCGTAACGATTGCCCCCAGCATTGTTGCTTGCCGAATTGTGCCGCGACTGCCGACCAAATAGGCAGCAACCAAGGTTTTGCCATGGCCAGGTTGCAAGGCATGGGCCGCCCCAAAGCCAAACGCTAGCCCAAGCGTCGCCGCAATCAAGCCAAACGAGTTATCGCCGGTTTGCAAACGCGCCACAAGGCTTGAGCTTGGTTGGGGTTGGGCTGCGCTTGGTTCGGTGCTTGGCAAGGCAATTGCGCCATCGCTGCGAAAGCTGCTTGGCCATTTAATTGGAAACTGGGCGCTGTGCAAATCCATGCTGCTGGCTTCTTGGGCGACAATCCCAGCCCGCCCCCGCGTTTTGCTCCAATCGACCACGCTAATATCGTGGTAATTGTTGGATTTGAGGGTGAGTTGATGCGCGCCGGGAGCAATTGAGCCGAGCGGCGCATGGACTGTCCAAGTCAGGTTCGTCGCATTCGAGCCAATAAAATCGGCTTTGTTAATTGGAAATTCGCTGATTTCGTAAAGGCTTAATTGCAGTGGCTGTTGATCAAAACCTAGCTCCAGTTTGCGATTAAATTCAGTACACCAGCGCTCAATTTCTGTTTGATCAAGCGTATGCGAGTTATCAGCGTCGAGCTGTTCCCACAAGCGTGGCGTAATTAATGGGCCAGCGATTAAGTGAACAGTCAGCACAATTTGGGTTGGCTGAACCTGCACCCGCATATCCTGAAAAAGCTGATCGAGGGCGTGGGCCTGAGCCGATTGTGGTTGGCTGGCAAGCAATACAAGCAGCCAGCATGCGCATAAACAACGTTTCATAAACCCATGATAACAAATTTAAGCAGGCTCATTTGAGCCATGGCATAGCCCTTGCCAACACGAAGCTTAGCTTTTACTACAAGGAGTTAAATCATGGCCCGCTATCGCGTTATGGGTATTTTGACAGATCGCACCGCGCTTGATGGTCTGATGGCCCAATTGCAACAAGCCCAAGTTAAGCCCGATGATATTGGGGTGTTGTATGCCTCAGAGCAAACTGTCGAAGCCGAAAAAGATCGTACTGATGTGGCTGCGGGAGCGGCTGCTGGTGTAACTGCTGGTAGCGTTGTTGGGGTTGTGGCTGGCTTAATGTCATTTGCAATTCCTGGCATCGGGCCAGCCTTGGGCGCGGGTATTCTTGGCTCGACCGTTGCAGGTGCAGCAGCTGGCGGCGTGCTTGGCGCGTTCAGCCAAATTGGCCTTGGCAACGATTTAGCTGCTTCATATGAGCAATCGCTGAAAGATGGCGAAACAATTTTGGCAATCGATAATGATAATGCCGACCAAGCAGGAGCCGTCGAAACGCTGCTGCGCGAACGCAATATCGAGCTTGTCAACACCTTCCAGATTTAAGATTCCCTCACCCCAAACCCCTCTCCCATCCGATGGGCGAGGGGCTTTTTCACCCAGATCGCTGGGAAACCAGCGTTGACTCCCGCTCGCCCGCGTTTTCGTGGGAGCGGGGGCTGGCTTACAAGGGTCGGTTTTAAGATCCCCTCACCCCAACCCCTCGCCCGTGCGCGGGCGAGGGGCTTTTTCACCCAGATCGCTGGGAAACCAGCGTTGACTCCCGCTCGCCCGCGTTTTCGTGGGAGCGGGGGCTGGAGGGTGAGGGAACCTCTAACCACTAAAATAGTAAATAAAATTAATAAATCCTCATCTTTGGAGCCATCCGTTTGAGCTAAAACAAGCGTAGACTGAGATATGGCAAGCATTTAGTGTATGAGGATGCCCGATGAATCATTTACAACAGTATTTGGTTGATGAGTTCGTCGAAGATTATCAGGAAGGGTTGCTGACGCGGCGACAGGCCTTGAAAAAGATCGCAGGCATTACTGGGCTGGTGGTAGCTACGCAATTATTGGCTGCCTGTGGCGATCCCGCCACGCCTGCCACTGCTACTAGCGCTCCAAACCCCACCGCTGCCCCAACCGCAACCAGCGCTACCGCACTTGAGGCCACCCCAACCACCGCTAGCGCTGCTGGCAGCGTGCCCAACAGCATTGCCGAAAATGATCCGGCTATCAAAGCGGCAATGGTCGAGTTTGCTGGCGGCGATAGCCAATTAATGGCCTATTTGGCGCAGCCAGTTGGTGCTGGCCCATTTCCGGTTGTGTTGGTCTGCCACGAAAACCGTGGGCTTACGCCGCATATTCAAGATGTAGCTCGACGTGTCGCGAAGGCTGGCTATGTTGGTTTGGCGCTCGATTTACTTTCGCGCGAAGGCGGCACGGCTAGCATTACTGATCCCGATAGCGTGCCCGGTTTGCTAAGCGGCGCGCCACCAGAGCGCCATGTAGCCGATTTCAAGGCAGGGGTCGACTATCTCAAAACCCAAGCAGTTGCCGATACCAGCAAGGTTGGCATGGTTGGTTTTTGCTTTGGCGGCGGGGTTACGTGGTTAGTCGCAGCAGGCATGCCCGAATTAAAAGCTGCCGTGCCATTCTACGGCCCACCAGTGCCAAGCAGCGAAATTCCCAAAATCAATGCGCCAGTCTTGGCAATTTATGCCGAAGACGATGATCGAATTACCAGCACTGTGGGCGACGTTGAAGCAGCAATGCAGCAGAATAATAAAGTCTATCGCAAAGAAATTTATCCCGGGGTCAATCACGCTTTTCATAATGATACAGGTCAGCGGTATAATGCAGAGGCTGCCCAAGCAGCGTGGGCTGAAACGTTGGCTTGGTTTAAGCAATATTTGGTCTAGTCGATAGCATCCAGCAGCTTTTTCTGCGCGCACTCATCGACGACGATGGGTGCTTTTTGATCGGCTAAAATAGGTCTTTTCGGCTATACTGCCGCTAGCAATTAACCAATTGGAGTTTTAAAAATGTATACCTTTGCTCGCTTCGAGCAAGCCATTCGCGAGGCCTTGCTTGCCACCAATTTAATTAACGCTGCCGATATTGATTTAGGCGCGCCCAAAGCTGCTGGCGTGCAGGCCGATTTAGCCTTGCCATGTTTCCGTTCTGCCAAAAGCCGTGGCAGCAATCCGGCCCAAGTTGCCCAAGAATTAGTCGCCGCGCTGCAATTTGCCCCCGATAGTTTGGTGGCTAGCGCAACGGTTTCTGGCCCGTATGTTAATTTTAATCTCAACCCCCAAGCCTTTGCCAAAGCCGTATTGGCCGATGTTAAGGCTGGCGGCGCAACCTATGGCAGCAGCACCAAAGGCAATCAACGCAAGGTGATTGTTGAATATTCGTCGCCCAACATCGCCAAGCGCATGCACGTTGGCCATATTCGCTCAACCATCATCGGCCAAGCAATTGCCAATCTCTACCAACGGCTTGGCTACGATGTGATTCGCGATAATCACTTGGGCGATTACGGCAAGCAATTCGGGGTCAATATTGCCGCGACGATTCGCTTTGGTAAGCCCGAAGGCGAAGGCGAAGCCGTCTTGGCCGCAATTGAAGAGCAATACAAACGCTACAATTTGCTGATGAAGGGTGCAAATCCCGATGATGCCGATTACGATCCCGATGCTGAGGTTGATTTAGACGATGAAGCCCGCGCATGGTCACTCAAATTAGAGCAGGGCGATCCCCAAGCATTTGAGCTGTGGCAATGGATGGTTGATTTAACCAAAACCGCCAATCAGCCCAATTATGATCGCTTGGGTGTGCAATTTGATGTGCAGCATGGCGAAAGTTTTTACAAAGATATGCTGGGCGAAATTATCAGCGATGCAGGCGAGAGCGAGCTTGCTGAGCGTGATGGCAAAGCAATTATTGTCAAAGATTTGCCTGACCATCGCGGCAAAAAATTACCAACCTTTTTGATTCAGCGCTCCGATGGTGGCACGCTCTACATTACCCGCGATATTGCCACAATCAAATATCGCGAGCAAACGTACAATCCCGATGCAATGATTTACATTGTGGGACAGCCCCAAGAATTGCACTTTCGCCAAACCTTTGCCATTAGCAAAGCCTTGGGCTACACCGATGCAGAGTTGATTCATATTTCGTTTGGCACGGTCTTTGATGCGCAGGGCCAGCCACTTTCAACCCGCAAGGGCAATATGATTTATCTCGAAACGTTGCTCGATGAAGCGCGCAATCGGGCTAAGGCACTGATTGAGCAAAAAATGAGTGAAGGCAAAACCCAACTTACCGCCGATTTGATCGATCAGGTTGCCGAGCAAGTTGGCGTTGGCGCGGTGATGTACAACGATTTGTACCAAGATACCAAGCGCAATATCACCGTCGATTGGGATCGGATGTTGGCATTTGAGGGCAATAGTTCGCCCTATTTGCAATATATGCATGCCCGCTGCTGCTCGATTTTGCGCGATTTTGGCGCATTGCCCGCCAACTACGATGGCAGCTTGCTGAGCCACCCTGCCGAAACTGGTTTGCTCAAAGAGTTGGCCCGTTTGCCGCAAATTATTGAAGAAGCGGCTGCGCGCTATGCGCCATTTGTGGTGGCCGATTGGCTATATGCCACAGCCCGCGCCTTCTCGGCTTTCTACGATGCATGTTCGGTGCTCAAAGCAGAAACGCCCGAATTGCGGGTTGCCCGTGGTCACATCGTGGCAGCTACGGCGCAAGCCTTACGCAACGGCCTAAGTTTGCTCTCAATCGCCGCCCCCGAACGCATGTAAAACGGGGCTATTGGCTGTAGGCTATGGGAGATTATTGGGAATTTCAATCAATATCCCGATAGCCCATAGCCTATCGCCATCATCCATATGTTCTCTGCGCCACTGCGTTAATGAAGTGAGCCACGAAGAGCACGAAGGCTATGTTTTTTGGCCACAGATTGTTGGGATTGGGCTATTGGCTCTAGGCTATGGGCTATCGAAAAAATCGTTGCTAGGCCAATGATTCGTCAGCCTACAGCCCATAGCCTAGAGCCATTGTGCTCTCTGCGCCGCTGCGTTAACAATCGGGCCAAAGGCAATGGGAGCTTGACCGAAATAGTCCATAACGTAGAACCTTCGTGCTCTTTGTGCTCTTCGTGGATCGATTTTCAAAGAGGGCTTTCAATGACTGATTCGAGCGTCGTTTGGGTCGATGAAGCTAGCCGTTATGATCAAGCGCGTCCGACAGCACCCTCTGTCCTTGTCGATCTTTTGACGCAGCTCAGCCATACGCCTCGACCAGCGTTGGTGGTCGATTTGGGCTGTGGTACTGGCCGCTCAACGATAATCTGGGCTGAACATGCCGATCAGGTTATCGGGATCGAGCCGAGTGCTGATATGCGCAATGTGGCTATCAGCACGCTCGAAGCAGATTCGCGCATCCGCTATCAGGCTGGAGTTGCCAATCAAACAGGGTTGGATGCTAGCACTGTCGATATTGTTACCTGTGCCCAAGCCTTACATTGGATGGAACCAAGCTCAACCTTGGCCGAAATTGCGCGCATTCTGCGGCCCGGCGGTGTGTTTGCTGCCTACGATTATCATTGGCCTCCAACCATTCATTGGGAGCTTGATCAAGTTTTTCAGGCGGTTGACCAGCGTTTTGAGCACTTAATTCAGAGCCGCGCCACCCCAACAGCCCATCCAGGCTGGGATAAGCAACATCGGCAGCGTATGCAGGCAAGTGGCCTCTTTCAACATACGCTGGAACTGACGCTGCATCATTGCGAATATGGCGATGCGCAACGCTTTATCGACCTGATTCTGAGCAGTGGCTACAATTATCATCTTAAAAATGGCACCCTAACAGAGCAAGAGCTTGGCTTTGATCAGCTTAAACAAGCGGCCCATGATCTGATTGGCACACAGCCAATTGCCTGGTATTTCAGTTATCAAGTGTGCATTGGCATTCGCTAAATAGGCTAAAACTACGAAGAATTTATCCACGAAGCGCACGAAGGGCACGAAGAATAGATTTTTTTCGCCACGAATTGCACGAATTCCACGAATAAGTATCTTTTGGCCACAGATGGCCACAGATGCTTAGGATTGGGCTATCGGCTTTTGGCTATGGGCTTTCGATTTTTGCCTTCTGTCTTTTGCCCTTACTTCATCCCTCATCCTTCATCCCTCATCCTTTTCTATATGGCTTTTGATTTTTGACTTTTGACTTTTGATTTTTGCCCTTACTTCATCCTTCATCCTTCATCCTTCATCCTTCATCCTTATCTATAAATCCGCCTTTTGCCCGACCAATTTGGGACTTACGAATTGCTGACATTATGTTAGGATATAGAGTCGATACGACCAAAATTTGCTAGCCTGATTTGGAGCCTGAGATGGACACTTTTGCTCGTTTTGAGCAAGCCATTCGTGATGCATTGCTTGACACCACGTTAATAACTGCCGATTTGATCGATTTAGTCGCTCCCAAAGCCACGGGCGTGCAGGCTGATTTGGCCTTGCCATGTTTTCGGGCTGCCAAAATGCGCGGAAGTAATCCAGCCCAATTTGCTCAGACGCTAGCAAATGCGCTTAAGTTTACCCATGAAAGCCTCGTATTAAAAGCCACGGCCTTGGGTGCATATGTCAACTTTTCGCTCAACCCAATAACCTTTGCCCAATCGGTGCTGCACGATATTGGCCAAGGAAAAGCCGCCTATGGCCGCAGCAATCGTGGCCAACAACAAGCAGTCGTGGTCGATTATTCGTCGCCAAACATTGCCAAACGCATGCGCGTCGACCATATTCGTTCGACCATGATTGGCCAAGCGATTGTTAATATCTATCGTTCGCTGGGCTACCAGGTGATTCGGATGAACCACTGGGGCGATTATGACCCGCAATTAGGTATTTCGCTGGCTGCAATGCAGCATTTTCAGCATCGCAATGGCAATGGCGAAAGTATGTTGGCCTCGTTGGAGCAACAAGCTCAGCAATATCAAGCAGATGATCAAGTGCACGATTTGGCCCAAGCTTGGGCCAGCAAATTGGCCAGCGGCGAGCCACAAGCAATCACATTATTGCAACAATTGGTTGATTTGAGTTTGAGCGCCAACCAAGCCAATTATCGGCGCTTGGGCGTGGCCTTCGATGTGCAGCATTGCGAAAGTTTCTATGCTCGCGAAGCCCAAGTTGTGATCAAAGAAGCCTTGCACTACCAGATTGCTCAGCTCGATAGCCATGTGGCAATCGTCAAAGATTTGCTCGATGAACAAGGCAAGGCCTTGCCAACCTTGTTGCTCAATCGCTCCGATGGCAGCACGCTCTACATTACCCGCGATATTGCGGCAATCAAATATCGCGAAGCGCTGTATCAACCAAGCAAAATTATTTATGTGGTCAAACAAGCGCAAGAATTGCATTTTCGCCAAGCCTTCACCATCAGCAAAACCTTGGGCTACACCAAGGCCGATTTGGCTCACGTGGCTTGTGGCATGATTTTGGGGCCGGAAGGTCGCGCGAATCCTCACCCACGCTTTAGCACCACGATTTACTTGGAGCCATTGTTGGATGAAGCCTGTGCGCGGGCCAAAACCTTGCTCAAACAAAAAGCGATCGAAGCCAAAACTTCATTTACCAGCGAATGGCTCAACGAGGTTGCTGAACAAGTTGGGGTTGGCGCGGTCATTTATCACAATTTGCAGCACGACCCTGCTCACGATGTGGTAGTGGATTGGGATCGCATGTTGGCGTTTGATGGCAATAGCGCCGCCTACATTCAATATATGCATGCCCGCTGCTGCTCGATTTTGCGCGATTTCGGGCGTTTGCCACAAAATTACAATGGCCGCGAGTTAACCCACCCAGCCGAGCAAGCCTTGTTGAAAGAGCTAGCGCGCTTGCCCCAAGTAATTGTGGATGCTGCTGAGCGCTATGCGCCGTCTGTGGTGGCCGATTGGCTGTATGCCACCGCCAAAGCCTTTGCAATTTTCTATGATGCATGCCCGGTTTTGAAGGCCGAAACCTTGGCCTTGCGCGCTGCCCGTGGCCAATTGGTTGCCGCCACTGCTCAAGCCTTGCGCAACGGTTTGGGTTTGCTCTCGATTGCCGCTCCTGAACGCATGTAAGTTCCCCATAATTGGCAATGGTCAGGTTCACCACTTGGCCATTGCTGCTGCCTCAAAGTTTCAGTCTTAGCGCTCACACTCCGTTTGCAACGTTTACGCCAAACCCGCGTACATAACCACGAGAGCCACACCAACAAAGGAGTGTGATTCATGGTCAAAGTTCTGTTACTTGGATTGGTACTTTGTGCCGTTGTGCTGATCGTCGGCTTGGTCATTGTGGCCTTGGTTGCCAAAAAGTTTGTCCATACCCGCAATCTCAAAGGCCTATATAACCAATTTGCCTATCGCTTCAAAGGCTCGAAGCATTCCTACCGATCAAACGATCACTATTATCAATCCCACGATTACAACCACTATCGTCCAAAACATAAGAAAAAGCATTACTATGGCCGTCGCCACGATCACGATGATGATTACGATGATGACGACGATTAGAAATTAGCTAATAATTTTTAAAGCTTCGTGAGAGGAGCATGCTATGAATTTTTCAGTTCGCATGGATAGTTTTTGCTGCTGTATCCCTTTCTTGGTGCTGATTGTCTTTTGGATTTTCTTTGCACTTAGAAAACGCTCTGGCTCTAATGGCCATTCATCGATTGGCAGCAACACAGGCTATTGGGGCGGTAGCTATGGTCATAGTGCTAGCAATGATTCCGATAGTTATTGGGGTTCTAGCTCCAGCAGCGATTCAAACTGGAGTTCCGATAGTTATAGCGGCGATTCGGGCGGCTCATGGGGCGACTCTGGCGGCTCCTCGGATAGCGGTGGCGGCGATTCAAGCGATTAGTTCATGGCTTTTGATAGGGCTAAAATAAAGGAGAAGTTATGGAGCTTTCAGCTATCGGCACGTTTATACCAATATTTATCATTGGATTTGCGATTTTGGCTATTATAACAACCTTTATCAAGATCTTAAGAGGGGATAGTTCGCAATATCGCTCAAATGGGCAACGTCGCCATTTGCATCACCATAACTCATCGTTTCACCATCACAACCACAATCATTCCGACCATTCGCATACAGGCGTTGATATGGCAACGGGCATGTATATCGCCCAATCGATGGATTCCAACAATAATTCTGGTTGGTCGAACGACAGTTCAGCTAGCTTTGATAGTGGTTCGTGGTCGAATAACGATTCGGGCAGTTCTGCGAGCTTTGATAGTGGCTCATCATCGAGCGGCGATTCTGGTGGCTCGTGGTCGAGCGATTCAAGCAGCAGTTCATCTAGTTCCGATAGTTACAGCGGCGATTCAAGCGGCTCGTGGTAAAAGGAATAATTGTGATGCTGCAAAAACTTGCTCCGCATAAACCAACCGTCATCGTTTGGCTTAGCTCATTACCCTTGATTATTGGGCAACTGCTTTTGCCGTTTGGCATGCTGAATCTGCTTTTGGCAATTGTGACGGTGCCAAGCTTGCTCTTGTCGAGTTATGCGCTCTGGATCATCTTTTTTCGCCCGCGTTCATTGCAAGCTCGCTTGGAGCCGCGACGCGCGCACGACCCGACAATTGCGCGCAAAAAGCCGCGTTGGCGCTACAACACCTATCAAGATCCAGCTGTTCAGTTACCAAACGTCTTGCACAATTCGATTGATCCAGATTTCTTCGATCTTGATTTGTTCGATACAAGCAGTGCTGATTGATGCGGTTTGTGGTAAAGCCAAGTTGAGCCATGGTACAATTGGCGCATAGGAAAGGGATCTACCGATGCGCCGATTGTTGTGTTTACTCTTAATCCTGCTGGTTTGGCCACGACCTGCGCTTGCCCAAACCGATCCTCCTCAATGGCTTGAACGCAAAACCACCTATATTTCAATTTTGTATCCTCAAGGCAGCGAAGCCGAGGCCGAGCGCTACGCTGGCTATAGCGATCCGATTTACGAGGAAGTGACGGCGGTAATTGGCTATCGGCCTGCGCCACCACTGACCCTGCGCATTTACCCCACCAAAGAACTCTATCAACAGGTCAATCCGGCGGCGCGCTACCTCGAAGGCATCGTGGCTCATGCTCACACTGGGCGGCGCGAAATTAGCATTGCAGTGCAACAAACCATTGGCATGAGCGATGAAGAATTGCGCAACAATGTGCGCCATGAATTGATGCATATTATTGCCGCTGAGCTTTCCGATGGCCGTTTAAGCACCATGTGGCAAGAAGGCATTGCCCAATATGTTGAAGTGCCAACCAGCCAAAGTGGCTACAAAATTGCTTTGCTCAAACAAGCGCTCGAAAATAACCAATTAGCTCCTTGGCGATCGTTGGATAGCGCAGGCGCGGTCTACGATAACCCGGCCTTGGGCTATCCCCAAAGTTGGTCGATGGTTTCGTTTTTGATTCAGCGCTATGGCATGGCGCGCTTTTTGGCTTTTTTAGAGGCGTTGCGCACCGCCAGCGGCTATCGTTCAGCGCTCAGCCAAGCCTATAGCCTCAGTGCCGAAAGCCTCGAAAGCGAATGGCTAGCCCAGTTGCCAACGTGGATCGATGGTGGCTGGAAACAGGCTCCGAGTGTGGCCTTTGATCAAGCAAGTATTGAAACGGCGATCGCTGCTGGCCAGTATAGCGAAGCCTTGGCTGCGGCCGAAACTGCCCTGACCATCAAGGATGATCCAGCGATTGCGGCCTTGCGCGAGCAGGCCCGCAAAGGTATGCAAGCTGAAGATGCAGCTGCCGCCGCCCGTGTGGCACTGTTGGAAGGCCGCTATGCTGAAGCCAAAACGTCAATCGAGCAAGCCTTGCCGCTATTTGCCGATTTGGCCCAAATTGAGCGTCAAAAAGTGCTCAACGATTATTTGCAACGCGCAGAACAAGGCTTAAAAGCGCAACAGTTGCTTGAAACCGCCCGCCGCGATTTGAACGGCATTCGGATTGTTGCCGCCCGCAAGAATATTGAGCAGGCTGCCAATTTATTTAGCCAACTTGGCGATAGCAATGGCCGCAGCCAAGCAGAAGCATTGCTTAAATCGCTCAATCTGCGGCTAAAAATTGTTGGCATTGGGCTGATTGTTTTGGTTGGGCTGGGTTTGGCGTGGAATATTGATCGCCGCAGAGCAATGCGAAAACGAATGTTGCCGTTGTAGGAATAATAAATACCATGATTTGGCTCCCTTTCGTGTCGCATCCATGCGGTTCAAAGGTTGGGTTTTAAGATCCCCTCACCCCAACCCCTCGCCCGTGCGCGGGCGAGGGGCTTTAATACGCTGGTTCTACCGCAATGTATTGGGAAAATGGGTGCTCCCCCTCGCCCGCATTTTCGTGGGAGAGGGGGTTGGCTTTCGGGGGTAGGTTTTAAGATCCCCTCACCCCAACCCCGCTCCCGTGCGCGGGCGAGGGGCTTTAATATGCTGGTTCTATCGCAATGTATTGGGAAAACGGGTGCTCCCCCTCGCCCGCGTTGATTGGGAGAGGGGGTTGGCTTTCGGGGGTAGGTTTTAAGATCCCCGCACCCCAACCCCTCGCCCATGCGCGGGCGAGGGGCTTTAATATGCTGGTTCTATCGCAATGTATTGGGAAAACGGGTGCTCCCCCTCGCCCGCGTTTTGGTGGGAGAGGGGGTCGGGGGGTGAGGGAACGCTCCATGCCACCATCAATCGCTCAAAACCTACCCTTGCAGGGCTTTACTTTCGCCGTACCCCTAAAATTTGTCCTGTGGATTAATTTGAGGCTTGGGGACGTAATTTTTTGAGCATGCGGGCGGCTAGCTCGCGTTCGGTTTGGCCAATGCTGCCGCTAAACCATAAGCCAGCAGCATAGATCAATGCGGTTACCACTCCAGCCAAATAGACATTAATTGCCAGCAATAACCAGCCAACGCCACCAGCCACGAGCGCCGAAAGGACTGGCCGCCACAGTAGCCCAGCCAAATTTAGCGTAATTTTTTCGCGACGCAAGACCAACCACAGCGGCACAAACAACACCAACTCGGAAATAATGGTGATTGTGGCAGCAGCAAAATAGCTATATTGCGGGATGAGCCAAATATTCAAGCCCAAATTGACCATTGCGGTCAAGCCAAAGGCCTTGGTAATTGCCTGTTTCTTGCCCAAAGCAATGATGACATATTGCGTCAGGCCATTCAGATAGCTGCCCGGCAAATACCAAATCGTAATCATCAAGGCATAGACGCTACCTGGCAAATATTCAGGCTTATCGGCGAGCCATGTGGTGAGCGGCACGGCCACAATTGTTGCGATGACGGCGATGCCAAAGGCCAAATTGAGCAACATGCGCAAGGTTCCTGCATAGGCGCGGCTCATGCCAGCTCGATCATCGCCAGAACGCCGAATTAAGGTGGGGAAAATTGCATTGACCACGATTGGCGGCACAATTTGGGTAAAATTAATCAGTTTGTAGGCCACGCCATAGGTTGCCGTAACGACAAACCCATGGAAGGCGCTCAATAAAATCGTATCAAAACGAAAGAAAATCGTCATCAACAAACTATTGAGCAACAGCGGATAGCCTTCTTTGAGCAGCGGTTTGGCTGGCAAGGTTGGGCCACGCCATGCCACATCAGGGAAGAAACGGCGCATCGCCAGCCAAAATAACACGGCGCTGAGAACTGCCCCAGCCAAGGCTCCACTGGCAATCCCGATAATTCCAAAGCCCAAAACCAAGGCAATTAGGCGAAACGCTGCGCTGCCAATATTGGTCAGCAAATTAACGACCGCCGCAGCGACCAAGCGCTCGTGGCCTTGCAGCCATGCCGTGACACTGGCCGAAATTGCCGCTGGAAACAAGGTCAGCATTAAAATTGCCACAACCGTAATTTGCTCACGCGTCAGGCCAACCGCTGTGATCTTTGCCTCAGCCAAACCGTTATAAATGAGCACAAAAACGACGGCGATGGGCAGGGCGAGCACTGCAAAGCGCAGGCGTAGCCAGAGCGTTGTGCGAAAGGTTTGGGGCGCTTGACTTGGTTGACGTACAATCTCGTGAGTTGCGAGGACAGTTAAGCCCCAATCAGCAATCGTGCCAAAATAGCTCACCACGATTATCGCCGCGAAGTCGTAGGCTCCCACAGTTTCAATCGCCAAAAAGCGATACAGAATCATCGCAAAGACCAAATCGATCATGCGACTGGTCAGTTGCAGGGCAAAGGGAATGCTGGCATTACGGCCAATGGTGCTTAAATGATCTTCAGTTGCTTGGCGGGGCTTGCTCCAACGGCGAATTGCTGCCAAGGTTAAGCCCAATAAGCCAATCAGACCCAGACTAAATAAGCCTACCAGAATCCAACCGTTAACTGAAACTGTTGGCTGGCTTAGCAATCGTATTGCCACAGACAACTCCCTTGGAAGAACTTAGACAAGCCGTTTTTGGCCCCAGATCAGCACATGCATTTGGGGTAGCACGCGCACATTGAAGGCGCGCCATTCGGGCAATTGGGCGCGTTCGGCCAACCATTCGAGGGCGTGGCTATAATCGCGTTCAGCCCAACGGCCTTCTGGCTGCCAAATAATTGGCAATTGGGCTTCAGCAAACGCCTGATGTTCGCTGACAAATTGATGCAGTTGGGCTAAATCGCTCTCGCCAGTGATGACAAACTTCCATTGCTGGCGTTCTGCTGGCAATTGCATAAATTGGCGCAGCGGTTCGAGCCGCAGCATGCCGGTGTTGGCTCCAGCCAATTTTGGCGATAAGCTCCAGAGATTGATCTGCTCGATCAGTTCGGGGCGGAAAATGGTACTATTGGTTTCGACGGTTAGGTGATGGCCTGCTGCCCGCAAGGTTTGGGCGAGCGCTGGCAATTCGCGTTGTAACATTGGCTCGCCGCCAGTTAGCACAACATGGCGTGCGCCTTGCTCGGCAATGCGTTGGGCCAGCGTGGCAATTGGCAAATTTTCCCATTTGCCGCCTTCTTTGACGCTCCACGAATATTTGGTATCGCACCAGCTACAGCGCAAATTGCAGGCAAAAAAGCGCACAAACGTCGTTGGCACGCCCATCAAGGTGCCTTCGCCTTGAACCGAACGATAAACTTCCATCACATTCATGGCTGGGCCTCGCGTTCAGCACGGCTAATTTCGACGTAGCCGCTGGCGGTTTCCCACAAGCGCATGCGCCACAGCAGCGTGCCAAATTCCGGCGCTTGGTGTTCAAGCTCATCCCACATCCAATGAATGATATTTTCGGCGGTGCTTGGCAAACTCAAAAGATCGTTGAGATTATAGTGATCAACGCGGGCAATCAGAATTTCGTTGACCAGTTCTTTAATCTGTTCTAAATCGATGACCATGCCATCGTCGCTTTGGCCACGGGCAGGCTGAATCGGCCCACGCACGCTGACCTCGAGCAAATAGGAATGGCCATGTAAACGCGCACATTTGCCGCGATGGTTAGGGAGTTGATGGGCTGCTTCAAAGCGAAATTGTTTGGTTAGAATCGCGTACATATCATCTACTACGTGTTTAAATGGCAAAAAAAGCGCCAACGATTGACGCACATGGCTATTGTACCATGGGGATGCGGCAAGTAGAACATAGAGCATAGAACATAGAACATAGGAGCCTAAGGATGAATTATGAAGGATGAGGGATGAATTATGAAAGGGCTGGGGTTTAGGGGCGAGGTTTTTAACCCAGAGGCGCAGAGAACCGAAGGATGAAGGATGAGAGATGAAAACAAAAGTCAAAAGTCAGAAGTCAAAAATGAGGGATGAGGCTTTTGGCGCTCGGCTATGGGCTATCAGAACATCATTCGTGCAATTTGTGCAATTCGTGGCGAAAAAAATCTGTCCTTCGTGCGCTTCGTGTGCTTCGCGGTTAAAAAAAGACCATGAGATAAAGCAAATTCCAGATACTCAGGGTTAGACAACTTAAACTTACTAGCTGTAAAAATAGTATCAGATTATACTTACGTTTCGATTCTGGCCACTTGCGTTTAATTGAGCCTACCCAGAAAAATGCTGCCAAGGCTAAACAAATCAGACCACATAGGCTGAAAATCTGCCAGCCAATACCACCAGCATTTGAGTTTGCTCCAACATAAAAATCATCAATAATTTTGGATGTTTGATAACTAAAGAAAACTAGAGGTATTGAGATTATACATAAACATAGGTAAACAACCAGAATAATCTTTCTGATTCGGCTATTACCTCGTGGATTATTTGGCACGTGATAGCTCATCCATACCTCTAAATGAGCGCATAGAAAACGCTAAGCTTGAAGATTCATAGTTAACCAATAGCATAGCAGAATAATCCTGCTCATCTGTGTCAATCTGTGGCAAAACAACTTAACCTTCGTACGATTTAGATCACATTCTTAACGCAGAGGCGCAGAGAACGTATGGCTCTAGGCTGATGTCTATCGGAGATTGCTTGAAATGGCAACAATTGTTCCGATAGCCAAACGCCAAAAGCCCATAGCACCATTCCCCTTCGCGTGCTTCGCGGTTTCTAGCCTTCGTGCCCTTCTTGGCTAAAAAATCCCCTCCTCACCGATCCCCAACCCCCAACAACCAGCCCCCGATCCTCCAATTTGACAAGGATCAGCTTTCGTGGTAATCTAATGCGGCTGTCGTGACTGAGAGCCAAAGAACTTGACGGGGCGTGGCGCAGCCCGGTAGCGCACTTGAATGGGGTTCAAGAGGTCCCGCGTTCGAATCGCGGCGCCCCGACCAGTTAACAACATCAAGCAAGCCGAAGTGGCGGAATGGCAGACGCGATGGTCTCAAAAACCATTGAGGGCGACCTCATGTGGGTTCGACTCCCACCTTCGGCACCAAATCGATCAACTGTGTATAATGTACACAGTTGATTTTTTTTGTTTACGAGGTTGTTAATTTGCGTAAATTAGGTTTATTGCTGTTATTCTTGTTTGGCTTCGTTACTCCTGCGCCTGCTACTCCCGATGCCCCAACTGCCCAGCCAAGCGCGATCACGCCGTGGGGCATTAATGGCTACCTCACCAAAAACGAGCGTATTACCACTGGCGATAATGTGCCGCTGCTAGCCCAAAAAATGGCCCAATCGGGCGCGCATTGGTCGCTCGAAGAATTGCCATGGGCCGAAATCGAGCCAAATAATGGCAATTTTCGCACCAGCTACGATAGCCGCATCAAAACTGTCGCCGATGCCAACCTTGGGATTATCGGCATGTTGCTGACCACGCCAGCTTGGGCGCGCGAGGCTTCGTGCGCTGGCAACAATAACTATTGGTGTCCGCCAAGCGATCCCGCGCAGTATGCAGAGTTTGCTGCTTGGATGGTCGAGCGCTACGATGGCGATGGGTTTAACGATGCGCCTGGCTCACCACGCATTGCCGCTTGGCAAATTTGGAACGAGCCGAATTTTCTCGAAACGTGGAGTTCAATCAATAATAATGAAGCCTTTCGCCGTCGCCGCTATGGCGAAATTTTGGTTGCTTCGTATAACGCAATTAAGCAAGCTGACCCTACGGCGATTGTTGTGGCTGGCGGGGTGTATGTGTTCGATAGTTTTAGCGATGGGCTTGAGTTTCTCAATGGCGCAAATGGTGCGTTTCGCCAAGTGCCTGCGGCCAAAAATAGCTTCGATGTGCTGGGGATTCACCCCTACATGCCAACTATCGCCCCCGATTCGATTGGCACGTTTGCAACCGTCACTTTAGAAGGCCGTTTGCTCAACACCCGCAATTGGCTAACGAATGATATTGGCCGCCCCAACGCCCCAATTTGGATCACTGAGATTGGTTGGTGCACCAGCCCTGGCTCGGCTAGTTGCCCCGTGGTGAGTGCCGAAAATCAAGCTCGCTACCTGATTCGCAGCTTTGTGATTGCCCAACAAATGGGCGTGCAACATATTAATTGGTTGCAGCTTGAAGATGCCTTCAATGGCGGCCACCCCTTCAGCGGCTCAGAGTTACTTAATGCTTTAAATACGCCTGAACCAGAAAAACAAGCTTACAAAGCCTTCCAAACCATGGCCTATCTTTTGACCACCGCTACGCCACTGGGGCCGCGTGCTGGTGTACATACCCACAATTACGTTGGCAATGGCAATAATACTGGCGGTGTGTATGCCTATCGCTATAGCCGTGGCAGCACCGAAATCGATGTGCTGTGGACTCCTGGCGCGAATACCACGATTCAATTTCCGCTGACTGCGGGCAAACAGTGGATTTTCCGCACTCGCAATAATCAAACATTCTCTCCACCGATTAATGGCACGACTGCCAGCATTGTGCTTACCAACGATCCGATTTTTATTGTGCAAAAAACGCCTGCGAGTATCAACATTCAGACTTCAGTGAATTTATTGGCTGAAGTTGGCGGCGGCGAGGCAGCGGCGAATATTCCGCTCAGCAATGGCGATAGCGAAACCGCACTCGATTGGACGATTAGCAATGTCTCTGCTGGCCTGAGCGTTACACCAAGCAGCGGTAACCTCGTTGGCACAACCAATTTGACGATCAGGGCACAAGTTGGTAGCCTAAGCAGCGGAACCTATACCTATCAGTTTCGGGTTAATGGCAATGGTTTGGCTCCCCGCACGGTTCAAGTAACGCTGCGGGTCGTGAATCAACTTGATCCAGTCTATTTGCCGCTCGTTAGAAAATAGCAGCTATGGCGATCGATTACCTTATTCAAACCACCACTTTTGGGCGTTTGCTCCTCGCAGCAGCGCCCGAAGGCTTGTTGTTGGCCAGTTTTGCCGACGACGATAGTGAGTTGTTGGCTGAATTAACCGAAACTCACCCCGATCGTTTGCTGATCTATCGCGCAAATTCGCTGCTTGAACAGGCCATTGAACAATATCAAGCCTATTGTTCCGGCCAACGCAGCCAATTTAGCTTGCCGATTGCGTGGCAAGGTTCGGCGCAACAGCAAGCAATTTGGCACCAGTTAATCCAAATTCCCTATGGCCAACAATGGTCGTATCAACAATTGGCTGAGCTATTGCCACGGCCCTACCACGCAGCCTATGCGATCAATCAAGCGCTGCGCAGCAATCCTTTGGCCTTGATAATTCCCTGTCATCGGCTAAAAAGTTCACCGCATGGGCTTGGCTACTATCGCTGGGGCCGCAGCCGCCAACAACAACTGCTTGCGCGTGAAGCAATTCCGGTTACTGCTAAATATTCTATGGAGATGATGTCATGATTGTTGGACGCTTGCCTGATGTGCCGCTCGATGCCGATTTGCCAATGAGCGCGAGCCTAATCTCCCAAGGATTAGAACATTATCAAGCAGTTGCCCGCTGGATTGCGACCCTGCCGTTTGGCCGTAACACCAATCCGCTTGATTGGCGCTTGGTTGTTAGCGAAAAACGGGGAACAAGCAGCACCAAACATGCCTTCTTGGCCGAGTTGGCGCGCGAATTGGCGTTGCCCATTAATTTGTATTTTGGCATTTATTTGATGGATGGCAAGAATACGCCCGGGGTTGGCCAAACCTTGGAATCAAATAAACTGAGCGCGATTCCCGAAGCGCATTGTTTTTTGCGCTATGGCCGCTGGAATATCGATGTAACGCGTTCTGCAAACGCTGAACCAATTTTGCAATTTTTTGAAGAGCAACAAATTACGCCCGATCAAATTGGCGATTACAAACGCACGGTGCATCGCAATTTTCTGTTGAAATGGGCTACCAGCCAAGGTCTGAGCCTCACCAAAGCATGGGCCATTCGCGAGGCATGTATGGCCGCGCTAACCCATGAGCGTTAAATTGCCAACTTGGTGTTTGCCACCAACATTTGCTTGGCCCCAATCCAGCCAACAATTTGGCTCGCTGAGCTTGCCAATTCTTCAGCCAAGCCCCAGCCAAATGCTGCAACTTGCCGAACGTTTGCGTGCCAGCGCCATAACGCTGCAACGGCTGCCAATCGCCAAGATTGTCGAGGCAATTGATCGAGCTGCAGCGCAATGGCTTGCACCAGATTATGCGCCGCGTCAGCAATTACTCAATCAACTGCCCCAAATTAATGGCTACAACCAAGCCATGCTGAGCGCTGTACTCGACCGCATGCTGGCCGATTGGCGTGCGCCGCAGCTTTGGCAACGCCTCAATGAGCAATTTGGCGATCCGTTGCTGCTCGATGGCTGGCGACCAAGCGTGGTTGGCGAAAGTCGTGTGCTTGGGCCACGCCTAACTTGGCATATTTGCGCTGGCAACGTGCCCGGGGTTGCGCTTCAAAGCTTGATCGATGCACTCTTGGTTAAGTCGCCAAGCTTGGTGAAAGTGGCGCGGGGTGAGCCATTATGGGCAGCGGCATTTGCCACCAGCCTGATCGAACAACTGCCAGAGCTTGCTGATAGTATCGCGGTACTTTGGTGGAGCGGCGGCGAGCAAGCGCTCGAAGCGCCAATTTTGGCCACGACCGAGGCAATTATTGCCAACGCCAGCGACGAAGCAATTGCGGCAGTGCGTCAGCGTAGCCCAGCCCACATTCGCTGGCTTGATTATGGCTCGCGCTACTCATTTGGTTATCTTAGCCAAAGCATGTTTGCTGCGCCAGATTTGGCTGAAATTGCCGATAATTTGGCTGCCGATAGTGTCATGCTTGAGCAACAAGGCTGTGTCTCGCCGCAAGCATTGTTTGTCGAAGCACCGAATGCTGCTCAATTGAGCCAGCTTGCAGCGCTATTGAACCAAAGCTTGGCTACGATGAGCCAGCGTTATCCGGCGAGTGATTCAATCATTGCTGCTACGCGGCGCAGTGCTGATGAATATGAGTGGCAAGCGCTGAGCGGCCAACCAATTCAGCTTTTGAGTGCGCCCGAGTTGCCATGGCTGGTGGTGGTGGATCAAGGCGAATCGTTGCCAACAACGACTGGGCGGCTGCTCAAGCTCGTGCCAGTCGCCGATTTTGGCGAGCTTGAGCAGCGATTAAGCCCATTGCGTCAGCATTTGCAAAGTGCTACGCTGGTATGTAGCAGCGAGCAGCGAGCCGAATTGGCTGAAGCGCTTGCGACCATCGGCGTAGTGCGGATTTGCCATGCTGGGCAACAGGCGTTTCCGCAGGCAGCCTGGCATCATGATGGGCGCGACCCACTACGCAGTTTAGTCCGTTGGATCGATGGAGAACGATCGAGCCATCTTCACCTATAATTAAGCAGTAATTCGACACATTTGGAGGAATCAACGTGGATTTCAAGCTCTCGGACGATCAGGAATTTATGCGCAAGGCAGCTCGCGAATTTGCCGAAGGTGAAATTCGGTCAACAGTTGCTGAGCGTGATGAGCATAAAATTTGGCCGACCGACATTGTGCAAAAGATGGGCAAGTTGGGTTTTATGGGCGTTGCAATCGATGAAGCCTATGGTGGGGCTGGCCTTGATTACATCTCCTATGCAATTATGATCGAGGAACTTTCGCGGGTTGATGCCTCAGTTGGGGTGATTGCCTCGGTCAATAATTCGCTAGTATGCGCTGGGATTGAAAAGTTTGGCACTGAAGAACAAAAGCGCGATATTCTGACCCCATTGGCCAGCGGCCAACAGCTTGGCGCGTTCTCGCTCTCGGAGCCTGGCGCTGGCTCAGATGCAGCAGCCCAAAAAACCCGCGCTGTTGAAGATGGCGATTATTATGTGATTACCGGCACCAAAAACTGGGTCACCAATGGCTCGAAAGCCAACACCATTTTGTTGATGGCCATGACTGCGCCAGAAAAAGGCGTAAAAGGTATCAGCGCCTTTTTAGTCGACACCAGCGAGCCTGGGGTTTCGGTGCTCAAAGTTGAAGATAAATTGGGCATTCGTTCGGCGCAATCGGCCCAAATGTCCTATGATGAGCTGCGGGTGCACAAAAGCCGCATGCTTGGCCAACCAGGCGAAGGCTTCAAAATAGCCATGACCATCTTGAATGGTGGGCGGATTGGGATTGCCTCGCAGGCGTTGGGGATTGCCCAAGGAGCCTATGAAGCAGCCTTGGATTATGCCAAAGTCCGCGAGCAATTTGGCCAATCGATTATCAACTTCCAAGCGGTGGGCTTTACCTTGGCCGATATGGCGACGCGGATCAAAGCAGCGCGTATGTTGACCTATCATGCTGCCTGGCTCAAAGACCAAGGTGAAAACTACATTGCAGCGGCGGCGATGGCCAAAGTCAATGCCTCGGAAACTGCCATGTGGACGGCCACCAAAGCCGTGCAAATCTTCGGCTCGAATGGCTACTCGAAAGAATATCCCGTCGAGCGCTACTTCCGCGATGCCAAGATTACCGAAATCTACGAAGGCACCAGCGAAATTCAACGCTTGGTTATTTCACGTGAGATTGCCAAATAAACTTCTGATAAAGAACCAGCATGCCCAATGCTGGTTCTTTATTTAACCGATCTTTAATCAATTGGCTGCTTGATCTGATTGCAAAGCTGTGATGAACAGTTGATCGATCGTGTATAATAGCCGCGAACCTCACCATAAAACGGGGGCACGCTTGCCTCACGAGCTCCCAATATTGTTTCGGAGGACGTATTTTTATGCGCCAAAACTCAGCTCTGGGCATGATTATTGCCATCGTTGTTTTGATTGCAGCACTTGCTGGTGGTTATGTGTATTTCAGCAAGGACATGGCCAACCAACCAGGTGATCCTTCATTAGTCGAGCCAACCGCTTTGCCTATTCCCAACGTTAGGGTTTTAGAAGCGGCGACGGATATTGACGCTAACAAGTTAATTGGCAGCGATCTTGAGCAATATTTTAATGTTGTTGAAGTTCAGCCCACCGAAGTTACCCCCGATGATGTGCTTGAAGCAGAATTTTTCAGCGCAGTTCAAGGCAAAGTAACGACCTCCAGCATTCTTGGTGGCGAGCGGATCAAAAAATCGGCCTTCCGTAACGCAGGGATTGCCGAAAAATTGCCAACCCCAGAACCAGGTGCCGAATCGCCCAAAGCCTATAACTTATTTGTGAGCGATATTGGTGGGATTGTTGCTGAAGGCAACAGCATTGATATTGTTGGCAGCTATAGCCTTGAGCAACCCTACTTGCGCTTCGGGGCAGCTAGCCAAGGTGTTATCACCCTCGTTGATGAAAAATATCTCGACATCAGCACCCATGTGCTTGCCCAAAACGTCCGGGTACTAAAAGTTGTTGCACCGCCATTAGTTTCGCCTGATGGTCAACCAACTGGTGCGGCTCCAGCTGCGGCCCAACCAACGGTTGAGGTTGTGGTTGATGGTGTTCCTGCTCAGCCACAACCAACCCCAGAACCTGTCTTCAACCAAGGTTCACAATGGCAAATTGTGGTTGCCTTAACGGCGCAACAAGTTGAGATTTTGGAATATACAAAAGCCAAAACTGGTAGTACACTAAATGTAGTCGTGCGGCGCGCTGATGATCAAGATGACCAAATTGTAACAACTGGGGTGACGATGGACCTGTTGATGCGCTTATATGGTGTATCACAAGTCTATGCTCAACCAAACATGATTGTGAAACTGTTGGATGCTCCTGCACCACCACAGCCACCACAACAACCACCAGTTGTCATTCCATTCCCATTGCCCAACGCACCACAAACACAACCATTGCCAACAGCAGTGCCAACTCAAACGCCTTAATACAACCAAGGAGAATTGCATGGCTGAGTCCGATAAAATTCGCGTACTAATTGTTGACGATATTGCAGATACTCGTGATAACCTCGAAAAATTATTGTTTTTTGAGAAGGATATGCAAGTTGTTGGCAAAGCGGCAACAGGGCGCGAGGCCGTGACGCAGGCCAAGCAAATTCAACCCGATGTTGTCTTGATGGACATTAACATGCCCGATATGGATGGCATTGCAGCAACTGAGGCCATCATGGCGCAGGTGCCCAACACGCAAGTTATTATGATGAGCGTGCAAGGCGAAACCGATTATCTGCGCCGTGCAATGTTGGCTGGTGCCCGTCAGTTTCTTACCAAGCCTGTTGGTGGCGATGAACTTGCTGGTAGTATCCGCGAAGTCTATCGTCTGCAACAAACCCAACGCCGCTTTGTGGTTGCGGCGCAACAGGTTGAAGAAGCTGACCAATCAACCGGCCAAATTATTGCTGTCTATAGCCCCAAAGGTGGCACCGGCAAGAGTGCAATCGCTGCCAACTTAGCGGTTGCCTTAAAGCTGTTGCCTGGTAACCGTAAAATTTGTTTGGTTGACGCAAGTTTGCTGTTTGGCGATATTGCGGTGATGTTCAACATCAATAGCAACAAAACGATTAACGATCTTACCTCGCGGATCGATGATCTCGATAAAGATTTAATGAATGATGTGATGACCACCCACGCTTCGCAAATCAAGATTCTGCTGGCTCCTGCCAACCCGCAAATGGGTGAGTTGGTAACAGCTGATCATGTGCGAACAGTGCTCGAGGCCTTGCGCCGCGAATACGATTACGTGGTCGTCGACACACAATCATCGTTCCAAGACCAAACCATGGCGGTGCTTGATGCAGCCCATCGGATTGTCTTGCTGATGACGATGGAACTCTCGTCGATTAAGAATATTCGCCAGTTTCTGGAAGTTGCCGAGTTGCTTGGCTACAACGACGAAAAGCTGGTTTTGGTCTTGAACAAAGCCGACGCTAAATTTGGCATTCGGGTTGATCAAGTCGAGGCGAATATTCAACATAAGGTTGCGGCCCAAATTGGTAATGCACCCTTTGAAATGGTCAACGCGATTAACCGCGGCGTACCATTAATTATCGATCAGCCACGCCATCAGATCTCAATTGATGTTGCTAATCTCGCCTATCTGATCTCAGGCACAACCCGCACCAGTCGCGAAGGTGCCCGCCCACAGCAACCGAAAAAAGAAGAACCCAAGGGTCTCTTCGCTCGATTAACCAAACGTTAGACGCATGGAGGGTGGCTTATGTCGCTCCTAAAGCGTATTGCAGGAAATACGTCCCCATCCTCGGCTTCCGAACCTACAGCAGCAGCACAACCAAGTGCTGCTGCCACACGCCCTGATGGAGCTATTCCGCGCTCTGCTGCAGTTTCTTCACAAGATCGTCTGCTTGACGTTCGCCATCGAGTCCAGCGCCGCTTGACCGAAGAAGTTCGTGATGTCAACAGCACGAATGAAACCAAAATCCGCCAAACAGTCGAAGATCTCTTGAGCACCGTTCTCGATAGTGAAAATATCGTGCTCAGTCGGGTTGAACGCCTCCAATTAGTCGAATCGCTGATGTCCGATATCGTTGGGTTGGGGCCGCTCGATTCACTGCTCAAAGACGATAGCATCTCGGAAATTATGGTCAACGGGCCAAATAAGATTTACATTGAACAACGGGGCAAGCTGACGCTTTCGGGCACAACCTTCATCGATGATGAACATGCGATGCGGGTGTTGTATCGGATTGTTTCGCCGCTTGGCCGCCGGGTCGATGAAAGCTCGCCCATGGTCGATGCGCGGCTTAAAGATGGCTCGCGGGTTAACGCTGTTATTCGGCCAATTTCCTTGATTGGGCCAGTTATAACCATTCGTAAATTTTCCAAAAAACCGCTTGGGCCTGAAGACCTTGTGCGGTTTGGCGCAATTAGCCGTGAGATGATGGATTTTCTTTCGGCAAGTGTTCGCGCTCGGATTAACGTTGTGGTCTCTGGCGGTACTGGTTCGGGCAAAACAACCTTGTTAAATGTGCTTTCTTCGTTTATCCCTGAAGACGAGCGCTTGATTACGGTTGAAAACGCTGCCGAATTGCAACTCCAGCAAGATCACGTTATCTCGCTCGAATCGCGCACTGCCAATATTGAAGGCAAGGGCGAAATTTCGATCAACGATTTAATTATCAACTGCTTGCGGATGCGGCCTGAGCGGATTATCGTCGGCGAATGTCGCGGCGGTGAGACCTTGGCAATGTTGCAAGCCATGAACACTGGCCACGAAGGTTCAATGACAACCTTGCACGCCAATACGCCCCGTGACGCGATTGCGCGGATCGAAACTATGTGTTTGATGTCGGGGATGGATTTGCCGCTGAAAGCTATTCGCGAACAAGTTGCTTCGGCGATTGAGTTAATTGTGCAACAAGCGCGGCTTAAAGATGGTTCGCGGCGGGTTATGGCCATTTCGGAAGTAACTGGCATGGAAGGCGATCTGGTGGTGCTGCAAGATATTTTTGTCTTTGAGCAAACCGGTCTCGATGAACGTGGTAAGATTGTAGGGTCGTTGCGGCCAACTGGCGTTCGACCACGCTTCCTTGATCGCTTTGAAGCCTTGAATATTTACCTACCACCCAACGTCTTTGGCAATAGTTCAGAGCGCTTTTACTAACCGGCATTACTCGCTAGAAAGGAACTAGGGCCATGGAAAATTTACCACCATGGAGCATTCCCGCCCTAATTGCGATCGTCCTCTTTGTGGCTGGGGCCATTATCTATCGCAAACTCAGGGAAACGAAAGCCAATTCAGTTGATGGCCGGCTCGCAACGTTTGCCGAGCGTAGCCGCAACCCAAACGATACGAACGAACGCGGCATGAGTGCCTTGGCCAGCAGAGTTGATTCGATGGTCAACCGCGGCCAAAAAGGCTCAGATTTGGCCCGCGATTTAGCCCAAGCCGACCTTAAATTAACCGTGACCGAATTCGTTATGATGAAATTCGCCTCGGTGATTGTGTTTGCCTTGTTTGGGGTGTTCCTTGGTCGGGCCAATTTCTTAGCAGTTGTGGCCTGTGGGGTGGTTGGGGCAATTATCGGCTTTATCGTCCCCGATAAAGTTGTGAGTTTTAAGCAAAATTCACGGCTCAAAGCCTTTAATAATCAATTAGGCGATACAGTTGGTTTGTTGGCCAACTCGCTGCGCTCTGGCTATAGTCTGCTCCAGTCAATGGATTTGGTCTCGCGCGAAGCACCACCACCAATCTCGGTTGAGTTTCGGCGCGTGGTTCAAGAGGTTGGTTTAGGCCTTTCGCTTGAGGATGGCATGAATAACCTCTTGCGGCGGGTTCCCAGCGAAGACCTTGATTTGATGGTTTCGGCAATTAATATTCAAGCTGAAGTTGGGGGCAACTTAGCTGAGATCCTCGATACGATTGCCCACACAATTCGTGAACGGGTTCGGATCAAAGGCCAAATTCGGGTGCTTACCTCGCAGGCTC
Source organism: Herpetosiphon llansteffanensis (assembly GCF_003205875.1). Classification (GTDB taxonomy): domain Bacteria; phylum Chloroflexota; class Chloroflexia; order Chloroflexales; family Herpetosiphonaceae; genus Herpetosiphon; species Herpetosiphon llansteffanensis. The sequence continues at coordinate 48,511 of NZ_PUBZ01000080.1, forward strand.
GCTATTCAGGCTACGTGGTTACGTTGTTGCCAATTTCGATTGCAATTATTATTACCATGCTTAACCCTGATTATATGGCCCCATTGATGACCATTGGCATGCCACCCGATGCATGGTGCTGTATGCCCGTCTGTAGCGCAATGATGATGATTGCAGGTTTCTTTGCAATCAAAAGCATTGTTAATATTGAAGTCTAAAGGGGGAGCTTGCTATGCCCTTCGTTATTGGCTTAGTTATTCTGGTCATTATCTGTGCAGTTGGCTTTATGGTGCTCAATCAGCGCCGCCAAACTGATACTGTCTCAAACCGCCTTGCTCAATTTACTGAGCGCTCCATGAATCTTGAAGATCTGGAGTTGCAGTTGCCCTTTATGCAACGGATTGTCACGCCAATACTGAACAGTGTTTTTGTGAAGCTTGGCCAGTCTGGCAAGGGTAACGATAAACTGCGAACGAACTTAATGCTCGCAGGCAACCCTGGCAATCTGACCCCAACAATGTTTACCGGGATGCGGATTTTTCTGGGCCTGGCCTTGTTTGGGATTATCTTCTTGGTCTGTATGTTGGCCGATGCTGAAACGCTCAGCACGCTTCAATGGTCGGGAGTCGGCGGCGCATTAGGCTTTTTGCTGCCAGCCATGTGGCTTGGTCGCCAAATCAAAAAGCGCCAAAAAACCATTCTCAAAGCCTTGCCCGATGCGCTCGACTTGCTTTCAATTAGCGTTACCGCTGGTTTGGGCTTCGATGCTGCACTCCAACGGGTTGCTGAAAAATGGGATAACGAGTTGTGTCGCGAGTTCCGCCGCGCACTTTCCGACATTCGCTTAGGTACGCAGCGCCACGAAGCCTTCCGTGCGATGACGGTTCGGACTGGGGTTGATGACCTGACCTCGTTTGTTTCAGCGGTTATTCAAGCAGACCAACTTGGGGTGAGCATGGGTAAAATGCTCAAAATTCAATCCGACCAATTGCGTTTGCGCCGCCGCCAACGCGCCGAAGAAGAAGCCCAAAAAGCACCAATTAAAATGCTCTTTCCGTTGGTGTTCTTGATCTTCCCTTCAATGTTTGTGGTTATCTTGGGGCCAGCAGTGCCACGCTTGCTTGGTGGTGGCCTCTAGTGTCGCAACACGCCATTCGCAATCTAACGCGCAATAGCAACTTGGTGGAATATGCTGAGTTTGCGAATAGCTTTTTGAGCCGTGGCATGGGCTTGATGGGGCGCAAGAATTTGCCAGCTAACACTGGCTTAATTCTGTATCCCAACAACAATATTCATATGTTCTTTATGCGCTTTGCCATCGATGTGATTTTTGTTGATCGTCAACATCAGGTGGTTGGGCTGCGCGAGAACTTCAAGCCTTGGCGACCATTTGCTGGTGCTGCCAAAGCTCGCTATACCCTCGAATTGCCGGTTGGGGTTATTCAACAATCGCAGACCCAACTGGGCGATCAATTAGCAGTTATTCCTGCTATTTTCTAGCGCATAGCCCTAGCAACAACCTGCTTTGCTAGGGCTATTCAATTACTACCTCAACTCCATAGGCTTTGCGAAATAAATTGGTCTTGCGGTTTGCATCCCAAATCTCAATCGAGGCATCGCCAACCGCTTGCACGCTGATTCGCACCTGCTGCTTCTCGATTTTGCAAACCACAGCCTGCACTACTTGGCTCTTTGAGCGCTCAAGGTATTCGGCAATGCGTAAGAGCGCACTTAATTTGCCCAACCGCTCAAGATCGCCATCAGCCAACACGCCACCTAACCCAGCGTCAGTCACCCCACCTTTGCGATGGTGCCTGGTTAAGAGGCCAATCAGCGCCATTTCGCGATGCGTATAGCCATTCAGCATCGAGTTGAGAATCAAATACAGGCCATGTTTGTGATGATCGTAGAAATTGACCGCTACGCCAATATCATGGACCATGGTTGTTGCTTCGAGCAATTCGCGCTCCCATGCGCCATAGCCATGCAAACTTTGCAGTTGGTCAAACAGCGACAGGCTTAACTCGCGCACTTTGGCCACATGCACCACGTTGTAGCCATAAATACGAGCTAAATTTGCCACCGAAAACTGGCGCACATCGCTCAGCAAGGGGGGCTGTGAGCCACGTAAAAAGTGCTCGTAGAAAATACCATCACGCAGGCCATGGCCACAAATCCACAAGCTATCAGCGCCACAACGCTGCATCAAAGCCCGAATTAACAGCACTCCGGCGGTAATTACATCGGCGCGATCATTATTTAAGCCTTCGAGTTGTTCTCGCTCGTTGCGATTGAGTTTGCTCAAACGGGTGGCCCATTCGTCGACCCGTTGCAGCGACATCGTATAGCCATGAACAATATCAAGCGGATAGCGCTGCGCTCGTTGCTCGAGTTTGGCAAGGTTGCGCACCGTGCCGCCAACGCCAATTAATGGTAATTTGCTGCCTTGGGGTCGAAACCAATCCAGCCCTGCCAAGGCTTCGTCGACGTGGCGATCGAGCGCTTTGAGTTCTGCTTTGCTGGGGGTGTCGCTGCGCAGAATTTGCTCGGTGAGGCGCACCGTGCCAAGTGGCAACGATGTTGTGTTGGCTAGCCCGCGACCGCGCACCAAGGCCAATTCGACGCTGCCGCCGCCAATGTCAAACATAAAGCCATTGCTTACGCCAAGCGTATTGATCATGCCGAGGTAGCTGTAGTAGGCTTCTTCATCGCCGCTGAGCACACGTAAATCGAGGCCGGTTTCTTCTTTAACTTGAGCTAAAAAGCTGGTTTGATTGGCTGCATCGCGGACGGCGCTGGTTGCCACTGCCACGACTTCGTTCACGCCCATAGCGCGGCAGAAATTGCCAAACATGCGCAGGGTTTCAATCGCTTTGGCAATTGGCTGGGCTTGGAGTTGATTATCGGAGCCAACATTATGCGCCAGCCGCACATTTTCCTTCACTTCTTCAACCAATTTGAAGGAATGATGCGGCTGATATTGCACCACAATCATGCGAGCGGTGTTGGAGCCAAGGTCAATAATCCCGACGTGTTGGGTCATTATAGTTCTCCTCGACAACGCCTAGCATGCTGTTTTCGGGCTTGCTGGTTAGTAATAGACTTGGACAGTTGTGCCAACGCTTGCCCAATCGTAGAGCCAAGCAGCAGCATCGAGCGGTAAGTTGACACAGCCATGGCTAATGCGGGTTCCGCTGCCAAACAAATCGTGCCAATAGGTGCCGTGCAGGGCAACGCTGCCATTGAAATACATGGCGTGTGGCACATTCGGCACAACCCAGGTTTCGCCACCAAGCGAGCCACGCATGGTTTGCAACGGCACTTTGGCATAAATTTCATAGCTGCCCGTTGGCGTGTTAAAGCCATCTTTGCCGGTGGCTACTGGCGCATCAAACACGACGGTGCCATTTTCGTAGGCATACAGCCATTGTTTGCTAATATCGACTTCGATGCGTTTGCCAAGGTTGGGGTTGGCGGGCTTGGGCGTGGCAGTTGGCACTGGCTCATTGGTTGGTTGAGCAGGCGCAGCGGTTGGTGGCACTTGGGTCGGCTCGGCAACTGGTTGCGGGGCAGCAGTTTGGACTGGGGCTGGCGCAACGGGATCAAATTCAAACAAATAGGGCAGCTCGTAGCTCATGCCTTCGATCAAGCCTCGGGCGGCAGCAACTTCTTGGCCAAGCGGCGCTAGCTCAATTTCATCGGGCGTACCAGCCAACAAGGGATGCTCAATTAACAAAGCTCGTTCAAAATATTGCACCTTGAAGCGGCCAGTTGGGCGAGCTTCGAATTGGGCTGGGCTAATTGGCAGGCCAAAAATTTCGACCCCGCCATTGGTTTCCCAAAACGTGCGGAAACTACCAGCGAGATCGTAGTTGGAGCCTTCTGGGCGTAAGCTTGCGCCAGCGAGCCGTGGTTGCGGGCCGAAATCGCGCCATTGGGTGCGTTCGCGGCCAACCAAGCCCAAGCCAACGCTAGCAGTTTGCGGATTGTACTCGAAGCGTGCGTTTTCAAAATACTGCACAACCAGTGCATCTTGTTCTAAGGGATCGGTAATTGGTTGGCCAAAAATCTGCTCGCCGCCATTAATTTGCCAAAACGAAGCAAACCCATAGCTATCGGTGAGGGCAGGGGTCACTGCTTGGGAAGTGCGAAAGGCCCAAAAACATAAACCAAGAACGAGGCTCAACCAAATGATCCGCCGCATAGCTGTATTCTCCGCGTGCTGCCTGAGGCTTAAAAGTATGTTGCGGCTTCATCGTAGCAGTGCAATGAGCCGCTGTCAATTCAGATTGGTGGAATGTTTGGGGTAATTATTCGGGCACAATATCGGCCAGCGATGTTACGGTAATCGTGCCGCCAGCAATATCAATTGAGCGAACGACCGCGCGCACCATTGGCACCAAAATATCTGCTTGGCCCAATTTACGCACGACTAAAACATCATTTGCGCCTGTTTCAATAATTTCGGCTGCTTGGCCAATCACATCGCCAGCTTCGGTTTGCACTTGTAAGCCAACCAAATCGTGCAAGAAATATTCATCATTGGCCAGCGGTGCTGCATCGCTGCGATGAATATAGGCTTCGAGACCTTGCATAGCCTCGGCTACTTCGCGGGTATCAACTTCGCTGAGCCGCAACAAATATAGGCTGCCCTTGTGTTGGTGCAAGCGACCAATCGTAAAGGGCTTCTCTAAGTTGCCAACAAACAAGTGTTTGAGCTTTTGAATATGTTCGGGGTGCGATGAGATCATCGAGATTTTTAACTCGCCGCGCACACCAAACGCCGCAGAAATGCGGCCAACTAACAAGAAATCATCAATATTTGGAGCTGTCACGAATTAACCTCTAGGTGGACCCGTTTGTTTTGGCGAGCGCCAACGATGCCCAATACGTCGCGAATGGCTTTGACCACGCGCCCATTGCGCCCGATGACTTTCCCTGCTTCGCTTTGGGGAATGCGCAGATCGAGGGTAATGCTGTGGTGACCAGTGCGTTTGCTAATTTTAATGTCGTCGGTGTCGATCAAGCCTTCGACGATATATTTCAATAAATCTTCCATAGCTGCATCCTTGCGCATAGAAATGGGTGTGAAGCCATTGCCTCACACCCGATTTGCGAGCTTACTCAGCGCTTTTTTGCCCAGGAGCGCGGAAGCCAGCGGCTTCGGCACTTTCCACGGTGTCGAACCACAATTCAGCCACGGTTGAATTGTAGTAGCGGCTGCCAGGAACGTGGTACAACATTGAGTTTTGGTTGCCTTTGATGGCGTAGCCTTCTGGGGCGCTACCATCGGCCACTGGGCGCACGCTGCCAGCAAATTCGCCAGCTTCGGCTGCGGCCTTGACTGGAGCGGCAACGGCGGCTGCTGGAGCAGCGGTAGCAGCTTTGGTCACGGCTTTTTTGGCCTTCTTGACTGGAGCTTCAACCTTAGCTGGAGCTTCGCCGATCAATTTGCCTTCAGCATCAACCACACCCAAGTTTTTCAACAAGCGCACTACGGTATCTGATGGTTGGGCACCAACGCTCAGCCAGTAGCGAGCGCGATCTTCCTTGATAAACACAACTTTTGGTTGGGCTTGGGGATTGTAGTGGCCAATCGTTTCAATAAACTTGCCATCGCGTGGCGCATGCGAATCTGCAATAACAACACGATATGCGGGCTTGTGCTTCATGCCCATCCGGCGAAGACGAATACGAACCATTCGAGTGTTTCCTCCAAAAGTGGCGAGTGGCTATAGTCTCAAGGCTTATAGGCTAGCCACTAAGTAATAATTAATTAGGTGCTATAGCCTACGAACAGTAGCCTATAGCCTCGGTTTTATTTGAACATGCGCATCAGGTCGCGCGGGTTTTGACCGCCCTTGCCGAAGCGTTTCATCATGCGTTGCATTTCACGGAACTGTTTGACCAAGGCGTTGACATCTTCGATACGCGTGCCACTGCCCTGCGAGATCCGGCGTTTGCGGCTGGGATCTTTCAGCAGGTCGGGGTTGCGGCGCTCTTTGAGTGTCATCGATTGAATAATCGCTTCGATGCGTTTCATCTCGCGATCATCAAGCGCTTCGTCAAGGTCTTTCATTTGGCGCAGTTGTTTGCCAATCCCAGGAATCATCCCCAAGATTTGTTGTAATGGGCCAAGTTTACGCATCGAGTTCATTGCCCCAAGGAAATCTTCAAAGTCGAAGGTGCCTTTGCGCATCTTCTTTTGCATTTTCTTGGCTTCGTCTTTGTCGTACACTTGCTCGGCGCGCTCGATCAAGGTCATCACATCGCCCATGCCCAAAATCCGTTGGGCTAAGCGATCGGGGTGGAATGGTTCGATGGCATCGGTTTTTTCGCCCGTCCCAAGGAACTTGATTGGCACTCCAGTGACTTCGCGCATCGAGAGCGCAGCCCCGCCACGGGCATCGCCATCGATTTTGGTCATAATCAAGCCAGTCAATGGCACTTTGGCGTGGAAGGCCTCGGCAACTTTGACCGATTCTTGACCAATCATGGCATCGACGACCAACATAATTTCGGTTGGCCCGATGCGCTCGACGACTTGTTGTAACTCACCCATCAGGCGTTCGTCGATTTGCAAGCGTCCGGCGGTATCGACGATCACAAAGTTGTTGCCATTGATCCGAGCTTGGCGCAAGGCGTGCTCAGCAATATCAGGTGGCGCAACCTCGGTACCTTCGCTATAAACCGGAATATTCAATTGCTTGCCGAGCGTTTCCAACTGCTTAATTGCGGCTGGTCGGTAGATGTCGGCGGCAACCAACAATGGCGTTTTGCCTTTTTTGCGCATATACAGCGCCAATTTGGCGGCCATGGTTGTTTTACCAGCACCTTGTAACCCAACCAGCATCACAATCGTCGGCTGCTCGCGGTTCTTCGATTCATTGATTGGCACATTGGCATCACCAAGCAAGTGCACCAATTCGTCGTGAACGATTTTGATCACTTGTTGACCAGGAGTCAAACTCTTGGTGACTTCTTCGCCAATCGCTTGTTCGCGGACCCGCGCCACAAAATCTTTGACGACTTTGAAGTTAACGTCTGCTTCCAACAAGGCCAAGCGCACTTCGCGCAAGCCCGCATCAACATCTGATTCAGTTAGGCGGCCTTTGCTGCCCAACCGGTTGAAAACATCGGTTAAGCGGTCGGATAGATTCTCAAACATCATACACCTCACCGCAACAGAAAAAACTGGCAGAAACTCGGCACGCCCTAGCGCGGAAAGTTTCCTGTCAGCATTTTGTCGCATTGTAGTTGATTACACACGGCCTGTCAAACTGCTTTCTTTGGGGGTATTTTTGTACTCGCTGCCTCTAGTGTAGCACACAAAAAGCCCATTAGCGTGTATCATAGCGGCATTTACTACGATTTGTCGCAAGGAGTTCGCGATGAAAAGCGCACAGCTGAGTGCTATCGCTTGGACGCTATTACGAGTCGTTGTTGGCGTTGTGTTCGTTGTTCATGGCTGGTCGAAAGTAACGATGATTGGTGATATTGCCGCAACCTTTGGCAACCAATATCAGTTACCAATTCCGGCGGTGCTGGCATGGTTGGTAGCTACCGTCGAATTTTTGGGTGGTTTGGCATTAACCGTTGGGGTGTATAGCCGTTGGGCAGCTTTATTGCTTGGTTGTGTCATGCTCGGGGCAATTAAAGTTCATTGGGGCAAGTTTTTTTATTATGCCGAGGGTATGGAATACGATTTAGTCTTGCTCACGATTTGTCTCGTCGTTGGCTTGAATGGTGGCGGCCCGTATTCAGTTGATGAAATGGTGTTGAACAAGCCCCCAGCCAAAAAAACAGCCTAAACTGCTTGCATTGCAACCAACGATCAAAGATAATAGCACATCTGCACTATCCATTATGCTATTTCTAGGAGCGTTGCACAATGCCTGATGGTAAAACCCATGATATGTTGACAGTTTTTACGGGCATTGTTGGGATTCCAGTGATTTGGCGTTTGGTGCCAAACAGTGATTTATTGGCGGCGTTTGTTTGGGCCGGAACCCATATGGTTTCCGGTATGGCCTTCTCTCCCGACCTCGATTTGGCTTCAGAACCGTATAACCGCTGGGGGCCACTACGCTTTATTTGGTGGCCCTATCGCGAGTTGGTTCCGCATCGCGCTGGAATTTCGCATAGCCTGGTGTTTGGCCCGCTCTTTCGGCTTGGTTATTTCTTGGTGATGGTCTGGCTCTCGTTTTATCTCGGCATGACCCTGATTAATAGTTTCACGCCAGTTGATACCGCCACTATCAGCGCCGCTTTTATTGCCGACCTCAAACAGCTTTGGTATAGCGATCGCCAATTGATTATCTATGGCTTGATTGGCTTTATCACTGGCGGCGCAGTGCATTCGATTGCCGATTGGCTGATTGAGGGCCGTGAGCCATACCACCGATCGCTCCTAATGCCGTGGCGCAAGCGGCGACGCAAACGCCGCCGCGATGACTGGGGTTGGTAATTTAGCCCAACCAGGTGCCAACTTTGCCATCGCCGCGACTGCCAAGCAACAGCTCTGGTGGCGTTGGGCGTTGTTGCCAAAAACGATTCCAATTGGCAATCGCATTCATTTTATAGGCCCCAATGACTGAAAAGACGATTATCAGGGGAATAATAATATATTGGCTGCTTAAGACCGCTCTTATTCCATTTTGAAACGCGAGAATAAAGGAAAGCGATTGAATCGAGGCAAGATCGACTTCGCCGACAAGCAGCGCTATAATCACATATACGGACATCAAAAAGGCAAAGCCACTGAAGAGAACTGTCAAAAATCGGCCTAGGGTATAGCCTGCACGTAGCCATGCATCAAGCATCGGCACTTGCTGGCCTGCTTTGGGTGGCGTTGGCAAGAGGCCAATTTTGCTGCGCTCAATTGAAAAAAGCGTATTTGTGCCGCGTGGTACGACCGGAACCCAAGCCATGGTTGGCGGCGAATCAGTTAAGGCAAGCAACATAGGCGAACCCATAATATTCAGCCCAACGCTATTAACCGGTTGGGTAAAATTATGTGGCAGCACGGGCCAGCCAACGAATGGCACCGCCAGCAGCAATTGTTCTGGCACTTCAACCGTTTGAAAATCTTTTTCGCGAATGGCTTTGAGTGCGCCACTAACTGGGCGACGCAATTGCGGTTGGCCGGTTGGCCCCCATGCAATCATCCACGGCCCCAAGGTGCGATAGCCATGGACTTTGAGCCACTGTTCTGCTGCGGCCATAACTGGCCCAACATAGCCCGTCGGCAATGGGGCAATCAATTCTTGGTGGGCTGGCAAAATATGCAGTTGAAGCGCCATCGCCTCAGGTAGCTGTTGGGCAATTAGTTGTTCGATGGGAAAGTCATTGCTCACGCTGTTTCTCCGACTCTAGCTCAATGATCAAGAGGGGTGGTGTTGGGGTCGTTGCCCAAAAACGGTTCCAGGCCTGAATTGCACTCCGGCGTTGTTGCCAAATCACCACTCCCAATAGCATGCTTCCAATGATACCAAACCAACGCAGCGCTGTGAAGATCGCAAAACTTTGCAAAAAAAGCACCTGTGGCTCAGCCCCCAACCACCATTGAACCAAAGCCCATGGCATGCTCAAGAGCAAAATGCTTATGATTGCGGCCAATTGCAAACGTAAAAATGGTGGCCATGTGTGCTGCCATTGATCGCGCCATGTCAATTGTTGCCCAAGCTCAGGCACTGGCCGTTGCCAGCCAAGTTTACGCACCCACCAGCTATGGCGTGGCCACAATGCCCGCGCGCCTAGCGGCACAACCGGAATATAGGCCTGCACCAGTGGCTCGACCCCAACCAAGGGCAACACTGGAATCAAGGGTGCACTCAGTGGCTCCAGCCCTTGCTCGGCCAATTGATCGTAGATGCCCGCAAGGTTGTAGCGCTGCTGAGCATCAAGCGTCAACCAGATTTCAGCCACCAAACGGGCCTCGATTTGTTGCACGCTATATTCGGCGGTTAGCTTGGGGTCAAACACATGGGCAATCGGCTGATAGAGCATGCGTTGGGCTGCTGGATTCCAGGTTTGCAAGGCTGGGCCAAGCGCCGTGTAGCCTTGTAAACGCAAAGCTTGGCGCATCTGGTCTGCTTGTTCCAGCACCTGCGTCAGCTCAGCTCGGCGCAAAACGCTATCGTGTTGTTCAAATAAAAACAGTGCTAGCATACCGCTCAATTTCTTGGCCTCAACCATCGTTTGCTTGTTAAGCGTAGTATAGCAACGATATGCTGATCGCTGCGCAGATTAACGAAATTCAGCATATTTGTGCTAAAAATATTCGACATTATGGCTATTTCACGGTATAATACAAGCAGATTAACTTTAGGGATTTAGCGCTTACGTAAGGGATAAAATTCATGGAAATAGGGATTGTCAAGCCAGTTGCAATTGTCGATGAGATGCGCACTGCCTATCTCGATTATGCAATGAGTGTGATTGTCTCGCGGGCGTTACCTGATGCTCGCGATGGCCTCAAACCAGTGCAACGGCGGATTTTATATGCAATGTTCCGCGAAGGTCTTTTGCACAACGTTCGCTATTCCAAATGTGCAGGTGTTGTCGGCGAAGTGCTCAAGAAGTATCACCCACACGGCGATTCTTCGGTGTACGATGCGCTCGTGCGGCTCGCCCAACCATGGAATATGCGCTACCCGCTGGTCGATGGCCAAGGCAACTTCGGCTGTTTTACTGGCGATACCAAAATCAAGCTCCTTGATGGCACTGAAAAAAGCTTTGAAGAACTTGCTCAACTACCATATGACGAGATCTTCTATGTTTACTCAGTTGATCGACAAGGCAAGATTGTGGTTGGTGAAGGCCGATCATCACGGATTACTCGCCGCCAAGCGCAGTTGGTTGAATTGACCTTTGATGATGGCTCAGTAGTTCGCTGTACGCCTGATCATAAGTTTATGCTACGTGATCAGACGTGGAAAGAGGCCCAGCATTTAACGATCGATGATAGCTTAATGGCTGGCTATTTTGATGATTCTAATCCATTGATGGTTTTACAACCTCAAACTGGCGTATATGAAAATCTCCAGCTGCCCAAATCTAGCACTACCAAATCCTCAACTCATAGCTGGAATAGTGATCATCGTTTAATGCTTCAGCATACCTCGCGATTGCTTGCTCAATTTGGTAAGTTAGAGTTAAGTGCTGCGCTTTACGATGCGAAACGCATTGAAACAATTCCTAACAGCGCGAAAGCAATCCAAGCCTTTGGTACATTTGATGAGTTAGTTCAAGTCGCATCAACCTATAATCATCGCGTGGTTGGGTTGCGCTGGCTCGATGAAACTGCTGATGTTTATGATATTACAGTTAATGAATATCATAACTTTATGCTGGCCAATGGTTGTGTTGTGCATAACTCTGTCGACGGCGACGCTGCTGCCGCATATCGATACACTGAGGCGCGGCTCAAGGAAATTGCCGAAGAATTATTGCGCGACATCGACCGCGATACAGTGAATTTTGGCCCCAACTTTGATGGCGGCTATCAAGAACCGCTAGTATTGCCAGCGCGCTTGCCCAATTTGCTGCTCAATGGCTCATCGGGGATTGCCGTCGGCATGGCCACCAATATTCCGCCGCATAACCTTGGCGAGATTTGCGATGGCATTAGCTACTTGGTCGATAATCCCGATGCGACTGTTGAAGATTTGATTAAGTTCATCCCTGGCCCCGACTTTCCAACCGGCGGCTCGATTTTGGGTACTGAAGGCATTGTCAGTGCCTATACTAGTGGCCGTGGCCGGATCTTGATTCGCGCCAAAGCCCATATCGAAGAAGCAGCCCGTGGCGCATACCATATCGTCGTGACCGAATTGCCCTATCAGGTCAATAAATCACGCTTGATTGAACGGATTGCCGAGTTGGTCAAGGATAAACGCATCGAAGGTATTCGCGACGTGCGCGACGAATCCGACCGCTCTGGGATTCGGATGGTGATTATTTTGAAACAAGATGCCCAGCCCAAAAAGGTGCTCAATCATCTGTTCAAATACACCAGCATGCAAACGACCTTTGGGGCCAATATGTTGGCCTTGGTCGAAGATGGCAAGCAGCCACGCACGCTTTCGCTCAAAAAAGCGTTGCAAGAATACATCGAACATCGCCAAATCGTTATTCGACGGCGTACCGAGTTTGATCTGGCCAAAGCCAAAGCGCGGGCGCACATTCTCGAAGGCTTGAAGATTGCGCTTGATCAGCTTGACGAAGTGATTGCGACGATTCGCGCCAGCCGCACTGCTGAAACAGCGCGCAGTAACTTGATGAAAAATTTCAAACTGAGCGAATTGCAATCGCAAGCGATTTTGGAAATGCAATTGCGCCGTTTGGCTGGCCTCGAACGCAAAAAGATCGAGGACGAATATAAAGAAGTATTGCGCTCAATTGCCGACTTCGAAGATATTTTGTCCAAGCCAGAACGGGTTTTCACGATCATCAAAGACGATGTGGCCGAACTCAAGGAAAAATATGGTGATGTCCGCCGCTCGCGAATTATTGCCGATGCGACTGGCGATATCAGCACCGAAGACCTGATTCCCGACATGAATGTGTTGGTAACGGTGACTGATCGCGGTTACATCAAGAAACTGCCTGGCGATACCTATCGGGTGCAAAATCGCGGTGGGCGGGGCATTAAAGGCATGACCACCAAAGAAGACGATGTGGTGGCACACCTCTTGATGTGTAATACGCTGAACGACTTACTGTTCTTTACCAACCGTGGTAAAGTCTATCAACTCAAAGTACACGAAGTACCCGATGCCAGCCGCACGGCCAAAGGCCTGCCGTTGGTCAACTTGATCTCGCTCGAGCCAGGCGAATTGGTCACATCATTGATTGCCGTTCCCGATTTCGACGATGGCGAATATTTGGTGATGACCACCGTCAAAGGCCGAATCAAGCGTACCAAATTGAGCGAATATAGCTCGGTGCGTTCGAATGGTCTGATTGCAATTGGGCTTGATGCTGGCGACGAACTGCGCTGGGTCAAGACCAGCAATGGCGATGAAGATATTTTGATGACAACCCAACAGGGTCAAACCATCCGCTTCAGCCAATCTGAAGTGCGGCCAATGGGGCGGCCAGCAAGTGGCGTAATTGGCATCAAAATGTCGGCCAAAGATCAAGTTGTGGGGATGGATTTGGTTCGACCAGATTCACAGCTTTTGGTAATTACGTCACACGGCATGGGCAAGCGCACCGACCTTGAAGATTATCCAGTCAAGGGGCGGGCAACCCAAGGTGTGATTACCATGCGGCTTAAGCCAGGCGATATTATTGCCGCCGCATTAGTGCTGACTGATAGCGATATTGTTACCACAATTACTCGCAATGGCGTAGTGATGCGCACCCGTGCCGACAAGATTTCTAAGTATGGGCGAACGACCCAAGGCGTTAACGTAATCAATCTTGACAAGAAAGATTTAGTTGCGGCAGTCTCGGCTGAACCTCCAGTTGACGACAAGAGCGACGATTCGGATGCCAACGATAGCCCCGGCACAGTAACCCTCACTGCTTAAGCTTTTTAAGCAATTCACTTGCGAAAAACCCGTTGCATACCTGATGTGCAACGGGTTTTTGCGTGTTAAACTCAAATTCAGCTATATACCTAGATCACACTTTTTTTACCCTGTTTTAATCTAGCTATTCATGGAAACTGTGATATAATCGGGGAGACATAACATAATACCAGCAATTTTCCACCTCTATATCCCATCTACTTACCACCACCACTGTCCGCTGTCGGTTGACCTATTGACCCAGAAAGCGAAGGAACGGAAGATACACCAACAGGCCGAGGAGCCTGTAAACCGCCATGATAGCGGGGTCTCTTTTCCGCGCAGTCAAAGAGGATTGCAAGGAGGCGAGCATGATCTCTTCAAGCGTATATATGTTGCTTGAGCAAGCGATCGATACTCCCGAAAAGCTGCATTGTGTCATACTATTTGCACAACGAACAGTCAATCAAGGCACGGCTGCTCACATCGCCCGCCAGCTAGGGCGCGATATTTGGAGCATTGAGCGTGCGCTCAAAGAGCTCAGTGAAGCAGGGATTCTTTCCGTCGCCGGTGAAGGCAAATCATCGTGTTATCACTATCAACCGCGGGCGTATGTGGTTAATGCCTTGGAGTTGTTAATTCAGACCTACAACGACCCGATTTTGCGCAGCGAAGTATGCGATTATGTGCGTGAGCTAGCCAGCTACGCGCCCTATCGTGCCCACTTCCATACCATGCTCACAATCTAAATCTGCGTCGGCTCATAGCTCCTGAGAAGAGAGAGCGACGTTGGTTGTAGCGCATTATTAATCTCCTCTGATTATGAATTTAATGTGATATTGAATATAGATTATGCCGCATTCATACAGCTTTTCGAGTAAGCTCGTGTGCTTGACAGGTATAGTGTTGTTTGCTATGCTCTTTTTCGAGAAAGATCATCAATATTCCTATCCTCCATCAATACACTCCATTCTAGCTCTTCTTTCTTAATGCAATAAAACATACGCTGTTTATGCAAGCAATTATTTAATTTTTTAAAACTATGTGTAGCATTTAAATCTACAATTGATTTAGATGATTATTTCTGCTGGCTATAAATAATGTTTCAGCACTCGTATGTTTGATATAGTGAATAATATTATTGCAAACATTTAATTTTTTAAGAAGGATTCGTTATGTTTCGCTTAGTATATCGAGGCAGCTTGTTGCTATTATTGTGCAGCAGCGTCTTTTTGGGCTGTAGCACCACGAAACTTCCTACGAATCCGCCCGATTCTACTCAAGTTGCGCCAGGCGACGTTGTTGAACCAGCAAGCTTGGAAGAATTTCTGCGTGTGAGCAAATTGCGCGAATCGCTCGAAATTGAATGGTATAACCCTACCACGAGAAGTTGTATGACGATTCGTGATCAAGATTTTATTAAGCAGTTTGTCGATACAATGGGCAATCCAAAATCCAGCCAACCAATCAGCGCCAGCGAAGCAACATTACTGATCTTCGAAACGAACAGCCTTGATCAGCCAGCAGATACCCGGCTGATTGCGCTGAATCTTGATCCTGTCCAAGCCACGGCGGCGTTTAACAATCTATCAACGCCCAATTGGCCAATCGATTTGCAGGGTCAATATCAGCTTGGCGATCCACAGGCGTTGTTGGATTTATTGGCAACCATCGAACCAAAATCAACAACCAATGGCCCTGTGTGTGAATAGCGGATAAACCCAAATCCAAGCTGAATTTGCCGTGTTATAGCACCTACGCTCGATTCGCAAGCAGGAACCATTGCTGGCGACTGGTATACTAACGCCGAAAGCGAATTAAGCTAGCGAGGTAGCATTGTGGAACGTTTAGTGCTCAATGGCGAGCAGTTAACTGTCGATGGTTTGGTGTCTGCCGCTCGAAATCCAGCAATTAAGGTTGAATTAGCTCCCGAAGCAATTGAACGAATGCACTATTCGCGGGCCGCTGTCGAGTGTTTTGTGGCCGAAGGTCGAGTGGTTTATGGCATTACCACGGGCTTTGGCCATTTTCAGAATCGCACAATTGATAGCGACCATGTGCGCGAATTGCAACGCAATATTATTATGAGCCATGCCACTGGCACAGGCACGCCGTTGCGCCGCGACCAAGTGCGGGCAATGTTGATTGTGCGGGTCAATACCTTGGCCAAGGGCTTTTCGGGCATTCGCCCCTTGGTTGCCCAAGCCCTGCTCGATTTGCTCAACGCCGATATGTTGCCAATTATTCCTTGCCAAGGCTCGCTTGGTGCGAGCGGCGACCTTGCACCACTGGCCCATGCCAGCTTGATTTTGCTTGGTTTAGGCGAGGCGGTTGAGGCTGGGCAATCGCCAGTCCATGGTCAACGCATCAGCGGAGCCGAAGTCTTGGCCCGTTTGAATCAAAAACCCTTAGTTTTAGAGGCCAAAGAAGGTTTGGCGCTTACCAATGGCACCGCCTTGTTGAGCGGGCTTGCAGCCTTGGCAATTTACGATGCAGAGCAACTGTGTCGCACTGCTGAAACTGTGGCTGCCTTGTCGATGGAAGCTTTGGCGGCCTTGCCTTCGGCCTTTGATCAACGGCTGCATGCGATTCGTCCGCATCCGCGCCAAATCGATAGCGCGCGCAGTATTCGCGAACTGTTGCAGGGTAGCAGCTTTGTCTACCCCAACGGCGAAGCTGATCCGGCGATCTATGGGCCGCATAAAGTGCAAGATGCCTACTCGTTGCGCTGCGTGCCGCAAGTGCATGGCGCAATTCGCGATGCTGCCTGTTATGGGCGCTGGGCCACCGAAATCGAACTCAATAGCGCCACCGATAATCCCTTGATTGTGCCGGTTGATCCTGCGCAACTTGCTGGCGAATACGAGGCGATTTCGGGCGGTAACTTCCATGGCGAGCCATTGGCCTTGGCGATGGATTTTCTCAAAGTGGCTTTGAGCGAGCTTGGCAACATTAGCGAGCGCCGTACTGCCCGCTTGGTTGATGCTGGCTTGAATGGCAATTTGCTGCCGCCATTCTTAACTGAACAAGGCGGTTTGCATTCTGGCATGATGTTGATTCAATATACGGCTGTGGCGTTGGCGAGTGAAAATAAAGTGCTGGTGCATCCCGCTGCTGCCGATACGATTCCCACCTCGGGCAATCAAGAAGATCACGTTAGCATGGGGCCAACCGCCGCTCGTCAAGCGGTCGAAATGCACGATAACGTCGTGGGAATTTTGGCCTGCGAAGCCTTGTGTGCCGCCCAAGCGATTGATTTACGCTGGCAAAAACACCAGCATTTGCAACTTGGCCAAGGCACAGCTTTGGCGCAGCAGGCAATTCGGCAGGTTGTGCCATTTTTGGCCGAAGATACCGTGATGTATCCGCATATCGAGCGCTTGAAGCAGTTGATTTTTGCTGGCAGCTTGGCCTTGGCTGAGTAAGCTTGGCGAAGATTGGTTGTGAACCCCCTCACCCCAACCCCTCTCCCACGCGGCGGGCGAGGGGCTTTAACTGCGTGGTTCTTGCTCAATTTGTCGGTGAAACAGGGTTCTCCCCCTCGCCCGCGTCCAGTGGGAGAGGGGGCTTGGGGGGTGAGGGCACGTTGTACCCCAACAACCGACCCCCAGCCTTTACAAGCGTTCTAGCTCTTTGGCTCCGCGCCGCCAATCGCTGGCGGCCATTGGGCGTTTGCCTGCTGGCTGAACTTCGAGCAATTCGAGTGCGCCGCTGCCAGTGGCGACCAAAATTTGGCCTTGCTGTTCGATCAGCGTGCCTGGCTGCGCATTGCCGCTCCAACTGCTATGCGCTTTGGAGCGTAGAATTTTAAACGGCTGATCGTTGAGTTTTACCGCAGTCCCAGGCCATGGATCGTAGGCGCGGGTCATGCGTTCGATCACAATTGCAGGCAAGCTCCAATCAATCAAGCCATCGTTTTTGCTGATCATTTGGGTGTAGGTAGCTTGGCTATCATCCTGAATTTGGGCTTGAATTTGGCCCGCAGCATATGCTGGCAAGAGCTGAGCTAGCAACTCGCCACCTTGGCGCATCAGTTGGGCCGTCCATTCACCAGCCCGCGCATCTTTGGCCAAGGGCATGACCACTTGACCCAAAATTGGCCCAGCATCCATTTTGGCCGTTAGCTTGATGATCGACACGCCGACTAAATCATCACCTGCCAAAATTGCCCCCGTAATTGGTGCTGGCCCACGGTAGAGCGGCAAAATCGATGGGTGAATATTCAAATAGCCCAAGGCTGGAATTTGCAACACATTTTTACGCAAAATCTCGCCATAGGCTGCCACAACCCCAACTTCTGGTGCAAAAGCCCGCAAACGCTCGACCACAGCTGGATCTTTGAGGGTTTCTGGTTGAAACACCGGAATCCCAAGCCGTTCGGCGGCAAGTTTGACCGGCGGCGCGGTAAGCACATTTTTGCGACCAGCAGGCCGATCTGGTTGGGTCACTACGCCGACAATCTCATGACCGCTGGCGTGCAACAACTCAAGTGGCGCAACCGCGATTTCGGGCGTGCCTAAATATAAAATTCGCATTGGCGATACCTCAAACTGGGAGAGTTTTCCAGCAAGCATGATACCGTGCTTGCTGGAAAATCGAAAGCAGCTAGGCGCGCTCTAAACGGGCACAGGTGCAAGGATAGCCAGCATTATCGCTCTCAAAAGTTTTGCTGATCGCGAAGCCAGCCCGTTGATAGAGTTCAACGGCACGGCGGTTTTCGGCAAGGGCAATCGTCCAAGCACCAGCCCCAATCTGCTCGAGGGCAAAATTCAGCAATTGGCGGCCCAAGCCACGGCCATAATGGCTTGGCGCGATATACAGCCAGCCAAGGTATTTGCCATTAATTCCAACAAAGCCCACCACGTGATCATCAATGCTGACGACGAATTTTTGCGATTGCTCAAAATCGCTGAGCGATGCTTGATCGTCTGCAAGCGGGATAAATGCTCGTGGATCGCACGCGCCGCGCAGTTCGTCGGGGCGGGCTGCATCGTGAATTTGACTGACCACAGCCCAATCGGCTTCAGTGTAGGGGCGAATCTGCCCAAGAGTTGTATCGTGCATGATTAAAACTCCTGCAATAGGAAAGATGCCGAGCATACCAACTTGTGGCTCAATCCACATCCGACCTGAGAGGGAGCATAATCGAGTTAATGCCTGATCGCAGCAAACTGAAACTGTGTTAAGATAACGCGCAGTTCAGCGGCAACAACAGGCGGAAACAACACGGTATGCTTGGAATGTTCAAGCAACAAGTCAAAATGCTTACATGGCGCACACTTTTTGGTTGGGCAATGGTTGTTCAGCTTGCTTTGGTGTGTCCATTGGGCTGTGTGATTCACTGTTTGCTGCAACACCAACCAATGCTGATGCAAGCAGAAACGCAGCCAGCAAGCATGTTTGTCTGTGCCCTGATGACTCAAGCCGATTCGATGCCCAATGGAACCCAGAGTGGCTTAGCCGCGAGTAGCATGGGCAGTGGCTTGGTGGCAATGTTTGCACTGCTTGGTTTTTGGCCAAGCCTCATGTTTGGTTTGCGCAGCTTGCGCCGTTTGAATTGGCTTATTCAACACCCCTTAGTTTCGTTTCAACATCGATTAAGCACACCCCCTCCCCGCTAAACCCAACTCAATCCACAATCAATGGTTTGTGATCTCAGCGTGGCTTTACGCTGAGGATATTTGAGTTTGGGAGTTTTCTGCAATGCCAATCTTTTTACGTTTGCGCTCTGCCGTTGCTGGTTTGGCGCTTGTGGGCTTGGCCGCCTGTGGCTCAGCAACAACCGATAGCAATGTCGGGCGCTTTACTGGGGTTTCAACGACGGTTCCTGTAGCTGGTAATAATGCTGCAAGCACTGGCGATACCGTGGCTGGCAAGGCAATTTTCGATGGCACAACCGCAATTGCTGGTGCGCCGCCCTGCCTGAGTTGCCATGTGGTCGATGCCGCCAAACCGCAAACCGTCGGGCCAAATCTGGCCGGAATTGGCGTGCATGCAGCAACCAGGGTTGCAGGCCAAACCGCCAACGCCTATTTACACAGCTCAATTGTCGATCCCAATAGCTTCTTCGTCGATGGCTTTGCCCAAGGCTTGATGTTTGCGGGCTATGGCGATGCGCTCACACCTCAACAGGTCGATGATGTTGTGGCCTATTTATTAAGTTTGCAGTAAATCGATTAAGTAGCTTTTTGCTGCGCTCACTCAAATAGGTGTGAGCGCAGCAGCTAAATCCTTCAGCATACCGAGGTTTTTAAATGACGACGACAACCACCAACGATGGAGCAACCAGCGACGAACGGCGGGCGCAATCGGTTTTTTATCGGGCAATTTGGCGCTGGCACTTTTACGCAGGCCTGTTTGTTGTGCCCTTGATGATTGTGCTGGCCGTAACTGGCAGCATTTATCTCTTCAAGCCACAACTTGATCGCTTAATGTATGGCAATTTGATGAACGTGGTGCATACCAGCGGCTCGGCGCAGAGCTACACCAGCCAAGTTGCTGCGGCCCAAGCTGCCTATCCTGACGCGAGTGTTGGCAAAATTCGGCCAAGCGATGCCCACGATCGCAGCACTGAAATGAGCATGAGCACCAGCGATGGGCGCAATCTGACGGTTTTTGTCAATCCTTATACTAACCAAGTGCTTGGTGAGCGCGACGAAGATTGGAACTTGCAAGCGGTTGCTTTGAAATTGCACGGCGAGTTGCTGATTGGCACGCTTGGCGATCGAATTATTGAATTGGCTGCTTGCTGGGCGATTTTGCTGACGCTTTCGGGCATTTACCTGTGGTGGCCACGCTCGAAAAGCGGCATCTGGGGCACGTGGTTGCCTCGTTTGCGCAGCAAAAATAAACGTATTTTCTGGCGCGATTTGCACGCTGTGCCAGGCATGTATGCTTCGTTGATTGTGCTGTTTTTGCTGATTACGGGCTTGCCTTGGACGGGCTATTGGGGCGAAAACTTTGCCAATATTTCGAGCAAATATCCCAACCAGCTGTGGAGCAATATTCCCGAATCGACGGCCTTAACTGGCAGCCTCAATACCACGACTGATAAAGTTGTGCCTTGGGCAGTTGAGCAAGCGCCGTTGCCGCAATCGAATACTGATCATGCTGAGCATCGCGGCAACGGAACTGGTGCGTCAGTGCCAAGCAGCGCCACCGAAGGGCCGCAAGCTGCCACGCCGGTTACGCTTGATTCAGTGATTGATGTAGCCAAAGCGCGCGGCGTGATTGCCAGCTTTACGGTTACGCCGCCAAGCAGCGCAAAAGGCGTGTACACGATCGCGGCGGTCGCCAACGATCCTGCTGATGAAGCCACCATTCACGTCGATCAATATAGCGGGGCGATTTTGGCTGATATTCGTTGGCGCGATTATGCCTTGGTTCCCAAAGCAGTCAGTATGGGGATTTCGCTGCACGAAGGCAAATATTTTGGCTTGCCCAACCAACTTTTGGCCTTATTTGGGGCGTTGACGGTGTTGTTGCTTTCGGTTTCAGGTGTGGTGTTGTGGTGGAAGCGCCGACCTGCTGGGCGCTTGGGTGCGCCAAATTTACCAGCCAACTTCCCACATTGGAAGCCTGTGCTGTTGCTGGTTGCCTTGGCGAGTTTGGCCTTTCCGTTGGTTGGCGCATCGCTCTTGTTTATGTTGGTGTTGGATCTGACGCTGTTTCGCTTTGCGCCACGTTTGAAACAGCGCTTCGCCTAATTGTAAACATTTCTAGGGCAGTTGCGGCTCGTTGCTTTGGTTGCGGGCAAAGCGATCGAGCACGCGCCGCAACACGCGCAAGGCCAATTCCATTTGGGGCACAGAAAGCAAGCGGGTTTCGTCATCTGGCTGGCGGAAGCCCGCTGCCGTGCCATCAGATTTAAGCCCAACCACGCTAATTGCATGGTAGCCCAAGGCCAAAAGGCGAGCGCTATCAAGCCGTTCGCCACGATAGGCCGAGCGAATCAGTGGCGCGCTGGCAGATTGCAGTTCGTGGAACATCTTGGCTAGTTGCTGATCGGGCTTGCGTTCGCGCCACAACCCTTCGCCAGCCACAACCGTCAAATTGCCACGCCCAAGCCATGGCAGGTTGATAAACCACGTTTCATCTTTGGGGAAGGGATAGCTGTTGAGCAGCGCTTGAATGCCTGAGCCTGCGGCGGCTCCTGCACCGAGGGCCACGACCCACAACTCAACATCATCGCGTTGCGGCCAATCGGCGGCGAGAGCAATTGCGGTTCCCACGGCAGCTGCATCAACCGCGCCAACCGTCCATGCTGCTCGTGATTCGCGCCGCAGCACAACCAATAAACACGCCAAGAGCAACAAACCAGGAATGAATACCACGCTATGCCAAGCAGGCAGAAAAATAGCAATTCCAAGCGTGGCTAAGCCCAAACTAAAGCCCAAGGGGATGCTTAGCAGCCAAACGCGCAGCCAACTGGCGCGGCGCGGCGAAAGCATGCGCGGCGAATCAAGATGACATAACAGCACGATGCGCGCGCGTGGTGTGCGGGTGGCAGCACGAGTGCCAATCACATTTTGGCTGGGGCGTTGGCGCAATAAACTGGCCAGAATTGGCGGGCCATGCAATTCGCGCACTGCAAGCAACAGCAGCAGCACGATTAAGGCGATTGAAGGATAGGGCAACCACCAGCCCAAGCCAAGCGCCACCAAACCGATGCCAGCAAGCAAGCCTAAGCCTGCGCTAGGAGCAGCTGCCGCCGAGAAGGTTTGTACCCCAACTTCGAGGCCAACTTGGCGCATTTGGGCCGCAATCACCGCAGCGGCGCGCGCCTCGGCAGTTGAGGTTGCTGGGCGCTCCCCAATTTCGTCGGCGAGAGTGCCGGTAATTCGTTGTTGCACAGATTGTTCGCTCATTTTAACTAAGGCTATTTGAGCCCGTGAAGCGAGCAATTTTTTCTGAGTTGCCATCGCAACCCCCACAGGCAAAATCGTCAATGATTGATCGCAGCCTTCGCTTCTCTGGTCAACCCATAGGCTGGGGGCCATGTTCTATTCTACACATAATCGTACTATTAGGGAAATTTAGCAAGCACCAATGCTCCTATCTTTGGCTCTTGGCTAACCGAAAGGATGAAGGATGAAGGATGAGGGATGAAGGGCAGAAGTCAAAAATCAAAAATCAAAAGCCTAATCCTAAAAATCTGTGGGAATCTATGACTAAAACATTCTTCGTGCTCTTCGCGATCTTCGCGGTTTCCGTGCTTCGTGCTCTTCGTGCTCTTCGTGCTCTTCGTGGATCAACTTTAACGCAGAGGCGCAGAGGAATATGGCTCTAGGCTATGGGCTGATGGATATGGGAACAATAATCTGAGCAATCTGTGCCAATCTGTGGCCAAAAAATCATTCTTCGTGCTCGTCGCGCTCTTCGCGGTTTCCGTGCTTCGTGCCCTTCGTGGATCACAGTAACAATCTGGTTGGCACTCCAACGGCCTTGGCATGGCTTGGCAAATCGCGAATAACCACGGCTCCAGCGCCAACCACCGTCCATGCGCCAAGCGAGCGGCCTTGGATGACATTCGCGCCCATGCCAAGCGCAACGCCTTCGCCAAGCTGGCAATTGCCCGCCACGTGCGAGCCTGGGTTGAGGTTGGAATACGCGCCAACAGTGCTATCGTGGCTGACGCTGGATCCAACATTCACAATGCTATGTGGGCCAATACTGGCTAAAGGGCCAACAACCGCATTGGGGAAAAGCATTGCGCCTGCGCCAATTGTGGCATGCGGCGAGATGATAGCATGTGGCGAAATCGCCTTGGCGGCGTGCAGTTCTGAGCCAAATTGTTGGGCAATTCGTTGGCGAGTGGCATTATCGCCAATGGCAATAATCACGCTAAATTGGGCCAAACGGGTTGCTAGCCACGCAATTGGGCCTAAAATCGGAATCCCTAGGCTGGTTGTGCCATGTTGGCTTTGATCATCGGTCAGCATGCCATACAAAGCGCCGCCTTGGCCCGCTGCATGCTGAGCTTGCACAATTTCGCCAACTTCGCGGGCATGGCCACCAGTGCCCACAATAATCACTGGGCGCATTATTTACTCCGCAAATCTTTGGCCACACCATCGCGCCCATAAATGCCCATAGGCCGCACGATTGCGCCGATTGTCCGCCAGAGAATCAGCAGATCGAGCCGCCAACTCCAATGGGCAATATACCAACAATCAAGCTCAATTCTGGCTTCCCAAGCGATGTCGTTGCGGCCATTGACTTGCGCCCAACCGGTGATACCTGGTCGAACCGCGAGGCGTTGGCGCTGTGCGGG
The DNA here is from genome assembly GCF_003205875.1 of Herpetosiphon llansteffanensis. GTDB lineage: Bacteria > Chloroflexota > Chloroflexia > Chloroflexales > Herpetosiphonaceae > Herpetosiphon > Herpetosiphon llansteffanensis. Next base: position 72,280 of record NZ_PUBZ01000080.1, read on the forward strand.
CGTATAGCGCGCTACTTGTTCGGGCAAGCTCGGGCGGGGGCCGATTAAGCTCATCTCGCCACGCACCACATTTAATAATTGCGGCAATTCGTCGAAGCTCCAACGGCGCAGCCATTGGCCAACGCGGGTAATGCGCTGATCGTTGTGAGCGATTTCGATGCCTAAGCCTTGGCGTTCTGCATTAACGACCATGGTGCGAAATTTATAGAAGGGAAATTCTCGGCCAGCCAAGCCAACCCGTGGGCGATTGTAGAAAATCGGGCCACGCGAGGTTAATTTAATTGCTCCAGCGATCAGCAGCAACAATGGGCTAAGCAGTACGAGCGCAAATCCAGCCACAATCAAATCAAACCAGCGTTTACTTGGAGCCAGCGGCGTTGCTTGCATAGATTTCCTTTAGCTCAATGCCAAGCGTTCGATGCGGCGCAAGGCTTGCTCTAGCTCGCGGGTAATTTCGTTTTTGACCATGCTGATCGGCACAACTTTGGCGGCTGGGCCTAAAATTGGCTTGAGATCGAAGCTCAGGCTGGCATGGACTTTGGTGCTATTGGCGTTGGGGTAGAGTTGCCAGTGGGCGACAATTGGCAAGGGTTGCTCAGCTTCAAAGCGAATCGATTGTTGCTCGATGGTGCTAAATGTGCCTTGGGCTGCCTGCGTGCCAAGATGCGCACCAAAATCGAAATAGGCGGTTAATGGCTGCGAGTCGCTGGTTGGTTCGCTGACTTCAACTCGGGCGATTTGCGGCAAAATGCGCGGCAAATTATGCGGATTGGCCAACAGTTGCCATAATTCGCTGATTGGGCGGCGTAGCTGGCGTTCGCGGGTCACAGTGATCATCGGCGCTCCTTAGCGTTTATGGCGGCCTTGGATCGCCGCTAGCTCTAATGAAAAGGCTTGAATTGGGGCGTTTGGTCGCCATTGTGGCCAATTGCGGCCATAGCGTTCGGCCAAGGCCACGAGGGCAATACTGCTATCGGCCAAGGGCTGGGCGCTAGCTTCGGCCACGACTGAGCGAAACGTCCAATCGGGGTTAATCTGATCTGCTTCGATGCACCAACCAGTGGGTTGCTGCTGCAACAGTTGCGCCAAGCGGCCTGCTGCCCGGAGTGCAATCAACAAGGTTTGATCGCGGCGCACAAAGGCCAAGGGCACTGCATAACTAGCCGCGCGCGCTTGATCAAAGCCAGCAATGCGCAGCACTTGTAGTTCATCGAGCAAGGCCAAGGCTTCTGCTGGCGCTAAAATACGCATCATAGGCTATGCTCCCAGTGTCGTCCGCCGATGCGTTCGATCTGAATGCAGCCAGTGGTGGCTTGGCTAATGGTATTGATGACGGCGCGTGGCCCAGCTTTCAAGGCTTTGCTTGCTTGATCGAGAATTTGTTGCCAAAAGCCAGTACCATATTTGAAGGCTAGCAAGCGGGTGGCATGGGCATACTCTGTGCCAAGTGGCACATCGCGGTAACGCCCCCAGACAAAAACGCTGGTTACGCCCGTTGGCTCAAAGGCATCTGCTTGCAAACCAACGCCTTGGGGATAGCGACGCAACAAATTAAGCTTATGGCCTGGCTGAGTTGCAAAATAAATATGCGGCGCTTCGCAAACAAAAAACAGCGGCACGAGGTTGCTTTGATTGCGGGCATGATCGTGTGTTGCCAAGCGCCCGACCGAGGCTTTGGCTAAAAATGCCCAAATTTGAGCTGCGTTTAGGCGCTGCCCATCGCTTAATTGTTCGGTTTGGTGTTGCATAATGTCAATTATACGAGCAATTTGATTAAATGAGTATCTATGAAGCCTGCAACCATCGTTCGAACCTCACTGATTCTGATCGCCGCTACTGCTGCTTATAAGCTGCTGGGTTTTGCTGAAAAGCTCGCTTTGGCTCACTTTTTTGGCACGAGCACCACCGCTGATGCCTATTTGGCGGGTGCGGCGGTTGTTTTGCTAATGGGCTTTTTGTTGGGCGATATTGCTGGCCCAAGCTTAGTGCCGATGATTTTGCATGATCGTGCGGCTAGCCCACGCACGTTGCGCGCCAGTTTGGGCTTGGTTGGTTTGGCGGCAGTGCCATTAACCTGCTTGGGCTGGCTGTACGCGGCGCAATTAGCGCGTTTATTTGGGCCTGGCTTCGATCAACCAACCTTGCTGATGACCGCCAACATTATTCGGATTGGCTTGTTGGCCTTTCCAGTGATGTGTTTTTCGGCGGTGCTGGGCGCTTGGTATCAGGCCTGTGAGCAATTTACGCGCCCAGCTTTGGCCGATTTGATGTTGAAATTGGTGCCAGTGATTGCTTTGATTGCAACCGGCAGCGTCTATGGCTTGGCGTGGGGCTTGGTGGTGGGCGCGGTATTGCGATTAATTCCCTTGTTGCAAGCAGATGTGCCGTGGTTGCCAAGCTGGCGCTGGCGGGGAGCGCAATTAACCACGGTTTTGCGCCATGCCTATCCATTATTATTAACCTCGCTAGTTTCGGTGCATTTGATCAGCGTGATTGAGAACGCAATTGCTTCGACGGTTGGCGCTGGCGCGGTCGCGGCCCAAACCTATGCGCGGCGGATTGTCGAAGTGCCGATTATTTTGTTGCCACAGGTGCTTGGTCGGGTGTTATTTCCCCTGTTAACGGGCTTGGTGTTGCAGCGCAATTATCAGGCTTTACAGCAATGGCTGGCCCGCTGTTGGCGTTGGTCGTTGCTGCTGACCTTGCCGCTGATGGTGTTGGGCATGGTTTTGTGCCAGCAGATTGTGTCTTTGTTGCTGCAACGCGGCGCATTCGACCAACAATCGGTGCAGATGACGAGCACAGCACTTTGGGCGGCGTTGCCCGGCTTGCCAGCTTTGGCGCTCAGCACCTTGTTAATTCGCTTCAGTTATGCTATGGGCGATACGCGCTGGCCGAGCGTGATGCGGGTACTGGGGGCGTTGCTGCAAATTGGCTTGGCCTTGTGGTGGCGGCGTTGGGGCTTGGCTGGGCTTGGTTGGGCCACCACGGTTTCGTTATGGGCCGAAACCTTGGCCTTGGCATGGTTGGCCCAAAAAACTGTGCAGCAACCAATGCAGCTGAATTGGCGTTTTACTTGTCAGGTAGGCTTTGCTAGCGGCGTGGCGGGCATGGCAGCATGGCTGGTGATGCAAGCGTGGCAACCAATCAGCACCAGCAGCTTATTCCTGAGTTTATCGAGTGCCTCGCTGCTTGGCTTGATCGGCTTTATTCTGATTTTGGCATTGGGCCGAAATGCGGAAATTGGCTTGCTCTGGCAGCGTTGGCAACAAGGACGACATGAATGATTTGGCTCTATTTGAGTTTATTTGGGGTTAGTTTTTTGGCGGCAACGGTCTTGCCTCTTGGTTCGGAGGCAGCGTTGGTCGCAATGGTCGTGCATGTTGAATCGTTGTGGTTGCCGTTGTTTATTGCAACGCTGGGCAATGTGCTTGGCTCAGCCACGACGTTTTGGCTAGGCCAGCGCGCGCGTCACGTCATTGATCAGCGTAATCACAAAATGGCTGAACGCATGCAACGAGCTGAGCGTTGGCTTGGGCGTTGGGGCACGCCAGCCTTAATTTTGGCTTGGTTGCCAGTGATTGGTGATGTGTTGGTGGCCGTGGCTGGAGCCTTGGAGCTGCCATGGCTGCCAAGTATGGCCTGGATTACGCTTGGCAAGGCTTTGCGTTATGCAGCAATTGGCGCGGCAGTGCTGTGGGTTTAATCAAAAAAACCTCGCCAGGCCGATTTGCGTAGCAACGATATGCGATAATACCACTAGGCTGCAACTACCCAGTTGACCATAACGTCCAATGTAGCAGTGCAGCGAGCGATTCATGTATTCTCGCAATGCAGCGAAAGGAACATACAATGCGTTTGATTTTATATCTTGGCAAGGGTGGCGTTGGTAAAACCACAACCGCAGCGGCAACCGCCGTGCGGGCAGCGCGCATGGGCTATCGAACGTTGGTCGTCAGCACCGATGTGGCTCACTCCTTGGCCGATGCACTTGATTGCCAAGTTGGGGCTAGCCCAACCAAGCTGAGCGATAATCTCTGGGCGCAAGAAATTAATGTGCTCGAAGAAGTGCGCCAACACTGGGGCGAGTTGCAAGGCTTTGTTTCCAATTTGCTCAAGCGTAAGGGTGTCAACGAAGTTGCCGCCGAAGAACTGGCTGTCATTCCAGGCATGGAAGAAGTTGTTAGCTTGTTGCATATTCGCAAGCAAGCCAAAGAAGGCAACTACGATGCGGTGATTGTTGATGCTGCGCCAACTGGCGAAACCGTGCGCTTGCTGACCATGCCCGAAACCTTCACGTGGTATGCTTCGCGGGTGATGCAATGGGAAACCAGCACCATGAAAGTGGCCAAACCCTTGATTCGAGCTTTGGTTCCAGCCTCGGATATGTTCGACACCTTGCCACGCTTTGTTGAGCAGGTCGAAGCACTCCGCGCAACCTTGGCCGACCCCAAGATTAGCTCCTATCGTTTGGTGGTCAACCCAGAGCGTATGGTCATCAAAGAGGCCCAGCGGGCAGCAACCTACTTGGCGTTGTATGGCTATCCAGTCGATGGCGTAGTGCTTAATCGGGTGATGCCAAGCGATGTGCGTGGCCATAGCTTTATTGAGCAAATGCAAGAAGTGCAGGCCAGCTATCGTGCTCAAGTTCACGATATTTTCACGCCGCTACCAATTTGGGAAGCGCCAATGTACTCGCGCGAAATCAAAGGGCTTGATGATTTGGCCGATGTTGGCGCGGCGCTGTTTGGCGATCGCAATCCGCTTGATGTGTTTTATGTGGGCAAAACCATGGATATTACCAAGCAAGGCGATCAATACGAGTTACGCTTGCCCTTGCCGCACGTCGAAGTCAACAAAGTTAATATGACCAAGCGTGGCGATCAGCTGTTTATCGAAATTGGCAATTTCCGCCGCGAAATGATTTTGCCGACGATGTTGGCTGATCGACCAGCCTTGCGCGCGGTATTTCGCAATGGTGAGTTGGTGGTGCAATTTGGTGCGCCAGCACCACTTGAAACTGCCTAACGATATTCCCTCACCCCCCAACCCCCTCTCCCACGAAAACGCGGGCGAGGGGGAGCACGCTTTTTTTACTAAGAATTGCGTAAGAACCACGGGGTAAAAGCCCCTCGCCCGCGCACGGGAGAGGGGTTGGGGTGAGGGGATCCTAAACAGATCTTTCGCGTTCTTCGCGGTTCTCGCAACTTCATCCCTCATCCTTTAGCCCAAAGCCAATAGCCTTATCATCTTCGTGCTCTTCGCGTTCTTCGCGGTTGCCGTCACCTGACCCCTAACTGCTGGCCCCTAACCCCTCGTGTGCTATTCAGCTTGCAACAGAATGCGCGTAATTTGCTCCAAGTGAATCAGATCGTGGCCAGTTACCTGCATCAACGCATCGGCCAACAAGAATGCTCCCAACTTGGCGTGGGTTCCTTGGCGTTGCCATTGATCAGGGCTAAGGCTTTGGAAAAACTCCACGTAGCGGGTGCGCGAAACGCATAATTCAGCATAGACGGCGTGTAAATCGCTGGCGTTATAGTTGCGCTCGCGGGCCAATTGATCGGGACTGTAGCTTTGAAACAACGGATTATCTTGCTCAATGATGCTCGTCGCGCGCTCTTGAAAAATCTGGTCGTAATCGCGCAAGTGGCAGACAACTTCGAGCACCGTCCAGCCATCGGGGCCATCGCGGTGCGTCGTGGCTTGTTGCTGGCTGACGCGGGCTAAAATATGGCCCAAGGTTTCGAGCGTGCGGCTCATCAGTGGCAAATGCCAGCGCAACATCGAATCAATTAAGGTTGTATCAGTCATGGCTATTGCCCCTTTGCTTGCAACAAAATGCGGCTGATTTGCTCAAGGTGAATTACATCGTGAATGCCGACTTGCATGGCTGCATCGGTGAGCGAAAAGTAGCCGCGTTCTGGGTGCGTGCCAGCTTTTGCCCATTGTTCAGGGCTGAGCGCTTGAAAAAAGGCGATAAAGCGAGGGCGTGATTCCTGCAAGGCTGCGTAGACGGTACGGAGATCGTTGCTGTTGTAGTTGCGCTCGATCGCCATTGCTTCGTGATCGTAGCCTGGCAGCAACGGAAAATCCTGATCGCGCATCATAATCGCTCGTTCGAGAAAAATCTGGTCGTAATCGCGGAGATGGCACAGCACTTCAACTACCGTCCAGCCATTGGAGCCATCGCGCAAGCTGGTGGCTTGATCTTGGCTGACGTTGCTGAGCACATGGCCCAGCGTATCGAGGGTCAATCGCATCAGTTCGATATGTTTTTGGCGTAATAATGCTAATTGATCGTGATTGCTCATAAGGGTTTCCTCGTAACACACCAATCAATACTTCTAAGCATAGCAAACTCTGCCAGTTTTGGGGCTAGATAATTTGGCTGAAATAGCTTAGTAGCATTTGGCGTGAGCACGGACGAAATTGAGTATAATGGTGCGCGAATCCCCGGTACCAAAGGAGGTTCTATGCGCGTAGTCGCGATGATTATGGCTGGCGGTGAGGGGACACGCTTAAGCGTGCTATCCGAAAAACGCGCCAAGCCCTCGGTTCCATTTGCTGGCAAGTATCGCATTATCGACTTTACGCTTTCCAACTGTGTTAACTCCAATATTTTCGATGTTGCGGTGCTCACTCAATATCGGCCTCATTCGCTCAACGACCACATTGGCATTGGCAAGCCATGGGATCTCGACCGCAATCGCGGTGGGGTACGCTTGCTACAACCCTACCAAGGTCGCAATGATCAGAGTTGGTATAGCGGCACCGCCGATGCCATTCTGCAAAATATCAATTACATCCGTGAACAACGTGCCGATCTGGTGCTGATTCTCTCCGGCGACCATATTTATAAGATGGATTATCGTGAGTTGATCGCCACCCACTTGGCTAAAAATGCCGATCTGACCGTGGCGGTGATGCACGTTTCACTCGAAGAAACCGATCGTTTTGGGATTATGACGGTCAACGATAGCGATCAGGTGGTCGAGTTTACCGAAAAACCCAAGGCCCGCGATAAGGGCACGTTGGCCTCGATGGGTATTTATGTTTTCGATGCCAAGCGCTTGGTTGACCGCCTGCGCGAAACTAGCAGCCAATATCCAAATCTTGATTTTGGTAAGCACGTCATCCCCACCATGATCGCCAATGACAATGTGTATGCACACCCATTCTCAGGCTATTGGGTTGATGTGGGCACGGTGCAATCGTATTGGGAAACCAGTATGGAATTGCTTGATCCCGATTGTACACTCGATTTGTTTGATGCAGAGTGGCGGATTCACACCCGCTCCGAGGAACGCCCGCCAGCCAAATTTGGCCCCCAAAGCAAAGTCGAAGGCTCAATGATTTGCAATGGCTGCGTGGTACGCGGCACGGTTGAGCATTCGGTGCTTTCGCCTGGGGTCTATGTTTCGCCTGGCGCAGTAGTGCGCGATTCGATCGTTATGACCGATACTTGGATTGGCCCCGGCGCGGTGCTTGATCGGGTGATTGTTGATAAAGATGTGGTGATTGGGGCGAATGTGCAACTTGGGGTTGGCACTGAGAACGTTCCCAATCGTTTGCAGCCCGATAAACTGACCACGGGCATTAGCATTGTTGGCAAAGGTGCGCATATTCCCGCAGGCATTAGCATTGGCCGCAATGTTGTGATTCCATCCGATTGCGATGAAGACCGCTTCAACGGCGATGTCGCCAGCGGCGAATCGATCTAGTGCTGGGGAGTGTAGTATGCGTGTTTTAGCTTTGATTATGGCTGGTGGTGCAAGCCCTTCGTTAAGTGTGCTCACCGCTGGCCGAGCAGCAGCAGCAACGCCGTTTGCTGGCAAATATCGGATTATCGATTTTACGCTTTCGAATTGTGTTAATTCGGGTATTTACGATGTTGGCGTGCTTTCGCAGCATCAGCCCCGTTCGTTGCACGAGCATATTGGCGTGGGCAAGCCGTGGGATCTCGACCGCTTGCAAGGCGGCGTGCGGGTGTTGCACCCGTTTCCAACGCCTGATGGCGGCGGTTGGCAACGCGGCACTGCCGATGCAATTCGCTATCACCTCGATGTGATCGAAGAACGGCCTGTTGATTATGTGATGGTGTTGGCTGGCGATCATGTCTACAAGATGGATTATCGGCCTTTGCTCGATTTGCATATGCAGCGCGGTGCTGATGTTACCTTGGCAGTGCATAGCGTGCCGCCGCACGAAGCCTATCGCTATGGCATGGTCACAGTCGATGGCGAAGGCCGCGTGACCAACTTCGAGGAAAAGCCGCGCCGTACAAGCAGCGCCTTGGCCTCGATGGGCGTGTATGCCTTCCGCAAAGAATATCTGGTTGATCTGCTCTATCGCGATCAATCGGTTGATTTTGGCAGCGAAATGTTGCCACGGATTGTCAGCGAAGCCAATGTTAGCGCCTATACCTTCAATGGCTATTGGGCTGATGTTGGCACCGTGCAAGCCTATTACGAATCGAATATTGCCTTGCTGGCCGAAACTCCAGCGCTCGATTTGTATGATCCTGAGTGGGTGGTGCGGACGCGCTCGTTTGAACGCCCAGCCGCCCAACTTGGCGCTTCGGCTCGCATCGAACGCAGCTTGCTGTGCGATGGTTGTCGGGTCGATGGCCATGTTTCAGGCTCGGTGATTGGCACAGGGGTTGTGGTTGGCGCAGGCGCAATTATCCGCGATTCGGTGATTATGCCCGATAGTGTGATTGAGCCAGGCGTTGTGCTCGATAACTGTGTGGTTGATAAACAGGTGGTGATTGGCCGCGATTGCAAAGTGGGCGAAGGCCCAATTGGCACGCCCAATGTTGCCCAACCGCAATTGCTGAATACCGGCTTAACCGTGATTGGCAAGGCTGCCCGAATTAGCTCGGGCCATACGATTGGCCGCAATGTTGTGGTGAGTGCCCGCAGTTTTGTTGATCAAGATCTAGCCAGCGGCGAAACCTTCTAAGGCTACGTTACGCTGCAATCGCAAATCAAACGTTTGCCCACTTCCCCTCACCTCCCAGCCTTTCAAGGGTAGGTTTTGAGCGATTGATCGGCTGTGGAACGTTCCCTCACCCCCCAGCCCCCTCGCCCACGAAAACGCGGGCGAGGGGGAGCCGACTCTTTTGTACGAAGGAATTGGGGAGAACCACGGCTTAAAGCCCCTCGCCCGCGCCACGGGAGAGGGGTTGGGGTGAGGGAACGTTAACCCACAGTATTGAATTAAAAACCTACCCCATAAGGGCTGAAAACCCCTGCTCCTGCCGTCAATAACACACTATAAGCAATTGATAAGGAACATTACGATTGCAAATATTTTTGCAAAAAAGCCACCATGTTGGCCATTGCAGCGCTGGTATCTGCTGAAGCTTTGTAGGTAAACCCATGAGCAGCCTCAGGGTAGCTGTAACATTCAGTTATCACCCCAGCTTGTTTGAGCAGCGCCTCGTAGCGCAACCCCTCAGCGTGCAGCGAATCGCGCCCTGCCAAAATAAATAAAGCTGGTGGCAACCCCACCAAATCAGCAAGCTCTGCATAGACTGGCGAAACATAGGGGTCTTTGGCTTGGCTTTCCTCGCGATAACTGGTATCAAACATCGCTGCCATCTGCGGTGGAATTGCGCCTTTGGGATTAGGCTTGGCAAATGGACTGGTCGCAAGATCCAGCGGCGGGTAATCGAGCACTTGGCAGACAAATTGAAATTGGCCTGCTTGCTTGGCTTTGAGGCAGGTTACGGCACTTAAATTGCCGCCAGCGCTATGGCCACCAATTGCCATTTTAGTGCGATCAATTGCATACCGCCCAGCATTATCATAAAAATGCTTGACTACAGCATACACTTGATTAACCGCTGTCGGATACGGAAATTTGGGCGCTTTAGCATAATCGATGCTGATAACTTTGCACCCAACCTGCTGTTGAAATTGTAAATTCATGGCTTCGTCCATATCGGCGTTGCCTAAAATAAAGCCGCCGCCATGCAAATCAAACAGAATTGGCGTGCGCTGAGAATTTTGCAAGCCATAGCCTAAAACCCGAACCTTGCCAAATTCCGTCTCGATCAGTAATTCTTGGCGGCCAACCGAGCGCTTGAAACGGTAGAAAAAGCCTTGGATTTTGCTGGCAAAGCGTTGAAGATTGGCAAGGCGTTGGGCTTTTTTAATCTGTTGTTCGCGGGTTGAGGTGTTTGTCATTGAGCTTTACCTTTTAATCAATCAGCTTATTGCGATTATTCTAGGTCTAGAATATCATTAATCGAGCTTGGCAACTTGACAATTAGCTGGCTTGGCCGTATTCTACACAGCGATAGATTTGGCTCCGTAGCTCAGTGGATAGAGCGTTTGCCTCCGGAGCAAAAGGTCGCGCGTTCGAGTCGCGCCGGAGTCGCCAAAAAAAGCCGTGATCAGTTTTGCTGATCACGGCTTTTACGTTTTGCAATTTAGGGCTGTTTGCGGCTGATATTCCAGCGGCTGGTTTTGACTGGCTTGGGTTGCGGGTTGGCTGCTTGTTCAGTCCGCCACACATGATAAATTCGTTGAATGGCCGTGAAATTGGTGAAGATTGCCAAAATCCACAATGCTGCCATTAGCCAGCCAAAAATCAAACATGTGCTGAGAATTGTGATGCGTTCTGGCCGCCCAAGCCAACCAGTTTCGCATGGAATATCCAAGCCTTCGGCGCGCGCCCGAGCATAGCTGACCATGATCGAGCCAATAATTGAGGCATAGACCAAGGTGAGGGCCAAGGTTGTGTTGCCCGTCATTTTGGTGTGAATAAACATCAATAAGCCGAAGAAAACAACCGCCTCGCTGTAGCGATCCATAATTGAATCGAAGAATGCGCCAAAGCGGCTACTCTGATTGGTGGCTCGCGCCAGAGCACCATCAAAGAGATCAAAAATACTGGCCAAAATCAGCAATACGCCACCGACCTGCAAATTGCCATTGGCCAACACAGCCGCCACTCCTGCGGTCAGCAAAACGCCGATGAGAGTCACCATATTTGGCGTAATGCCCAAGCGACCGAGAATTGGAGCTACAAAGTCTTCCATCAAGCGACGGGCCCAGCGTTTAATGCCGGAGCTGTACATAGAGCCTCCTTGAACATCCTAACCAGAGAGAATGCCACGGTAGAAGGCAATCACACGTTGTGCAACTCGCTCCCAAGCATACAGTTGCGCTTTGATTGTACCCGCTTCTGCCATTGCAGCGCGTAAGGATTGATCCTCGATCAGTTGCAAGATCGCAACCGCCAATGCTTGGGCATTGCGCGCTGGCACCAGCAACCCTTGCACGCGATGGTCTAAAACATCACGATAGCCTGGGTTATCAGCAGCTACCACTGCTGCCCCAGCGGCCATGGCTTCAAGCAAGACAATGCCAAAGCTTTCACCACCAGTCGAAGGTGCACAAAAGAGGGTGGTTTGTTGGTAAAGAGCAGCAAGTTGAGTCTTGCTCACATAGCCCAGCCATTCAACATTGCGTATTTGCCATTGGCGAATTGCCGCCAAAAACGGCGTAGGATCGCCGCTGCCAGCAACAACTAAACGCGCATCAGGCCGGGTTCGTTGCACATAGCTCATGGCTTCGAGCAAATAGCGAAAGCCTTTGCGCTCTTCATTGAAGCGCCCAACAAACAAAATTGTTGGGCTGGTGCTGCTCAGGCCATAGCTTGGTTGCTGCGTGCCATAGGTGGCAACATCAACCCCATTGGGAATAATTGTATACTCTGCTGGAAAATAGCGATGGGCAAATTCTTGGGCCGCTGCCGAAACTGCAATTCGTCCATGCAATTTTGGTTCCAAGCGTCGCAGCAGAGCTTGAATGGTGGTGTAGCCAAGCGAGCGCGTGCCCGCAGCGTGAAACGTGCCCACGTTTGGTACGCTCGAACGGCTCAGGAAGGTGGTTGGGAGGGTTGGCGAAAATGGTTCGTGAATATGCGCCAAATCAAAATGTTGCTTTTGCAGAATCTGGCGAATTTTGGGGCCAAGCGTCAGCGAGAGGCTAACCCGTGCTACCGAGCCATTAACCGCCACTGGCGTGACATGGCCCAGCGGAATAAAATCGGGATCAGCTGGCTTGCCCTTGGAATAGGGGGCGATCAGGCTTACCCGATGGCCCCACGCCCGAAAATAGTGGGTTAGTTGATTGACATGCTCGGTAACGCCGCCAGCATAGGCAGCATCGTATGGCCACACGAGGGCAATATGCAATGAATCGCTGGCCATAGGTTGCTCCTCACAAGCTTTCTCCATTGAGCAATGACTCAATCAAGGCAATGAGCTGCTCGTCGGAGTAGAAATCGATGCGCACATAGCCGCCGTTGCCTTGGCGTTTAACCTCAACTTTGGTTCCAAGCTGACGGGTCAGTTGATCAACCGCATCAGTATCGTCAACGCTTGGCACAACTGGCTCTGTTGGCGCAACATTGCGCGTGGCTGGCGTTGGCGTTGGCACACCATTGCGCCGCGATGCTCGGGGAGCAGCTCCACGTTGCTGAATTGCAATCCGTGCTTGGGCTGGCGTTTGATCTTCGTGCTTAATCAATTGGGCCATTTTTTCGGCCTCGCGCACCGAAAGCCGAAACTCCAAAATTTGCTCCATGGCCAAAATTTGGGTTCGCTCATCGTCAATCGTGATGAGTTGCTTGAGATGCCCCGCCGTTAGTTGCTGCTCCATCACTGCTTGTTGCAAGGCCGCAGGCATTTTGAGCAAACGCAAGGCATTGGTAATTGCCGGGCGGCTTTTGCCCACCCGCTCGGCAATTGCTTGCTGGGTTAGGCCAAACTCATCGTGCAACAACTGATAGGCTTGGGCTTCTTCCAAGGGGTTCAAATCGGCGCGTTGGATATTTTCGACCAAGGCCAATTCAAGCCGCTCTTGGGGCGTAACCTCTTTGATAATAACCGGAACTTCGCTTAGCCCAGCTTGTTGCGCTGCCCGCCAGCGGCGTTCGCCAGCGATCAACTCATAGCCAGTGGCAGTGCGCGTTACCACCAAAGGCTGCAAAATGCCATGGATCGCAATCGAAGCGCTCAATTCCTCAAGCGCTTCGGGAGTGAAAATTTGGCGGGGTTGATGCGGATTGGCTTCGATTGATTCAATCGGCACGGTCTGCAATGCGCCCACAATTGGAGCCTGTGTGCTTGGATCAGGGCGAATTAACGCACCTAAGCCTTGACCCAAACCGCGTTTTTTGGGGTTCATGCTGCCTCCAGCCTGCGACTTAGTTCGTCGACCAACATGCTATAGGCCAGCGCACCTTTGCTGGCTGGGTCATACTCGCGAATCGTTTGGCCATGGCTGGGGGCTTCACTCAAGCGAATCGAGCGCGGAACTAAGGTATTGAAAATTCGTTGCGGGAAATATTGGCGCACTTCGGCCACTACCTGTTGCGCCAAGTTCGTCCGCCCATCGTACATCGTCATCACCACCCCTAAAATATTCAAATCGGGGTTGAGCGATGTGCGCACCAGATCGATGGTGTTTTTGAGCTGCGCCAAGCCTTCCAAGGCCAAATATTCGCATTGCAATGGGATAATGACCCCATGCGCTGCACACAAGGCGTTCAAGGTGAGCAAGCCCAACGATGGCGGGCAATCAATCATAATGGTGTCGAAGGATGATCCAATCGGAGCTAAGGCATCACGCAAACGATGCTCACGCCGATGCTCATCGACTAATTCAACTTCAGCGCCAGCCAATTCAACCGTTGCTGGCAACAGCTGCAATTGCTCACGCCCAGTTGCGGTTACGACAATTTCGGTCGGCGCATTGCCCAAAAGCACATCATAAATCGTGGCTTTAAGCGCTTTTTTATTAATTCCCAAACTGGTCGTGGCATTGCCCTGCGGATCAAGATCGATCACCAATACCCGTTGGCCGCGGGCTACAAGCTCCGCAGCGATATTCACGGTCGAGGTGGTTTTGCCAACGCCGCCTTTTTGATTTGCTACTGCAATAATTCGTGGTGTCATACACTTATTTCACAACATATATCTCGCGCCGAATTGTACCATACCATCAGCGTTTGGTCTTGTCTATCACGAGCGTATTTTGGCTTAATTGGGGTTAATTAGCAGCCAGCAACCGCTTTTTGGGTGCTGGCACTACGATTTGGCTTAGCAAAGCCAAGGCGCTATTGTTGGCGAAATTGCTCGATTTGCGCTGCTGTTGGCAGTCCAGGAATCGCCCCGCGCACTAAGGTGGCTAAGGCTCCTGCAATCGATGCACGGTGTAACGCATGTTCAAAATGTGCTTGATTGTGGGCCAAAGTTGGTTGCTGAATCAATTGGGCTAACAAGCAGGCCACAAAGCTATCGCCAGCACCAGTTGCATCAATCGCCTGCACTGTGGGCGCGGCAATTCGCCCTGATCCAGCTGCCGTCTGATACCAACAGCCTGCGCTGCCATCGGTTACAACAATCACTTGGCTGCGAGCATGCCACAAGCTTTGCGCTGCCGCCAAGGGATCAGCCAGCGCCGTCAGGAACTCGGCTTCTTCGCGGCTAAGTTTGATAATTTGGGCATAGGGCAGCAGTTTCAGCATCATGCTGCGCGCTGCTTCCAACGATGGCCACAGCGCTGCCCGCAAATTGGGATCAAACGAAAGCAGCATGTTATTGGCTTGCGCCAACTCAATTGCCTGCAAGGTGGTTTGATAGCCCAACTCGTTGCTGGCACTGATCGAGCCAAAGTGCAGCAGTTTGGCCTTGGCAAATTGGCGTGGGTCGAGGTCGCTTGGCGCAAAAAACATATCGGCACTTGGATGGCGATAAAACATAAAATCGCGCTCGCCATCTGCTTGCAAGGCCACAAATGCCAAGGCGGTGCGGGCTTGTTCAGTGCGGCGCAGGCCTTGGATGTCAACCTGGTGGGTTGCCAAGGTTTCAGCCAGAAAATCGCCAAAAGCATCGGCCCCGACCATGCCCAAAAAAGCACTGCTAACGCCCAAACGAGCCAAGCCTACCGCGACATTGGCTGGCGCGCCACCAGCTGCTCGTTGCCACAATGGCGTATTTGCCACGCCCAAACCTGCTTCGGTTGGCACAAAATCAACCAATAATTCACCAAGACATAACGCCTGTGTCATGCGATCTCCTATGCCTTGCTTGGCTTGGCACTGCTGGCCCGTTCGATTAAGCTGACCGCCAAGGTATGTAGGGTTGGGCGGCGCGTGCCTTCGTTGAGCGCTGCGAGCAGCACCTCTGCTCCTTTGCGTCCCATCTGCTCCATTGGTTGATGAATCGTGGTTAACCCAATCAGCTGCGCCATTTCAAGATCGTCATAGCCAACCACGGCCAAATCCTCGCCTGCCTTCAAGCCGCGTTCGCGCAAAGCATCAATGACACCAAACGCCAGATCGTCGTTGGCTGCAAAGATCGCGCTTGGCGGCTCGGCCAAATCGAGCAGTTCAAGCGCTGCCTGATGGCCCCAATCGCGACGGTCAAAGCCAGCGCGCAGATACTCGGCCTGCACTGGCAGATGATGGGCGGTTAAGGCAGCCTCGTAGCCGCGCTGCCGATCGCGGTTGACGGTAAAGCCCAAATCTGGCTCCAACTGCCCAGAGATAAAGCCAATTCGTTGATGGCCTTGGCTAATCAGATGTTCGACCGCCTTGAATGCGCCGCCCACGTTATCGACGACCACCGAAGGCAAATTGCTGGCTTGGGTATCGATCATCACGGCGGGCAAGTTGGCTGCTTGCAAACGTTTGATTTCTGGTGGTGCTAAGGGCAGCGAAACAATCAACAAGCCGTCGGTGCGGCCCAAAAATGGCAGCGTATTAAAGTAGCGCGTGCGTTGCTCAGGCGAATCAACATTAAAAATAATCAGCTGATAGTCGGAATTGGCTACAACCGATTCGATGCCGCGCAGAACTTCAATAAAAAATGGCCGCGTGAGGAAGGGCAGAATAATTGCAATTGCATTGGTTTTGGCAGTTACTAATTGCCGCGCAGCATGATTTGGCCGATAGCCAAGCTCATCAATGACCGCCAGAACTCTGGCCCGAGTTTCCGGCAGGACGTTCGGCGATTCGTTGAGCACCCGCGAAACTGTCGCGATGCCAACACCCGCCCGTTTTGCCACATCTTTAATCGTATATGCCATGGGGGTGTCCTCTCGAATGAGCCATGGAAACGTTTTCAGAGCATCTTAGCCTGAATGTAGTAGGCTTGTCAAGCGATCATACCATGGTCATGCAAAAGGGCAATGATTTAGGGTTGACTATAGACAACGACCCAATAATGGCCGTAGGTTGCTTGGGCATTTTGGGCATGGCCGATGCCAAACTCGCTAATGTTGGGGCTGAGCAAATTGGCCTGCAAGCCGGGGTCGTTGATCAGCGCGTCGAAGGCAGCTTGGGCATTGCTATGGCCAGCGCTAATATGCACATTCCAGAAGCTGCTAATGTGATTTGCTTGACGCAACAAATCGCCAATTGTTTGGCCAGCAGGGGTCATGTTGCTAAAATAGTTATTGTTGGCCATATCGGCGCTATGGGCTTGGGCCACGCTTTGCACTTGGGGTTGCAAAAGTAAAGGTGGTAGCCCATTTTGGCTGCGAAATTGATTGATTAAATCGGCCAATTGGTTAATTTCGGGCGCTAAGGCTTGAGTTGGCTCGGCAGTTGGTTCAGCGGTTGGCGGCACGAGGGTTGGCTCGGCAGTTGGTTCAACAACAGCGGTTGGCGCTTCGGGCGTTGGCGCTGTGCTCGGAGTTGGCTCGCTGGTAGCGGGAACTATGCTGGCAGTTGGTTCAGTCGATGGCAAATTAATAATTGCAATAACCTGAGCCGTGGCAGTCGAATCAACTGCACCCGCCGAGCGCATGCTCAACATAACTTGTGTGCCAATTAAGCCAACCACAATCAACAAGCCAAAAATGCCAATATACCAGCGGGCTTTGCTTTTGGCTGGCGCAGCTTCGGCTAGGCTTGGGGTGTTGAGTGCAATCGTCGCCTTGCCTGCACTCGAGGCGAGCTGTGGCCCACGAATTGTATTGTTTTCGTTGATGGCTGGGCTGGCTGGGCTTGGGTTTTTGAGTAATTGCAAGGCTTTTTGGGCCGAATCAGGCCGTTTATTTGGATCAAGCTCGAGCAATTGCAACATAAGTGCATCTAACGCTGCTGGCACATTATCGGCCAACTCGCTCGGGCGACGCAGCCGAATATGGCCGGAAATACGTGATTCTGCTGGAACTGGCGAATGGCCGGTTAGCATGTGGTAGGCGGTTGCGCCAAGGCTATACAAATCGGAGCGGGCATCGGTGGCGCGACCGCGCGATTGCTCAGGCGAGGCATAAAACAGCGAAAACGCTTTGGCGGCGGTTTCGGTGCTTTGGCTCCGTTTGGCAATGCCAAAATCGAGCAGTACCAAGCGATCGTCGGCGGTCCGCTTAATATTTTCGGGCTTAATATCGCGATGAATAATATTGAGCGCATGCAATTGGGCTAATTGACCAAGCATCACGTTTAGAAAATGCTCGACCACGTTTGCCGCTAAGCGCTCGTGGGCCTCGATTAATGAACCAACGGTTGTGCCGCTGACAAACTCCATCACCAAAGCAATGATGTTGCCCTCGCTCCAAATATCATAGACCTCGGGAATAAAGGGCAAATGGCGCGCATGTTGGGCCAGAATTTGGGCCTCGACCGTGACCTGTTCGCGCATAGCTGGCGAATTTGCAGTAATCAATTTAATCGCATAATGGCGGGCTAAATCGACATCGAATGCTTCGTAAACCACACCAAAACCGCCTTGGCCAAGCAGGCTTTTGACGCGATAGCGATTGCGCAGCAGCAAGGGTTGATGGCATTGTGGACAACGAACATCCGTTGCTGCCACAACGGTTTGACATGCATAACAGTTGATCGACATAGAGCCACCTGTCGTAAACCAAGCGAACCAATAGCCCTAGCCTACACCAAGTATGTGGCCCAATGCAATGGATAATCAGGCCTATATTGCGACCCACGACCCTTGGCCATCTGGCTGTTAAAGCAGCTCAAAATGCTGCCGCTGGCTGTGAATTCTGCTACAATAGAACTATGATAAAACTACTGATGAGTTGGAATATAGCAGAAGGCCGCGAGCAAGCTCATCTTGAGTATGTCACGAGTGAGTTTGTTCCAGCCCTGATGAAGCATGGCGCAATTAGCGATGCTTGGCTTTCGCTGGGCGGAACGCCTGAGGCCCCAGAGATGATCCTCGGGATCACCTCGGATGAAGAGATTGAACTACGCTCATTTTTGCAAAGCAACGAATGGCAAGAACTCAGCGTCAAGCTCAGCCGCCATGTTGCTGATTTTCGCTACTGGTTTACCAAAAAAATACAGAACCCTGGTGGGTTTCAGATGTAGCCTAAAACGCATCAAGGCGATCGAGCATCAGCCCAATCGCCTTGATTTATGGTGCCAACAGCAATTGCTCGGCATGCAACCGCCCCAACCTGCTTTAGCCTTTTTTGATCAACAAGCGAATTGCCGTGCGTTCCTCTTCATCGATGGCAACATCAATAAATGATGGGACGCAAACAATATCGATGCCTTCTTCTTGAAGGTATGAACGTGCGATTGCAACCGCTTTAATCGCTTGATTGGTTGCACCAGCGCCGATCGATTGAACTTCGGCATGGCCAGCTTCGCGAATAACTCCGGCAATGGCCCCGGCAACAGCCGATGGGCGTGAACGGGTTGAGACCTTTAAAACTTCTGCATCGTTGTGTACTGCGCCAGCATTGCTGGGCGCATCGGCTGAAGTGGTCCGTTGGTCGTCGTTGCTAAAGCGATCAAGTTGATACGCCATTGCTGCCTCCTTGAAAAGGAACGGTAGAGATTGCTGTCATGCACGCATCGCGCCTTCTCAGGTTGAGGGAAAGAGCGTTGAACAGCCGCTTGCCAAGCAGCATGTTCACGCTGGTTTTGGGCCAGCGTTGCCCTTTCCCTCAGACACAGAGCTTCGCCTACTTACCGTGCATAATCAACCGCACGGGTTTCGCGGATGACGGTAACTTTGATTTGACCTGGATATTGCAGGGTACTCTCGATCTTTTTGGCCACTTCGCGGGCCAAATGGATACTTTCGAGATCGTCAAGCGCGTCGGGTTGCACCATAACCCGGACTTCCCGACCTGCTTGAATTGCGAATGCCCGTTGAACACCAGGAAACGATGTGGCGACATGTTCAAGAGCTTCGAGCCGCTTGATGTAGAGATCGATGGTCTCGCGGCGGGCACCTGGGCGACCCCCAGAGATGGCATCGGCGGCTTGAACAAGAAAGGCCTCAACAGTTTGAGGTTCCTCATCGTTATGATGGGCAGCAATTGCATGAACTACCGCCGCGTTGCGGCCAAGCCGTCGGGCAATATCTGCGCCGATTAACGCGTGCGGCCCTTGTACATCGTGGTCAATGGCTTTTCCAATATCATGGAGCAGGGCTGCGGTCTTGGCAACCTGCACATTCGCGCCCAGTTCTGCTGCCATCGCTCCTGCCAAAAAGGCACATTCTAACGAATGTTGCAACACATTTTGGCCGTAGCTGGTACGATATTTCAACCGCCCCAGAATCTTCATCAGATCTGGATGAAGGCCTTGGACGTTGGCTTCGTAGGCCACGCGTTCGCCTTCTTCGCGGATTATTTGCTCAAGGTCTTGGCGGGTTTTATCAGCGACTTCCTCAATGCGGGCGGGGTGAATCCGACCGTCTTTCAACAGGCGGTTCAGGGTTAGGCGAGCCACTTCACGACGTACTGGGTCGTGACATGAGAGCGTGACCGCTTCGGGCGTGTCGTCGACAATAATATCGACCCCGGTAATTTGTTCGAAGGCTCGAATATTGCGGCCTTCGCGCCCGATAATCCGTCCTTTGAGTTCCTCGCTGGGCAGTTGTACCGTGCTTACAGTAATTTCGGCGACATAATCCGATGCACAGCGTTGGATCGCCAACCCAACGATTTTGCGTGCAATCCGGTCACCATCGAGCTTTGCTGCCGCTTCGATTTCGTGGATGCGGCGAGCAGCTTCGGCACGGGTTTCTTGTTCAACACGAGTCAGAATGATTTCACGTGCTTGTTCGTTAGTGAGACCTGCGACCCGCTCCAGCTCAGCTTGTTGGGCTGTGCGGAGGCGTTCGGCTTCAGTGTGTAAGTTTTCGACCGCTCGCTCGCGCTGGCCTAACTGCCGATCGCGCTTTTCGGTTTGGTCGAGCTTACGTTCTAGAGTTTCTTCTTTGCGATTGACCCGTTCTTCTTGTTTTTGCAAGCGGACGCGGGCTTCGCGGAGTTCGTTTTCACCAACTTCCCGCAACTGTTGTTGTTCTTCGCGGGCTTTTAATTGCAATTGTTTGTACTCAGTCTTGGCTTGTTCTAATTGTAGTTGTGCTGCTGCTTCAGCTTGGGCGAGTGCTACACCAGATTTTTTTGTTAACCAAACATAGGCACCGCCTGCGCCTGCAGCTAGGCCAATGAGTAAAGCCAGAGCTGGAAGGATAAAGTCCACAGGGTTTCCTCCTGGCTCAATTGTTAAGGTTCACCGACGAAATGGCACGATGATAAGCTGTGTTAAGAGTTTGCTAAGAATTCCGTTTCCTGCCGTATCATAGACGTTTTGCTAGGTAGTGTCAAGCTGATACGTGATACAGATTAATCCCTTGGTGTTATCCCTCTGATCCTACACCATAAGCAGTTTCGTATCCCCTTTATGTGGGATGATTAATGGGGGATATTTTCTCCAAGTTTCTCTATATTCTCTCCATTTAGGCGCATTTTTCTCTAAACTTGGGTCAATTGCCACGAGCATTATGATCATTATGCTAAATTGAACATAGCGCTACAAGGAAAATATTTCCTAACATTTCTATACACTCATCGGTATAAATGTTCGTTGATGTGCGTTGTTTGGTACTGGTTTGGCATGTCAAACCGCAGCATGATCGCTCGCCAGCACCACATTTGTTCGTTGTACTGGCTGTTTTTGCCTAAAATTGTTACAAAATCTTAATCAAAGCTCGATTGGAGGCAGGATACTGGGAATAGCGAAGCCAAGCTTATATCTGGCCGATGTGCCCGCAGCTGGAGCAGCCAACCCTTGAGGCCGATGCCCCTGACTTGTTTGTGGTCTCCCCACAGGATGCGTCTTTTTGAGGCAATCCTTCCCATCACTCAAACAGGCTTTTCCAACTCCAAGAGCATCGCTCTGCTGATGTTTCTCTGTATTTCCAAAAGACCGCAATACTCATCCAGTGTATCAACAAAGCTCTGCCAGAGCAGCGCCCGCGTTACGGGGTCGCCAACGAGCGCATCAAACTGTTGCTTTTTGGTTCGCTTGGCGTGCGAGAGACCCCCATAGACCCACAGATCAAACACCTGCCGTTGGGTGAGCGGCTTGTCGATACTGCCGATCACGTTCCCATCGGTATCGATGACCTGCTCTCGATTAACCAGCTCCGTAACTCCATCCAATGCAATATTGTACACATTTCGATTCGCGAGATAGCGGCGGGCATGCTCGGTGCCAATCGTTGCAGCTTGGTAGTGTTGCGCGAGATTTTCCAGTGAACATTCTTCGCTATCGTCGAGGAAGCACCGCATGGTCAGCACAAACGCAGCGGTTACTTCAGAGCTGGGTCCTAGGGCTAGCGCATTGGACAGATACTGGTCATTGGCTGCACGCGCTGCCCGTATTTTGGCTTCGTTCCGACGTTTTACTAGGGACTGGACAAAGGACAATTTCCATTGAGATCGATTCTGGAGTCTGTAGGTGCGATCTTCCCATAGTTTGGCTTCTTTCTCGCGCTCCCTGATGTGTTGGACAAAGGATAAGCCCAACAGCGTATCCACCTTCTCATTAAAGCGTCGCAGGATATCGATAAAGTTCTCAATGGTCGATGGCATGGCGCGCCGTAACACCGCCCCGTAGATCACGAACCGCTCTCCAACCGCCGTGATACGCTGAAATAGGAGATCCTCGGCGTGGGCTTCCAGCGATTGCTTGAACGCAAGAACTTCGTTTCGTACGTCGCCCTCAACCTGAATCCTCACCATGGCTTTTATGATTCTCCTATACTGTTCATCGTCCGGAGATGATTCTGGGGTGGCGTGCAAGAGCTTCGCCCCCTTAGTGAGGAGATCACCGTAGTTATCTTGAAGGGTTAACATTCCCGTCATTCCATAATGGAGTTTGGGCATGCTCACGTTATACGCGCTAATCGCCATCACCACAAAAGCGCCCTTGCTCGCCATGGACGTTTTGTCGGGAAGGCGAATTTCGAGGATATCCCCGATACAAATATCCGTGAGTGCCCGTCCAGCGACGTGCCACTCGGTTGAACCACGCTGTTCCACATTGACTATATCAAAGGCTAGATTGTTCATGGTATTTCCCTCGTTTCAGTGCGTGCTCGACTTTGGGCAATAGAGTGCTCATTTGAGCCATAAAGCTCCACAAAGCTTAAGCAAAACAGGTTTGCAGTAATTCGCTCAATTGGTCTTGATGGTTGTTCATCCATGTTTTGCTCGCTTGCATGCGGCCAATTGCCTGCGCCAAACTCGTGTGGCTCGGCAGTTCGGGCTTGCTGATGGCCCAAATCAGCGGGATAGCGGTGCGCAAGCCAATTAACTGGGGCATGGCGACAATTTCCTGAGGGGTGAGCTTAATCCATTCTGCATAGCCACGGCAAAATTGCTCAGCCACCACCCACGGATTGGCCGGATTGCTATCGAGTTGCATGGTCATACGCAAGGCCATAGCCACATCGAGCGCACGCGCCGCTGGGCAGGAAAATTCAAAATCGAGAATCGCGGTTACCCGTTCGTCGCGCATGAGGATGTTTGGTGGTGCAAAGTCGTTATGGCACACTTGCTGAGGCAAGGCGGGATATTCATTCGCTACAAATGCCATGAGGTTGGCTGCTTCGCTGCGCCACCACGCCCAGAGTTCCGCGTCGCTGGCCGAGCCGCCAAACTGAGCAGCCGCTAGTTGCAGCGAGTCATAGCGGGGCTTGGCATAGTTAAGCAAGGACTGAAACAACGCATAGGGGCGACGATGCTGTACGGGACGGGCTTGCAGCAGCGTCTGCAATTCTCCAAGTGCCGTACCCATGGCGTAGGCCCATTGGTTTATTGCTGGGTGATGCTGGCCGTTGGGCAGCAGCCGAAATTCTGGCGCTTCTCCAGCAATAAAAGGGGTCAGGGTATAGAGAATATCCCCAACGTTAAGCGTATAATAGATAGATCGTCCTCGTAGCGGCATCGGCACGGCAAACGAGGTTGGTCGCCACGATAGCCAGCGCACCAACTGCTGTTCATAGAATAGCGCCGCTTCATCATGATCCACGGCGTAGTACTTCAATACAAAATCGCCATTCGCCGTCTGAAGATGCAGATTCTGATGATTAACACTAGGAAGCTGAGCAACCACCTGAACCGGGGCGATCAGATTAAACTGTTCAATTGCGTGAGCAACAATTGTATCGCTAGTGGACATAACTATATCTCCCTAATCTCTTGTTAGACAGCAACTCGTTATGGGTGCAAGAAGGGGTTGCTCTTCACAGTTGGAGCGAAGTCCGGCACAGCGGCTCAAGTTCGGGCCAACGGCGAACAATCTGTTCAGCGATTGCATGGCGTTCTGCATCCGATTCCAGCAAGGCCATTCCTCTGATTGAAAGGGCAACTTGGGCTTTTTTCACATGATTAGCGGAGATCCAACCACGGACAACCCGCTGCAAATCCATTTCAGGATCATCAATCAGCCAGATCATATCGTCGAGGATTTCGGCAAAAAATTCTGGTGGAGTATGAGGAGCTAGGTGTCCAAACAGCGAGTCAATGGCTGCATCCATAGTTAGGCTCATCGAATCTCCTTGTTGCGTATGTACCAACGTGCTTGCTCCTAGACATTGTTTTTTCGCATAATTAGGAAATCTAGCTACGATAACTGTTAGCGTTTATGCCGTTCCTAAGCTTGCTATTTATTGCACAGTAGGGCGAGGTCGGGCCAGCGCTCGATAATTCGATTAATGATTGCATGAGATGCTGCATCCGATGGTACAGCGAACGCCTCGGTTGTCGAGAGGGCAATTTTCACTTTCTCCTTATTATCGGAATGGAGCCAGTCGCGCATAATCCGATACATACTTACGCGCTTCTCATCAACGAGCCAAGTCAACTGGTCGATGATTTCGGCAAAAAAGACTGGCGGTGTATGCGGCGATAGACGGCTTAATACGTATTCTAAGGCCTCATCAAGGCTGGTAGTCATAGGCGCTCCTGTGGATTATCGTCAGATTGCTATACTTGCTCTAGCGAGGATTGGTTCACTGCTTTCGTGGAGCGGAATGTTAACGCAGCGGCGCAGAGGAACCGATGGCTTTTGGCGATAGGCTATGGGCTTTGGGCAGATAATCAAACCAATCTGTGGGAATCTGTGGCAAAAAATCAACCTTCGCGATCTTCGCGTGCTTCGCGGTTTCCGTTCTTCGTGTCCTTCGTGGATTGGAGTTTTAACGCAGCGGCGCAGAGCAACCGAAGAATGAAGGATGAGGGATGAGGGATGAATGCAAAAGTCAGAAATCAACAGCCCAAAGCCAAGAGCCAAGAGCCAAAAAACTTAACTTCGCGATCTTCGCGGTTCCCGTTCTTCGTGCTCTTCGTGTCCTTCGTGGATCAAACTTATTTACCGATTCGCATGGATTGCGCGAGCAGGCCGATTAACACCTGCCCACCCTTAATATTGCGCAAGACTGTGCCCATGCCAACGACCGAGCGCTGATCGCCTGGAGCAGTAAGGAGCGCCAGTGATGGGAGTTCGATGGTTGCTTCTCGGTTGGGGTACTGCTCAAGATACATCTTGCTCCGCGTTTACCTATTTCTGTTGCTGAACAAAGATTATTGAAGGATCTGGTTAGTTTTAGGCCTTGCATTATCATCTGGGGGAAGCTCAATGGGCAGAGTCATAAGTAATATACATACACATAGCATCACTACTATACCTATTAGCCAAACACCGTACCTTAACTGCTGAATACGTTGGCGATTCTCGGCAGCGGACAATTCAGTTGCTTTGTAGTCATAGGGTATCCTTACCAAACTATAATTAGCATATTTATGATTCAGATGATGACTTTATGGATGCCTTAAACAATAGGTACGCCTGATGTGAGTTATTCCGAAAGGATCGCTTGACAAACAACGACGGAAGTCCCACGATGGACGTGCTTAATCACCATCAATAGGAGTTCCGTCCATGGCTAGTATAGCATTTTCTGACCTGATCACGATCGTTTATGTGCTGGTTGACGATTGGTATCAGTCGACCATACTCCATCCCATGCCAGCCGTCCCTGGACCAGCACTGGCACCAAGCGCGGTGTTAACGATTCTCTTGGCCATGGATCTCGTCCCGTTTCCCAGCGAAACGGGGTTTCTAGGCTTTCTGCGGGCAACCCATGGTGATTTATTTCCGACCCTGCCGCATCAAAGCCAATGCAATCGCCATGCCCATCGGCTGCGCGGCTTGCTTGAACCGCTGCGGCGGTCGTGGCTCCAATCATGGGCAACGGTCACCCGTCCGCAGGTCATTCTCGATACGAAACCGATTCCGGTCGTTGGGTATACCCGTCCCAAAACCCGCAGCGATTTCGCCGGCAGTGCCAGCTACGGGTACTGTGTCAGCCGCAAACTGCACTATTTTGGCTATAAACTGGTGATGCTCACGACCCTCGATGGCATTCCCGTCGCCTATGACCTCGTGCCTGCCCATACGGACGAACGCGCCGCTGCGGATGAAATTCTCGACCACATTACCAATGCCGATGTGTGGGCGGATAAAGGCTTTCTCGGTGAACGCTGGCAACAAGCCGTACGAGACGCAACGAAGAATCGCATCTGGACAGCGAAACGCCACAATCAACGGCGGACTCCCGCGCCATTTGATGCTCTGCTCGGGGCGATCCGTGAACGGATCGAAGGGACGTTTCATGAACTGCAAAACACGGGACGGCACGTCGAGCGTTTGTTGGCCAAAACGGTGGAAGGCTTGGCGACCCGCATTGCGAGTAAAGTGACCCATTTGGTCTTGAAAGCGGTGTTGCGTGCACGATTTGGCATTGATGTGCTGACATTCACTATTCTTCAGGCAGCTTAACTCACATCAGGCTATAGGTATATATCGATATATCTAAATAATCAATGATGCCAAAAAAACCATATCTCATTTAATCCTATACTCGAATACTAAATTAACTAGATTGATCAATCCTTACTCTGGTTGATTCCAATCAGAGTAAGGATTGATCGGTTGTAAGCGAGCGTAGCTAGCTATTGAATAGATTAAATAACGCTCCGTTATTTAGTCTACTAGCGGAGATTGTTTCGTAGCCAGGTACGAACATCCGCAAGACTACGCAATTCTTCATCATAAAGTTTGTCTGCAAAGATATACGACTTCAGCGAAAGCCTAAGATCTTGCATGCTTCTGCCTCCGGTAGCAGGAGTAAGACCAGCAAAATTAAAAGGAATGTTGGGAATAACATCGCTGATTCCATTCAAATAACAATCACGCTCACTATAGGATCCTGCCCTATCCGCCTCGATTGCCCTATCGAAGAGGTCCATTTGATGTGAGTTAACTTCGGCTATGCACTGGTCCCACTTACTTGCTTGACCAAGAATTTCGTGCCCAATCATACATTCTTTAGCAATGCCATCAGGCAGGAGTAAGGTAGCATGTACTCCTGACATAAAGTGATTTATTTGGTTGCTACCAGTAAAACCTCCATAGTGGCTATCGCGAAATTCGGCGGCTAATCCTGTATCATTGAATTTTACACGATCAAATTTTGCATGAAATTCCGAACTACGGTCGTTAGAAATATACCATAAGACAAAATCAGTACGTTCCTCTGCTACAGTAATACGTGGTTGGTAATCACGGATATGTTGAGGAACTTTTGAACCTCCTGGTAAATCCTCTAAAGTATAGAGATAAATCAATGCTCCAAGTGTATCGGTTATAAGTAGTGCATTAAATGCTGCATCTTTATCAAGTTTATCGGATTTTTCCTGACAATACTTGTTGTACGCCAAAGATTCAAATGCTCTTGCAATTGTGCAGTAGAATAAGCCACTTGGATCAACTTTGTTGATCGGATCATTGTGAACATAGGTATAAGAATGAAGCGACTGTGGCTCTAACAGCTTTCCAGCAAACGGATCAACGCTCAAGAAGGAGCCATTCGCTGGGTTGTACCAGCGGGCGCGCAGGAAGACTAAGCCGGTTTGGGCATCGGAGAACTCGCCGGTATAGCGAATTGATGAGATCGGCGCGCCTACGGCTTGACCCCAGGCATCGCTATCTTGTTTGCCGCGCGCGCCATTGGCACTGTTGATCGTCATGCGCATGGTGCGTTGGGCATCGCTGACCATGAAGTTCTTGCCATTAACGACCGGTGTGCCATTCTTGACTTGGTCGCTGTGCAAGACAATGCCGCCTAAGCCCGTGACATAAGTCGTGTCGTACTGGTCGCTACCCACAAAGGTGCTGATCCGTAAGAGGTTGCTGTACGATGTGCCGACGCGATCGGTCACAAAGGCATTGGTCAGGGTTCCGTTGGTGCTTTTGCTGACCAAACTTTCATCGTGGTAGCGGTAGCTATAGCTATTCGCTCCAATCGTGACCGTGGTTGGGCGGTTGAAGCCATCGTAGGTATAGCTTTGGGTGCCATTGTTCAGCACATTGCCAGATGCATCGTAGCTCCAGCCCGTGCGGCGGTCGTTGTTTTGATAGTCGAGATTCGTGCTGCCCACGCGCACGCGGTTGCCAGCACGGTCGTAGCCATAGCCGGTCGTGGTGCTGCCGGCGGTTTCACTCGCCAAGCGCCCCAGATTGTCGTAGCCATAGCTATGGTTTTCGGTTACTGTCGTCCCGCTGCCATTTAGCTGAACTTCGCTGAAGGTAACGCGACGACTGGCGCGGTCATAGGTATAGCCAAATTGGGTTAGTTGGGCGGTGGGGGTTGTGCCACTGCCGGTTGCCCCATTGACCGTGATACTGCTCACCCGACCAAGGGTGTCGTACAGGGTGGTTTCGACGGCGCGGCTGGTGCCCGCTTCCGAGCGGGTCAGGGTTTCAGCCCAGCCGGTCGTGCTGTTATAGCCGTATTGGGCAATCGTGAAGCCACCACGGCCAACCGTTTGCAGGCGGCCTGCGCTGTCATAGCCGTAGCTATTGCCCCCAATCAGGGTGACCCGACCAGCGGCATCATAGGTATAGCCCAAGGTCCAAGTGGCATTGGGATCGTCAGCCAACGATTGTTGGATGCCACTGACCCGATTGAGGGCATCGTAGTTATAGGTCAAGACCCCGGTTTTGCCCGTTGCGGTGTTTTGGGCCGAGGCATCAAAGGCGGTGGCCATGCGGCCAGCACTATCATAGGTCCAGCTTTGGCTAGCACCAGCGGCCCCAGTTTTGCTGATCGGGCGGCCCAGTTCATCGTAGCCGGTCGTGATCGCGGTGGCTCCAGTTGGTTGGACACTGGCAACCGCGCCGCGGACGGTGTACGTGGTGCTGGTGCCATTGCGCAGCGCATCTTCTTGGTTGCGCAGTTGGTCGCGGGCATCGTAGCGCAGGACGCGGCTGGTAATGCCCTTGCCATTGATCACGGCGGTTTGATTGCCGGCGCGGTCATAGCGATAGTTGGTCGTAACTTGGCAGTCGCTGGCTTCGACTTGGCTACAGGGGCCATCGGCGTTTTCGATGACCTGAATCAGGTTGTCGCGCAGGTCATAGCGATAATGGGTGATGATCCCCACCGTGTCGCTGCTGGCAACCGTGCGGCCCGCCACATCATAGTTGGTGCGGCTGATCAAATCGCGGGTGGTGCCATCAGCACCGGTGATCAGCCCATCCTGATAGTTGCTCACGCTTTGGATCGTGCGCCCAAGGCCGTCGATCATGCTGACGCTGATTTGACCATCGGGGGTTTTGCTCCAGCGCGGGCCAGTGCGGGTGATCAAGCCACTCGGGGCCGTCGTGCTGGTGACACCTGTATCGAGGTTACGAGTGGTGGTCGTGGCCTTGCCGGTTGGGTCGGTGGTAGTAACCGTAATCCCTGCGGCATCGGCATAGCTGGTCAGGGTTGTGACATTGATAGTTGACGTCGGTGCTACCCCAGGCTGCTCGTTTTGGATGACGCTGGTCACACGGCCCAGCCCATCATAGAATGTGCGGGTTCGGGTATTGCTGGTCTCAATGACATCAAATGCCCGGCCAAGCGCATCATAGGTGACTTGCGCACTAAGCACATTGCGGTCGCTGGTTTGCGTACTACAGAAACTACTGACTTTTACGCCACTCGCATTGCGACAGTTCTCGACCGATTTGGTCACGCGACCAAGCGTATCATAGATTGGTACGGTGAATTGGCCTGTCACATCATAGGTTGCGACGACCCTGCCATTGGGCGCATAAATCGTGCCGGTGGTTTGATTCAGTTCCGCAAGCGCGCCGGGATTGGCGGTTACAGAGTTGTTCGTCGTTTGCGTGGCCCGACCAAGATTATCGAACGTGGTCAGGGTCATGCGGTCGGTGATGACATCGCTGATCTGCCATGGCAGCGTCGGATTGGGGGCAAAGGTTGCTTGCACGCCATTAACATAGTTGTCAATCGTGCGATCGGCGCGGCCTGCGCTGTCATAGCGGGTCACCTGGACGATATCGGTATCGCTCAGGCTCGCCCAACTGCTGTTGGCGCTGTCGATGGTCAACGGATTGCCATTTTCGTAGTTGAGCGTGGTGGTGACCGGACGACTCAGCGCATCATACTCGAAGCGGGTCCAGCGCCGCAGAGCATCACGGGTCCAGGTGACATTGCCCGCCCCATCGTAGTAGGTATAGGTTTGGACATTGACATCGGTATATTGCGGGCTGAACTGACCGCCATTGATATCGGCGCGATAGTTCAAGGTAGTCGTCACTGGACGACTGAGCGCATCATACTCGGTGCGGGTCACACGGGTCGTGCTGCTACTCCAGAGCAAGGTGCTGGGATTGAAGGTACCGGTCAGAATACCAGTTTGGGTCACGAGCGTCGTGCGACCCAGCCAGTCGTAGCCAAAGAGGGTGGCCACATTGCCGCTGGGATAGCTGGGGCTGAAGGCTGGTGGATTGCCGGTGAGGGTTGGGATGGTTGGTACACCACTGCCAGTGAGCGCGTTATCAACGATCCAGCGGACGCGGCCAGCACTATCATAGCTGGTGACATCGCGGTAGCGGCCATCGGGGCCTTTAGTCCAGATTACACGCCCATAGCTATCATAGCCATACTCGGTCACCACATTTTGGGTGGCTGTGCTAGGAGTTCCGCCATTTTTATAATTCTGGGTGACTTTCCAGACTTGGTTGTCGGCGCGATAGTCGCTATGGGTGGTGGTGGCTAAGCTAGTGTCATACCCAATGGTGACATCAGTCAGCCGGCCAAGAACATCGTAGCTATAGGCCGTTTTTTGGACCGTATTGGTGCCATAGCCGACTTCGACAAGGCTGACTTGGCCCAACGCTGTGTAGCTATATTTGGTCACGACCCCATCGGGACTCGTGACGGTTTCGGGCAGCTTGCTGCCCGCAAGATAGGTCATGGTTGTCGCTGACATATTGCCAAGTTGGACACTTATCGGTTGGTTCGCAGCATTATATTGGGTTGTGGTGACGATATTACCCGGTGCGGTTACTGTTTCTGGCTGATTGTTGCTGCCATAGCTAATGGTGGTGGCGATCCCACTCAGACTATGCTGGTTGCTGCTACCAATTGATCCAGCTTCGATCCGCGTTGTTAAGCCAACTGCATTGGCGGTGCTGCGCACCGTTGTGCCATTGGGGTTCGCCTGCGCTGCTGCTGCAAACTGGATATCATTCGTTTGGTAGCCACTGAAGGTGTTATTGTGTTCAACCCAGCGCAACGTCCGATCACTACGATAATGGGCAATTTGGGTATCCAAAATCACGCCATTGCGCCGAATCGTGATCGTGGTTTGCGGTTCGCCAGTTGGCGTGGTGGCGTAGGCATACTGCCATGTGCGGCCATCGCGTTCGACTTGCTGGGTCACCTTGCCTGCCGTGTAGGTCATCACCAAATCGCGGCGGCTGGCGGTGGTGTCGTAGCTGGTCAAGCCTTTGGCAATGCCAATGATTTGATGCAGGCTATTGGTTTCGTAGCGGGTGATTGTGCCTTGGGGGCTGGTCACCCAGGTTAGATGGCCTGCCGTATCATAGCCATAGGTCGTGACCTGATTCAGATCGTCAGTGACGGTCTGGAGCCGTAGCCCAACGCCGCTGACCGTCGTATAGCTGAAATCGAGCGTGCGTCCGCTGAAATCATCCGTGACCGCGAGCGGATAATCTTTGGTGCTGCCACTCATGCTGAGGCTGATGGTTTGCGTCCGGCCAGCACTATCCGCTAATTTGACGAGGCGGCCAGCACTATCAAACTCGCGCCAGCTTTGATCGGGGAAGGTGATGCGATAGCCACCACTGACCGCGCTTAAGCTTGCGCGAATCCCAGGAGCCGCAGAATACACTCCCCCATAATCGCGGAAGCGATAGCGGTTACCTTCAGCGGATTCATAGATAATCGTGTTTGGCTCAGCGCCAACGCTTGCACTCGGCAAGGTCAGGGTTTCGCCGTAGTTAAAGCGCCAGCCAAAGCCAAGCGGGCTTTGGGGAACGGTTGCCGGATCGGCTAAACCTGAGACATACGTCCGTTGCATGCTCAACGGAGTGCTCGCGGTGGCAATCGTGGCATCGATGGCCGATTCAATCAATACCCCAGAGAGCGTGTTGACCGGATCGCCAATTACCAATTGATATCCACCAGCGGCGGTTTTGCTACATTTACAATTATAGCTTTGGTCATTATGTGTATTAGACCAGATCAGTTCTTGGCCGTTCAAATACAGTTTGAAACTATCAATCCCCACAAAGGCAGGGGACCTTGCACCGGTTTCAATGTGAATGGCAAAGGTTCCCGTTTTGTTGGCCACATCTGCAACCGGAATGGTCAGCAAATCACCTTGATGCCACAACGACGATGGCGTGGTATTGGGTCGTCCAGGTACCATCGCTAAGGTTACCGGCTGCGCACCGGGAGGACTATCAGGCAAAAACTCAATCCGAATTTCGCCCCGTGGGAGGACTGGGGCGACTGGTTGCCGCGAATCTTCCGCCCAGCGCAGGGTTCCCTGCAAGGTATCGCCAGATTGAAGGGGTGGCATGCGCATCCGCCCACCGCGATAGGTTATTCCATTACCAGGGCCAATACCCGTACGGGTACCGGAGGGAATATCAACGAGGAAAAACGGGCCGTCGCTCGTTGATGAATCATTGACCACCCCAATCCGTTCGGTCCAGGTCGTTGATGACCACGAATCAGTCTCAGACTCAGACTCATAGCGAGTCCAACCAGGGGCGTCATCATAAAACCGAAAGTTGCTGAAGCGACACCAGCCAGCAGTACTAAAAAACGAATTACAGGCGATGCGCATTTCAATCGGCTGATCAGCGGGCAGTCGGTTGACACCCGTAAACGTCACATGAAACGTGGTCGTGGGTGTGGGGTCGGTACTGATGGGATCGAATTGTTCCGCAATAGTGCTTGCGGGCATCCAGGTAGAGCTGCCCACGGGTTTCACAAAGACGACGGCGCGAGCGGCATCAAAATAGGGGCCAATGGTTGAGGCTTTAAAGGCGAGATCGACTTTAAAACTATCGTGGGCATAGGCCGGAATAATGATCGGCAAGGCTGTACTGGTCTCGAGTTGTGGGTCTTGTTGGGAGGTAACTTCATACAGTGTGTTATGGGTGAAGACCTCGTGTTGGATGCCACCCGAAAACGTGCCATCGAACTGGGCTTGATGGGTCTCCTCAATCGCGCGATTGACGATCTCGGCATACTCCTCAGGCGTAAGAATAGAGGTGGCCGCAGCCGGGCGATGGCCGGGCGGGGGTTCGTCGAGCACTGTTGGCACCGCTGGAATGGCGCGGGCCGTTGGGGTAAGGGTGGTCGGTGCGGCAGCGGCTGCGTGCGGCAGCAGACTGGTGAGCACCGAGGTCAACAGCAGCATGGCCAGCATGCGTGACGGACGAGATGAAGGCATAAAAAAGCCCTTTCACTCAAAACAATCCAAGACTGATGAGCACAAAGGGATATGTCAATCCTACGCACATCGGTACGCAGCAAAACCTTGCTCCACTTCGCTCTCTCAATCTAACGCTATTCTAACAAACTCGTTGCAACTTGTCGAATGGGATAGAGTATCCCCTTTCGGTGTGAATTAATCACAAATTAATTACCGTATTTGAAATAATGGCTCAATTGATGATTGATTCAGGGTAGGATTTTGGGCAGGCTACTTATGTTTAATGATCAAGTTCGACCACGGGGCAAATTCTGGTTTGTTGCGTTTTGAGATCGTAGAGGGTCATGCTATCGCTGTGCGTGTCGTAGATGGCGCAGCTGTGGCTATCGCGGATGGTTACGCCATAAACCGAGCCGGGATTGAGCACCGTCAGATGGCCGCAACGCACATGCATCGGGCGATGGGTATGGCCAAGCACAATGATCTGATCATGCGGATGTTCGTTGAGCAGCCGTTGCCATTTGCTGCTGCGCGCTTCGGGCAACATATCAACCACATCGCTCCATGGCGCACCATGAGCCAGCACCAAACGCTGATTTTCAACTGGCAAACGCAGGCTGGTTGGCAGCGCGGCAACATAATCTAAGGTGGCTTGGCTGACAATCCGGCCTCTGCTGGCTAAGCGTTCGCGCTGGCTACTTTGGCTCCAACGGCTATGCTCGCGCAACAAGGTAAATTCGTGGTTGCCCTTGATGCAGGGAATTGCGCGCTTGATTAATTCTTGGACAATGGCATCGGCATTAGGCCCGCGATCAACCACATCGCCAGCACACAAAATTGTATCAGTCGCGTGGCTGGCAAACCAATCCAAAGCCCGTTGAAAGCCGATACCATCGCCATGAATATCGGCTAGCAACCCTAAACGCATTAGGCAACTCCAATAAATTTAAACGCTCGGTGCAGGTATTCCAAGCTATTGCTGGGATAGGCATGGCGTAGGCCCGGGATAATTTCCAGCTCGCAGGGAATTCCGTTATCATTCAATAATGTGACCATGCGTTTGATTTGGTCGTGGGGAATTGTACGATCGTGTTCGCCGACCAAAATATAGCCACGCAGATTGCGGCCTTTGGCCTCGCGAATTTCAGGCAACCATTCCTCAGGGTCGTCGATGGTTGGGCCGCCTGGGCCAAGCAAGACAAACCCACGCGCTTCAATTGGCCCAATCAAGGCCAAGCGCAAGGCCGTTTCGCCACCCATCGAAAAGCCCGCCAAAATAATTCGTTCGGGATCAACCTGATATTCATTGGAAACATCGGTGAATTGCTGCACCAACTGCCGCAACGCCACCGCTTGATCGTTCCAAACATAGCCATCGGATGATTCTGCTTGCGCCGATTGCGGCGCGGCCAAAATCCAATCAATATCGATCAGATTGTTCCAGCCATACAGCGTGTGCATGCTATTATCGCCGTTGCCGTGCAAAGCAAAAAACAGCGGATACGGCCCTAGCTCATCTGGCCCCAAAATATACATCTTGGGATCTTTGACTGCTTCCATTTGGCGTTGAAAACAGACCGCTGCCAAGCGCTCGAACTCAGGGTCGCCTTGGAGGCTGATCCACGAGGGCGTTTGGCGAATCGTTTCTGCGCCATACCAAAAACCACGGGCAACCGCCTCGCTAAGAATCTGAATTGCATGTTCGGGCAAGCCGATGCGGGCCGCCATACACGAGCGCAGGTAGGAAATCATCGATGCATGTTCGGGAAATTTCGCTCCCTCTGCATCAAGTAAATCGAGCGTTTCGCGATATTTCTGAGCCGTGTATAGCTCCGATACCGCTTCAAAGAGGTCGTCGTATGTTTCGAAGCTCATTAGCGTGGAACTCCTTTTTGCAAAAGTTGGGTGCAGGGAGCGATGCGCGTATTGTAGCGTTAATCGGGCTGTACGAAAACATGGATTTTTGTCCTATGCTGCGGGTATGACCTTCGTTGATTAACGCCGGTTTGCAAAAGCACGGTACAATACTTGGTACGATTGTGCTGGAGGTTGATCATGTTTTCACAGCGACTCAATAGCCCACCACCGGCGCTGATCGGGGTGATTATCGCACTGGTGCTGATTTTTTTGGTTTCAACTCGTTCTTGTAACCCTGATAGCGAGCAAACGCTGCGCAGCCGCTTCGCCGAAGCCAACGCAACCCAAGTGGCCAGCCAAGATCTTGGTACGCCGATTTTGCCGTTGCCTGCGCCAGTCCAGGAATGGAGTTCGACGGCGATTGCCCGTTTGCAAGGTGGCGAGGCTGTGGTGCCAATTACGCCTGTCGTAACTAATGATAAGCTCAAAGTCGATATTCAATCGCTCCAACAAGTAGGCGATGGTTTGCAAATTAAAGGTGTCGTTACCAATATTAGTAAGCAAGAATTGCGCGTGCCATTGTCGGCATTTCGCTTTACCGACCAATCCGGCACTGTTTTTGCTGCCCAAGGCGATGCAGCGGCCAATTTGCCACCCAACGCCAATACGACGCTTGATCTGACGTTGCCGATCAAGAATCCGACTGCATTAACCATGGTTGTCGAAATTCCTGCCGAGGATATTCGGCTGGAAGTTAATTTACTCGCTCAACAACAATAAGTTTAAGGAGTTTTCATGGCCCGTCAAAAGGGACGTGGTGCGCGCGAACAGAATCGGGCTGATCGGCGCAACGAATATGCAACCTTGGTTGCTCCCCATTTCAAAGGGTTGGTTGTGCCCGAATCGCCAGCCGATCGCATTATTTTATTTGGTGATGAACTGGTTGATTTGGCGTTGCAGCTCGCGCCCAAAATTCCCGATGGTCAGTTGGTGCTGATCACCAGCGAATATGATCGTTGGCAAGCTGCCAGCGAAGCCTTGGCAAAATTTACCAATGCAACCGTCTTGCAAGAGTTGGCCGAACTACGCGATCCTGATGGCTTCCCAACCGAGCCGTGGTCGTTGGCCGTGATGTTGGTGCCGTTTCAGCTAGGCGCGAAAACCGTGCTCGATTTGATGCGCGACTTGTTTAGCTGGCTGCGCTCTGGTTCGCCAATTTACCTTGGTGGCAGCCGCATGCATGAATGGCAAGTTACCAGCGAGCGCTTTAGTGCGAT
Organism: Herpetosiphon llansteffanensis; assembly: GCF_003205875.1. Lineage (GTDB taxonomy): Bacteria > Chloroflexota > Chloroflexia > Chloroflexales > Herpetosiphonaceae > Herpetosiphon > Herpetosiphon llansteffanensis. Next base: position 108,542 of record NZ_PUBZ01000080.1, read on the forward strand.
GGCTGGCCCGTTGACCGTGCTCTACAACGGCGATCCCGTCAAGATTGCTAAAGGTATGGCCCGTGGTGGCAGTCTCATCAATCCGGAAATAATCCTCTAGCTTGTTATGGCTCCGTCAGCCCCCTCGCCCGCGTCCACTTTCGGGCGAGGGGGCTTCTTACAAGGGTAGGTGTTAAGATCCCCTCACCCCAACCCCTCTCCCGTGCGCGGGGCTTTAATCCCATGGTTCTTGCTCCCTGCGTCGGTAAAAACGGTTGCTCCCCCTCGCCCGCGTTCAGTGGGAGAGGGGGTTTGGGGGGTGAGGGAATGCCCAACCGTAGCTACTGCTGCACAGCGGGCATAAATACCTGATGGGTTGGCAAAAATGGATTTGGCTCCTCAAAACTTGGGCGTGGTTGTTTGCTACTTACGACTTCCAGCGTGCGCCCAGTTGGTGGGTTGGGCATGGCGGTAAATAGATAGCGACTGTTATCGCTGCTGCTAACTTGGATAATATATTCGCCAGCTAACGGCGTTGGGTTATAGCTGATCTGATCAATGCCGTTGCTGGTTGCTTGTTGGGTTGGCGCAGTCCAAATATATGGCTCCCATGCGTGTAGGTTGCTGTTGCCAACGTGGCTTTGCAGTTTAAAAGCTTGAACTTGCTGGCGTTTGAGTGTAAAGCGAAAAACGTGTTTCTGGCTTGGATTGATCGTCGCTGGCAAGGGCGCATAATTCGTCCGCACAATCGCCGGAATCAAACTTGAGCCGTTGGCCGATGTTCCCCAGACATACAACAGCACCGCGCCTGGCTCCAAGCCCGCAAGGCTCAGCTGCACAGTGGGCAAATTTAATTGATTGATCGTGGTTGTTGCACGTAAAACGGGAGTTTGCACGCGTGGATTGCCAGCGCTCGCTTGATATTGATAGGCTTGGATGAGCAAACTTGAAATTGGCTTGCCGCTGTTGGTTTGTTGTTGCACATTCAAGGTGAGGGTTGGGCTGTTCGATAATTGCAGGTTATTTTGGCTGCTGGCATTGATAATTGGGCGGCGCAGTGTGCTAGCACTAATGCTGATCGAGCGACTGAGCAGATTATTGCTCTCGTTACTTTCTTGCACATGCTGGCCGCTATCGCCAACGACCCGCACGCTATAAACTCCAGCTGTGGTTGGTTGCCAAATTTTTTGGGCAAAGATGCGTTGGCTGCCAGGGTTCAGGTTGGTTAATTGCAAGCTATCGCTAAATACCACTGTTCCGCTACTCATTACCTCGAAGCGTAAATCGCTGCGTTGCACAGCGCGGCTGACATTCAAGCCCACATTCAAACGAATTGATTCATTGAGCGCCAAACTGCTTTCGCTTGGGCCAAGTTGGCTGAGGCTGATGTCGGCGCGTGGCAAGCCTTGATCACGGGTTGCAGGCAAGCTTGGCGTACATAACGCAGTTTGCAAATCAATATCGCGCCAATATTCCTGAAACACTTCATCCCAGCCATTGCGCTGGCTGAGATCGGCCAAAAATGCCAGTGGGTTGGGATTATCGGGCTGGGTCGCATCATCGTGATACCAATGGGCATGCCAGCTTAATTCGGTCGCGCCAGTTACGGGCAAGCCTTGCAAGTCGGCGTATAAGCTTAATCCAGCCGCATCATCGTCGATGCTCAGTGCGCTTGGGCCATCAAACATCCATTGGCTTGGCGTTGGGTCAAACCACGGGTAATCGTTATCAACCACGCGATAGACCACAACCATTGGATCGCCATAGCTATTGCGAATTCGGTTGCGGGCTTGGATTGCCAAGTTGGCAATCTGCGAATTGAGATTGCTAAATGTTTGGCTCAGCGCATGGGCAAATGTCCGCAGATCAACCAAGCCATCAGGCGCATCGAGCTGCCAATCGCTTGGCTCGCAGTAGGTTAAATCATATTTTTTGCTTTGAATGTAGGCATTGTATAAGGCCGTGCGGGTTGCTGGGCGCTGGCTTGGATTGAGCAAACTCAGATAGATTGCATTTGAGAGCGTATCCCAACTAGTTTTGAAGCCAGCCAATTGATCGGCAGCGATCACGCTCAAAATCCGTGGGTGATCAGTGCTGGGTAATTGATTATGGTAGGTGTTGACGATATGCTGCGCCATTTGCAATGAGGTTGGGTTGCTGTTTAAGCCAATCAAGGCATTGCCGGGCATGGTTGGGTCGAAGAAGGCATAATTGGGCGAAGCAGTGAGATATTCGGCATATGGTGCAAGCGGATACAAGGCCTCAACCGAACCAGCGAAACACATCAGCACATCGATTACTGCAAAGCGTGGGCCAACTGGGGCGGCAATTGCCAAGGCCAAGGCCAAATCGTTAGGCGAGAGCGCGCTATAGTCGGTGCTGCTGATGGTTAAGGTATGGTCGGTTACATCGGCGTTAGCTCCGATGCGCGTGGGCAAGGGTGGCAAATTAATGCTGGCTGGACGTTCCGGCTCAGTGATCGCGGCAATCTCAATATCGGGCATCACTGGCACGCCATGGCCAATATAACTGAGGGTATAGATTTGGGCCTGATAGCTGCTTTTGGCCCAAAGCAAGAAGCCCCCTAAGGTTTTGCCATCGGTCACATCATATTCTTTAAGCGTGCTATTGATGCTGCCATCGTAATCAGGCAGGCCAATTAATGTATTGACATTGCCGTTGTGCACAACCCGCACATGGGTATCGCCCATGCCGCTCAGGTCGGTCAACACAATCGCGGTAAGGTTGGGCTGGCCGACGGTTGCATTGGTAATGCTGGTGAGCGTTTGGGCATAGTAGGGCGTTAAATTCATTGGGCTATCAAGCCGATTATCGTAGGCCAAAATATAGATGGCCACCAATGGCGCTGCTTGGGGTGCTGCATGGCTCACGATTGGCGGGAGCATGGCACTCAGAAGTAAACCGATTAGCAAGCAACACCGAAGCAGACGCGTTTTCATCGAATAATCCTCCGCAAACGCCAACGCCTGCCCAAGCCAAAATTGGCCGAGCAAGCGTTGGTAACTTCATTGTTTAAATTGGCGAGCAGTGCCAGTTATTTTTTGCGGGTCGTTGGTTCTGGATCGGGGTCTGGCTCTGTTCCACCATTGGCAACGAGGGTCACGTCAATTTGACTGACTCCAGGCTCGGCGACTGAAATTGGCTGGGCTTGGTCGGCGGTAGCTGCATTTTTGTACCAAATTGATTGGTAGCCAGCCTGCTCGACAAAGACCAAGTATTCACCGTTGGCTTCGGCGCTCACTTCGTAATTGCCTTGTTCGTCGGTTTGGGTGCTGGCAACAAACTCAGGGCTTGGATTGCCAGTCGTGCTACGGCGATACAAGTAGACATTGGCATCGGCGATTGGCAAGCCAGCTACGTCGCGCACATGGCCGCCAACCACGTGGGTCAACAAGACCTTGAGTTGATAATCCTCGGTTTCGCCATAGGCCCAGCCACCAGTTGGGCCACGGCCATCAGCAGCGGTTGCTGGCGTATTGCTAATCGTAATTCGCAGCCAAAGCGGCTTGTAGGGCATGGTTGGCTGATACGAATAGAACGTCGATGTGAACAAGCTATAGGCATTCGGGCCACTAAGATTGATCACTTGGTTTTGGACCGCCCACTCGTTGGCAGTCCGGGTTACGCCCAAGGCATCGACACAGCTATAGGTTGAACCCCATTGACCATTGACTCCCCAATCGATCCACACATTGACATAGGCCGTCATCGAGCCAGTTTGTGGCGGATTGTGGGGCAAGGTCACGGTGTAGGGCAGTCGGTTGGCGCGGCAATGGCCAAGGCTGTTGGCGGTTGGTGGGCCGCCACTAAAGGCATCGTCGGCCCGATCGTAATTGCCACGGTTGAGCGCGGTTTGAATGTTGGTCGTCGCGTCGTCATCAAGCCCAACATCGGCCTCAGTTTCGGCGGTCAGGGTCTTGCCAAGCATATAGGGCAAGCCTAAGTTTTGGTGTAATGGGCCTTTGGGCAAAGCTGCTGGCACGCGATTATAAATCGTTGGGAAGAAGCCTTGGGTTGCTGGCGAATAGGCCAGAATATTAGCGGCTGCACTGTTATTGCTATCAGGTGCATCGCCCAAATCGGGCATAAAGATATAATCCTCGGTTTCGCCAAACTCCCAGCCACTGGTTGGACCACGGCCATCAGCAGCGCCAGCTGGAGTTGGACTGACCGTCATGCGGAACCAAATACCTGCCCGTTGTGGTGGATGGTAGGGGAAGAATGTTGGCGTGGTAAAGGTATTGACTCCAGGAGCCAGCACAATCGCTTGATTTTGCACAGCCCATTCATTGGACAAGCCATTGGGGCATTGGAACGTGCCGCCCCAATTGCCGCTACGGTTCCAATCCCACCATGAATTGAAATAGACGGTAATGTTTGATGCCGTATTATTGGTGACGGTATATGTAAACCGCGTAGCACTACAGTTTTGATACGCCTGCAAGGTGCGTGGGCTAACTAATCCGTCATCGGCGCGATCTTGGTCGTTCATGTTGAGGGTTGGCGAGATGTTATGGGTATAATCGATGTCGAATCCAACATCGGCCTCTTTTTCAAAGGTTACTTTGCGCCCAAGGTGATAGCGGCGCGCATCGCGGTGGTAGGGGCCAATTGGCGCAGCACCGCTAAACACGGTGGGGAAGCGCGCAATCACACCACTGACGTAAGTCGTCATGTTGACCCCGAAGTTATTGGTTGAATCGGGAGCATCGCCCAAATCGCTGATTGCAGGCGGTGGGGTTGGCGTAATGCTCGGCGTAATGCTCGGCGTAATGGTTGGGGTTGGGGTATTGGTTGGGGTATTGGTTGGGGTATTGGTTGGCGTAACATCGGTTGTATAGCGCAACAGATAATCTTCGGTTTCGCCATATTTCCAGCCACTGCTTGGGCCACGGCCATCGTCGTTGGTTGCTGGGCTTTCGCTAATTGTAATCCGCAACCAGAGATCGCCAGGGTTCGAGGCTTGCAAGCCACTCAGGAAACTGGTTGAAACATAGTTGCCGCTCGTGACTGGAATCATTTGGTTTTGCACGGCCCATTCATTGGCCAATGCACCATTACATTGCACCGAACCGCCCCAGAAACCGCTGCGGTTCCAGTCGATCCAGACGTTGACATACAAGCGGTTGACACCTGATGGCACGCTGTTGACCGTTACGCGATAATCGAGGGTTTCGCTTTGGCAGGCAGGCAAGAAACTGTTGACAGTTGGCACGCCTAAGTAAAACGTATCGTCAGCTTTATCTTGGTTGGGGAAGTTGGTGCTTGGCTGAATGTTATTGACCCCATCAGCATCGGGGCCAGTGTCGGCCTCACGCTCGAAGGTTGCTAAATTACCAAGCACAACTTGTTTGGCATCGTAGTGGAACGGGCCTTCGGGCAAGCCAGTGCTAGGGTCGAACACGGTTGGGTAGCGTGCACCAGTCGCTGGGGCATAGGCCAACATGCTGGTAGAGAAGTGGTTGGTCGAATCCGGCGCATCGCCAAGATCGGAGATAATATCATTGGCAGGCGTTGGGGTTGGCGTAAATGTCCGGGTTGGTGGCGGCGTTGGGGTATTGGTTGCCGTCGCGGTTGCGGTTGGGGTTGGGGTAAAGGTGCGGGTTGGCACTGGAGTTGGGGTAAAGGTACGGGTTGGCACTGGGGTTGGCTGATCAGTGCCAGTCAATAAATAATCTTCGGTTTCGCCATATTTCCAGCGGTTGGCTGGACCACGACCATCGTCGTTGGTTGCTGGGCTTTCACTCAGCGAAATCCGCATCCACAATGGCTTGTTGCTGTTGGTGTTGACTGGCAAGAAGGCCGAGGTGCTAAAAATATAGGTTCCAGGCCCCGTGATCACGTTAAGATCATTTTGAACTGACCATTCGGTGGTGGGAGTATTATTACAGAAGAAGCTTGCGCTACCCCAATAGCCGCTGCGATCCCAATCGAACCACAGGTTGGTGTACAGCTTGATCGTGCCACCAGTCCAGCTTGGATCGACCGTTACTTGATAGCGGATTTGGGTTGGCTGGCAGTTGGGCAAGCTATTGATGTCCAACGGGCTAAGGAAGGCGTTGTCGTAGCGATCTTGGTTGGGCGTGTTGGCGCTGGGGTTGATGTTATTCGGGCCATCAGCATCAAAGCCCGTATCGGCTTCTGCTTCTGGGCTTACACCAGGGCCAAGGTGAATCAGCTTGGCAAAGATGTGCGAAGGGCCATTGGGCACGGTCGAGAAGACGGTTGGATACTTGGCGGGCACACCGCTGTAGGCATCCATCAGCAAGCCAAAATTGTTGTTCGACGATGGCGCATCGCCAAGATCGAGGCTTTCCGCATCGGCCTGGGCCTGCGGCGCGGCTTTGGCAGAACTGCCAATTGCTAATGCTAAAATGAACATGACCATAAATGCGATCATGCCAAAACGACGTAGAACCAACGACATACAATCCTCCTTACACGGGGGTGGAACGAAACCATGGCGGGGACGTAGTGGAAGTTGGTTTCAGTATCGCAGTCGCAGACAGCGAACTCAATCAAATTAGCTCTAGTGTTTTTAGCTATTTTTAAGCGCTTGAATGCGTCTCATGACCTGATTAGGCTTATAAGGATTAACACGATGGAAATTTTAGCTTGGTTGGGATTTATTGGCGGTTTGTTGTGGTGCATGCTCTCACCCCCCGACCCCCTCCTTACAAGGGTAGGTTTTGAGCGATTGGTCGGCTGTGGAGCGTTCCCTCAC
>NZ_PUBZ01000081.1 GCF_003205875.1 Herpetosiphon llansteffanensis
CCCCTGACCCCTGACCCCCTCGCGTCGCAACTTTAGACTTGATTATTCTGCTGATTCCAACTTACCCAATCGCCATCAACAATCCGGTGATCGTTGGTTAAATGTTGGCTAACTCGTTCGCTGGGGTAATACATCCAGGCTAAAATGCGTTGCTCGCCAATCTCAACATAACGTGCAACCCGCAAATACCAACTATTGCTAGTGGGGCTAAATTGCTCTAACTCATCGATGTCGCGCATTACTGCTTCGTATAGCTCTGGCTTAATTTCGACTAACGTGCCAACCACGCTGCCTTCGCCTGGAATCATATACGGGTAGCGGTTGGCATACAGTTGATGTTGATGCACAATGGCTGGAGTTTCGCTGCGGGTTTTGCCTTCAAGATAGATTTTCCAGTTGTATTCGCCTGTGCGTAACGTGCCATAGACAAACAATGGCAAATGGGTATCGTAGCTTGGTTGCTCGCTCATTGCTTAATCCTCGTTAAGCCGCGCATAGGCGCGCACCGGAAATGTGCCAAATTGCTTGACTTTGACGGGCACTGCCGAAAAATGAAAGCCATTGCTTGGTAGCTGCTCAAGCTGGCAAAGATGCTCAACAATTGGAATATTGTTGCCCAACAAAATCGTATGCACTGGCCGTCTGCCATCGGCAGTATCATCAATATTGTATGAATCGATGCCAACCAAGGTAACTTGGGCCTGCACCAAAAACTCAGCTGCTGCCGCTGTTAAGTAAGGATGGCCCTCGAAATAGTGGTCGGTGCGCCAGTGCTGTGACCAATTGGTATTGACCAATACAGCCTTGCCTTTGAGGTCAAGCCCTGCAAATGCTGAAGCCTCAATGGCCCGACCATTCGCTAGATCATGGCGAATCAGCACGCCCTCAAGTTCAGCAATTTGGGTTAATGTTAATTCGGCTAAATCTTTGCCATCGGCAAAGCGATGAAACGGACTATCAATGTAGGTTCCGGTGTTGCCAACCAGCTCAATTTTGCCAATATGAAACTCGGTGCCTTCTGCATAGACGCTGCGCGAGGCTTCGCGGCTCAGAAAATCGCAGATAATCGGGGCTGGCAGGCCCTTGTAGGTTATCATTCCAGCTTCAACAGTATGGCTTAGATCGATAAATTGTGACATAGGCCGATCCTTGTAGTAAGTAGGGTTGGTTGAGTATAGCATAGGTGAACGATGACGCTTCAGACGAGTTTAAATTGTTGGAAACATCATGCCCGTTGGGTATTGCAAACCCTCGCAAATTTCCAACAGGGCGAGCAAACAGAGCTGTTGGCGGCTTTGCAAAAAATCGGCAATTCCCAGATGGATCTGTATCTTGGTGAATTAACCCCAGCGCTGATCGATCACCAAGTGCTGACCCAACTTCAGCAACGTGGGATTGAAACTGAAGCCGAATATGCTGCATGGTTGGCAAGCAACGACCACTATCAACTATTAACCTTGAGCGATAGTTCAGCTTGGGTTTTACGCTGGGGCGATGGTATGGATCAGCGCGTGCATTTGCACCCAGCTCGTTATAGCCCGCTGAGTGTGCGCGTGCGTGCACCAGTTTTGCGCTCGGCCTATGCATTGTTGCTCTGGCAACATTGGCATGGCGGAGATTTACATAATATTTCATTGGTGAATCAAGTGCGCACAACCTGGCTCCAGCTTAGCCCAATTGCCAAACTGCCGCCAAACGATGGCTTAAGCGGATTATTGGCCCGCTTGCAACCGCTCAACGTGCCATATCTTCGGCAACCAACAAGCCCAAATCTGGATTTATAAAATTTTATTAAGAAAATGCTTGACATTGTGGCTTGGCCTATGCTAAGGTGATAGTAAGTAATTTCATTGAAATTACGAAGCAACAAGCCGACTCCCAAGTTGTAGGAGGATCAGTGTATGGCACGTTGGCGTTTTGCAATGATTAGCATTTTTTGTTTGCTCTTTTTGGTATTCAATCTTCAGGCGCGCCAGGTTCCGGCGGCGCGGGCAGCGAGCTTGCCCAACGGTTTTAAGAGTATTGGCTATATGCCTTCGTGGGCAGGCGATGTCAATAGCATCCAATATAGCAAAATCACCCATATCAATTACGCCTTTTTGTTGGCCAACGCTGATGGCAGCTTGCGCAGCTTAGATAACCCAGGCAAATTGCAATCGATGGTGACCTTGGCGCACAACAACAATGTAAAGGTCTTTATTTCGGTTGGCGGCTGGAGCGGCAGCTCAGTTGATGCTACGTTTGAGGCTTTGGGTGCTAGCCCAACCGCCCGCGCAAACTTCATCAATAATATGGTGAATTTCGTCAATCAATATAATCTTGATGGCGTTGATATTGATTGGGAATATCCCAAGGCTTCGTCTGCTGGCAATTATTCGGCCTTGATGAGCGGCTTATCAACCGCAATGCATAGCCGAGGTAAATTGCTGACCGCCGCCGTGGTTTCCGATGGTTCTGCTGCCGATGGCGTGGCCGCCGATGTGTTTGGCTATGTCGATTGGCTGAATATTATGGCCTACGATGGTGGTGAACCTCACGCCAACTACGATTGGTCGATCAATAGCTTGAACTTTTGGCTTAATCGTGGTTTGCCTGCCTCGAAAGCTGTGCTTGGCGTGCCCTTCTATGCGCGGCCTGGCGAAAGTTTCACCTATGCCCAAGCAGTTGCCGCCAACCGCGATAATGCCAACCGCGATTGCGCGACGGTCAATGGCGTATATGGTTGTTACAACGGCCAGCCAACAATTCGGCGCAAAACCCAATATTTGCTTACCCACGCCGCTGGAATTATGTATTGGGAAATGTCGCAGGATACCAAAGACAGCACTTCGCTGGTGAGCACCATCTACGACACGGTGATGGGCAATAGTGGCCCGACCGCAACGCCAACGCCAAATCCAAATGGCACAAATATCGCTCGTGGCCGCAATGCCACTGCTTCATCGACTGAAGCCAGCAGCTATGGCGCAAATTTGGCGGTTGATGGCAATAGTTCAACCCGTTGGTCGAGTGCTTGGAGCAATCCGCAATGGTTGCAAGTTGATCTTGGCAGCAGCTATGCCTTGAATCGGGTGATTCTCAATTGGGAAGCAGCCTACGCCAGCGGCTATCAGGTGCAGGTTTCCAGCGATGCCAGTAATTGGCAAACGATCTATAGCACCACTAGCGGCGATGGTGGCAGCGATAATTTGAGCCTCAGCGGAACCGGACGCTATCTGCGGGTTTATACCACCGCCAAGGCTACCGAATGGGGTGTATCATTGTTCGAATTGGAAGCCTATGGTACGCCAGCTAATGGCCCAACCGCTACGCCACGACCAAATCCAACTGCGACCAGTGTGCCGAATCCAACCGCTACGCCACGGCCAAACCCCACTGCTACGCCAACCACGGGCACGCCCGCTTGGCAGCCAAATACGGCCTATGCAGCTGGCGCAAAAGTCAGTTATGCAGGCAAAAACTATACCTGTTTGCAAGCCCACACCTCGCTTGTAGGCTGGGAGCCAGCCAACGTTCCGGCGCTCTGGCAAGTACAATAATCCGAATACGCTAGCGATGTTAAAACGGGGCAATTTTGCCCCGTTTTTTGCTGCGGATCGAGATCTGCTATACTTTTGCAGAAGCTCGGTTGCAAGCCAGAATGTGGAGCATAAGCAGTTCATGATCTATCGATTGGATATTTTTGGGCGTTCGAGTGATGCCAGTTGTGGCTATGGCTGAGGCCCGCGCATGCCTTCGTTGAAGGTTGCGAGTAATGTTGCGCTCTCATTGGAGCGCTTAGTTGGTGCGCAAGTCAGCGTCAACTATTATGATCTTGATGATCCGGCGGTGCAAAATCAACACGCCAATCAGCTTGAGTATTTTGCCGAAGAAGCTTGGCCATACCCAATTGCCTTGTTCGAGGATGAGGTGTTGTTTGTTGGGGGCTTACAGCCACTTAAATTGCTGGCCGCCGTCGTCGAGCAACTCCGTCGGCGTGGGATCAACCTCGCCTAAACCCACTGCTATTACTTGCGCATCCAGCACGAATCGCGCACAACCAGGTGCGTTGGCACGGTATGCAACAATTGCGCCGATTCGCGATTTTGCAGCCTATCGATTAAGAGGCGCACGCCCAACGAACCCATCTCACGAATCGATTGATCGATGGTGGTCAGGCGTGGCGTGGTTTGCATGGTTTCGGGAATATTATCAAAGCCAATTACCGAGAGATCTTGCGGCACGTTGAGGCCTAGTTCTTGAGCCGCTTCAAGCACACCGATTGCGGTGCGGTCGTTGGCGGCAAAAATGGCGCTTGGCGGATTGGGCTGGTTCATGAGGTGATAGGTTGCTGCTTTGCCGCAGGCCGAGGTAAAATCACCTTCGCAAACCAGTGCGGCCTCAAATTCGATACCCGCTTTGTGCAGCCCAGCTTTGTAGCCTTCAAAGCGTTGCAATGCACTCCACGCTGTGGGATGGCCTTGCACGAAGCCAATGCGGCGATGGCCAAGGCTGACCAAATAATCGACAGCTTGAATTGCCCCTTCGTGATTGGTTGCTACAACCGATGGCACTTCTGCGCCCGCTCCATGGGGATCGATCACCACAATATTGGCGTTTTGTTGGAAGGTTGGGGCTGAGGGCGAAACGATAATGCAGCCGTCGGTCAAGCCACTGCTCAACAAAGCCACGTGCTCGCGCTCCCAAGAGGCCCGTTTGTTACGGGTTGGGCTGCCACTGGTATAAATCAATAAATCGTAGCCAGAATTTTCGATTGCTGCGCCAACTCCTTTGATCACTTCGTGGTAGTAGACCTCAATCAGCTCAGGCACCAACAAACCAAGCACATTGGTTGTGCGGCTGCGCATGCTTTTGGCGGCTAAACTAGCGGTGTAGTTCAGGTCGTCAATCACTTGGCGCACTTTTTTGTAGGTTTCTGGCGAAACATCAGCTTTGTTATTGAGCACCCGCGATGCTGTGCTGACCGAAACGCCTGCCGCTTTGGCAACATCGTGAATGGTGATTGTTGATTGTTTTGAGCGCACAGCACTACCTCTCGCTATCCATGAAACACGCTGGAAACGATACCGGAAACGCGATCATCATAACAGGTTGACCATGAATGTCAATTAGCGTTTGATCCACGAAGGGCACGAAAGAATGAGGGGTCAGGGTGTTTTAACGCAGAGGCGCAGAGAAACGATGGCTATAGGCTCTTGGCTTTTGGCTTTTAGGATTCAAATGTCATCCTTCATCCCTCATCCTTCATCCTTTCGGTTAGCCACAGATTGGCACAGATTGATTTGATTCTTATTCGCCTAGCCCTGCGCCCAGAGCCAAAAGCCCACAGCCTAGCTGTATTGGTACATTGGATTAAAAACAAGCAGCATGCCCTCACCCCCCAGCCCCCTCTCCCACTGAACGCGGGCGAGGGGGAGCATCGGTTTTCACGAAGGAATTGGGGGTGAACCACGGTGTTAAAGCCCCTCGCCCGCGCCACGGGAGAGGGGTTGGGGTGAGGGGATCAGGCAATGGTTAACGTGATGAACCAGTACAGATAGCCGATAGCCCACAGCCCATAGCCCATAGCCTGGCCCCTCGCAGCGCAACCGCGAAGAACGTTTTAGCCACAGATTGGCACAGATTGATTTGATTCTTATTCGCCTAGCCGATAGCCCACAGCCTAGAGCCTTGCCCCTAACACCCGATCCCCAATCAGATCTATTTCCATTGCTCGCTGTTTGTGCTACACTCCAAATGCTATGTTTTGATTGAGGAGATGAACCATGACCACGCTCAATTCCTTTAAGAACTCCACGTTAAGCCTGTTGCTCGCCCGTATGTTGAATGCAGCCAGTTTTGGTCTCGTGCTGATGCTGGCCTATCCGAGCAGCCAAATCAACCAGCTGTATGGAGTGCTGGGTTTGGTGGTGGCGATTGGCATGCTTTGGCTGACCACCCGCTTGACCAAAAATCTCGCCGCGTATCAAGCACGCTGGGTCTATTTGCACGCTGCAATTGTGCTTGGCCTGCTGGTGCTTGGCTTTAGCTTGGGCTTTTCGAGCCTGCAATTGTTTGGCGGTACACTAATTTGGCTGGTTGTTGGCTTGATTGATGGGGCTTTTCGGCTGCGCAAACAACGCTAAAACGTCAACATCTTCGCTGCATCGTGCTAGAATGAAGCTAGATTAACCCTAGTTTGAGGATCGTTCTATGCCACGCTGGCGCGAAATTGTCCAAGTTGATGCCTTCGCTCGGGTTCCGTTCACTGGTAATTCAGCGGCGGTGTTGCTCGATACTGCTGGGCTTGATCCGGTGGTGATGCAACGTTTGGCCCGTGAGATGAATGTTTCCGAGACGGCGTTTGTGCTGCCAAGTAGCCAAGCCGATTTGCAATTGCGTTGGTTTACGCCAACCGTCGAAGTGCCGTTGTGCGGCCATGCCACGGTAGCCGCCTGTCACGCCTTGGCCGAACGCGGCCATTTGGTGATTCCTGGCCAATACACGATTGAAACTGCCTCAGGCATTTTGGCGGTCGAGCTGCAAGCAAGCGAAACTTCGGCCTGTAAAGTGTGGCTCGATATTCCCGTGCCCGAATTCGAGCCGCTTGATTTGCAAATTGTGGCGCTGGCTGCCGCACTTGGCTTGGATGAAGCCGATATTCGCAGCGATATTCCGCCGACGCGCGGCGGCGAATATGGCTATATTGGTTGTCATAATCTGGCGAATCTTTTGGCAATTAAGCCGAATATGAATGATGTGCGCTTCCTCTGTCAGAGCCATCAACTAACCGCATTAACCCTGTATTGCTTGGAAGGGCTGGATGCTGAGAGTGCGGTGCATGTGCGCTTTTTCGGGCCAGTGATTGGCATTGACGAAGATCCGGTGACTGGCTCAGCTCAAGGCCCACTTGGTGCATTACTGGTTGGCGTTGGGGTCATTGCCCAAGCTGATGGCAGCAATGTGGTGCACTATCGCGCTGAGCAAGGCGATGCAATGGGGCGGCCAGGGCGGGTCGAGGTTGCCGTCGAGTTCGATCAAGAAGCCCAAGTTATGAGTTCGCGAATTGGCGGCGAGGCTTTGACGATTCTGCGCGGCCATGTTTTAGCATAGGTAACCGATTGTGGAATATCAATTTCCCTGCGTCAGCGATTGTGTTTCGCAGGCAGAAGGGGTTTATATTGCGCCCCAAGCCTTGGTTTGTGGCGCGGTCGAATTAGCCAGCGATGTGAGTGTTTGGCCGATGACGGTGATTCGCGGCGATAAGGGCCTGATTCGCATCGGCGCACGCTGCAATATTCAAGATGGCTCAATTTTGCATGCCGACCCCGATGCTTGGCTGACAATTGGCGCAGGCGTGAGCATTGGCCATGGCGCAATTGTCCATGGCTGTACGGTTGGCGATGATGTGCTGATTGGCATGGGCGCGGTGATTTTGAACCATGCGCAAATTGGGGCAGGCTCGCTGATTGGTGCGCGCGCCTTGGTTACCGAAGGAATGATCGTGCCGCCCAATTCGCTGGTGTTGGGCATCCCAGGCAAAGTACGCCCGCTTGATGCTGCCCATCTTGAGCGCATTCGGCGCACTGCCGAAAACTATGTTGCGCTCAAAAACGCCTACCTTGCAGCTGCCGCTAAGAGTAGAGATACATAATAATGCACCGCTCACCAGCTTGCTAGAAGTATTTTGTTTAACAATCGCATGAATCCTACATCATGAGGTTATTAGGTTTAAAAACTATAAAACTTTGTGATTGAATATCAGTTGGTATTTGTTCTAGTTGTGGTTGCATCATGCTTGGGGGTATTGCTATATCCTCAAGCATTTGATATTGGGCAAGATTGGTTTCAAGGATTGTATTGCGTTGAACGAGTCGTTGCATTAATGATATAAGCAGTTCGTATTCATTCGATGTATTGCTAGACCATGGCATGAATCTTGAGGCAGATTGCATGTTAACATTAATTGGAATATTTTTTGGAGTTATTTGACGACGTAATTCATCAATCCATAGTAAGCCTTTTGATTCTCCGTGTGCAAAATCCATCCAGTCTATAAGGGTTATTGTACTAATCTGTTCAACGAAATTGCTAGACAAAAAACGTTGTGGATTAGTGGCTAACACTGAATCGCGAGCAATTCGCCTGGAATGTTCTTGCCAAAATAGGAGTGTTTCTTGCGCAATTCTGCTGGCTTGTGCACTTTTAATATCGAACTCAGCATAAGCATGAGCACGTGCGGTTGCAGCTAGAATAAAAAGTTCTTCTAATGCATTGAATTTATGCCAATCATTAATTTTAGAGAGTTGCTCCATATAAAGATGATAAAGGTCGTTGAGATCAGTTAATACATGACTAAGAATGGTCATCCGCCTATCTTCGGTTGAAATTGTATCAAGTATTTGAAGTTCTTCTATCCGCGCTTTGAGTTTTGTTCGGCTTTGTGCTTTAAGTAAATCAAGAATCTCGCCAACATGAGTATTAAGTTTATCAATTTTTGCTGAAAGAAGTTTAAAACTTAAGGCTATTGCAAATACACTAAGCCCAGAGAGCAGTAAGCTCCTGTTTGAAAAGCTAGCAAGGTGATTAGTTATCTGCAATGGCGATAGAGAAGGATTTATGCCATTGCTCATGAATCTTAATAGTAAATATGGGCCAGTCGTAGGTGCGTGAAGATTTGGATCTATTTTCAACCCTGTAGATGGTAATAAATGGCGTACAATTTGTCCTGCATTAGGAGTTCCTGCTGCCCAGCGAATAACTCCTCCAGAAAGTATCATTTGACCACTAAATAAATAGGTTATTAAATCTTTTGGAATAGTTCGCTCTATTGTCCATCCTGAAAACGAATAAACCATGATCACTTCCTTATTTGCTGTATCATATATTCTCTATAAGATTACCATCTTAGCTGATGATTTTCTCTCTAAAAAACGATATTATAATGATGATAAACAAGCACAATTCCATTGGCGGGGCAACTCGTGCTCGCAAACAGCACAAAAAAACCAGTGCTCTTTGATTAAGTTGAGCATTGCACAGGCTGGGCAGCGCCGAAACTCATAGCTGGTTGCCCAAGCGCCAGCATGCGGCAGGCCGATTGAATCGAGCACCTGCTGAACCACCGTCCAGGTTGTTGGCTCGGGGCAATAGCCAGTTGATTGATTGGTTAATTCACAATAGATGAGGCGGTTTGCTTCTAGCACAAAGCTGATCTCGCCAGCTGCCAAAACCGCCGCGCCCCGAGCACAAACCACATGCTCAGAGCGTTGATCAGCAAGCCACAGCTGTAGCGCTTGATCGATGATAAACGTCGCAGTTAATTGCTGATGCTTGCCTGTGTCTCGGGGTTGCGCTGCAATCCACGCCTCCACATCAGCTCGCTGGCGAATTTGGCTACGGCTTGGTAATGGCTTAGGCATGTGGCTTAGTTCGATAGGGCCAACATACCAATACATGCGGGCCATGCGGAAATTCCTCATTATTCAAAATCCCCTCGCCCACGATGTAGGCGAGGGGTGGATCAAGCTTATTCCAAATCATCATCCTCGAACGAATCTTCGTCTAGCTCTGGCGTTTGGGGGCCGAAAACAAAGAGAGCGGCGGCTGCAACCATCTCATCAGGGTCGGCTTTATATTCTGCCAAGCGTTGATAATCGGCTGGCTTCCAGCCGAGCCGATTGGTTTTAAAGACGAAGGCTGCTAAGCCAATTCGCCGCAAATATGGATCGTTGGATGGGTAGAAAAAGCTTTCAAGTTGGTCAGGCTGGCGGAGCCAAATAGTATTTTGAACATAGTGGAGTTCGTCGAGCACGGCGCGAAAATTATCAACATGCAATAATTGCTTTTGGCGCAACTGTTGCACTAAATCGAACCATGCTTGCTCCGTATAGCAACGTGCAGCCAATTGAATTTGCAATTGGATTGTTAAACGATCGCTGGCCAATTCGGCCACAATTGCGCGACCCAAGGGAAAGAAGCTTGGTTGGATTTCGAGCAGCGGCGTAAGGTGCTCAACAAATCGATAGAGAAAAAAGCGTTTTGTCAGAAAGCGACGCACAATGCTGGCGACAACTTCAATGTCACTAATTCCATAGATCTGAACGAGCGATATAATGCAATTTTCGAGTAAATCGTGGCTATCGCTAGCAATGATCGCAATGATTGGTTGGACTAGCAGCCGATCAGGGTCAGGAATCAAACTAAGTGCCAAAAGTGCATCTCCGCGAACTGTTCTATCAGGATGTTCCAATAACCCTGCCACTAGTTTGAGATAGCGTTGCTGAATTGCTGGTGGGTGGCTTCTGACCGAAATATCAGTCAAGCTATGGACCACATTTGAATCATCATGCTGGCGAATGGTTTCTAAAATTTGCCAGGTTTCTGGTTGATCAAGATAGTTGCTCAACGCATGGACAAGGGCAATGCGCACGTCGTTATGCAGCTCAAGCCCATTCCAGCGCAATAATTCTTGGTAGGCAACGTGATTTTTGAGGTCGCCGATCAGGCGGACGGTTTCTTTGACAACGGTTACTTTCGCACTTGGCACATTGCGCAGAATCGCTAAAGCTTGGTGCGTTGACATGCGCAGCAATACGCGGCGCAGCGTATAAATTGCCACGCGTGCGCGGCCATCATCCAAAGCTTCGATCAGCGTTGGTACGCCATCGCCATTTTCGCGGCGACTTAATGCTTCGAGCGCTTTATCGCGCACGACCTCAATTGGGGCGTTAAGCTGGGCCAACTCAATCAAGCGCGTTGGTTCAACCTCGCTAAGGCGGGCCAAGCGTTGCACATAATCGATCAAAGTTGGGTGCGGCAGATCAGGATTATGGGTTTGCTCAATCAGCGTTTGGGCAAATAGCTGTTGTTGGGCGGTTGTCCAACGCTCAAAGCCCCGCTGAATTGGTATCGTATAGCTATCTTGGTTTGTGCTGAATTTGCCTTCGTAGGCTTGGGCTGGCAAAAATGGCGTGAGCAAATCTTGGCGTTTGGTCTGCACAAAATCCAAAATTAGCTTTTGCGTAATCCAGCTTGGGTCGTTGGCGAGCAGCTGTGGCACAAGCTGGGTAAAACGTGGGCGAGCGTCGTTGTAGAGTTCCTGCACGGCGCTGCTTGCTGATGTATTCGGCTCTGTGGTAGCTATTTGCTCAAGCATGGCGATTAGTTCGGGCACCTTCTTGCTTGAAGAACCCATAAAAGCACTCATGCTGAGGATCGCCTCAAGTTGCTGGTTGCGTGGCCATAGGCGGATTATTGGCGAAAGCGCATCCCACAAGGCTTGAGCATTGGCAGCATTCAGCTCATTATGGGCTTGGATAAACAGGTAGCCTTGCTCGCGGCTAATCTGGCTAATTAATCCAATACTTGCTTGAGGATGAACTTCGAGCAATTTGCTGAGCCAGCTTTGTAAGAGCTGAATACTCCCACGTGAGCAATCGCGGGCATTGAGGCTAGTACGAATAATCTGCTCAATGCTGGTGAGATGGTCTGTTTGCCACCGCCGCGCTGGCAATTCGCTTAATGCCATTAGCAACTTAAATCGCACTGGATCTTGCTCGTTGCGCCGCTCATGCACTAAATCCAAGACGGTTTGGGCATATTCTGGCTGATAGCGCACAATCTTGATTAACGAAGCAACTGCCTCGCCACGAAACGCAGCTTCGCTATGATTAAGTGCTGGTTGCACGATTGGCCATGCTTCATCCCACGGCAAATAGGCTACGTGCTGAATTTTTAAAATAGAGACCATTTCCACATACGGCAACTGCTGCGCGCGGCGCACTTCATGCTGGCGTTCATTGCTTGGCAGTGCTTGCCAGACATAATCTTGGAGCAACAATCTATCATCGTACCATTTGCGGTGATTGGCTGCATACAAGGCTGAGCGATAGCTAAGCGGCGTTTTTTTCAGCCATCTAGCCCATTTTGGCAACAGATTAAGCTCGGCCAACTGTAAGACTTGCTCTAAGCGTAGTTTGCTGACTAAGTTGCCCCAATCAAGCTCCACCGCTTGTTGCTGCTGAATCATGAGGTCTGCAATCGCTTGGGGTCGCTGATAGGCCAAAGCTTGGAGTGGTAAAGAGCTTAGCTCTAGGTGTTGATCGAGCGCTGTTTGCACCAATTTGAGCGCCAGATCTGGCTGGCGAGCGGCTAATTTTGGCAGGGCAATGCTCAAAGCTGCCTGTTTTTGTTGCAGACTATGCGCTGGTTGCTGCAAGAAGGTATTGAGCGATTCGCCACACGCAAGCGGCTTGAAGCGTGCCAGTTGGCCCCATTCGCGTGGGCTAAGCCGCTCGATAATTGTTACTTGATGGTCGTTGTAATACTGTTGCGAGCCAAAAATTGCATACTGCACCAATTGCTGTGGCTCTACGGTTGCCAAAAATGCATCAATTAATTGAAATCGCTGGTGTTTCGCCAATAATTTGAGCGCTTTACGCCAGAATAGCGGGGCTAATTGGCTTAAACTGGCTGCAACATCAGCATCATTGCCATAAACCATGAGTACATTAATTGCTAAGCGAACTAACGATTGAGCAGGATCATTGATAAAGCGCCGAATCAGGCTGCTATCGTGGCTGCCGTAGCAACTCCACAAAGCCAAACGGCGTTGATAGATACTGAGACTTTGGGCTAATTGTTCAATTAATTGGCTGCTTTGGGGATTATTGGCGGCTTGTTGGCCCAGCGCAACCATGCGTTTGATTCGTTGCCCATCGCTTAATTGCTCGAACTCGGCCAGGAGTTGATCATGATTCATCAACACACTCTCCATGCTAGTTAACTCGCGCTAGGTTACGAGCACCAGCAAACAATATTCTCCCTAGCCCATCACTATACCAAGCCTGTCAAGCTGGCTGAGAATGCTGCGCGTCGCCCATAAGCAACGCGCAAGCTTGATTTATTTGGTTGGCTCTGTTGTTTCTAGTTGCGGCGGAAAGATAAATTGAGCGGGCACTGCAACCAGTTCAGTGGGATCAGCCTGATACTCGGCGAGTCGTTGATAATCGGCGGGATACCAGCCGAGGCGTTTGGTTTTGAAGCTAAAGGCGGCGAGGCCAATCCGCCGCAAATACGGATGGTTGGATGGATAGAAGAAGGTTTCGAGTTGCTCAGGTTGGGCGAGCCAAAGCCGATTTTCGACTGTTTCAACAACTTCCAAGATTGCCCGAAAGGTATTAACATTCAGCAAACCTTGTTGCTGCACCTGCTGAACGAAATCAAACCATTGTTGTTCGCTGTAGCAATGGCCCGCTAATTGAATTTGCAATAGGATCGTAAAACGGTCGCGAGCTAACTCGTTGATTACCGCATGGCCTACTGGGTGATACGCTGGCCACATTCGCACATGTAAATTAATTGTGCTAAATAGGTGGTTGATAATAACCCGATTCGCTAAGTTAGCGCGTACAATTTCCGCAATAACAGCCTGATCTTTAATTGCATAGATATTCATAATTGCTAAAATGGCTGAATCTCGGAGTTTCGTAATCCCAAAATTAATAGCCTTATTCAATGGTTCCATCAAAATTCGTTGCGGGTCGGTGCCGCGAAATAAGAAACAGCGGGCAACTGCTGCTTCGCAAACTTCAAGATTGGGATGTTCGACCAGCGCTGCCAATAAGCGCAGCACAGGTTGGTGCAGGCTGAGCGGTTGCCCTGCGAGCGAAATTGTGGCTAGGCTTTTGACCACCGTTGTTTCTTCATGGCTCAGCAGGCGTTCAAAGATTTGCCAAGTTTCTGGTTGCTCAAGATAGTTGTTAAGCGCATGGACGAGGGCAATCTGCACATCGCGATGTAACTCAAGCTCGTTCCAGCGTAATAATTCTTGGTAGGCAGCCCGATTCTTGAGGTCGCCGATTAGGCGGATAGTTTCTTTGGCAACGGTTATTTTGCTGGTCGGCACTGTGCGCAAAATTGCCAAGGCTTGGCTGGTTGGCATGCGCAATAAAACGCGGCGCAAGGCATAAATTGCCACGCGTGCGCGGGCATCGCCCAAGGCTTCGATCAGGATTGGCACGCCATCGTCAGTTTCGCGGCGGCTTAATGCCTCAAGAGCTTTATCGCGCAGCACCTCAATTGGCGCATCAAGCTGGGCCAACTCGATCAGGCGGGTGGGGGCAACCTCGCTGAGATAGGCCAAACGCTGAGCATATTCGATTAAATATTGGTGTTGTAGGTCTTCTTGCTCAGTTTGGATGCTGACTGCTTCTGCAAAAATATGTTGTTGGGTGGTTGTCCAGCGCTCAAACCCATGTTGAATTGGCAAAATATAGGCAGCGTCGCCGGTGCTAAATTTACCTTTATAGCGTTGGGCGGGCAAAAATGGCGTGAGCAAATCTTGGCGTTTGGTATGCACAAAGTTTGCTATCAGGTCTTGGGTAATCCAGCTTCGGTCATGGGCCAAAATTCGTGGCACAACCTGATTAAACGTTGGACGTGCATAGCGATGCAGCACATGAATGGCCCGCATGGCAGCCCAATCGATCGTATCATTGGCAATTTCCTCAAGCATGGCCAATAATTCGGGCACATCTTTGATCGTCCGCCCAACAAAATTGATGATGCTCAAAATATCTTGTGCTTGCTGGCGGCGCTGCCAAGATTGCATAATCGGCAAGAGGGCAGCGCACAAGGCTTGGGCCTCGCTGGCGTTGAGTTCGCGGCCATGGCGTTGCACAAAAAGCTTGCCCCGTTCGCGGCTAATTTGGCTAATTAATTCGATACTTGCTTGGGGATGAACTTCGAGCAATTTGCTAAGCCAGCGTTGTAATAAACGAATGCTGGCATCGGAGCAATCGCGGGCATTGAGGCTACCACGAATAATTTGCTCGATGCTGGCGAGATGCTCTGTTTGCCAACGCCGCGCAGGCAGTTCGCTCAAGGCTGACAGCATTTTAACTCGCACCGGATCTTGCTCATTGCGTCGCTCATGCACTAAATCCAAGGCGGTTTGGGCATATTCTGGCTGATAGCGCACAATTTTGATTAACGAAGCAAGTGCTTCGCCGCGAAACTCAGCCTCGTTATGTTTGAGCGCTGGTTGCAAAGCCGCCCATGCTTCATTCCATGGCAAATAAGCAGCATGGCGAATTTTTAAATGCAGATTTATATTTACGTCTGGGAGTTGCTGCATCCGCCGTGCTTCATGCTGGCGTTCGTTGCTTGGCAGCGCTTGCCATACACCATCTTCGGGCAGCCGCAATTGCTCATCATACCATTGGCGATGATGCGCAGCGTACAAGGCTGAGCGGTAGGTGCTGGGGATTTTGTGCAACCATACGCTTGGTCTGGGCAACAAATTGAGTTCGGCCAGCTGCAACATTTGCTCTAGGCGCAATTTCTTGACTAAATGCGCCCAATTAATCGAGGCTGCTTGTTGCTGCTGAATCATCAAATCGGCAATGGCTTGGGGTCGCTGATTTGCCAAAGCTTGGAGTCGCAACGCTTGGAGTGCGATTTGTTGATTGATCGCTGTTTGCAGCAATGCGAGCGCTCGATCAGGATCATAGGATACAAGATCGGGAATGGCTTGGTTGAAAATATGTTGCTTATGAGTAAGATTATGTGCTTCATTTGCCAAGATGCTCTGAACTGCATCGGCACATTCGCGCGGCTTGAGGCGGGCAAAGTGGCTCCAATCTGCTGGTTTAAGTTGATGGATGATCGATGCTTTATGCTGATTGTAATACTGTTCTGAGCCAAATAATTGGTAGGCTGGCAGCTGTTGTGGCTCTAGGGTTGCCAAAAATGCATCAACCAAGTGAAATCGCTGGTGTTTGGCCAATAATTTGAGCGTTTTACGCCAAAATGGGGCAGCTAATTGGCTCAAACTGGCTTGCACATCAGCATCGTTGCCATAAACAGCCATTAATTGAATCGCTAATTGAACTAACGATTGAGCAGGATCGCTGATAAAGCGCCGAATCAGGCTGCTATCGTGGCTGCCGTAGCAACTCCACAAAGCCAAACGGCGTTGATAGATACTGAGACTTTGGGCTAATTGTTCAATTAATTGGCTACTTTGGGGATTATTGCGCGCTTGTTGACCCAGTGCAACCATACGTTTGATGCGTTGGGCAGCGCTTAATTGCTCGAACTCAGCCAAGAGTTGATTATGATTCATTACGACACTCTCCACACTGGTTAACTCGCGCTAGGTTACGAGCACCAGCGAACAAATTCTCCCTAGCCCATCACTATAGCAAGCCTGTCAAGCAAGCAGTTTGGCCAATTTGCCCCAGTTTTACCCCTCTAATTCCCCCGGTTGTACTCGACGGTTTCGCTTTATACTCTTAATACTTAATTAAGTAATTTTAGGAGTGATTGTTCATGATTAAGCGTGTTAAACCGTTATTTCAGCTGCGGATCTGCTTGCTGCTAGGTTTTTTGGGGTTGTTTGGGTTGCTTGGTTTGCCGCGTTCGATTCAAGCGCAAACAGGGGTTAATCTCGCATTAGGTCGGCCTGCGCTTGCTTCATCAATTGAAGGTACTGGCTTTGAAGCGAGCAAAGCCGTTGATAGCAATGCTGCAACGCGTTGGGCCAGCGCCGAAACCTCGGTCGAATGGTTGCGCATTGATCTTGGCGCGACCTATACCCTTAATCGAGTGCTGCTCAAATGGGAAGCTGCATACGCCAAAGCCTATCGGGTTGAAGTATCAACCAATGCCACAAATTGGACGACGATCTATAGCACAACGACTGGCGATGGCAACAGCGACGATTTGAATGTTAGTGGCAGCGGGCGCTATCTGCGGGTGTATGCGACTACGCGCGGCACACCGTGGGGCTACTCGCTGTGGGAGCTTGAAGTCTATGGCACATCGACTACGAATCCAACCCCAACCCGCACACCAAGCCCAACGCTTACGCCAACCCGCACGCCAACGCCAACCCAAACTGGCAATTGGAACTTAGTTTGGAGCGATGAATTTAACCAGACGACGATTGATCAAAGCAATTGGCGCTACATTGTCAATGGCGATGGGGGCGGCAATAACGAGCGCCAATATTATACCAATGGCCAAAATGCCAGTATCACCCAAGATGCCACTGCCGACGATGGCAAGGCCCTGCTCATCGAAGCGCGCAAGGAAAATCCCGCCAATTACACGTGTTGGTATGGCAAGTGCCAATATACCTCGGCGCGCTTGGTGACCCAAGGCAAACGTTCATGGCAATATGGCCGTATCGAAGCCCGTATGCGTTTGCCCTATGGCAATGGTATTTGGCCCGCCTTCTGGATGATGGGTAACCAAGGCAATTGGCCAGCTTCTGGCGAGATCGATATTATGGAATTGGTGGGTGGCAACCAATGCGGGAGCGAATGTGGCGATAATCGCACCCATGGCTATATGTGGTGGTCGGAAAATGGCGACCGCAGCGATGGTGCGCAAGCCAAAAATCTGCCCAGCGGCAGCTATGCAGATGCCTATCACGTATTTGGGGTTGAATGGGATGCGCAGCAAATTCGCTGGACGATTGATGGTCAGCCATTATTGCGCAACGATAATGGCCAGCCGCTGGTGTTGCCGATTACCGGCAGCGGCAAAACCGAATTCCATCAGCCATTCTATATTTTGCTCAATATTGCAGTTGGCGGCGATTGGCCACTTGACCCACCAGCAAGCAGCGTTTTTCCCCAACGCATGTATGTTGATTGGGTGCGCGTGTATCAACGCTAGATTGCTAAGCTAAAATTGTAGTTTCTTTCAGCTCTCGTTGGGTTTGCAACGGGAGCTGATTTGTGTTTGGGCATGATTTTGATCACATGGCTGAAAGGTAGTTTTGGTACTTGAATTGGCGCAATCCTCGCATATAATGACCCTATTCTGCGAGAGAATTTGCTATTTCCCAATCAATTATTAAGCTCGGATTTGGGTCGTTGCCGTAGCAGGTTTGCTGTTACGCTTGGCTTCGCCTATTTGCTGTGATCCATGCTGTACTGCGAGGAGAGTTTATGCGTCAAGAATCACGTTTTCGGCCAGCCCTGCTTTGGTGGATTATCGGCCTTGTACTGCTTGTGCTGGTGCTACCCAAGTCGCCCACCCAAGTTATGGCCGTGCCCTTTGTCGATACCTATACGCGAGTAAGTGCAGGCGGTGCCCATACCTGTGCGATTAAAACCACCGGAACAATTCGGTGTTGGGGATTTGATCAATCGTATGAAACAAGCCCACCGTCTGGGGAATATCGTGAGGTTAGCTCGGGTAGTTCTTTCAGTTGTGCAATCCGCTATGATGTCAGAACTCTTGCCTGTTGGGGATCGAATACTTATGGGCAGACCAATGCACCAAGTGGCATCTTTACCGCCCTTGATTCGGGTGTATGGCATAGCTGTGGGATTAAAACAGATCAAAGCTTGCAGTGCTGGGGCTATAATAGAAATGGCGCACTCAATGCCCCAGCAGGAGCGTATACCAAAATTAGTGTTGGTACTTTGTATTCTTGTGCGATTAATACAGATCAGGCACTAATCTGTTGGGGTAGCGAAGATAGTGAGAATCCATCGCTACCGTTGCCAAGCGGTAGCTATCGTGATCTTAGTGTTGGAGATCGTACTTCTTGTGCGCTGGCAGTCGATAATAGTATCAGCTGTTGGAATAACCATAGCCAAGACCAAGATAGCCCCGAAGTGCCGGAGCTGCCGTTTAGCCAAATGAGTATCGGTGGTTCACATAGCTGTGGAGTTTACAATACTTCACAGGTTTCGTGTTGGGGTTTAAGCGAATATATTCGTGTTCCGGCTGGTAGTTTTATGTATGTTAGTGTTGGTGGTGGGCATAGCTGTGCGATTAAGAGTGATCGCCGGATTTTGTGTTGGGGTGATAATCGTTATGGGCAACTCGATGTGCCAATTGAAAGCACCCCCACGAGAACCCCAACCAAAACCTCAACTGCAACGCGCACGGCAACTCCAACCAATACAGCGACTGCAACTGACATTCCAACAGCCACAGCCACGGCAACAGACGAACCAACAGCGACCGCGACCGATCTACCAACCGATCTGCCAACCGCAACGGCAACACCGACCGATGTGCCAACCGCAACCGATATTCCAACGGCAACCGCGACCGCGACGGACGTGCCCACAGCAACTGCGACTGATGTGCCAACGACGATGGCAACAGCCACCGCAACGGCAATGGCGACTAATGAGCCAACTGCGACTGCGACCGATCTGCCAACGGCAACCGCGACTGACGTGCCAACCGCGACCGTGACTAACATGCCAACGACGACCTCAACGGATGTTCCAACTGCAACAGCCACCACGACTGCAACCACCGCAATATGGCGCTGCTATATTCCTTGGGCGGCAACGAACTAAGGTCTTAATTTGCCGCGATCGCGTACAGCACTGGTGCGCGATCGCGGCGCTAAGCCACTCGCTAAGCACCTGCTGCGTTATTCGCTGCTGCCCTAGCGGAAGGGATGCTTGATCCCACTGCTGGATTGGACTAATGGCTCTGGTTGCCTGCTGATAAGCACGTATAATTGAGCGATCACCATCTTTTATAGAGTGCGTATCTGGGCAATCGTTGTTGAGGAGCTGTGTGGTTATGGATCGCATGCACGTTCGTTTGCGCTCGCCAATCCTGTGCTGGCTGCTTGGCTTGGCGCTACTAATCTTGATGTTGCCCAAGTCCAATCCACAGGCTATGGCTGCGCCCTTGGTCGATACCTATCTGCGGGTAAGTGCTGGCTACGCCCATACATGTGCGATTAAGACCACCCGAACCGTTCAATGTTGGGGTGCTAATTATGATAATGAATCAACGCCGCCGACTGGCTCATTTGAAGAAGTAAGTGCAGGCGATTCATTTACCTGTGGCATTCGCTCCTCGGATCGGACGTTGCAATGCTGGGGTGATAATAGCTATAACCAAACAATTGTCCCAAGTGGCATATTTACTGCACTGGATGCTGGAGTGCGAACTTCTTGTGGGATTAAGCTTGATCGTAGTATTGCTTGTTGGGGTGCAAATTTTAACGGCATCCTCGAAGTTCCAACCGGGAGCTATACGAGAATTAGCATTGGTGAGGAATATGCGTGTGCGATCAATACAGCCAAAGCGTTAGTCTGTTGGGGCAACGAAAACGTGGAAAACCCACCACCGCCAGCGCCAACCGGCAGTTATCGAGAGATTAGCGTTGGGCATGTGTATGCATGCGCTATCGCAACTGATAATAGTGTTAGCTGTTGGAAATATTCGTATGGGTACGATCTGCAGGCTCCACCCAATGCTCGATTTAGTCAAATTAGTATGGGCGCATATCATGGATGTGGCATGATCAGCAATACCACAAGGCTTCATTGCTGGGGCTATTTCGCTGCGGCAATTGTGCCAGTCGGTACGTTTATGCAGGTTAGTTCTGGATATGGCCATACCTGCGCAATCAAGGGTGATCGGCGGATTCTGTGTTGGGGTGATAATAGTTATGGCCAATTGAATGTGCCAATTGAAAGCACGCCGACCCCAAGAGTAACCGCAACACGTACGCCTACTGCTACACCAACCGCTACTGACGTACCCACAGCAACTGCTGAACCAACGGCAACTGCAACCGCTGAACCAACGGCAACCGCGACCGCGGAACCAACCGCCACCGATATTCCAACCGCCAACGCAACTAATACGGCAACTGCAACCGCTGAACCAACGGCGACCGCGACCGACGAGCCAACCGTAACGACCACCGATGTTCCAACCGCCACCGACATTCCAACCGCCACCGCAACTGTCACGCCCACCGCGACTGCAGAACCAACCGCGACCGCAACCAACACTGCAACGGCCACGGCAACAGATGTGCCAACGGCGACCGCAACGGCGACCATACCCGCAACAAATACTGCTACCGCGACTGACGTGCCAACCGTGGAACCGACGGCAACGGCGACTTCGCCCGCAACGAGCTTACCGTGGCGCTGTTACATTCCTTGGGTGGTTAGGTAGCCATAAAAATCCCCGCTCCAATTGC
Source organism: Herpetosiphon llansteffanensis (assembly GCF_003205875.1). GTDB lineage: Bacteria > Chloroflexota > Chloroflexia > Chloroflexales > Herpetosiphonaceae > Herpetosiphon > Herpetosiphon llansteffanensis. The sequence goes on from NZ_PUBZ01000081.1 coordinate 20,972, forward strand.
TTAGGAGCGGGGATTTGTTGCTGTTTTTGTGGTTTTGCGTTATTCGCTGCGGACTGGAAAAATCGCGCGTAGCCGTTGATCGCTGAGATACAGGCCACCCCACAATAAGCCCCCAATAATGATTGGAAAGATCAACGAGAATAGCGGATCGCCAACCCGTACATGGCTGGCGATGGCTCCACCAAGATAGCCCGTAAGCAGAATCGCCCCCAGCACTGCTGTGCGTGGAATCGCATACACGATGGTACAGACAATCAGCAGCAATCCCAAACTCAAGGCAATACCATCGGGGTAGCCTAGCGCCGCGAATGATTCGGCAACTGGAGCCGGATTAAAGAGTTTGTAGCCGCCATCAAAAAGCAGGAATAGAATTGGTAACCCACGCATGATCCTGCTGGCCCATAGACTCGTTTTTGAGCTAGTTGCGGTTAGCGCTGTCATGAATTCTCCATTCCACGAAGCCGAATCAACCCTATACGTGCCATCGTGATGTGCGAAACCGATTTAGGCTTCGACTGCTGTTTGTGCAAGCAATTCGAGTGCGACTGCTTCAAGCGTTGCCAATGCGGTTTGCATGCCCGATTCCATGCCTGAATTGACATGGGCATCACGATGTTCTTGACAGCTATGTTGCACCAGCAACGTCAAACGTGAGCCACCTTCGCGATCTGCGAAGCTCAGGCTATTGAGCGCTTCGCCATCGGGCATAGCTTCGTAGACTTCGGTGCAAACGAGCCGCTCATTGGGCATCAGTTCGCGATATTCGCCATGAAACGCTACTTCAAAGCCCGTGTCTGTAACCGTTACCCAACGCCACATGCCGCCAATTTTTAGATCAATATCAGCAATTGTGACCGTGCCATGGCCTGCCGACCACCAGCGTTTCACCAGTTCAGGCGTGGTCCAAGCGCGATACACCAGCTCCTTGGGCACATTAAAATCACGGGTAATCTGAATTTGGGTGTCGGTTGGCAGCGTCACGACTGCTGAATGTTTGTTGACAAGCGTTGGCATGGGTTAATCCTCCTGATCATGCAATTCTTCGAGCACATCATCCAAGGCATCAAAGCGCTCGTTCCACATTTGTTCATAGCGCCGAATCCAATCGTGAATGGGCTTGAGTGCCCGCCCATTTAATCGGTAGTGGCGTTGCCTGCCATCATCGCGCACGAGCACTAGCCCGACTTCGCGCAAGACCTGCAGGCGTTTGGATACCTGCGGTTGAGCCAGCCCAAGCTGCTCAACCAGTTCGTTGACCGAAAGCTCGCCATTGGCAAGCAGGTCGAGAATCTGCCGCCGCCCCGGCTCTGCGATCGCGTTGAATACATCGGTTGTTGTTGCTGCACGTGCCATAAATTTATTATATACCAATATGGGAATATATCAAGCCCCAATTTGATTGCATGAACAAATTGAGCTGATCAAAAATATAAAATGATAGAGCAAAGCCTCTCGCCAGTGCCGTAGAAGCGCGGTTGAGGGATTTTCGCTTAGCGATCAGTTGGTCGCTGGGCAACGATTTTGCCAACAGCTATAATTGTATAGCCATCAATGAGTTTTATCAGTTCGCCACATTTGAATTGTTCTTTGTGTATTGGTATAGCGGCGATGAATTTGCCCAGCGCATAGCCTTGACTGGTGATTTGGTCATATTCCAGCTGTATCCATTCGATCATCCGCATCGGAAATTGGATACATTCTCCTCGAATGCGTGTTTGCATTCGTACAAACGGCGACTGGCTATGGCCGCTGAATTGTTCGGGCAGCCAGAAAAAATCAAAAGCAATTAAATTTGACATAATATTTATCCTTGATCGCTATTCAAGCGTGTTGGTACGATCTTGGCAACTGCTACGATATGTGCTCCCTCACACAGTTCAAGTAATTCGCCTGGTTCAAGCCATGCCTGAGGAAATGGATCATCAAAGGGGAAGATACAAAATGCACGGCCTAAGCGAGTCTGTGGATCATATTCAAGTTCAATTAATTGAATACTCCTAATACTATTCGGGACTTGATAGAAATAGCGCTGCCAACGCACATGACTATACATATTTTTGGAAAATGGATATTTGCGCCCGCCAAACTGGTGTGGAATCATCACAAATTCGATATTCATCGAAACAGTCATCGATGGCTTCTCCTTACGAGGATTCGATTCTGCTGTACTATACTGGGCTTTGAGGTGTAAAGTTCGGCTATACGCTGCTTTGGTGTATCCTAAGGGCGCATACCAAGTTGTTGCAGCAAAGGAATATGTATGGATTCAGCCGAGCCATTTGATGATCAAGCCCACTATCACGCCGTTTGTAGCTTGATTGAAACCGATTTGGCGGCCTTGCCCGCAGGCTTGGCCCACGCTTTGCAAACCCAATTCAGCCAGTTCAAGCAGGGCCGATTTAGCCAGATTGCCGCGCTGTTGCCTTGGTGGTTGCGTGAGCAGTTTCCGCTTGCAAGGCCGTTGTATGCCCACCTTGGTGCGGCCCAACTGTATGGCTGGTGGTATTATTGGGCCCAAGATCAGATATTGGATGGCGATGGCGAAGCAGCGTTATTGCTTGGCGCTCATTTGGCATTGCTGCGCCAGCTTGAGCTGTATACTGAATTGGGTTTGGCGCAAAGCCCAATCTGGCCGTTATTTCGCCAATTGACGCTGGCATCGGCGCTTGGACATCAGCAGGAATTGCGCTACCGCTTGAGCGAATTGGCAAACTTGGGCATGGAGCAACTGGCGCACTTTGATCAAACCGTATTGTTGGCGCGTGCCCAGCCTTTCTTTTTCAACAGTCGTGCTCAGGCTTGGCTGGCTGGTCACGATCCATTTGGCCCAACCGCAAATCTCGTGATCGAAACACTTGAATGCTTGACCTTGGCACGCCAGTTCAGCGATGATGCCAGCGATTGGATCGATGAACTCAAACAGGATAAACTCAATAGCGTGGCTTGTCGCTTTTTGGTCTATTTGCACCAGCAAGCGGTGTTTGGCGATTTTAGCCAGTTGACGGCGGCGCAGGTTGCTGGCCAGCAAATTTTGCATGAGGCATTTTGGCGTGAACTTGAACAAGCGAATCAAAGCTTGATTGAGCAGATGTTGGCCAAATTGCGCGCAGCAAATGCGCATAACTTAGCGCAATTGCTTGAACAGCAAGCCCAAGCCAATGTGGCACTGTGGGCTAATCATGCGACCTATCGCCAACAATTACGTGGTTTTTTTGGCTTAGCAGCGAGTGAATAACGCTTGATGAAAACGCATTACGAGGTTCTTGGGGTTGCCACCAGCGCCGATGCTGCGACGATTGACGCAGCATTTCGCCGTTTGGCGCGCCAATATCACCCTGATATTAATAAAGCTCCCGATGCTACGGCCTTGATGCAGGCCTTGAATATTGCCTATGGCGTACTGAAAGATCCGCAAAAGCGTCAAGCCTACGATCGCGAGTTGAGTGGTCAGCGTGAACAACCGCGCCAACGCCAACAATCGAGCGGCAATGCGATTAACGATTTGTTTGCGGTGGCGTGGCATGCGGCTCATCCGGCAGTGTATCTCTACGAAAATCACACAGTTGAAATTGCTGGCAATAGTTTTCGCTTTGATTTTGCCTATCCTGCGCAAAAAATTGGGATTATTTGCCAAGCTTCGAGTAGCTCGCAAACAACTTGGGCCGATTGGCAGGTGATTCAATTAACCGCCCAGCAAATTTTGAGCAATCCGATGGCGGCGGCAGAATCGGCCTATCAAGCTTTATCCGAAACCGCCTATGCCAGCACCAATCCTGAAGAATATGCTGCTGCACAGGCCGAATTGCGCTGGGCCGAAGACTTGCTTGAGAAATATGATCAAAGCCAAGCCACTGGCGAAGATTTTGAGGAGCAAATTCGGGCTAGTCTGGCCCCGCAATACAAACCAATGCTCGATTTGGCCTTGGTTGGCGGCGTTGGCGCGATTGTCGCTACAACCGTAGTTGGCGCAATGATCAAGCTCGCCATCGTTGGCTTTGTGGCCATGGTTGTCGGCGCGTTGGCGGCGGTGCGTTTTCTACCAAGCTTCATTCGGCCATGGTCGGATGATCTACGGATTAAGGTATTTGGTGGGATTGCTGGAGTGTGTTTGCTCTTGTTGCTGGTGGTGCATGGCGGCAGCGCAATTGGCTTGGTGGTTGGGGCCAGCCTGATTGGCGGCTTAGTGGGCTATGTCTATGCCATGCGCCAACAAGCCCAACCCTAATCCGAGGTGAGCGATGCTGATGCCGCGCTGTGTGCCCTATCAACGAGTGATTTTGGCAACCACGCCTGCCCAACCAAGCTGGCGTTTAAAGCGCCTACTGCTGGAATACGAGCGTTATGTGCGCCAAATTCCCAATACAGAGCGCTTTGCAATCGTGGGTATGCGCCTGATTCCGCAACCCAATCACCTGCTTAGCTTGCGCGATTTAGCTCCGCGCGATGGTAAGTTTTTGGCTTTTGAAGAATTGGCTTGGGCGGTGCAAATTATTGGCCAAACCTTGCTCGCTGTTTTAGTCGAACAACAAGCAGCAGGTCGGGTGATTACTGGTTTGCACTGCGATATTACCAGCTGCGTGGTGCATCCAGTCGATTCTTCTGAGCGCCATTTTGTGCAAGCAACGCGCACTATTTTGGCTCGCTGTTTTACTGACGAGCATCTGTTCTATATTCCATGAAGCTTCGCAATCGAGAGTAAGATACCAACTTTCATGCTTTTTAGCATGCCTTTGGCCAACACTAATGCTCCTTTGAAAGCTATGTCATCAAGAAACTAGTTTGAGTATGTGTTGCCCTCGGCTAAAAAGCACGCTCAAGCCGCTGAAATTCAACCAGCCTGAGCGTAAAGATTAAACTATAAACCTAGTTGCTGGCGTTGTTCAGGGCTGAGCGCCAAATTGCTTAGTTGCATATTCAAGCGCTCAACTTGGTCGCTTTGCTCAAGTGCTTGGGCCAATTCAAGCCGCGCCAGCAGCGCTTGAGCATACTCGAAGACTGGCTCATCGGTATAACGGGCAAGCGCATTGTCGAGGGTTTTGGCGGCAGCCTGATCATCATTTTTGAAATCGCGCAGCCGTGCAGCCACTGCCAGCGCACGTTGTAATGGCGATTGGTCGGGGTTTAGGTAAGCTTGGGCGGCGGATTCATCCTCATCGCCTTGCTTGATGAAAATAATCGAATTGCCAGCATTATCGGTGAGCGTGAAACGGCTTTGGCTCGGCTTCATGCGCGAGATGCGCGGAAAGCCTTGAGCTGGCACTTTGCCTAAACTAGCCTTCAAACGCTCGGCAAATTGCTGGTGCAATTGTTCAACTTCCGCAACTATAATCAGACAAGTGCTATAGTTTTCGGCTGGGGGCAAGTGTTTCAAGCCAAAGAAGTGCAAACAATAATCGTGGGCGTTGATGACGGCGTAGGGGTTGGGCTTGCGTTGGGTATAACTGACCGTAAAACCAAGGTTGCGCCAAAAATCGATGGTCTGGTCGAGGTCGGCGCAGGGCAGTGCTGGAATTGTGGTTGGCATAATCACCTCCAGGTTAAACCGCTTAGGCTGGCAGTATACGCTGGGCAAGCTTGATTTGGCTCAGTCTTGGGCTGCATTTTCTGCTTGGGCGGCCAGTCCCTCGAAAAAGCGATCAAGCCCGCCTGGAATCGCGGTGATCAAAATGACACATGTTTCGGAGTGGTCATTGCGAAAAAAGTGGCGCGTGTTTTGGGGAAAGTGGGCGATGCCGCCAACTTCAAGTACCCATTGATTGCGTTCGTCGCCAACCGTGCAACGCCCCGCCTGCACGACTAAAATCTCCATTTCGACCTCGTGCTGGTGCAGCACCGCGCCTTGGCCCGCCAGCAACGTCACTTCCAAGACGGTGCATTGGTCGTTGGTGGCGGCGCTGGAGATTTTGCAGCGAATATCACCAATTAAAGTTGTGCCCTCGTCAGGCAAAATCACAGCTATCGGCATAAATTGCTCGCTCATGGGCAATCCTTCCTTGCTCAATTGATGATCTATGATACTCGGATTTGACTGGGAAGGTTCATTGCTCAAGCTGAGATTAACGCGATTAAAAAAGAAAGCTGGTCGAATATTGCAATTCGACCAGCTTTCAAACTTAATTTATGTACTGCGTTCCTCAACGATTTTGCCGATTGCTAAGATTCGATTGCCACCAGATACAAGTTCAATCAATAACCCTGGTTTAAGCCAACCTTCAGGTAAGGGCGTATCGATCAGAAACTGACAGCGTGCATAGCCTTCTCTGGTTGTTTCGTCATAGTCGAATTCTACCCATTGTATCGTCCGTGCTTCGCCATTGGGACTATCTCCATAGTTTTGCCAGCCAATAAGCGTCATCAGATTCTTAAAAGGGGGATGGGGATGCCCACCAAAACGGTGTGGAATCCACATAAACTCAAAATGAATCCAAATCGGCATAGTTAATCCTCATAATGAATGCTCCCATCTTGCGAAACCAAGCGATTTAAAAATGAAAGCTGGTCGAATGCTGTAATTTGATCAGCTTTCAAGCTTAATTTATGTCCTGCGTTCCTCAACGATTCTGCCGATTGCTAAGATCCTTGGCCCATTTAATATGATAATAAGTTGATCAGGTTTGAGTCTTGCTTCTGGTAATTGATGATGCGATCCAAAGCTACATTTCGCATACCCTTGGCGGGTTGTTTCATCGTAATCAAATTGAACCCATTGAATATCTATGGTGAATTCTTGGAGTTCACCAAGATGACGTTGCCACCCAATTTCTGTTCGCATATTAGGATAAGGCGTACCTTTGTTCCCTCCAAACGCTGAAGGAATCCACATAAATTCAAAATGAATCCAAATCGGCATAGTCTGTTCCTCAAGATTATCGCGTGCTGACCTACTTTACCCCCGCTTCAGCAAAATAGTTCACTGTTGACCCCTCGCTTGGTGCTAATTTAATGACTTTTGTGCTAAACAGCAAGCCTAGCATAGCCTAGTTGCTGGTGGGCTGAGCAATCCCATTAGAGGTTATTTTTGGATAGGACTATTGGTCGGATTGACTTTGGCTTTGCGTCGGGTAGACTCTGGCTATCCACTGAACCATTTGCCGTATAGATGGAATGACCGTTGATCATGCGATCAAGCGTTCATGGCACTAGTTTGTGACGAGGAGTCCATTCATGAAACGTTTTTCCCTAAAACTCCTGCTCGTATTGTTGGTAGCTGGCACATTTAGTTCAATTACCCTCGCCTCGGAAGGCCAATCGCTTGACAGCGCCGAACGCAACCGTTGCCGCCGCCCAGGCGTTGATTGTGTGTTCGAAAAGGTCGAAGCCTATGTTGAAGCACGCTATGGCGTTACGTCATTGCCAGACTTGGCTCCACCAACTGCCAACTATGTGAATGCCTCACAAGCTGGCGAAATTGTTTTCATCTCATCGGCTGGCCCAGAAATCTTGACCGGTAGCGGTGGATTCCTCAAAGGCGAGTTGCCAACGCTTTCGTTAGCAACCGCTCAAGAAGCTGCAATGTTGAGCTGTGTGCGTGGCTTGCGCTTCCTTAAATCAACCATTGGCGACCTCGATCGGGTTGATCACATTGTGATGGTAACTGGCACGGTCAACGTTGTTCCAACCTACGATGATGTTACCTCAGGCCCAGTTGTTGGCGCACTCGGCAAAACTGTCGATGGCTGCTCAGACTTCTTGGTAACGATTTTTGGCCCCGAAGCTGGCAAACACGCCCGTTCATCAGGCGGTAAAGTTGCCTTACCATTCAACATGGCCACCGAAATTGAATTGATTGTTGAAATCAACTAAATTGGTTGCGTGGGTATGCCGAGCATTCGTTTCGGCATACCCACGTTCATGATACCCCGCTTCTCACAAGGCCCACCGCATTCTTCAATCATTGCGCTCGGGTTCCAGGGACAAGGAGACGCTCCTATGCAGCTTGCAACCAAACGCTCATTTTGGGTTTTAGGCAGTTTATTGGCCTGTAGCTTGGCCGCTTGTGGCACGGCTCAACCAACCACCCAGCCCACGCATACTCCCAGCGCAACGACCGCACTGAGCCAAACCAGTACCAGTGCTAGCTATCAGGTTGAAGTCTGGAACCCACCATTCGACTTTGCTAGCCCACGGACGACCACCGATTATGTGCCGCTCGTGCTCGCTGATAAAGCTGAAACGATTTGTGTTTCGATTCCACATATCAAAGATAGCTATTGGCTGGCAGTTAATTATGGCATCGTTTCCGAGGCCGAGCGTTTGGGCGTGAATGTGGAAATTGTCGAGGCTGGTGGCTATGGCAACTTGCCCACCCAAATTACCCAAATTCGCCAATGTGTGGCCAACGGAGCCAAAGCAGTTATGATTGGCTCAATCTCACTCGATGGGCTAAACGATTTAATTGTCGAGCTGCAAGGCCAAAAGATTCCAGTAATTGCGTTTATGAATGATATTTCGTCCAAGGCTGTTACCGCTAAATCACTTTCGGTGCCAGGCGAGGGCGGCCAAGAAATTGCCAAATACTTGGTGCAAAAGCATCCCAAAGGCAGCGAGCCTGTCGATGTTGCTTGGTTCCCCGGCCCAGAGAAGGCTGGTTGGTCGAAAGCAGCAGACGAAAAATTCAAAGCTACTATTACCAATGGCGCAATTAACCTCGTCGAAACCAAATATGGCGATACTGGCAAAGAAGAACAGGCAAAATTAATCGAAGAGGTCTTGATCGCGCATCCTGAGATCGATTATATTGTAGGTACTGGCCAAACCACGGTTACTGCTGTCGAAATTTTGCGCGAACGCAAGCTGCAAGATAAAATCAAGCTGATGGCCTATTACATCAGCCCAGAAGTCTATGCTGAGCTGCAAAGCGGCGATATTGAAGCAGCAGCGGTAGCGCCACCAGTTACCATTGCACGGATTGCGCTTGATCAAACGGTGCGGATTTTGGAAGGCAAAGAGTATATGGCCCATGTTGGCCCCAAGAGCTTTGTCATCGACACAACATCACTGACAACGTTTGATCCAACGACTTCAATTCCACCAGAAACGTTCAAAATGACACTGCGTGTGTCGCACTAGGTTGTTGTAGGCGGAGGATGGACGATGCTCCATAGTTTACGCAGGCAGGTTATTGTTATTCTCTTATTGGGAACATCACTGTTGGCGTTGCTTAATTTAGCGATTAATACTCGTGGCTTGGTGGCTGTGCGCAACCAAGCCACTAACGATAGCACCGCCGCGCTGCAAGCCCAAGCCGAACAATATCTCCTGCGGATTGCTCAAAGCCACGCTGCCAGCACCGGCCAAACAGTGCGGGCTGTGCAGCAGTTGGCGGTTACCACTCGCACCTATCTGCAACAACCAACCACCCAAAGCCCAAGCTTGCCTGAGTTGAGCGTGGCGCGTAATGGCCGCCAATATGCGAGTGGTGCAACAACAGTCTTGGTGATTGCTAATCCTGATCAGGCCCAAGCGCTGGCCGATATTGGCTATAGCCAACGGCTCGAAGATGTGTTACCAAGCTTGCAAATTAGTGTTCCCGAAATTGTACGCATCTCGTATTTGACTGCCAATACGCTGCGAACCTACCCCAACATGACTCCCAACGATCCACCGGCTGATTGGCAACCAAGCCAAGAAGCAGCCTACGTGGCAAGTCTGCCAGCCAATAATCCCAGCCGCGCCTTGACCTGGACAGAAGTCCACCAGTCGATTGATCAATCGCAAGCTTTGATTTCGGTTGCTGCGCCAGTCTACGATAATGCCGAATTTTTGGGCACGGTTAGCGTCGATGTCGGCCTTGATCGCTTGGCGTTTTACCTCAAAGGCTTGATTCTTGATGAATCGAGTTTTGCCTTTTTGATTACCCAAAAGGGCGAGGTTGTTGCTGTAACTGAGGCTGGCCAAGGCGGCGTTGTGCAGCAAATTTTGACCAATCAATCGAATAACACTGCATCTTCGATGATTAACGATTTACAAGCTGGCCGCGATGGCGTGACGACGATCTTTATGGATGGTCGCGGCTATGTGGTGGCCTATGCAGCAATTAGCGGCATTCCTTGGGCCTTGGGTTTGGCTTCGCCATTGGATGAAATTACTGAGCGCACCCAAGAAACTGCTAACCAAATTGCCACGATTACCAACCAGAGCCTCGCCCTGAACATTGGCCTCGCCTTAATTGCACTGGTTCTGTTTGGCTTTGGCATGGCCATGATTCTGCGTCGCCAATTTGTTAAGCCATTAACCAGCCTGATTGGGGCGACCAACCGCGTTGCTGATGGCGATTTGCAGCCGATTGAGGTTGAAAGTAGCAACGAACTTGGCCAATTGGCCAGCTCATTTAATAGCATGACCGCTGCATTGCAGGTTGCTCGCCAAGAAACTGAGGCCAAAGAAGCTGCCCGCGAAGCAGCCATGCAACGGCTCAACGAAGTGGTAGCCAACCTCGAACACTCATTGGCTGAACGCCAACAATTATCCCAATTGCTGCGCGATGTTGCCTCGCCAGTCATCCCAATTCTCAAAGGCGTATTGGTCATGCCCTTGATTGGCAGTTTGGATGGCGAACGCATGCAACAAGCAACCACGATTATCTTATCGCGGGTTGAACGCGAGCGTGCCAAGAAAGTCTTGATCGATATTACTGGCGTGCCAATGATGGACGAATCTGCGGCCCAAGCTTTAGTAAGTATGATCCATGGCTTGCGGCTGTTGGGCGCGACAGTTACCTTGGTCGGAGTTGGGCCTGAAGTTGCCCAAAGCTTGACGGCGCTATCAGTCGATTTGAGCGCAGTCCAGACCGCAGCCGACCTGCGCACCGCAGTTGCTCAACTCAGCCGTTCGTAATACTATTTGGTTTATTCAAGAACCCATGCAGGTTGTTGCATGGGTTCTTACGATTAAATTGAGCAGGAGTGTGCCATGATTATTGAGCTGACTGGGCCAATTTGGTTTTGGAAAGGGCCAGCACCATGGTATTTTGTGACTGTGCCCGCCGAAGAGAGCCGCACGATCAAAGCAATTGCTGGCTTGGTGACCTACGGCTGGGGCGTGATTCCAGCACACGTGCAAATTGGCAAAACCCGTTGGAGCACTTCATTAATTCCCAAAGATGGGCTGTATCTTGTGCCAATTAAAAAACCGATTCGACTGGCTGAACAGCTCAACGAAGGTGATGAGGTTACGCTGCAATTGGAGATTGGCCAATAATGGTAATGCCTAAACTATCAACCACCAACCTCGTTTTAGCCGCCGATGCAGCCATCGATTTGCAATTGCATACCACTGCCAGCGATGGCCAATGGGAAGCAGCCGAATTAATAGGCTATCTCAAGCATGAAGGCTTTGGTTTGGCCGCCATCACCGACCACGACCGGCCTGAGATTGCCCAATCGTTGCAGGAATTGGCCTTGGCCGAGGCTATGCCGCTCTTGGTTGCCGCTGAAATGAGCTGCGTTTGGCGCGAACAAATGGTTGACGTGTTGTGTTTCGGCTTTACGCTCGAGCCAAATCCACTAACGACGCTGGCTGCGGATCTGCAGCAACGCCAACAGACAATCATCACCAATGCTTATGCCTATTGTTGTGGCGCAGGCTTTTTAGCCGCCGAAATGCAACCGCAACGTGATGCTATTTTGAGCCAACCCTCGGCCAGCCAGCCGCATGCCTTCGCGGCCTTGGTCAAACAGCACAACCCTGATCTGGCTCCAGCCCAGTTTTCGCAATTGATGCAGGCTGCTGGCTGCGATTTTGCCACCACGCCAATTGCAACGCTGGTTGCAGCTGCCCAGCAAAGTGGCGCGCTGTGTATCTTGGCCCATCCAGGTCGGGATGATGGCTTTGTTTGTTTTGATCAAGCGCTGCTTGAACAATTGTGGGCTGAAGTGCCCTTGGATGGGCTTGAAGTTGAGTATCCATTGCATACGCCTGAGCAAATCGCCCTATATCGTACTTTTGCAGCGCAACGGAGCTTGTTAACGAGTGCTGGCTCAGATTCGCATCGCCCTAGCAAGCCGCCAATTCGCTATCGAGCAGGCGATTATCGAGCGTTGCTGGGCCGTTTAGGCATTGTGGTTGCTGAGGAGCAGCCTGCATGACCTACTTTGTAAAAAAGATTGAATGGGAATATGGTGAATCCTATGGAGATGTCTTTTATCCTCGTAATCAAGCGGAATTCCAAGCTCAACTTCAAGCACTTGAGCTACAAGCCCTGCAAAAAAATTATCCATTCTACGTTGAATTAGCATTTGAAGATGCTTGTTATATCGGATTTATTGTTGGGCATGCTCTAAGCTGTTTTAATTTTGGGATTTTTACAGCCGATGATCACCAAGCTGTGAATTGTAGAACGCAGTTTGATAGTCATTATGATCCACAGGTTGATCATCCTGAGATAATGATAGAGTATTCGTTTAAAGCAGACCATGGCGAAACATCTATGCCAGAGTTGCTGCCTCGTGAGCAGATTCTACAGGCAATTGATCAGTATATCGAAACCCAGAAATTACCTGCGTATATTCGATTAAGTAAGCAATCAATTATCGATCGCTATATCGAGCATTAATCAATTGAACGTGTCATCGGCTAAAAGCTAGCGATTAAATAGTAGCCGACTATGCTGCTGAATTGCTGCTTGCAGATCGCGGAAAACTGCTACGTTATCAAGTTCATTGCCCATACTGACCAAGGCTTGGGCCGCCTCAGGCCGAACCCCAATGAAGGCCACTACCGCGCCAAGTAAGCTGCTAGCCTGCACAATTCGCTGCAACATGGCTGCCCCAGCATAATCAAGCACCGCCACGCCAGTCAAATCCAACAGCAAGATTTTGGCGCGATAGGTGCCAACTGCTGCTAAAAGTTGCTGCTGAATATCCTGCAAGCGTTCCTGATCAAATGTACCAATCAATGGAACCAGCAACATCTGTTGATGCAAGGGCAAAATTGGCAAACTCAAGGCGCGAATCGTTGAGCGTTGTTGGTCGTTTTCCGTTAATAATTGAGCTTGTTGATCGATTAAGTGTTGCGAATTTGCCAAGTTTTGGCGTAATTCTTGGGTACTTTCGGCTACGCGCTGGCTCAGTTGATCGCGCTCGGTTTGCAACGTTGAAGTTAATTCGCGGCTACGCTGTTGCGCAAGATTCATGGCATAAATCGCTTGGTGGGTGGTACGAGAGCCAACATAGCCCAGCCCAATGATAATCAACAAGAGCGTGCTGGCCAAGCCATATACATCGCTATTTTGCGGCAAGCTTTGGGGAATATGTTGAGTTAATACTGCTAATAAACCAAGTGCAGCCAAACTTGCTGCGCTAGCAACCAACAAGCCACGGGGCGAGAGCGTCACAAAGCCAATCAAGATTGGTAACAAAAAGAAAAATGGCGTAAATGCAACTCGATTGGCCAAAACTGGCGCAACTACCAAGGCAATTAATGTGACTGCAATCAGGAGACCTGCACCGCTATTGGCTGAGCCACGGCGGGCCAGCCCAATTGCTGCCAAGCCCAAAATGCCAAATGGGCTAATTAGCGCTGTGGTTTCGCGCCAACCAGCAGCAAAAATGCTAAATATGCCAATTAAAACAATACAGCAAACCAAGAAAAAGGTGATGCCGACGATTGCTTTGCCACGTCGCCGTATATTGGCATCGGCGTGTTTGATGCGGAAAAGCAGAGCGAGTAAAGCCTTAAGACGCATAGTGCTATGGTATCCAACTAAATAAATAATCTTTGGTTACTGTAAAACAGTTGCTAGAACTAATCGATATGAATTGCCTTGACTGGGTATATCAAGAATTGCATAACTAATTGTATATGGTTTAGTTCTTTCAGTTTCCTTGTAGCCTAAAATTACATTGTTAAATTCACTATCAATGATTGTTCCATAAAGCCGAATTCTAGTTAAGTCTATCTGATCATAAAACTTTTGTAATTCATCGATCCTAAATGTTGTACTAAATAGTTTTTGCTCAATAATAGTAGCCTGATCAGGATATTCGGTTACGATTGCTTCCTGTAAAATAGTGTAATATTGACTTAATGTCGAGTCTTCAAGTGCATATTTAACTGAGCCTTCAGGGATAATAATTCTAGGTGCTGGTATCACTGTTGGTTCTGGTTCATCAGGAATATCAGTCGTTAATGTTTGAATTACTAAGACTTGATCAGGATGGGCTTCAGAATCAAATAGCATCATGATAACAGTAATCGCAACTGGTATTTGATCGACTGTTTTACTGTAAACGATATGTGAATAGCGATCATCACCTTGACCGCTAATCCGCTCCCAGTCACGATTATTAAGCTTTGAACTAATAGTTGCATACACCAAACTAAGTCGATCTGTACTAATGAACACATTTCGGCCAAGAATAGGCGTATAAGGTTCTGCTTCATCCCAATTGATTAATAGTTGATCAATTTTTTTATCGGAACCAACCGTATAAGCATCACCTAATGTTGGGATTTGATACGACTCAGGAATTGCAACCTCGTAGCCTTTAAGGGTACTGACGACTTTAGTTTGGGTTGGCTCAGCAGTTTGGGTTGGGGCGTGGGTTGGATTTGCGGCTGGAGCCTGACTACAGCCCACCAAAACCAACACCAGAATCAAAAACCAACGCTTCATCTGAACACTCCTCTGCTCATTGGCTTATGCCACAACGAGACTCCAAGTACGCAACTTGGAGTCTCAAACAACCATGCTATTTGGATGAATAGTTGCTAGATATTATCTTTGGTGATCAATTTCAGCTCAGTGCGAATCCAGCCGCTGAATTTCTCGCCCTTGAGCGTGCGGTAGCCATAATCCATGCCGATTGCGGCCATTTGCGCCCCATATTGTTCAACCGTTGCCAGCATTTTACCATCTTTGATCAATGGTTGCACAGCTGGAATGTTATCGAAGCCAACGACCTTGACTTTATCGAGCATTCCTGCTGCTTCGAGCGCTTGCACAGCGCCAAAGGCCATCGAATCGTTGGCCGCCATAATGCCTTGCAGGTCGGGGTATTTTTTGAGCCAAGCGGCGGTGATGCTTTGGCCTTCGCTGGTTTCCCAGTGACCACTTTCTGCTACTACAAGCTTCAGGCTGCCATCGGCTATTGCATCATCGAAGCCCAAGCGGCGTTGCACTGCATTATCAGCCTCGGGATTGCCTTCGAGAATCGCGACCTTGCCGCCAACCCCCAAGGCTTTGGCTAAAACGTCGCCCGACATTTTGGAGCCAGCCCGATTATCTGGACCGAAGAAGGCAAGATCGATGCCTGCGGCTTTTTTGGTCGCCTCATCGAGCGCAACATCAATATTAATCACCACGATGCCAGCTTTGATTGCTTTGGCAACAGGTGCGACCAAGGCCACCGAATCTGCTGGAGCAAGCACAATCACATCATATTGTTCGGTAATCAGGCGCTCAAGGGCGGCAATTTGGGTCGCAAAATCGCGCTCGTCGTTAATGCCTGTGGCCATGAAATCGAAGCTGGTGGCATTTTGGCGGGCATATTCTTCAGCGCCAGCCTGCATTTGTTGAAAAAACTCATTGCTTAGCGACTTCATCACCAAGCCAATTTTGGGCTTGGTTGGGGTGGCGGTGTTCACAGGCGTGGCCTGGGTCGTGCCACAGCTTGCCAAGAGGCCAAGCGTAGCTAGCCCACCTAAACGTAGAAAATCACGGCGGGAATATCCGACGGAGTTTACCAGACCCTGTGCATTGTTAAGTGGTTTTTCCATTGGATGATCCTTCTGCCCATGGAGCATGCGAAAGTAGCGTCAGACGAAAAAATTGAATTAGCTGATCAATCTTGATTAAATTCGTCATAATTTACGAACAAGTTAACTAGCCCATTTTTACGATACTAGATAGTAGGTTTTATGTTAGCCTGCTCTAGGAGTATGCTTAAACCCGTTTAAGCGCTTTTTAACATATCTGCATAATGATTGTTAAAATTTTTTGACAAATCTGTTAAGATCCTTTAAGATATAACTAATCCACTGATATGGAGCTTGATCGTACTGTTAGGGTAGTTTGCTGACTGCGTAAGGAGGACGCAACATCAGGATCATCGGCCTCACCGATCCTTCATGACAACGATGTGCAATAGGTGTAGGTACAGCCGCTGTTGGTTTGGTACTGCACGATTTTGGTTAAATAACCCACATGTTGAGGAGGCACCTTTGAAGCGTCTGTTTGTTTCGAGCATGTTGATCTTAGCGGTTAGTGCGTTTGCTGGCTCAAATTCATCGTTCGCACAGTCACGTGATGTAGAAAAACCCGTCGACATTGGCGAAGCCGTTGGTCTCGACCTCAATGCCCCTGCTGTTCCTGGTCAATTCGTCATCAAATTCAAGGATTCAACCACCAAAGCCAATCGCACCAATACCTTGAGTGCTTTAGGTGCTGTGCAAATCGATCGCATCGAAGCTCTCGATGCAGAAGTTGTCGAATTTGCCAGCCTGAAGAGCAACGATAGCTTGGCTTCGCGCACGGCGCTGGTTGAAAGCTTGCTCAAAAATGACTCCATCGAATACGCCGAACCCAACTTTATCTATGCTTCAACCTACACACCAAACGACCCAGGTCGTAGCTCACAATGGGCTTGGGGTGTAACGCAAGCATACACTGCTTGGGATATTACCCGTGGTAGCAGCAGTGTTGTTGTTGCGGTCGTTGACACTGGGATTCAAAGCAATCACCCTGATTTGGATGCCAAAGTCGTTGCTGGCTATGACTACATTGATAATGACTCAACGCCAACTGATGGTAACGGCCACGGCACCCACGTCGCTGGGACGGTTGCTGCTGAAACCAACAATAGCACCGGCGGCGCAGGCACCTGCCCCAACTGCCGTGTGATGGGCGTTCGCGTGTTGAACAACAGCGGTAGCGGTACCTTGGCTGGTGTGGCCAACGGCATCACCTACGCTGCTAACAATGGCGCGAAGGTCATCAACTTGAGCCTTGGTGGCGGCGGTTCGACCGCATTGCAAAATGCTGTCAACTTCGCTTGGGGCAAAGGTGTATTCTTGGCGTGTGCCGCTGGTAACAGCAACACCTCAAGCACCACCAGCGCCTATCCAGCAGCCTACACCAACTGTTTCGCGGTTGCTTCAACCACATCGACCGATGCTCGTTCATCGTTCTCCAACTATGGTACCTGGGTCGAAGTTGCTGCCCCTGGTTCGAGCATCTACTCAACCTGGATTGGCAGCGGCTATAACACGATCAGCGGTACCTCAATGGCTACCCCGCACGTTGCTGGTTTGGCTGGCTTGTTGTCATCACAAGGCTTGAGCAATAGCCAAATCAAGAGCAAAATCTGCTCAAGCTCCGACCAAATCAGTGGGACTGGCTCACGCTGGACCTGTGGCCGGATCAATATCTACAAAGCTGTTCAATAGTTCTTCTTTCGCCTTGACGGAATAAGTGGTCGGATGACCGCTTGGTGTGTGGAAATGTTCAAGTGATCCTGAAATCCCTAACTTCAATATCAGATCAAAAGCCCATGGGACTAGCTAGACCATGGGCTTTTGGTTTTAGCCATGTGGCTGAAATGGGCGTGGATCAAAGCCAAAATAATGGCGAAAGGCACTTAAATCGGCGATGTTGCCTTGTAGCAGCAGGCTTAATTCAGCTCGATTAATTGGCCCCAAACCTGTCGCTGTGCCAATAGTGGCAAGCAGTTGGCTTAGCCAGTTTGGCACAAACCATGGGCGTAATTTGCGGCCTTGGCTCGCTGCCAAGCGTGCGAGCAGTTGGTGAAAATTCATCCGCTCGCCACCAGCCTCAATTGTGCAATTGGCAATTGCTTGCTGTTCAACGCACAATTTAATCGCTCGTACAAGGTCGTTAATATGAATTGGTTGCACCTGATAGCCGCCATCCCCCAAGATTGGCGTAATTGGCAGCTTGGCCAAACGGCGAAAGAGCCGCATTGAATAGCTGCCTGCGCCATAGACAAAACTTGGTCGCAACACAACCCACGGAATTGCTTGCTGGCTCAAGGCCTGATCGGCCAACGCTTTGCTGCGTACAAAGGCTTGCGCTGCTGTAACATCCGCTCCCAAGGCACTTATTTGAATGATTTTTTGCAGCTTGTGCTGGGCGGCTGCTTCAAATAAGGCAATTGGCACGTCAGCCTGCACTGCTTGAAAACTGGCTTGGCGAGTTTCGCGCAAAATTCCCACACAATTGATCACAATCTCGTGGCCAGCCAATTGATCGAGCCACTGTTCAGGTTTAAGCCACTCAGCCACCAGATACTGAATCGCTGGATCTGCTTGAATTGTTGGTGCTCGCCGCACCAGGCAGGTTAATTGATGGCCGGCATTGCTTAATTCAGCGGCCACATGTCGCCCAATAAAGCCACTTGCTCCCGTCAGAAAAATTCGCATTGCGCACCTCATTGCTCAGTCATGAGCACCTTGCGACGATAGCCACGCAGCCAACGATAGGCGATTGGCTGAATTTCATAGCAAATTTCTGGTTGTACTGGATACTGCTTGAGCAATTGAAAATCAGCCTGTTGGACATGGCGCAAGCTGTGTTGCCATGCAGCTTCATCACGTTCAATGCTCACAATGTTGGCTTCACCTGGCTTGCTAATCGCAATCCCACGGGCCGGATATTTAAGCAGTTTAGCTGCTTGCTCAAGGCTCGCAAATGTTGAATCGCTAGCAAGCGTTGCTGGCTGCTGCTGATCGATCAACACATGCGCGTTTGCGATCGTACTCTTGATTGAAATACTTGTTTGCTTTACAGAACGATTAACAATGATGGGCGTGGAATGAAAGTTGAAATTGGTTACGAGATTGCCGGCCCATGCCAACAGCCTATTATCACAATCGCTACGTACAAAATACAGGCCTTGTTGTATACCAAATGGTGTTTTTAGATTGACATAAATTCGATACGCCGCATGCCAATAGTTAACGCCCACTGCTTGCGGCGCAAACCACGGACGCATATGCGCAACATGGCATATTACGATATTCCAAAAACCGTATCCTTGATATTCGGTGGCGGTTAATTCTGCTGGCAGGATGGCGCGAAACTGATCGATCGGCATGCGATAGGTCAAAAGCCAGCATTGGTCGATTTGGCCTTGCATAGTGATTGGGTTATGCAGGAGTGGCATCAGCAGCCTCATTTCGCTAAAAGATGGCGCAAACGATAAAAGCAAACTGCGCCTGTGCCATTCAGCAGCAGCATCCACAGCAGCCAGGTTTGCCAACGAGCCAATTTAATCACGCTTAGTTGCTCGGCCAACGTGCTGGCCATAGTAATGTTGGCGATTAACACGAGCAACAGATTGCGTTGTTGGGCATAAGCTTGGGTTTTGAGCACATAATTGAGCAAAGCGCCAATTAATAGAATTGTTTCGCCATAGCTCATGCTCACCAAACATGCCTGAATACAGCTATTAATTCGCCCTCTGCTGGCCAATACGAGCGCTGGGCCAAGCGCCAACCAGCCAGCACCCGCCGAGATTGTCAGCCAACCAGCCGCGCCACGCCGCGACCATTGCGGCACTGCTTGCTGAAGCGAGCCACCGTAGATCAGCGAGCCGCCGACTGCTAGCCCAGCATGTTGCAACCACGCCCGATATGGCCATTGCTGGGCTGGCTGATCATGCTGGTCGGCTAGGGTTTGTTTGGGCTGGCGCAATTGCTGAAAAAATGTTTGCATTGAATTCACCTCACATCAACTGATGCAGCAAGCATACAGCGCCTACGTTACAAGCCCGTTACAGCCAATGCTTCCGCCAAGCTCAGCGACGCAAAACCCCTCGACCGCATTCTGGTCGAGGGGCAACTGTTGGCGCAAATAGAATAGACGATCAACACTAACCTTATTAATTGATTTGACGCAGTGGCGAACCAGCCAAAAAGGCCTGAATATCTTCTAGCGCTTCGCCAAAATAGGCCCGATAATTGCGCTGCGTGACATAGCCCAAGTGCGGCGTTGCCAGCAGATTGGGCAAGCGGCGCAACCGATGATCGGCGGGCAACGGCTCTTGATCAAAAACATCTAAGCCTGCGCCAGCGATCCAGCCTTGTTCAAGCGCACTTATTAACGCTGCCTCATCGACAATCGGCCCGCGTGAGGTATTAATCAAATAGGCTGTGCGACGCATCTGCTGTAATTCAGCAGCGCCGATTAAACCACGAGTGCGCTCGCTGAGCACAAGATGAATCGAAACAATATCGCTTTCGTTTAGCAGCTGCTCTTTTGATTCGGCGCGTTGTACGCCAAGTGCTTGTGCATGTTCAGCGCTGAGATTCTGGCTCCAAGCCAGCACGTGCATGCCAAAGGCCTTGGCAATCAGCGCAACCTTGCTGCCAAGTTTGCCTAAACCCAACAAGCCCAGCGTTTGGCCAGCGAGATCCATGCCCATCGTGTGTTGCCATGGGCCATTATTGCGAAAAGCTAAATTTTCGGGCACGATCTGGCGCGCCAAACCTAAAATGAGTGCCCAAGTTATTTCGACTGGTGGTTCTGGGTAGGTGGCTGTGCCGCAAACGATGATGCCTTGGGCTTTGGCAGCAGCCAGATCAATCGAGGCATTGCGCATGCCAGTGGTGACCAGCAGTTTAAGTTTGGGCAATTGGGCCAGCAAATCGGCTTTGAATGGTGTTCGTTCGCGCATCATTACCACAATTTCGCAATCGCCAATTGCCTGCACCAACGCAGCCTGATCGCTAAAATGCTCTGAAAAGACCCGTACATCAACCTGATCGGCGATACCTGACCAATCGGCCATGGTTAAGGCGACCTGTTGATAATCGTCAAGAATTGCACATTGCAGTTTCATAGGGTTTGGCTCCACACTAAGTCATTGCTTTGGTAATACATACTATTTATCATGGCAGTGTTACCCATGGATGGATAGAATTTATTATAACGATACGCTGTTATGAGATTGTAATATGATAAAATTGTTCTACTAACTGAAGTGATTGGTATGTGTTGCCCATCGAAAGACGAAGGGTAGAACATATGAATATGGATAATTATTTATGAAAATTGCTACTTATTCTAATCCGGTAACTGCTGTTTTTTTTGCGAATACTAGCGTGGGAATTGTATATTGCTCAAAAAGAATTGCGAGTTCAAGATATTGTGACGGAACAAGTTCAAGCAGCTCGTACTGATCTTGGCTTACCCTTGTTCAATACTACTGGTGGGGCTGCCCATGATTTTATTCAAAAGTTGCGAAAGCAAGGATTGCTATCAGCCAAAAATACACCCCCCGCTCCCACTGAGATGATTTGGAAAACTGAATGGCGACTACTGTATTTGCCCTCACATCGCATTGTCCGCCAATTATCGTGGTCGCCTGTTATTGATACAGTTCCTATTACGAGTAATGAACAAACACATCATGCATTTCTTATCACAGTACGAGATCCCGCAATTCCAACATTTCGTGTTACAGTTGGGAAGGACATGCCAAACGCAAATCTCTTTCGCCATCGCCGAGGGTTATATTTCTTGCGGCTTGAAGATAGCCTTTATATTGGTAAGTCTGATGAATTTCATGTGCGATTCTCTGGACATCAACAAAAGAAACCGCTTTGGTGGGTATTTATTGCGCTTGAAGCCCATGATACGATGTTCACACTTGATGCAATTTCTGCCGCTGAATCCTTATTAATCTCGTTTTGGAATGAGACCACAGTTATTAAAAACGGAAATCGAGGCAGTGATCAACGGCCTGCATTTTTGTTTTTGCAACAAGCAGTCCTTTTTTCTATGGCGGCATCAGCTGCATTTTTGTGGCTCTTGCGAACGCAAGTATTTGATTATACAGAATGGACGATACCATTTAAAAGTTGGCGTGGGGCTGGATGGCCGCAATGCTATATTGATGAGCAATGATACAGTTTTTGTATTGGTTTGATGGAACCTCGTATTAACATCCACTATCTACGATAATGATGGTGCATGCTGAATTAATTATGAGGATATATGAACTATCATGTTCCCGACAATAATGCGCCAAAAACCACGTATCCCATACGAATATGGAGTATAGTGCTGTGGACAAGTCTGATTTGCATACCGCTTATGGTAAATGGTTTGGCTGTTATGGTGGATGTCCTTCGAGGCTCGAATCCCTTTAACGGTTTCAGTGTCTATGATATGATTGCATTGGGATTGCTCGTACTATCATTCATTGCAAACAGCATAATACTTGTGATTGAGCGCTCTCCAAAACCTCAGTTGTATACCATAAAACGATGGGTCTTGCTTCTATCGCTAGTATGGACAATAATCGCACTTTATTTGTATCTCGCTTATACCCCCTTGATTGCCGTGTAATCGAACCTTACTGGATCAAGGGTGTGGCTCCTTATCAAATGGCTGAATTGCAAGGCTACTAACCCAAGCATTGAGCCATACAGCAAGCAGTATTCTACGCCCAAACAAGCGATTGTTCATCATAACTGCTTGAAATGTGGTTAATTGCCTCACTATTCTTTACAAGCAATCGTTGCTGCGCTAGCATGACAAGGTAACTGAATGGGTGAGGAGGTGCTTGGATGCGACGTTGGCTACTGCGATTTCTGTTGGGATTCAGCTGTTTGGTTGGCTGTCAAACTGCGCAGCCTGCTGCTCCATCGCCACCGCCCACGCCAACAACCCCAATTGATACAATTTACTTTTCGGAAACTCCGTTTGACGCTGCGCATTCGATTGCTGGAATTGCAATTGTTTCATCGCCTGAAGCATTAGATGCGTTATTAAGTCAAACGACGATCAAAATCCTCTATCTTGATCAAACAAGCATTGATCGTGTTTCTAATCAAACATTGTCACTGCTGTATCGAAAAAGCGTTATGCTTGCCTCATTTGATACACCATTGAGCATGCTTGCTAAAAAATCAGGTCATCAGCAAACAATGCCCGATCTTGAACTAAGCGAACCAAGAGTCTATATTTCAGCCTTGGTTCAAATGAAAAATGTTACTTCTGGTACTAAGTACGAATATCATGATTTTTTCTATGGCGATTTTACTGAAACCCATCGCTTGATTCAACTTCAATGGCGTATGAGTCGCTGTAACGCAAAGCTCGATCCTCCATCACAATGTGCTGAATTTCGCTAAAATACAAATCGAGAATTATTAAATTGACAAGCACAATATGCAGATTCTCGTGCTTATTTTATTAATCACGCAGTGCTACGCGATTGATTCGGCACACGTGTTGCCTGTCAAAGAGTATGCTATAATTCGCATTTTGTAGGTGTACTTTGGAAAGGGTAGGAATGACCATGATCCCTGTGCTTGAGCATTGGAATTCCGATGCCCTGCTTGCAATGCCCTTTGATCAATATCAGCGCTATCGGGTGAGTGCTGAAGCGATATTTTTATTAAAACAAGCTGCTGGCGCACACGATCAGCGCTGGCGGATTCTTGATGTTGGCGGCTTTTTTCCGCCGCGCAATGGTGTGATGCCGTTGCAAGCGTTTTTCCCCGCCGATGAAACCTTGGTCGTGGATACTGCTGAGTATGTGGGTGCTGGTTATCAGCAGGCTGATGGCACCAAGTTGCCCTTTGATGATCTGGCTTTTGATATTGTACTTAGTTGCGATACGCTTGAGCATATTCCGCTCTCTGGCCGCAATAGTTTTTTGGCCGAACTGCGGCGGGTTGCCAGCAGAGCGGTTTTTTTGGCAGCACCGCATAATTTAACCAATGTAGCCACTGCCGAAGCGATGTTGCGCGCCTATCTGAGCCAATTGCAGATGCACAATCCCATGCTCGATGAGCATGTTGCATATGGCTTGCCCCAAGCGGCCTTGGTTGAGGCGTGGCTCGCCGCCGAGCAGCTTGATTATCTGGCCTTTGAAAGCGGCTACTTGCCACATTGGCAATTATTGATGGTGCTGAAACATTTATTGTTTCGCCAAAACCAACGCGATGCGATGCACGCCAATTTCGATGCGCTGTATAATCAACGCTTTTATGCCTACGACCAGCGCGGGCCTGGCTACCGCAAAATCTATTTAATTGCCACCAACGGTCAGCTGGATTCCAGCCTACAAGCCTTGGTCGAGCGTTCACTCCAGCCTACGCCAACCGACCCTGCGAGCGATTTGTTGAGCATCGTTTTGCCTGTTTTGACCAGCACAGCCTACGATACGGTGCTGTTTCAGCAAGACCTCACTGCTCAACTTGCTGAATTCAAACAGCACCAGCAGGCACAAAGCCAGCAGCTTGAGCAATTGCAGCAACAACTGGCCCTGCAAGCAAGCAGCTTTGATCAGATGCACGATTTAGAGCGGCGTTTGCTTGATGCATCGGTGTTGGCTGCGCAGCTTGAGGCTGAAAAACGCGGCGTACAAGCCCAACTTGAGTATCTACACTGGCAACATAGCTTGGTTCAACAGCAGCTTAATCGCTCGCTACCACAACGCATAACTGATCGTTTACGCCAGCTTTGGAGGAAATTTCGTTAATGAGTCAGCGTCAATTAAACGTCGTTTTCTGGAGCGGTTGTGGCGGCGAAACCCAGCGCTATCGCTGTCAGCATGCAATTGATCAATTAAAGCAACGCGGGCACAAAGCTCAATTGTTTAACCAGACCGATTCGGCGGTTATTTCAGCAATTGCGACTGCCGATCTGGTGATTGCCCATCGGCCCAAAGCAAGCCATTTTTGGGAAACCGTCAAGCAAGCAGCAGCAGGCAAGCCATTAGTTTATGAAACCGACGATCTGCTGTTTGACCCACGTTTGGTCGATTCGATGCCGATTGTCGCCGAAAGCACTGGCTTCGAACGTCAATTTTGGCGCGCCTATGTGCTGGGCAATGTGCCCGTTTTTGAGCAATGTCAGGCTGCGATTGTCAGCACAACCCCGCTTGCCGAGGCGGCAAAAGCCTTTAATAAGCCCGTTTGGACGCATCGCAATGTGCTTGGCGACGATTGGTTGACCTGGTGCGAAGCAGCGTATCAAGCCCGCGAAGCGCATGAGCATGTGACAATTGGCTATTTTAGCGGCACATTTTCGCACGATGCTGACTTGCGCTTGATCGCGCCCAGTTTATTGAGCCTCTTGCAGCAAAACCCCAAGTTGCGCCTCGTTTTGGGTGGCAAAATTACGCTGCCTGAGGTTTTGGCTCCCGTTGCTGCCCAAATTGAGCAATTGCCGTTTGTGCCGCTGGAAGAATTGCCAAGCCTGATGGCGCAGGCCGATATTATTTTGGCTCCCTTGGATGTGGAAAATGCCTTTACCCGCTGCCGGAGCGAATTAAAATATTTGGAAGCAGCGGCGTTACGCTTGCCAGTCGTGGCTAGCCCTATTCCCGCCTTTGCCGAAGCGATTAGCCATGGTAACAATGGCTTTTTGGCCGCTACTGAAGCGGAATGGACCAGCCATCTGCGCAGCTTGATTGCCGATGCAGGTTTGCGCCAAAAGCTTGGCCAAGCGGCATATGAACATGTGCAAAGCCACTATACGATTGCCGCCGCCGCCGCCGAATATGAAGCGCTGCTGTTAACCATTATTCAACGTTTTTCAACCAATGCTATTCAGCCAGCCAGCCAACCATTAATTAGCCAATTTCAGCGCGATTTGTATTTTACCGATCGCACGGTGCATATGATTACTGGCTGCGATATTGGCAATGCAGGCAATTATCGTTGCCGCCATCGCCAAGAACAACTCGAATGGTTTGAGATGTATAGCGGCGTTACTAGCCTCTATAACGAGCCATTTAAAATTGCCGATAGCGTTAAATTTGGCATTTTAATTTTGCATCGAGTGGCGCTCGATTCGAACATTGAAGCATTAATCAATGCCCATCAGGCGCTTGGGCATCCAGTTATTTTTGATACTGATGATTTGGTGTTCCGCACCGATTTACTGCACTATATCGATGCAATTAAAGATTGGCCCGCCGATGAGGTTGCGCTCTATCGCGATGGTGTTGAGCGCTATCGCAAAACAATGATGCTGTGCGATGCAGTGATTGTTTCGACCGAACCGTTGGCCGAACAGGTGCGTGCTTTAGATCTCAATGCCTATGTGGTGCGCAATGCACTAAGCCAAAACCAAATCAATTATGCTGCGCCGATTGCAGCGCAACGCCAAGCCAAGCCTGTGGCTCAAGCGAATGATCAGGTTGTAATTGGCTATTTCAGCGGCACTGCAACCCATAATCGCGATTTTGAGCAAGTTGAAAAAGCGATTTTGCATATTTTGGCCAAGCACGAGCATGTGCGCTTGCGCATTGTCGGGCCATTGCAATTATCGTCAGCCTTCAATGACGTTGCTGCGCGGATTGAGCGCCGCGATCTCGTGCCACTCGAACAATTGGCCGATGAGATTGCTGCGGTTGATTTTGCACTCGCACCATTGGAGCTTGATAATCCATTTTGCCAATCCAAGAGCGAAGTCAAATATATGGAAGCAGGCTTGGTGGGCGTGCCCTTAATTGCTACACCAATTGAAGCCTTTGCTCATGCGATTACCCACGGGGTCAATGGCATGCTTGCGGCAGATGAAACGGAATGGATTGCAGCACTTGAAGCCTTGGTAACTGATCCCGAGTTGCGCCAACGCTTGGGGCGCGAAGCCTTGGCTGATGTTCACGAGCGCTACACGCCCAAAGCTCGCAGTCGCGAATTACATAATGCCTTGATTCAAGTTTGGGTGATGTATGCCCGCCAAATGTCGTTGATCAAGAGCAATGCGCTGTTGCTTGGCGCGAATAAATCGTTATCGAATGGCACCGAAGTGTTGGTGATGCACATTGATGGCCTAATTACCAGCAATCAAGATTTACATTATCGCGTTCAAGAGCTTGAGCGTGGCAATGCAGAAGCCAAAGCCTATGCCCACCAATTAGAAATTCAGCTGCAAAACATCGCCAATGGCATGTTGATGCAGTTGAGTGGCAAAGCTAAAGGGCTGCTTAAACGTCTTGTAAACCGTAAAGGATAGAACCGAGTTATGCAAGTTACTGAACATCCTCGCCTGCGAATCGCTTGGTTGCTGACGGCACCGATTGTTGGTTCTGGCGGGTATACCAATATTTTTCGAATTATTAATCTCTTGGCGAGCTTCGGCCACGAGCAAGTTATCTTTATGAATCCCAGCGATTACCCAACCGAGGCGCTGGATCGGCCTGAACATTTTGTGCAACGCTATTTTGGCGTGGTGCATGCGCCAATTTATTTTTGGCCGCAAGAAATTAAGGGCTTTGATATTGTTTTGGCAACCCAATGGACGACGACCCAAGGCTTTGATATGTGCGATCCGGCGATTACGCGGGCCTATTTCGTGCAAGATTTCGAGCCATTTTTCTATGCCATGGGCGATGAATGGCTGAGCGCCGAGGCAACCTATAAGCAAGGTTGGCCCTGTATTACCTTGGGGCATTGGTTGGCCAAACATTTGCACGAGCAATATAAGGCTACAACTTTTCCATTTGATTTTGCCGTCGAGCACGAACGCTACTATCCTCGGCCTAAGTTGTTGACCAAAAAACCGCGGGTTATTTTTTATGCGCGGCCATCAACGCCACGGCGCTGTTTTGATTTGGGCATGCGGGCTTTGGCGATTGTCAAAGAGCAACGGCCTGATGTTGAAATTGTGCTCTTTGGCGATAAACATCTCAAACATTTCTCTGCGCCGTTCAAATTTACCGCCATGGGCATTTTAAACCCAGAAGAATTGGCTGAGTTGTATGCTTCGGCCACCTTGGGCTTGGTGATTTCGTCGACCAACCCTTCGTTGATGCCGCCAGAAATGATGGCATCGGGCTGTCCGGTGGTCGATATTGATCTCGCGCCAAATCACTTTTTGGTGACCCACGGCAAAACCGGCTTGTTGGCGACAGCAGAGCCAAAACCACTAGCCCAAGCCTTGTTAAGCGTTTTGAGCGATGAGCCATTGCGCCAACGCTTGATCAAAGCTGGCCTTGAGCATGCCAAAACCTTGCGCTGGGAAAGCTCAGCCCGCGAGGTCGAAAAAGCCCTAGTTAAACTGGTTACAACTGCTTCTGGGGTGATCAACCAACGCTTGCTGACCGATCACGAACATTTGCAAGGTGATGGCGTGAGTGCGGCCTTGAACGCCGATTTTAATATTGGCCAGCGCTTGGTTTGCCAACACGATGGTGTTTGCGGCTTTGAAGTTGCTTTGGCGCAACCTGCCAGCGGTTCGTGGCGGTTACAGATTTACGATGCGCTGATTAATCCCAATCGCAGCTTGGTTGATGTGGAATCGAGCAGCGTTGATCAACAGTGGCTGCATTTTGATTTTCCAGCCTTGCCTGCCAGCCGCAATCAAGCCTTGCATTTTGTCGTGAGTTCGACCAACGGCTCAAGTATTCGCTTTGATTTTCGGGCTGCGGTTGGTGGCTCGCTGAGCTTCAACCATATGCCGCAACTTGGTCAGCTATGTTGTCGCGTTTTGTATGCCGCTGCCTACGATACCCGTGAGCGCAGCGCAACGCCCGAGGTTGACTTTTTGCGTGCCCAACAAGCGCTGGCAAATAGCGAATATATTCTATTAAGCGAATTTACCGAACGTCTGCATAATTTGATTGTACCCAAGAAAACATGGCAAGAACGGAGCAAGAAAACTTTGCAATTAATTCGTTCTGGCAAGTTTAATCATCTTGCCCTCGAAGCCAAACAATATGGCCGTTGGATGTACGATCGAGCTAAGGCTCAATTTCGTAGTTGGCGCTAAAGCATTGAGCAACGATCAACGGCGATCGTTGCTTATGCTTGGTATATTCGTTATCCGTCTATAGATAATGAGGAAGAGTGTATGCCGAAATGGTTTAATCGTGCGTTATTGCTTAAGTTTGCACCAATCTTCTTGGTTATGCTTGGCTATACTGCACGTTTATTGATAATGCCTGTAACTGGACATAACGATGTGCTTTTTATGCCATGGCATGCGCATTTTGTTGCTCAAGGCCATTTCAATGTTTACGAGCATCTACTAAATACCTATGGCGATAGCGTTATCAATATTCCGGTTTGGGCACCATATCCCTATGGTTTTTATGCTTATACTGGGTTTTGGACGAAAATCTACGATCTGCTTGGCTTAATCGATATCAGTAATTGGTCATCGCCATGGGGACTTGCCGACCCAATGCGGGCTGTTTTTCTGTTTAAATTGATCTATTTGCCGTTTGATATATTAATTGGCTGGGCCTTGAAACGCTATATCGGCATAAGTGCACTCATTATGTGGGCACTTTCACCAACTGCCTTATATATGCTTTCAATGGGCCAAAACGATGTGTATGCGACTGCTTCGATGGTACTTGGCACTGCTTTGGTTGGTCAAGCGCTAGCAGCAAGCGAGCAAAAAATTCAATGGCGACGAGCTTGGCAAGCAATGCTTGTTTTAGGCATTGGCGCATCATTCAAGATGATTCCATTATTTTTGGTTGTACCATTAATTTTATTGCTTAATCTATCGTGGACTCGGCGAATTTTACTTTTTGTGATTGGCATATTGCCATTTGTGCTCTTATCGCTACCATTCTTAAGTAGCAAAGCCTATATTACTGGAGTACTGTTTAACCCTGAAGGTACGCGGATATTTAATGAATCAAATTTACTGAGCGAACCTGTATCATTCTTTTTATTTTCATACAGTGCCTTGCTGATCTTTCTCTTGAATTATCGGCGAAAATGGGTCAGCGATTCTGCGTGGTGGGTTGCGGTAGCCGTTATGGCAATGTTCTTTTTGTGGATTCATATTCCAACCTATTGGCTCTATTGGTTTATTCCTTTTGCTATTGTTATTGCTCTACGCTTTGGCTATCGCTATATCAGCATTTGGTTTTTGGCAGAATTTTTATTTGTGATTCAGATATTTAGTAAAAGCCGTGATATTAACATCGGTTTATCGCGCTATTTAGTTAACGAATTTACTTTTATGCATCCAGTGCATGCATTATCCCTTCGCTCACCATTACTCGCCCAACTATTTACCCGTTTTGAAGGATTTATCCAAAGCTTTCAATTGGCATTATTTGGCTTTGTGCTTAGTTTAGCGGTCTATTGTTTATATCGCGTCCGCCAAGCGCAACCTTTGGCGCAACCAGCTAGCTCATTGCTGCGTTTATTGCCAATACCCTTAGTTGTTAATATTGGGGTTATTGTTGCAGCGATCTTGTTAACGAGAGGCATGGTTATTCCCTCCCCAGCGTTTGCCGAAGCCCATTTATCGATTCAATTAAATCAAAATGCGCCGACAGTTGCCCAAACATTCACTGGTTCTGAAACAGCATTAACTGGTTTTGCCGTTCAATTTAGAGAACCAAGTAATAATTATCCTAGCATTAATGGCTGTGTTACAACGATTCAGGAAACACGTTGTGCTCCATTAACCGCACCAAAAGGCGATGTTTGGGAATATGTTGGCTATAACGTTATTTATCCACCAATGGCTACATTTAACCAACCATATACGCTTAGTTTGCAACTTAGGGAATTAAATCGTAAACTCGATTTGGGTTATCGCTCAAATAAAGAGAAATTTAGCTATGGCGATGAAACGATTGCTGGTATTTTACCATTTATGCCGATGCATGAATTAAGTTTGGGTAAAGCTATGAGCCAATTAACCCAACACATTCGTAATGATTGGCTTTTTATTCCTATTTGGCTTGTGGTTTATGCGAGCATCATGATTTTTTGGTGGCGCATGTTGCGTTCTGAAGTTGCTCAATCTACACCAATCGCCGCAGAAATTTAATTTATATGGGATGCTCTGCCATGCAATTGCAACCAATGCCAACTGAAACCCTCAAGGCCTGCCCAAGCTGTGGCGCAACCCAAGCAGATTTGGTTTGGCAGCAACCAGAAACATTTATTGCTGAAGGCTTAAATTTGTACATGTGTTGCACATGTGCTCAAATTTATCTTAATCCGCGTTTGACCCTTGCAAGCACCACCTTGCTCGAAAATCAAAGCGAGGTCTATGCCTATAGCGAGGCCACAGAGCAGCAAGAAATTGCATTAAAAGCCAGCATTCTTGCCCATATTGAACAGCATGGTCAGTTGAAGCCTGGGCGAGTGCTTGATCTTGGCTGTAATCGCGGGTTGTTGTTGGTGGCTGCGCAACATCGTGGCTGGCAACCAGTTGGGATTGAACTTTCGCCAGTGGCCGCCGAAATTGCCCGCCAACGCTACGGCTTGACGGTCTATAGCGATCCCACCAGCCTTGCCCAGCTTGAAGCCTTCGATCTGATTACCTGTTGGCATGTGCTTGAGCATCTGCACGAGCCATTAGCGTTTGTACAAGAACTTGCCGCCGCGCTCATACCAGAAGGTGTTTTGGCGATTCAAGTGCCAGCCTATCAATTTCGCGATCAATTTATTGACGATGGGCAAGCTGGCAGCCTTTTGAGCGTTGTGCATACCTTGTATTTTACTGCGCCAACGCTCATCAGCTTAGTCACCAAAGCTGGCTTGTGTGTATTTTATTGCGATGAATCGCCGGAATATCGTATGTTGACGGTCTATGCCTGCCATCCACAGGCGTTAATGGCTCGTTTAGGACCGCCAGCGTGGTTGTTGTATGATTTGCAGCAAGCGACCATGCGCAATGCTGAATTGACAACCCAGCTGCGTGAAACTCAGGCCCAGATTCCACCATTAACCACCACGACCATCGATCTTCAGCAGTATGTGGCGACGCTTGAAGCAACGCTTGCCAGCAAAAATGCGCATATTGCCCAGCTTGAAACCCAGATCAACACGCTTGAATCGGGCCGACTGCTGCGTTTGCTCAAAGCATTGCGGCGCTCAAGCTAAGCATTACAAAAGCGAGTTAATAAATGAAATATCGATTAGGTTCGTTGCCTAAACTTGCTCCTTTGGGCTGGATTATTCTGGCTGGCTATCTGGCGCGCTTTTTGATTATGCCCTTGGCAAGCCAACACGATGCGCTGTATATGCCGTGGCATGCGCATTTTGTGGCTCAGGGCCATTTCAATGTGTACGAGCATTTATATACAACCTATGGGCCGCGAGTGATCGAAATGCCGGTTTGGGTTCCTTATCCCTATGGATTTTATGCGTATACCGGGTTTGCGGCCAAAATCTACGATCTCTTAGGGCTGATTGATCTCCAAGCATGGCCTTCAACCTGGGAAATTGCCAATCCAATGCGGGCGGTTTTTTTGTTTAAACTGCTCTATTTACCATTTGATCTGTTGATTGGCTGGATTGTGCAACGGGTTGCAGGCCGCTTGGCTTGGGTAATGTGGGCTTGGTCGCCAACTGCGTTATTTATGTTGGCAATGGGCCAAAACGATGTGTATCCAACGGCTGCGATGCTGTTGGGAACCTATTTGGTTAGTCGGGCGCTTGCTGCGAGCGATAATCAGCGCAAAGCGCGCCGCTATGGCTATTGGGCAATGCTGGTGCTTGGCTTGGGAGCTGGCTTCAAGCTCGTGCCATTGTTTTTGGTGCCACCATTAATTGTGCTGCTGACGCGTTCGTGGTGGCAACGGCTCAAACTATTTGGAATTAGTGTCGCGCCATTGTTCCTGTTAAGTTTACCTTTTTTGCGTACTCCAGCCTATGTGAAAGGGGTGTTGTTCAATCCCGAAGGCACGCGCATTTTTGATCAGGTGAATTTCCTCAGCCAGCCTAGCTCGCTCTTTTTGCTTTGCTATAGCCTGTTCTTGATCTTTTTGCTGCTGTATCAGCGGCCTTGGGTTGGCGATAGCGCTTGGTGGGTAAGCATCGCAACCTTGGCGATTTTTTTCCTTTGGATTAAGATTCCATTTTATTGGCTATATTGGCTCGCACCGTTTGTCATTATTGCTGTGCTGCGCTTGAAGCGGGCTGCTTTGGGCTTGTGGATGGGCGCTGAGCTAACTTTTGGTCTGACGCTGTTGCATAGCCATCGTGAACTGAACCTTAATCTCTTCTTTCGCTTTATTCCTGAATGGCAATTCATTAATCCAATTCATGCCTTGGCGCTGCGCTCGGAGTTGGCAAGCCAGCTTTTGGCTAAACTGCGCTTGCTAAGCGAGAGCCTGCAATTGGCACTGTTTATTAGTCTGATCGTGCTGGCGCTAATCAACATCTATTATGGCTATCAGCGGCCTATTAAACCAGTGTTGCGACTGAATCGACTTGGCCTAAGCCTAATGCCTGCTACAATGATTGCAATAAGTTTGCTGCTGTTTGTTTGGATTGCCCGTAGCAATGCGATTCGGCCACGCGAATTTGGCGCGCTAACGAATATGCTCGTTTTGGATGGCCAACAACCCTTTGTTCAAGGTACGATCCAATCGGATCAAACCGAGATAACTGGGTTTGCCCTGAGTTTGGGCCAGCTACCACCAGCAAACGCCAAGCTCCAAGGCTGTGTCGTGGTAGGGTCAAGCGATCGTTGTGCGCCGCTGGTCGTGCCGCGTGAAGCGCTTTGGGAAACTGCTGGCTATGCGGTGTTTCAGCCAGCGCTGGCAATTACGCCAAACCAACCATTCAGCGTAACGCTTAAAACGCTTGAGCCAAGTGTGCCTGTGACCATTCACTACCGCTGGAAGCGCCAAGCGCTCGCATTAGCAACCAGCCAAGTTGAAGGTAGTTTGCCGATTGTGGCCATGGAACATGCCCAATTTGCCAACGGCTGGCAGCGCTTAGGTCGTTTATTGCGGGCTGATCTGCTGTTTTGTGCAATTTGGTTGCTGACCACCAGCCTTGGCTTGTTGTTCGTTGCCAATCTGGTTGCTCCAGCTGACCAACGTTGGCGCTGGAATCGCGCGAAACTGACACGAAAATCAAAATAACATTGTGATATAATGAACACAGTAACGCGGAAAGGAACTGTCTATGGCTATTCTATTGGCGAAGTCGCCACTCTCTGATATTGCCGAAAAAGTTGAAGCAGGCGAACGGCTCTCGTTTGAAGATGGAGTTCGTTTGTATGAAACTAACGATATTTTAGCCTTGGGTAAATTGGCCGATACGGTGAATCGTCGCAAGAATGGCGATGTGGTGTATTTTGTCCAAAATCACCGCATTACGCCAACCAATGTTTGTGCATTTCACTGTAATTTCTGTTCATTCCGCCGCAATGGCAACGAGCCTGATGCGTTTGTGCGCACTCCTGAGCAAATTATTGATCACGTTGGACGTTTGTTTAGCGAACGAACCCGTGAATTTCATATTGTCGGCGGTTTGGTGCCAGATCTCGATGTTGAATATTACGCCGATATTATTCGTGAATTGAAGGATCATTATCCAAATGTTCACGTTAAAGCCTTTACGGCTGTTGAAATTGATTATATGGCGCAAATTTCGAACATGGATTGGCGCACGACGCTTGAGATTTTGCGCAAAGCTGGCTTGGATGCCTTGCCTGGCGGTGGTGCTGAAATTTTCCATCCCGCAGTGCGACGTAAAATCTGTCCCGAAAAGGTCGATGGCGACGGATGGCTGGAAATTCATGGCATTGCCCACGAATTAGGCATCAAAACCAATGCGACGATGCTGTATGGCCATATCGAAACCCTCGAACAACGGGTTGATCACCTGTTGCGGCTGCGCGAGCAACAAGATAAAACTGGCGGCTTTGTGACCTACATTCCGCTGGCCTTCCACCCAGAAAACAACAACTTGGGGCGGGTCAAAAAGCTCGATTGGACAACTGGCTTCGAAGATTTGAAGAATTTGGCGATTGGCCGCTTGTTGCTCGACAACTTTGCCCACGTCAAAGCCTATTGGATCTCGCTTACGCCACGTTTGGCCCAAGTTGCGTTGTCGTTTGGGGTTTCCGACGTAGACGGCACGGTGATCGAAGAAGAAATCTATCACGCTGCTGGTGCGAAAACCGAACAAGGACTCTCACGAGCTGAATTAGTCCATCTTGTGACGACTGCTGGCAAAACAGCGGTCGAACGCGATGCTTTATATAACCACATTGCTGTGAACTAATTGCAGGGTTTTGGGCTGTTGCTTGAAACGTTGCGTATCGCGTGAGTCGCCTAGCGTACTCACGCTTTTAAATTATATGCTTGGTGTAATCGATTATCTCAATACCCAACCGCTGGATTATGGCATTACCGAGCGCTTGCCGCATGTGCCTGTCCAACGCGGCGTGCCAACGGCGATCAACGCGGCAGTTTTGCGCGGCGAGGTTGCTGTTGCGCCAATGTCGGTCTATGAATGGGCCTTGAATGCAGATAAATTGTTGGTTGTGCGCGATTTTTCAATTGCCACGATTGGCGCGGTCAATAGTGTTAATCTGTTTTCGTGGGCTGCTGATCCACGTCAGCTTGATGGCCAGCCGATTGCCTTGACCACCGATTCGGCAACGAGCGTTAATTTGCTCAAGGTGCTGTGCGAGCGTCACTATCGAATTCAGCCTGAATGGCGTTCGATGGCCCCAAATCTTGATGCAATGTTGGCTGAATGCCAAGGTTCGTTGATGATTGGCGATAAAGCCTTGGTCGAAGCGACAGCGCGTCGCCATTTGGGTGAACGTGGTTTGCCCTACTTCTTTGATCTTGGTGATGAATGGCTGAAACTGAGCGGCTTGCCGTTTGTGTTTGCGGTTTGGGTTGTGCGGCGCGATCAAGCTGATGCTGTGCGCGATGCTGGGATTGTGCCAGCGTTGCGGGCTGCTAAGGCCGAAAATTTGACCCGCATCGATGAACTTGCTCAGTTTTATGCTCCACGAATTCAAATCTCGCCTGGAGTTTGTGCCAAATATCTGCGCGATTTGCGCTATCACTTAACGTCGGTTGATTTGGAGGGCTTGCACACCTTTTTGCGCTATGCAGTGCCCAGTTTTCAGCCAAGCCAATTGGAGTGGTTTAGCGAATAGTTGGATAAAGATCCCCTCACCCCCAACCCCCTCTCCCACGAAAACGCGGGCGAGGGGGAGCATTTTGACCGACGAATGACGGACGAACCAGCGCGTTAAAGCCCCTCGCCCGCGCACGGGAGAGGGGTTGGGGGTGAGGGGATCTTAACACCGACCCTTGAAAGGTTGGGGTGAGGGGATCAAGCCGTGGTTAACGTGATGAACCATTACATCTAGAGCCTATCCATATGTTCTATGCTCTCTGTTCTATGCTCTTTTCATCCCTCGTTACGTTCACTCAGCTTTGTGCACGCTATAGATTGTTTGGAGTTCGCGTTTGCCTTTGAGTTGCACTGGCGCTAGTTGCTCCAGTTGGGCTTGATGCGACTGCAAGCGTTGGGCCAACGGCTGTGTAATGATAATTTGGCCAGCCTCGGCGATAGCTACCAAACGACTGGCGGTATTAACCACATCGCCAATTACGGTGTAATCCATGCGTTGGGCCGAGCCAATATTGCCAACTACCGCCCGCCCACAGCTCATTCCAATGCCCAAGCCAATCGGATAGCCAAAGCTTGCTTGCCATTCAGTTTGCAAGCTGGCAAAGGTTTGCTGCATATCGATTGCAGCATTGATTGCGCGCTCTGGATCGTTGGGTAATGCGCGAACTGAACCAAATACCGCCATTAGGCCATCGCCAAGAAACTTATCGATAATTGCATCATAGCGATAAAGCACTGCTGTCATTTCATCGAAAAAGCGATTGAGAATTTGCTTCACCACCACTTGCGGGGCGAGATTTTCGCTGAGCGCGGTAAAGCCACGTAAATCGGCAAACAACACCACGATGTCGCGCTCGCTTGGCTCGCCAAAACCACCTTCACTCAACAATTGTTCAACCAGCGGCGGAGCCATGTAGCGTTGCAAATCGGCGCGCAAGCGTTCGAGGCGTTGGGCTTGGAGTTGCTGGTTTTCCAAGGCTTGGGCAAATAACGTGGCAAGGGTTTGCAGCAAATTATTTTCATTCGAGCGCCAGCTATACTGGGCATCAGCAGGCTTAATCAATAACAGGCCCTGTAAGCGTTCAGCGCTATATAACTGAGCAATCACGACCATGTTAATTTCTGCTTGACGTAATGCGTGGCCTAGCGCCGAATCATGCTGCTGTTTAAACAACTGCACGCGACTTTCATCGAGGCTGGCCAAGAGTTCGGGCAAGGCTGGCAGTTGCTCAAGCCATGGCCTCGGGTAGGCAATGCTGCGGGTAATCTGGCGCTGATCATGATCGATCAACAGCAGCATACTTTGGGGAGCCTGAAAGATCGCCGCAACCTGCTGCATAATCTCGTGGAATGGCGGCTCGCTGCTGGCGCTGGTCAATTGCAGGGCAATTTCATTAACTTGGTTGAGTTGTTGAATATATTCTTGTTCGCGCAAAAAGAGCTTGGCATTATCCAAGCCGACGGTCAGTTGCACCGCAACCGCGCCTAAAATCGATTGCGTCAGACCATCCAAGGCGCTGGCATCGCTATGCCCAACCACCAAGAGGCCTTGAATGCCTTCGTGGGTATGCAAGGGCACAATCAACTCGGCCACAATTTGCGGCTCGGCCCATTGATAATCCAAGCAAAACTGTGTGACATCGCTGCTAAGCCAGCTTTGGTAGTGTTCTAAGGCTGCTAAAATATGTGGTTCGATGGTTAAATAGTGGTTGTATGGATTGTGGGCAAAATTATGCGTACCAGCCCGCAGCATAAATTGATTTTGCTGCTTGAGCAAAATTGCGACGCTATTGAAGCCAAAGCTATGGCGCACTAACGACGTTACCAAGCGCAGCAATTGATCGGGGGTCATCAATTCGGCGAAATTGCGGCCTAGCTCAACCAACAATTGCAATTGATTGGCCCGCGTATGTTCGCGCGCGAACAGCCGATTGTTGTTGACAGCGGTTGTGCCATGGTTGGCAAATACTTCGAGCGCTTGAATCGTGGCCAAATCGGGTGTGATCAAATTATTCGGCAGATCGACGATCATCAAGCCAAGCAATTGTTGTGGGCTGCCCAAAGGCACAAATAAATAATCTGCTTGGCGAATTCCTGTTGCGCCAAATGGCAGATGGTTGGTTTCTTCAGCGTCGAGCGTATAGCCAGATGGCACAAAATAGGAGCGACTAATGCGAAAGCGCTCACGCAGCAGCGGCACGATGCTTTGCTGAATCTTTTCATTCGTCCAACGTTGCTGAATTTGCTCGCGCTGAACGCCAGCTACACCTTGGGCCGACTCAACATCATCAATTCCAAAGACGTGAATAATAACTTGGCGAAAGCCCAACGAGCGATGAATTGCCTGGGCTAGCTCGTTCAACACCTCGTGCAACGGCAAATTAAGGCTTAAGCGTTCGCCGACATTCAGCAATTCTTCCAGCATTTGCGAGCGGCGTTCAAGCAGGCCTTTTTGTTGAACGGTGGTTTGAAACAGTTGGGCATGGGTAAAGGCAGTGACGCTTTGATTGCCAATATTTTGGGCTAATTCAAGCTGATCTTGGGTAAAATAATTAATGCGGGTATGCGCCGCCGTAATCACACCAATCACGATGCCTTGATGAATCAGTGGCACCGAGAGAATCGAGCGCGTGGTATCAATTCGGCGATCCATCGAGATCCAGCGTGGGTCGCGGGCAGTATCGCTGATGATTAATGGTTTCATGGCGCGCATCACCCAGCCTGCTACGCCATCGCGAATGACCCGTTGAATGCTTGCTGTATTGAGGGTTTCTTTGACTGATGAGGCATAAAACGGCGTGTTATGATCATTAACTAAAATGATGGATGTGCGGATTGCGCCCAAGGCATTGGCCAATTGCAGCACCAAATCGCGTAAAATGCTGTTAATATCGAGCGAGCTATTGAGGGTTTGGCTAATTGCATACAGAATATGCATTTGGCGGGTGGATTCTTCGAGGCCACGGCGATTTTTTTGCAGCCGCATCATCACCCGTAAGCGTGCCAACAGCTCGGATAGCTCGATTGGCTTGACCAAAATATCGTCGGCACCTGCATCGAGTGCGGCAACCTTGGTGCGCAAATCGCCAAGCGCGGTAATTTGAATAATTGGAATAAACGGAATGGCGGGATTACTGCGCAAATGGCGGGTCAGATCAACGCCATTCATACCAGGCAAGGAAATATCCAACAAAATAATATCTGGCGTAATGACGCGCACAAATTGCAAGGCTTCTTCGCTGCTATTGGTCAACGAAACCCGATAGCCAGCATCGCGCAGCAGCAATTGAAACATGCGGCTAATACTGAGGTCGTCTTCGACGATTAACACATGGCCATTGCTTGCATCAGGCATGAAGGTTCTCCACTTGGGTCGCTGCCCTCATTGTACGAGGTGTTCTGGCGTTTGACAATGGTATAAAGCCAAGTACGATCATAGTGCACCAATATTAATCTCTATCCGGCGGTGCATATGGAGGTTTCTTGTGAGTAAACATGTTGTCGTCTATGGTCGAACGAGTTTTTGCCCTGATCTTGCTCGTTCGCAACGTTTTTTAGAAGCCAATCAGGTTGCCTACACCCAAATTAATATCGATCAAGATGACGCTGCTGGGGCGTTGGTCGAGGGCTGGGTTGGCTATCGCAGCGTGCCCACGATTGTGGTTGCCGAAGCTGGCAGCAATTTGCCCTTCGAAGCGCCAGCTCCTTTGCCAGCAGGCCGCGAAGCACGCTCGTTTGATCGTGGTACCGTTATCACCGAACCAAGCGACGAAGCCTTGAGTGGTTTCTTGAAGCGCAACGGTTTGTTGGCTTAAGCGTATCTTGAGGGTGGTTGAGAGGCGAAGGTTGGTGTGAGAGCTAACTGATGAGCATGGTTTTAGCTTTGCTCGCTTTGCCAATGATAGGGCAGCCCTGCTATGACCCCACCCGACAGCTTAGAATGGACAGCAGAGGTTGTGCATAGCCTCTTAAACTATCCGCAACGTCTCTTGGCGCATCCTGCTTGGTCGCTGGTGATTGCCGAACTTGGCGGTTTGCGCCATTTGCACCAGCAACTGCTAACCTACCCGCTTAAAAATAAAGAATTGCGCTTGCTGACGATCTTAATCAGCCAGCCAGATGCCTCGGTTGAATACTATTGCGATATGTTGGCAATCCATCCAGCGACGTTTCATCGCCAGCAAAATGCGCTTTGTCAGCGGCTGAGTGGCCTATTGCCACCACCGCAATTACCAAACATTCCCCAACGTGGCTTCCAAATGCCCCAAACCAGCTTCATTGGGCGCACACTCGACCTTGAACGAATTCAATTATTGTTTGATCAAGGTTGCGATTGGATTAACCTCATTGGCCCTGCTGGAGTGGGCAAAACCCGCTTGGCCTTGGAAATAGGCCAGCGAGTTGGCCCAAGCTTCCGTGATGGCGTGGGCTTGTTGCATATACCCACTGGAGCCACCCAAGCAACGCTTGCCCACGATTTTTTAGCGCAGCTCGGGCTTGATTCCCCGCAACTGGACTCGCAACAACAATTGCAAAATTATTTTAGTTCACGTCATATGTTGCTCGTTTTAGACAATCTGAATCAACCGGAGCTGGCTGCTTGGTTGTTTGAACTCTTGCAGGCTGCGCCGTTTGTGCGGGTGCTGGCAACCGGCACGCAGCGCTTGCATGTGCCGCAAGAGCGTTTGCATTATGTTGAAGGATTGAGCTATCTGGTGGCCGCTGATCAACCTATTGCCCTTGAGGAACATCCTAGCTTGCAACTTCTGGGCGAGCGGTTAAGCAATTTTCAGCCGATCGCGTTGCATGATTCTGCCCATGTTGAGGTAGCAAGCCAACTTTGCCAGCTCGTGGGCGGACTGCCTTTGGCGCTCGAAGTATTAGCGAGCCTGAGCACTGAGTATGATTTGACGACCGTAGCGGCGCAACTTCAGCCAATGGCTTCGAGCGAGCAGCGCTTGGCATGGTTGATTAACCTGGGTTATACGACACTGCAACCAGCGACCAAACAGCTGCTCACAACCTTGGCCCGCTTGCCGCGCTGGCTCAACCAGCGAGAAGTGGCTGACTTACAAGGATTATCTGCTCAGCAGCTTCAGGCGAGTTTGCATGAAGCTCAAAGCATGTATCTTTTGGTCGATTGGGCTGTATGGTATGCGCTACCAAGCTGCATCCAGCACTCAATTGCCAACCCTGAATGTGAATTTAAACAGCAGGAAAGATAATCAGCTATGACTCAAGTATCAACCCAGTGGAACGATGTTATTGTGCATGACCTTTTGCATTACCCCCAGCGTTTAGCCCAACACCACACGTGGTCAACCGTGATTGCCGAGGCTGGTGGGTTGGAGCAGTTGCGCCAGCAATTGCTTGAATTTCCGCTCAAAGCCAAGCAACGGCGGGTGCTTGAGGTTATTTTGGCCCATCCTGAAGCGTCGGTGGTGCGTTACACCGATCTGTTAGCAATGCATCACGCGACCTTTCATCGCCAGCAAAATGCGCTATGTCAGAGCTTAAGTAGTTTTCTGAATGCCCAGTATTCCCAACCTGAAGTTCTTGCTGCAACCTCAGAGCCTGCGCCATCGGCACATGTTGCGCTTCCTTGGACGAGTTTTGTGGGCCGCCAAGCAGATATTGAAACGTTGTCCACGCTTCTAACCAACGGGAGCCGCTGGATTAGTTTGGTTGGTACTGGTGGGGTTGGCAAAACTCGTTTGGCCCTTGAGTTGGCTCAGCATTGGCTTGGTTTAGATTCGATTGAGATCCATGTTTTACGCTTTGCCGATGTGCAACGATTTGAGGATGTTGGCTTGGCCTGTGCGCAACAGTTGCAAGTATCGATTCAAGCAGAACAATCGCTGGAACATGCGCTTCAGCATTTTTTCGCACAGCGGCGCAGTTTGGTGATTCTTGATAATTTGGAGCATCTTCCGGCTGCTGGCGAGTGGTTCGCTACACTTTTTGCTGAGGTGGCGCAACTGCAAGTGCTTGCTACCAGTAGGGTGCGGTTAAATGTGGCAAAGGAAGTAATCTACGAAGTCGATGTCTTGGCGTATCCACCGCCTGCACCCAATATGGACCATGTGCGCAGCTATCCAGCAGTGCAGCTCTGTCTCGATCGGCTAGAAGCGGTGCGGCTCATTGATCGCGACGACGAGCAATTGTTAGAGTGGGTTGGCCAGATTTGCCATCAGGTTGCAGGCTTGCCGCTGGCAATTGAGTTAGTCGCGGCCCGAGCTGCTGAGTATTCGCTGGATGCGATTGTGGCGGCGATTCGGACTGATCTTGGCTTGCTTGCAGACGGGCCGCTCGATGTTGATCTGCGCCAACAAACGATGGCGGCCACGATTGGCTGGAGCTATCGCTTGTTACCAGCGGAAACCCAAGCGATTCTACAACAATTAAGCGTCTTTCAGGCTGGCTGGGATGTCGCGGCAGCGGCGGCAGTGTGTGGTGGTGAGCAGGAACTAATTGATGATCACTTGGCTTTGCTTTTAGATAATCACTTAATTACCCAAGTGCAAGGCCATAGGTATCAAACCTATGCAATTTTAGAGCCGATTCGCCAATATGTATGGGCTTTGCTTGATAGCATAAACCAGCAGCAACTCCGGCTACGCCATTGTGATTATTATACTGCGTTGGTCTTGCCTAGCGAAGATTTATTGGTTGGCCCAGATTATGCATTGTGGAGCAAATTACTTCACGAAGCTTACCCAAATATTCAATTGGCTTTGCATACAGCGCGCAATGAGCCAGAACCGTTGCGTTTGTGGCAATTACTGGCGGCACTCTATCGTTTTTGGTGGCAAGAAGATTTGATCGTTGAAGCTCAGGCATGGATTATGCCGCAAGTGCCATTTTTATTGCAAACGAGTCAATATTCCTATTGGCAGGCACGCGCTTTGTATACGACCTTAATTTTTGGGCTAAAAGATACACCAACCTATTCGCGTGAATCGACCTTTCACTATTTAGTCCAGCTTGCCCAAATTCATCAATTTAAGCTGATTGAAGCCAAAGCTAAAAATTTCTATGCAATTATGATTCGAACTAGCAAGAAAACAAACCAAGTTAATGCCTTATTAATGGATGCGATTAATATCTATCGTGAAATTGACGATACAGTTAATATTTTATCGCCAATGCTTAATTATGGTAATTCGATGTATGGATTGAAACGTTTAGATGAGGCGTATCAGATTTATGCAGAACTACTAGAAAAATTTAAGCAAAATGGTGACTATGATGGCATTCATACAAGTATGAAGAATATGGCCATTATGTGTATCTACTTGGAACGTTACACTGAAGCTGAAGATATTATTCTTGATATGCTCAAAGAAGAAAATATTGGCCAGAATTTAATCCAATATAATTTACTCTATATGTTCTTAATTAAAGTCTATTTTTTCTTGGGCGATTACCAGAAAATGCATGCCTGTGCCCAGAATATTTATCCTTTGGCAATTGATAATACAATTTTTATTGGCCGTGTGCTTACAATTTGCGAATCGATAATCTATTTAGCTATAAATAAAGAATATTACCCGCTTGTTCTAAGTATGTATACCTATATGCTCAACGCCATTCATGTAGAGCAGTATACAACTGAATGGTTTCAATATGAATTTATTGATCAAACAAGAATCGTTTTGGCACAATACTATGAAAATCTTGAATTTATTCCAGATGAAGATTTTGTGCTCGATTATCATAGTTTTAACGATACGATGAATTATTATATTAAGCTCATCTATGGATTTTGATATGCTTGATAGGATTAGACCCGATGAGCTGGATAAACGTTCGGCCATGAATGGATGGAACTTGTGATGCAATTGACCGAGGATCTTGTGGCAGATTTAATTTTTGCCCCAGAACAGATTGCCAAGCAACCCCAACTTGCCCAATTTGTGCAGGCTTGTGGTGGGATTCAACAATGCTATGCACTGTTACAAACGCTGCCGCTCAATGAGGCTGAGCGGCGGTTATTGCAGCTGATTTTGGCTCAACCAGGGGCTTCAGTTGATTTCTATTTGCAACAGTTGCATATTCATAAAGCAACCTTTCATCGCCATCAGCGCAAACTGTTGCATAATTTGACCAATGGCCTGAATCAACAACGCGTGCTGCAAACGCCACATTCGTGGTTTGCCCTGTTGCAACAAGCTACCAACTTGCCTGCGGCTCCAAGCGTTGATCGGGCTGGCATGGCTTATCGCCGCATCCAGCACTTATTTGAGCAAGGTGTGCGCTTAATTAATGTGGTTGGTGATGATCAGCCACGCCAACAAGCTTTAGTGCTGAATTTTGCCCACGATTGTGGTGCTAGCTTTAATGATGGCTGTTTATGGCTTGATTTAACTGGCAATTCGTCGCAAGCACTTAGCCAGCATTTGCTGGCTAAGGTTCAAGCTACGCCCAGCCTAAGTCCGACAGAATTATTACATGTATTTCAAACGCGCCAAACAGTATTGATTTTAGCGGACTATCAAACGCATCCTGATGATCCGCTTTGGTTGCGGCGCTTGCTTGAAATTGCGCCGAATTTGGTTGTGATCTGCACCAGTAGCCAGCGTTTGAAACTGTATGGTGAGTTTTTAGTCCCAATTGGCACGCCATCAGTGAGTGCATGATCAAAACAACGATTATTTCGCAGCTAAA
Organism: Herpetosiphon llansteffanensis; assembly: GCF_003205875.1. GTDB lineage: Bacteria > Chloroflexota > Chloroflexia > Chloroflexales > Herpetosiphonaceae > Herpetosiphon > Herpetosiphon llansteffanensis. The sequence continues at coordinate 65,435 of NZ_PUBZ01000081.1, forward strand.
TGCTGTTCGAGGAGCTAGCCATGATTTTGCCCAAGGAGCGCGACCAGCGCCTGATTACGATTCGCCGTGGTGGCACACTGAGCGACCATGACCATCGGCTGCTTGCGCTTTGGGCGGCTGCATGTGCTGGCCATGTGCTTGGCTACTTTGAGCAAGCGCAGCCCGACGATCAGCGACCTCGCCATGCCTTAGCCCAACTTGAGGCATGGGTGCGCGGGGAGTGTAGCATGAGCGAAGCCCGCGCTGCTGGTGGCCATGCCAATGCTGCTGCGCGTGGTTTGAGCGGAGCGGCACGCTTTGCTGGCTTCGCTGCTGCGCAGGCGGCCTTAGTTGCCCATGTTGCTGCCCATAATCTTGGCGCTGCGGCCTATGCAATTAAGGCGGTGCGCGCGGCAGCAGCCAAGGGCGCTGAGGATGAGGATGGGCGGCAAGAGTGTGCTTGGCAGCGGGCGCAATTGCCTGCAACCTTACGCGAGTTTGTGCTGGAAGATCAACGCACTCGTAATTCAATTTGCTGGTGGGTATTTGATTTTAGCGCTTGATGGCTACCTCCCAGCCCTCGTGAGTCGTTCCTATGAACTGCTGTGAACATGCTGCGAATATGCGCTAAATCTGCTGTTTTAGTCAATGGTTGTTTGATACAGTAGTTGCATACTTGAATTGATTAAAAGTGAGGAACGAGCATGCGACGAATGATGGTGGGTTTATTGGTTGGCATCGTGGCGCTGAGTGGTCAGATTCAGGCCAAACCGCAGGGCGAGGTGATTGATCCGGCAGTTGTTGGCTATCCACAACGCATGGTGGCCTTTGGCGATTCAATTACGCGTGCGTTTCTGGCCGATGGTAATCCAAATAATATTGCTGATCAGCCGCAGTATAGTTGGGCAACTGGTACAAGCTCCGAAGTGAACAGTTTGGCCGAGCAGATTCGCACGGCGACTGGCAATCTGACTGCTACTAATGCTGCTGCTTCTGGCGCAAGTATGAATGCCTTGGTTGGCCAAGTTAATGCAGCTACTTCTGCTGATGCGCAGTATGCCACGATTTTAATCGGGGCGAATGATGTGTGTCGTTCCAACGAAGCTGCCATGACCAGCGTGGCCGATTATCGGGCGCAACTTGTCAGTGGCTTGAATCAATTAACCACCAATGAGCCAGAAGCCCGCATATTCGTTGCTAGCATTCCCGATGTGTTTAAGGTCTGGCAAACGTTCAAAGATAACCCCACTGCGCGCGCAATTTGGAATCAATTTGGGGTTTGTCAGGCGATGTTTGCCAACCCCGAATCAACCGCCCCCACTGATATGGAGCGTCGGCAGCGTGTTCGTCAGCGCATTATCGATTTCAATAGCCAATTAAGCGAAGTCTGTAGCGGCTATTTACGCTGTCGTTTTGATCAAAATCTCTTGTTCAATTCAGCAATTTCGCCAACCTTGGTCACCGCCGATTTTTATCACCCGTCGATTGCTGGGCAACGAACATTGGCCAGCAACCTTGCCCAAGCCTCGTTTGATTTTACTGATCAAACAGCGCCAGTTTCAAACGTCACATTTAGCCAAACCCAAGGAACATGGTTGGCAACGCTCAGCGCGACCGATAATCGCGGCGTGCGTGGCTTGGAATATCGCTTGCCCAGCCAAACAACTTGGACTCGCTATACCCAGCCGATCGAGGTGGACGACCAAGCAACAATTATTGTGCGTGCGGTTGATATTAACGGCAATAGCGAAGGCTCACGCGCTTGGAGCGTCCCAGCTGCTGCAAGCTATAGCGTATTTATGCCTTTGGTAAAATTCAATCAATAATAATCTCGCCCAGTTCATAGGTATCGTTCGCTGCATCAAGCAGCATGCGCTGGCCACTCAGATCATACCAACCAACAATAACTTTATAGCGACCTGCTGGCAATGGCGCTGCCAAATCAATCGCTAGCAGGTCGGATTGAGCTTGATCAATTGGCCAATATTGGCTTGCAGGGTTGGTTGGGCTATCAGTTTGGGCTACCAAATTCCCAGCCTGATCGAGCACATGGATAAAGCGAATTAAGCTCGGCAAAGGCTGCTTGGTTTGCCAGCGCAGAGCAACCAACAGTTGGTTTTGGGCATGGCCCGGTAATTCAAGTCCGGTTAATTGAATTCCATTTTGCCAGCCAATGCTGAGCTGTTGGCTAAATTGCAGTGGTTTGTTCTCAATCTGCCACCAATCGCCAAGTTTACGATGCTGCAAGGCCAATTCTGGAATTGCTTGGAGCGCATAGACCTGGCGACCTTGGGCCAATTGATCGCGAATCCGTTGCTGATCGGCCTGAAAGCTAAATTCGAGGTCGGGGCGTTGCTGCTCAACCGCTTGCAGATAGCGCAAACTTTCGATGCTCCAGCCGTCGCCAATCACCAGGCTGTGCGCGACAAGTGGCTCAGCCAAGCGCTGGCGGGCAATTTGTTCAATCTGGGCTGTGTTGCTAGATTGAATTTGGGGCAAGTTTTGCCATGCTAGCCATGCGCCGATAGCGCAAGCTGCGGCTAAACTCCAGCGTGGCCACGGCACATGCGCCAGCCCAAAGCCAATCAACAAGGCTTGCACAACATAGGCTCCCAGCCCAAAAACCGCCAAATCATCGACGAAATAGGCCAAGCAAAAGCCCAAAATGCTGCAATAACTACCAGCAAGCATGATTGCAATTGGTCGTTGTTGCCGCCAACAGTGCCAAAACCCATAGCAAGCCAAACCAAAGCCGAGCCAGGTTAATTGGGGGCCAAAAAGTCCGACTTGCACTGCAACGAAGCGCTGCCAGGCTTGGTTGGCTGCTCGCTGTGGGTCAAACCATGCGCCACCAGCACTGCCAAGCAGATACTCAGCCAACACGGCCCAACCATTTTGCCAAGCAGGTGCGCGCCAAACAATATACACATATGGGACAAAACTGATTAATCCAGCAGCGATGGCTAGCAGGATTTGGCGTACCGTTGGTCGTCGTTGCCAACCTGCGGCGATCAGCATCCATGGCAGCAAAAAGAGGCTGCTGCGATGATGTCCAAGCATCAGGCCTGCGGCCAGCCCAAGCCAGCAAAATGCCACTTGCTGTTGCCGCCAAGCCAGAATCAGCCAGATTGTGCCAACCTGCAGCAACACCGCAAAGGCATAAATTTCGGCATGAGTTGCTTGTTGCCAAAAGGTTGCAGATAGCCCCAAAATTGCTGCGCAAGCCCAAGCCCAGCGTTGAGCCAGCCCAAGTTTCAGGGCAATTTGCGCAACGATCGTTAAACTCAGGGCAGCAGCAAAGGCCGAAAAGAGATTAACCCGCCAAGCAATGCTGCCAAATGGCACGATGTTGCTCCACAGCCATGTCACGAGACTATACAGGGGATAGCCAGTGCTATGCGCAATCTCAAGGGTTGGGCCAACCCGTTGAAATTCGGCAGTATCGCCGCCACCGAGGCCTGGCAGCAGGGTTAGGCTATAGAGCAGGAATGCAGCGCCAAAGAGCAGCCACGCACCAACATTGCGATCAAACTTTATGTGTTTCACTGAATTTTGCATTAGATAGTCGTGCCAACTGCTTCTCGCCTACGATTATCAGCGGGGCTTGGGTTGATGTCAAGCGGCCCACATTGGCGACGACAGAACGCCGCAACTGCACTCTCACAATTGCGGCGTTCCAGGATTGAGGGACTAGTTGACCACCAGTTGTCCATTGAAGCCTTGAGCTAAGTGTTGAATGCGATCGAACTCTTTGTGCAAGCCCAATTGTTGATACAAATCGCTTGCTTGAGTGAGCGCATGCTGCGCGTCAGAATAGCGTTGCGTTGCATAAAAAAGTTTGGTCAGTTCGCGCCAAATTTTAGCTTCCATAAAGCGATCTTGAATCGCTTGGCTGAGCTGGACTGATTGGTGTAAATAGCGTTCAGCCATGGCAAATTCGTGTTTGAGGTTGGCAACTCGGCCTAGAATATACACACCAAAGGGCACATGGGCCGTTTCTTCATAATGCAGCACTTCTTGGGCATAGCGCTCTGCATCATCACACTGATTGAGTGCCACGTGGGCATTGGCCAAGGTCATTGTATTGAGCGAAACCCAAAACTGCGAATTAATTTGCTTGAAGAAGCTATAGGCCTCTTGGGCGATTGTTATAGACTCGTGGGGTTGGTTGATTTCGCCCAAAAAATAGGCCAAATTGCTTTGGTTGCGGGCAGCACGCACATTGTTGCCAATTGATTGATAATAGCGAATGGCAAAATTGAAATGCTCAATGGCTTCGGTGCGTTCATTGCGGGCATGCACAATCGCCAAACTCGCATGGGCGCGCGCCTGCAGCGATTGATCGTTGAGCGTACAGGCATGTTCTAGCGCGGTTTGATAGCCTTGTAACGCTAGGTCATAGTTGCCTTCTTCATCGGCGATTTCGCCACTCAACAAGGCGGCGATAAAATGGGTCTTGGCCTCAGCCTGGTGCGCTGCTTCAAAATCGCGCTCATGGTTGAGATGCATCAAACCACGCTTGACATATAAAATTGCCTCTTGATGATAGTGGTTGGTATCCAAAATCGTGATTGCGCGCTCGTAGCTCTGCATTGCTTGCTCAATTTGGCCTTGGGCTTCCCACAAATCACCTTCCAGTTGGCGAATGTAGGCGCGTAGTGAATCGCTGCCTGTGTGCGAAACTGCGGCTAAACCAGCGCGGGCTTGATCGTAACTACCAATAAAGCGTGCCAACTCTGCTTGCCCAATCGCTAGGGTTTGGGCCTCGCGGGCTGGTAATTGATCAAGCGGAATTAATTGCAGCATGCGCAGCATGCGGCCAAAATAGCCAGCCCGAATTTCGCTATGGCGTTGTGGAAACCACCAAACAATCGCTTGAGCATAATCGCCTGCGGCAATCGCATGTTCGGCAGCAAGCGTCCATTGACCAAGCAAGGCATGCACTTGGGCAGCGTGTTCATGCAATGGTTGGCGTTGTTCGCTGCTCAGCTGTTGCCAATAATGTTTGCGCAGCAATGGCCACAGCTCCAGCGTATCGCGATAGCCTGCTTGCAGCAATTGATACTGTTCAAGTTGTTGCAGATCGCTGCTTGGCCATAAACTCCGTGGAACCGGTTGCTGAAAACTGGCCAAGATAGTTAATAATTGTTGCGCACTTGGCCCAAGCATGGTGATAATCCGTTCGATCAACGAGCTAACACCTGGATGGGCTTCGAGCATAGCGCAAATTGCCGCCAAACTCCGTTCCTGCTGAATCAACACCATCACAATCCGCATAAGATGGGTGTTGCCAGCAATCAGCGCCAAAAATTGCTCCCATGGATAATCTGGTTGAATGGTTGTGGTTGCATCAAACCATGCCCGAAAGGCGCTATTTTCCAATGGCTCTAGGCTGAGCACTGGCAGATCGTCACTAAATACGCGATTGCCAATAATCAGCACATGCACATTGGGAATTGCGGCTAGCGCACGCCAAAATGAGTGCAAGGCGCTATGGTGTGCTTGCGGCTGCTTGAGCATAACCTCGCTTTGATCAAGACAAAATAATGCTGGAGTTGCCAGACTGGCGCAATCACGCCGAATTAAGCCCAGCGCCACATTGCTATTGAGCTTGCCACCTTCAATTGCCAAATGTTGGGCCAGATTATAGGCTCCATGATGCTGTAAAAATGCGCCGATTAGGGGTAAACAGCTCTCAACCTGATCATTCAAATCGGGCAGGAGCGTCAGCCAAAACACTGGGCCTTGCCATGTATTGGCGAGCGTTGCTGCACAGGCACTTTTGCCAACCCCCGTTGAGCCAATGATGCAAACCTGGTGCTCATGGTTGAGCATTGCATGCGCTTCGGCCAGCCATTCAGCGCGGCCATACAATTGAGCTGGCACTGGTGGCCGCTCCAATTGTAGCGCTGGCTGCAAAATGCTCAACAAACAATCAGCTGCCTGATCCAAAATCAAGGGCAAGCGATCTTTCATATCGCGATGAAAGGTTGCTTTGGCTAAACCAAGCTCATCGATTAGCACATGGACTGGCAATTTATGTTCATGTAAAAAGCGCCAATAAACTAAGCGTTGGTCGCGATTGCCAGCCCGCAATTGTTGCAAGATCTCGGCTAAATCGTGAGGTTGTTCGGGCCGCACTTGGGTTTCGCCAAGCAAGGCATAGGCAACCACCAATTGAATAATTTGGCCCCGTTGCCGCTCATTCGGATACGCTCCATACAGACCATACCAATGCCCAAGTAAGGCTGGTGTTGCCAACGGTTGGATTGTGCCAATCTCAGCAGGCTGATCAAACTGGTTGAGTACAGTGCGTAAGATTGGATTAAGAATATGCGTCATTCCACACTCCTCGTTAATCGAAAGCAGCCGATGGTTGGCTCGCTGGGCCTCATGTGAGACTTTTTGTTGGCAGAATGAGACTTTTTGAGCCACAAGCCCGCTATACTGAAAGCCAAGTGATTCGTTTGTGATTAGGGAGGCTCCAGATGCGACTTATCGTAGTGTTAACAGTGCTGATCAGCCTATTGGGTTCATTTATGCTTAATCAACCCAGTCAGGTTAAGGCTAATACGCCACCTCCACCAGCAGGTTGCGGTTTAGCAGGCGTAGATCTTTCAACGCCTAATACGTGGATGGCTGTTTGGGATTTTGAGACGGCCAATGGATGTTTGGTCGAGCTTGGTACGCCGCAAATTCCAAGCCAAGACCCGCCAATTGTGTCAATGACAACAATTGCTTGTACGGTCAATGGCGTTGTCGATTTCAGCCCAGCAGATTATGCGCGCTTTCAAGGCAATGGCTACCTTTCGTGTGATCTCGATTTGCCAAACAACTTGCAGCAGACTTACCCTGATTTCTGGACGTATGTACAAGCTCAATTTAGCACGAATGGTAATCAGCCGCTCTTACATCACCCTGATGCCCAAATGAGCGTTGATGTAAATGGCTTATATGGCAATCTTGAATGGCAATATCGCCATACCACCAATCTTCTCGAATCGAATGTTGTTGGGCGCTTCCGCCTGACGAGCGATAACCGGATGGTGGTTGGTCAATGTTCTAGCTCAGTGCTTAATTGCCCAACTAGCCAAACAGCGCCATACGCTGGCTACGCCAAAGTCCATGGCGACACGACCTATGCCAATTCGAGCCAAACCATGGTCAAGTTTCGCACCAGTGCTACAACTGTGATCATTGGGTATAACCCAGATACCAACGAGTATCTGAATGGAAAGTTGGGCATGATGATTATTGATCCATATGGCAAAGATCCTGAACCAACTGTGATCAATCCTGATCCAACGCCAACCGTTACTCCAACCATGCCCATCCCACAATAAACCGTGTTGATTCAGATGCGAACAGGCCACTAGGATTATTCCTAGTGGCCTGTTGTTTGTTTTGTTCTAGCCGCTACGAGCTTAGTTCACAGTAAAGTTGACGTTTGAAAGATCAAAGAACACGTTGTTGGCACAGCGCACTTTGATGCGGGCTTGGGTGGTTGCTGTATTCGGAATGGTTACTGCCTGGCTGCCATCATTTGGCGTGGAAGCAAGCAAACTGCTAAAGCTGCTGCCGCCATTGCTGGAGAATAAAATCTCAACATTGGCACAGCTGACTGGGGCAGCAGTGGTGTTGGCAACATTCCAGGTAATCGTGCGGCTGCTGTTGCGCGTCCAAGTAACTGCCGTGTTGGGAGCTGTTACCGTGAAGGGGCCAGCTGCACTATTGACCGTTACGTTGGCCGTATCAATCGCATAGCTGCCGCCGCCAGCCCGATTATCGCGCACAATCAAGCGGAAGGCCAAGGTGCGATTGGTGGTTGGCAACGATTCGCCAATCGTGCTGACATTATTCAGAATATCGCTCAATTTGGGGAACGAGCGTTTTGGATTGCTGCTTGGGTTGAAGCTACGGAAGATTGGGCGGCTGCCATTGTCGGTATTTGGTGGCGCAGCCGTGCCCAAATTATATTGTTCCCAGTTGTAGGTCAAGCTATCGCCGTTGGCATCGCTGCCAGTGCCACTTAATTCAAATGGCGTGCTGCGCGGAATCGTATAATCTGCGCCAGCATTGGCGACCGGAGCCGTGTTGCCAGTGTTGGTTGCCGTGCCACAGCTTGAACCGCCGCCGGTGGTAATAAAGGTCGTAATTTCGTTCAAGCTCTTCGAATGGAAGTAGGGATCGCTGTTGGATTGCAAGTTTTCAGCGCCACAAATGCCTGCATAGGCCATAATCGTCGAGCCGCTGCCTGGTTCGTAGGCGGCGCTGCTAGCGCGATTGCCACCACCGCAGCTGCCCGTTGTGCCGTTGAAGGTGTGGTTGCCGCCAAATTGGTGGCCAATTTCGTGGGCAACATAATCAATATCGAATGGATCGCCAACCGGAGCCGACGAGCCAGTGACACCTTGGGCTTTGTAGTTGGTTGAACAAACTGATCCTAACGATGCAACACCACCGCCACCTGTACTGAACACATGGCCAATATCATAATTGGTGTTACCAATCACGTTTTTGATGTTGGTTTGATTTTGGCCAAGCATCGTTACGCCGTTGTTATTGGTGTAAGGGTCGGTGCTGGCATTGGTGTAAATGATGCTGCTATTGTTGGCAACCAACACCATGCGCACCGCAACTTCGCGCTCGTAGACGGCATTGACGCGGTTGACGCTGGTAGTGATGGCGGCCAATGCGCCGCTGACCGTGCCACCATGGAAGGCGGTATATTCGCCAGTTGCGGCCATGGCCAAGCGATAGGTGCGCAATTTATCGCCAACAGCTTTGGGTGCTGCCAAGCCATCGCTGCTCAATGGCAGATCGATGACATAATCTTCGACTTGGCGTTCGGCCAGTTTCTCGCTGCTTGGCACAAAATTCCGGCTATCGTACACAATGTAGTTTTTGGTATCGCCAGCGCTGTAGGGATCGATGAAAATTCGGCCTTGACCGCCCAAGATCAAGCCATGAAAGCCTGCTGGAGTCAGATCCAAGCGTCCGCTAAGATTCGGTGTATCCACCCCAACAATCAGGTAGGTGCGAATTTCGGGAAACTTCGCCGCCAGCTCGGGCTGCATAATTGGCGATTCGACGATACGGAATTGCTCAAATTTGCCATCGGGCATGGGCAATTGCAGCGTATACAACGAGTTTACCACTGCTTGGTCTTGCTCTAAGGGAGCTTTGGCCAGATATTGACTCAAGCCATCTAAATCAAGCCCAACAGTGCGATAGATGGTTGGTACAATTTGGCGTGCGCCTTTTTGCACCAGCCGACTTTCTTGCACATCTTGCCAAAAGCCATCGGACGAAGCGGCAGTAGGAGTGACGAGGGTGGCGGCAGCAAAGCTACTCAGCAATGCAACCACCAAGGCTGCAACGATCACCAACGATGAACGTTTTCCGGGCATGCCAAACCTCCTAGAGGTAGAAGTGGATACCTATCTATTATACATTAAAAATATTTAATTAAATTGTAATATTTGTGTCTAGGAAGTTTAAATTATTGTTTTATCGATCATCCATTAACTCAACTGGTTAAATTCAAGCGCTGTAAAAACTGAGCTGCTGTTGTAACAACGCTGTAACGTGCTGCGGCTAAGCTCTGGTTCATTCAACCGATTGCTTAGTGAGGTTTAGGGTATGTGGTTTCAGCGCGTTCTTTTATGGTTGGCGGTGCTTGGTTTTGCGATTCTCGTGCTCGCGATTGGCTCAGCGTTTTTAGCGGTTGGTTCAATGTTTTTAGCGGTGTGTGCAACAGCTCTTTTGCTGACTCTGTATTTTTGGCCAATTATTGGGGCTGTGATTAGTTGGAAAAGTATGGGCTTGTTCCAGCGGCCAGAAAAAAAGCCGCATTATTGGGGTTTAGGCTTGCTGTGCCTTATTTATGGCGTAGGCATCAGCTTATTGGCAATCGATGACCTATGGTTCCTTGGCGATTGGATCTTGTTGGGCAATGGCATTGGCCTGATCTTGCGCAGTGTCTTGGTTGAATGGCGGGTTGCCGAAGTCCGCGCGCGCCGATTAATCATTAATTTGCTGCTGGCGCTTGTGCTACCAATCAGTGCTAAAACACTGATTGAATATCCTAGGATCAAGGATCAGGATTGTAAAGTTCAAGCTGCGCTTGATCAAACTGCTGAGAAACTTTTCCAATATTATGCTCAACACGGCAATTATCCCCCATCCTTGGAACTTGAAATTGAATTGAATTCGCTCGCATTTAGGCAGCAATGCAAGCAAACATATGGCTGGCGCTATATTGATGTCGATGATTATGCATCCAAAGAGTGGGTGTATCAACCTCAGGAAACAAGCTACCGCTTAGGATACTATAGAACAGATTCCATTCTATTTCTTTATTCACGGTACATTGATCGGGTCTGTTGGTATGACCCAGCCACGCAGGCTAGCAGTTGTCATTTTGTTCTAAATTAGTAGCTCAATTCAATCAAATAGGTGCTCAATCTCTTGATTGCTGTAACAACGGTGTAACGCGCCGCAGTTAAGCTCTGGTTAATTCGACTGGTTGCTTAGCGAGGTTTTGGATATGTGGTTGCAGCGCTTTAGTTCATATTTGGTTGTTTGTGGGTTTATGCTTCTGATATTGGTAGTCGGCGCATTGTTTTTGAAAATTGGAGCACCGTTTTTATCGTTTGGCTCAGCAGTGCTTGGGATATGTTTAATATTCTTTTTGCTGATTATATATTTTTGGCCAATTGCTGGAATTGTGGTTAGTTGGAAAATCATGGGGCTTTTGCATCAGCCTGAAAAAAAGCCCATTACACGGGTTTGGTCTGGTTGTGCATTATCTATGGCTTGGGAATTGTCGGTTGCCTCAATCGATATTCACCATTGGGCTATTGGATCTTTTTTGGCAATAGCCTTGGGCTGATTCTGCGCAGTGTTTTCGTTGAATGGCGGGTTGCTGAAGGTCGGATACGCCGATTGAGCATTAATCTGCTGCTGGCGCTTGGGCTGCCGCTGATTACCAGCTTGATTTTTCTTTTTCCGCAAATTAAGGATTAATCCGATTCAGGATTGTTTGCTGAGCAACGTTTAATATGCAGAGCCAATAATTAATCAAATATAACACTTGATCGAAGCTTCTCATTTGCCTGAGCCTGTTTATTCTGATTATGCTAGGTTCTATTGGTACAATGGTTTAGTTTAGGAGGCCAATCGATGAGCGCATATTGGGTTGAAAATCAATGGGGCGGCGATGATGCACCATGGCATCCAGGTGGCACATGGGTATTGGGCGCACGCGATAACCAGCATGTTGTAGCAATCAATATTTCTTCGGTTGATAATGGCCAAACATTTACCGGAACCATGACCTACAATAATGAAGGCCCGATTGGCTTCCGCGCAAATCGTACCAGTACCAATAATTATGCTGTCGAAAATCAATGGGGCGGCGATGATGCACCATGGCATCCAGGTGGCTCATGGGTCATCGGTGGGCGTGATAATCAAAATACGATTAATCTTGATGTTAACTCACAAGATGGCGGCCAAACCCTGAATGGCACGATGGTTTATGCTGGCGAAGGGCCAATTGGTTTTCGTGGCAAACTTCAATAACGTTTAATTTTTTGCCCCAGCCATGATCAGCTGATCATGGCTGGTTTTTATTTTAGCTTTAGATTTTACATAAAATACTTGAAGCACATTATGATTGGCATTAGTAATTCGGATTTTTATACATGCTTTGGAATAATTCAGGATTTGCCTAGCTTGAACGTTTTAATTACGAATCGATTCAATGAACTGTAGAATTTGTGTAGTAAAGGAATGAATAATGGCTACTGAACAACAAATTGATTATACTTCGATTGCAAAATCCCAATACGACGCGACGGTTGAATCACTCAAGCAAGCATTTCCTGATGCTGATAAAAATGCACCAAACCAATTAACCGCAGCTGCAACCTCGACCGCAACTGGGACTGCTACATTTGCCACCGCTTTCATTTATGGCACATGCGAATGTATTTTGACCTTTGATAATAACCAAAAAATTCGCTTCTATGGCACGATGTGGGGCATTGGGCTTGGTGGTGGCACCAGCGCTGGCGGCTACATTGGGGTTCCGATCAACCAATTAGTTGGCGATTGCAGCTTCCAAGTGACGGTTGTTTCTGGGGTTGGCGGCGCGGTAACAATTCAATTCTGGCGTGGCAACGACTACCTTGGCAACTTTACGGGCGCAGCCTTGGCCGTGGCAGCTTCGGTTACTGGCGGCAGCGGCAGTTGGAAAATGCAATAACCCTATTTGCAGGTGCGCCACCAACACAATGTTGGTGGCGCATTGGTTATTTTAGGCCAAAATTGCTTCGATTTGGGCTTGGACATCGGCGCTTAATTGCACTTCGCCAGCCTTGATGTTATCGAGCACATGTTCAGGCTTGGTTGCGCCGGTAATCACCGAGCTAATTTGCGGCAAGCGCAAGACCCAGGCCAAGGCCAATTGGCTGGTGGTCAGTTCAAGCTCTTCGGCAATCGCTGTCAATTGGCGAATTTTTTGCAAATTGGTGTCGTTAAGTTCGCGATCAAGCCATTTGGTGGTTGCGCCACGGCTGCCCTCAGGCACGCCAGCATTATATTTGCCAGTTAATAAGCCTTGGGCAAGCGGACTCCAAACGGTTAAGCCAAGGCCATGTTGCTCGCAGGTTGGGATAATTGCTGGCTCAATATGGCGATCGAGCATATTGTAGCGCGGCTGCTCAACTTGGGGCAAGTAGCCATTATATTGTTTGGCGATGCTGACCGCTTGCTCAATTTGATCGGCTTCCCAAACGCTTGTGCCCCAATAGAGCACCTTGCCAGCTTGCACCAAATCGCTCATTGCGCGTACGGTTTCTTCAAGCGGCGTGTTGGGGTCGAAGCGATGGCAGAAATAAATATCCAAATAATCGGTGCCAAAATGGCGGAGCGATTTATCGATCGATTCCATAATGTGCTTGCGACTAAGCCCTTGATCGTTGACATTGCTGCTCATGGGCCAAAAAAGCTTGGAAGAAAGCACCAAATCCGCGCGTTTGTAATCGCGAATTACGCTGCCAACGACTCTTTCAGCTTCACCGTAGGCATATGCATCGGCAACATCGATAAAGTTAATGCCATTGTCGATTGCTGCCCGCAAACATTGGGCGGCCATATCGCTTTCGACACTCCCGCCGTAGGTCAACCATGCGCCCAACGATACGGCGCTAACCCGCATGCCTGCTTTGCCTAGCCGTCGATATTCCACAGAAGCCTCCTAAGTGACGATATGCTGAAATTACAATCTGATCATACCACGGATTTATCGTGGCTCTTGGCATAGCTCTTGCCTTGATGAGCTAGTAGAAATTCTAGTTTGGAGGATAATTCAATGGCAGAGCAAACCCCAGTTCAACAAAATATCGCCAAAGTTGCCGAGCAACTTAAAGGCTTCAAGATTGCTATGTTAACCACCGTTGCCCAAAACGATTCATTGCACAGCCGTCCAATGGTCGTGCAAGAAAAAGAATTTGATGGCGATCTGTGGTTTATGACCAGCCGCGATAGTGGCAAGATCGACGAATTAAGCAATGATAAACAAGTTAATGTTGCTTTTGTGAATGTCGATGACTCGCGCTATGTTTCAGTCAGTGGCAAAGCCCAGTTGGTCGATGATCGCGCCAAAATCAAAGAGTTGTGGACACCACTGGCGAAGGCTTGGTTCAAAGATGAAAACGACCCCAACATTATCTTGATTAAGGTCGAACCAAGCATCGTTGAATATTGGGATACGCCAAACAGTACCTTCGTCCAAGTCAAAGGCTTTTTGACAGCCTTGGTGACTGGCGAACGCCCAGATGTTGGCGATCATGGCAAGGTTAGTCTCTAAATACTAGCTTTTCATTTATCGATTCAGGTCAGTTGCCTTGGGCAACTGGCCTGTTTTTTTTTAGGGGAGGAAAATTACGCTCAACTTGACATGTGTGCTTGACATAGAAAATTTGTTCTGGTATAGTCAAAACGGGTGACTGAAGCAACTACGAAATGAGGCATTCTAATGGCAACAATTCTACAAATACCCTCGCTGCGCGACCAACAAAGCCGTGAAGTTAAGCGTCTGCTCATGAAGCATTTGCGCAGTTTTAGCGATACCTTAGAGGTGAATGATGTTGCCCATGTGCCGTTATATCAGCAATTAGCCGTCAATATTGTTTGGAAAGTGCGGATTCCACCGTGCTCCAAACGCAACATTCGGATTGCCTTCTACTACGATGAATATGGCAACGATCAGCAACTCTTTATTCCAACCTGGCAAGCCGACCCCGATCCTGCTAGTCGTTTGCAAATCACGGCGGCTGAATATTGGTATAGCTATGTGGTTGCTACCAGCAAGGTCTATGTGTTGCCTGTGGCTCAGCTACGGCCATGGTTCAACCAACACAGCCAGCATTTGCCAGCTCACGAAGTTAAACACCAATTGCCCGACCAGCCAGCCTCAATTCAAGCGGTTGGGCGGTTTGTGCCAACCCAACGCTTGCTGCGCGAGCTAGACGAGCTAGAGATTTGGCCGCTTAATCGTTTGCAGCCGAGCAAACGGGTTGCGTAGCTTGGCTGCACTGCTTCAATCCAACAATTAGGTTAATTTGCCAACTTGTGCCTGAATTTGCCCAATCGCTGCATCGCGCAAGCCTTGGGCAATCCCACGATCACTAAGGCTGCTAGCTAGGCCAAAGATTGTGCTAGCACGCAGTACTTCGCTGGCAACTTCACGCCATGGTTGTGGTTGCGGCTTGTCGCTGTATTGATCAAGCCACTGATCGAGTGACCATGGGCCGGGCCATGGGAATGGCCAACGTGGGCAGAGATCATCGCCATCTTCCCACCCAACCAAACTTCCACTGTAGCCACTCATTTTGCGAGCACTGGCCTGAACTTGCAAAATAATTGCTTTGCTCCGCGCAAGGCCAAGGCTGGTATTGCTCATTGATTGGCCAAGGCCATAATTGATCAAGCCCTTGGCTAAATTACCAAGCTGGAGTGCTGGCTCTGGTGTAGGAATACCCGAGCGGCGGATTGGTGGCCATGGCCATGGCCACCATGGTGGGCAAAGATCGTCGCCTGGCTCCCACGCTGCAAAGCTTGAAGCGCGTTTCAGTGCCACAAAATGGCTGCGGATTTCGCTACGAGCCAAGCGCAAATTTTCTGCTTGTAAGGCTTGATCGCCATATTGGAAGGCAATATTGAAGGCATCAAGGCTACGATGCAAATCTAAAACAACCAACCCACCAGCAGGAATGCGGTCGATTGGGGTGAAAACCTGGTCTTTGAGCCGCCACCAAGGGCGTGGCCACCACCAAGGGCGTGGTTCGTAATCGTCGTCGGGGTTGGGTGTGTAGCTCAGGCTGTTGACCGAATCGCTGGCATTCGATAAACCAGTCACATTCTTGTCAAGGTCGGCAAGCGCAAAATCGTAGACTTTTTTGGCAAATGCTTGGTCACTGCTGACTGCGCTCATTGCAAGCAAGGTCAACGAGCGAAAGGCCCGCCGAGCATATTGCGCGCTCGCAGGAATTTCGCCGCCAGCAGCAAGTTGGTTGTCGTCAATTGCGGGCTTGGTGTTGGCAGCAGCGTGATCGAACGCGCCGATTGCTCCAGCAGTTGCCAACGCAGCTAAACCTGTGTTGCGCAAAAACGAGCGCCGTGAATTTGGATGATCGATCGTATCTTCAGCCTGATCATTAATCCCCATTGAAATCCTCCTGACGAACGAACTTAACTCTTCGATGCCATAAAGACGCAATGGGGATTGAGTATCTTTCCTTGATTAAACCAATTTAGTTGCGCCCAAATAAGCGCTTGAGCTTTTGGCCTATGTTGCTGAATTGGGCTTGGATGGCAAAACTCTGTTTAACCGACTGTGGCAGGTGTTCTGTCCAGTAGTGGGTGGTTTTGGCCACAACCGTAATCACGCTTTTGATTTCGCTTTTGAGGCTAAAATCTTGGTGAATTGGTACCCAGAGTTGTTGGCCATTGGCTTGGGCCGCAACATGCTCTTGATTAATTGCGCCTGCCAGCCATTGGGCTTGACCAACAATTGGGCATTCAATCGCCAGCCATTCGGCGGCTTCGCTAATATGGGCACTTAGGCCGCTGACCTCGTAAATGCCGCGACATAGCTCTGCATAGACCTGCATATAGTTGGGATGCTGCGAATTGGCCTTGATTTGAATTGGAATGCTGGCTTCGACACCACGATGCGGCGGCCCGCCCTCAAGCGCCAAACCACAAAAGTTTTCCCACATATTAGCCCAATCGACCTCGCCATCATCGCGATATTTGATTGGCGCAGCGGCCATTGGTTGTTGCTCTGTCATCACTCGCTTCCTTGCATTGTATGAATTCGTGACACACTATCTTAACTTAATTCTCGGCCACAAGCATCGTATATAATGGTGAGGCTGTTCGCTGTGTGCTCTCAGTTAAGGAGTATTTGTGCAATGACGCACCCTGAGCTTGATCCAACGACAATGCAGTTGTTGAATGCTGCCCATACCTACACGGGAATTCCTGCCTCGACGGTTCAAACGCCATGGCATTCGCTGGCTGAGCTGTTGCAGGCTCGCGCTGCAAGCGATGCTCAACGTGAATATTTGGCCTATTTCAACGATCATGCTGGCGAAGAAATTCGTTGGAGTTATGCCGATTTGTACGAGCGCGCAGCCCGAATTGCGAATTTGCTGACGACGGTATATGGCGTGCGCCATGGCGAGCGGGTTGCCACTTTGGCCTATAATCACCCTGATACGGTGGCGATTTATGCAGCATGTTGGCTGATTGGGGCGACGATTGCGCCGCAAAACGTTGGCGAAGATGACCAGCGGATTGGCTTTATCTTGAGTAATGCAGCAGTGCGCGTCGTGTTGGCGCGGCCCGAATATCTCGAACGTGCTACAACGATTAGCAGCCATGCAGCAGGCGTTGCGCATGTTGTGGCTTTGGATGCTGATTTTGAGCAAGCCTTGGCCGCGCAAGCAGAAACCTTTGAACCAAGCCAAGCCCCAAGCCTCGCTGATGAGGCCTTGTTGGTCTATACCTCGGGCACAACTGGCGCGCCCAAGGGTGTGCAACTCAGCCACTATAATTTGTTGGCCGATTGCACTGGCATTATGCGCTGGCATGGCATCGATGCTGATAGCCGTTTGATGGCAATTTTGCCAATTCATCATGTCAATGGCATTGTGGTGACCTTGGTTACGCCGTTGCTGGCCCAAGCCTCGGTCGTACTCAATCGGGCATTTAGCGCAGGCACATTTTGGCAGCGCATCGCCAACGAACGGGTGCAGATTGTCTCGGTTGTGCCAACCATTTTGCAATATTTGTGCGAAGCCAAGCCAGAGCATAGCCAATTTGAGCGCAGCCACTTGCGCTATTTGATTTGTGGCGCTGGCACGTTGCCCGTTGCTTTGGCCAAACGCTTTTACGATCAATTTGGCGTGCGCGTGCTGCACGGCTATGGGCTTTCCGAAACCACCTGCTATTCATGTTTCTTGCCAACCACCCTGAGCGATGCAGAATATCGCCATTGGATGGAAGATTTTGGCTATCCCAGCATTGGGGTGGCGATGTGGCCGAATGAAATGGCGATCCACGATCCGCAAGGTCATGCCTTATCCGAGGGCGAACGTGGCGAGATTGTGATTCGCGGCCATAACGTGATGATGGGCTATTTCAATCGACCTGATGCGAATGCAGAAGCCTTTAAGTATGGCTGGTTTCGCTCTGGCGACGAAGGGTTTTATCAATGGGATGCCCAAGGCCGCCAATTTTTGTTTATTACAGGCCGGCTGAAAGAGTTGATCAATCGTGGCGGGGTCAAATATAGCCCGTTTGAAATTGAGGAAGTGATGTTGGCAGTGCCTGGCGTGCGCACAGCCTTGGCAATTGCCTTCCCAAATAATTGGTATGGTGAGGAAGTTGGAGCCTATATTGTGCCCGAAGAAGGTGCGCAACTTGATGCCGCCGCAATTTTAGCCCATTGTCGTGCCCACATGCCCTTTGCGAAATGCCCAAAAGTTGTGGTATTTGGCAACGAAATTCCGGTGACCGCAACGGGCAAATATCAGCGCTTGCGTTTGCAAGAACTCTTTGCCGAATGGAATGACAGCCAGTTTCGTGAGTAGTGGCTGCTGTAGTTGAGGATGCTATGAGCCGAATTGCCCAAACCTTTGAACGCTTGGCGAGCCAAGGTCGGACTGCCCTGATGCCGTTTTTGACGATTGGCTACCCTGAGCGCGATTCTGCCCTCAGTTTAGCCCAGGCCTTGGTGGCTGGCGGCGCGGATATGCTGGAACTCGGCATGCCGTTTTCCGACCCATTGGCCGATGGCGCGACGATTCAACGCACGACCGATATTGCGCTGGCCAATGGCGTTGATCTTGAATTTTGCTTGGAAACCGTGCGCCAGTTGCGGGCCGCAGGGCTGAGCATTCCGCTCTTGCTGATGGGCTATTTCAACCCCATGTTTCAATATGGCGTTGAGCGATTTGTGGCAGCGGCCAAAGCAGCCGGAGCCGATGGCTTTATCGTGCCCGATTTACCACCAGAGGAAGCCCAAGAGTTTCATGCGGCTACCAAAGCCCATGCACTTGATTTAGTTTTTCTCTTAGCTCCAACCTCAACCGATGCGCGGATTGCCAAAGTTACTGGCTTGTCATCGGGCTTTATCTATTGCGTGGCGTTGCGCGGGGTAACGGGTGCACGCGCTGCCTTGGCCGACGATTTGGGCGATTTCTTGGCTCGGGTACGCCAACACAGCCACTTGCCGCGCGCAGTAGGCTTTGGAATTTCCAAGCCTGAGCATGTTGCATCAGTTGCTAAAATGGCTGAAGGCGCGATTTGCGCCAGCGCCTTGCTCGATTATATTGGTAGTTTGCCAAGCGACCAACAAGCTGCTGGCGCTCAACAATTTGTCCAACAGCTGCGCGATGCCGCCGACCAAGCCAATGGCTATCACCAATAACTTAATTCCCCTCACAGCGAACCCGCGCCTGTTGAAAAGGCGCGGGTTTTTGCTCTCCAAATGTTTAATTACAGCTCATCAGGATATTGAATGCCCCAGCTTTGGCGCAATTGATCCATGGTGTTAATCAGGCTGCGTGACGCTTCCCACGTGACGATTGGGCTTTCGATCAAGCCTGCCTGAATACATTCGGCCACGTGGGCAACTTCGGTAACATAGCCATTGCCAATAAATGGCAAATCGAGGGTTTCGCTTTGGCCGTTGCTTTCGACGCGCAATTGTTGCGAGTGCCAAAAATTGCGTTGAAAGCGAATATAGCCGTTGCTTCCGGTGATGGTGGCTTCGCATGGCCCCGCCGCGCGTACGCTTGCAACACAATTGGCATGGCGGCCATCGGCATATTGCAAAATGATGCTTTCTTGCTCATCGACTCCGGTTTGGCCGATTTGCGCTTGGCCATAGACGCTACTTGGCGCACCAAACAGATACAAGGCCAAGGCCAAGGGGTAAATGCCAATATCAAGCAAGGCTCCGCCGCCAAGCGCAGGGTCGTACATGCGATGGGTCGGATCAAATGGGAAGTGGACGCTAAAATCGGCATGAAACAGATGTGGCGTGCCAATCGCGCCTGCTTCAATTAATGCTTTTGCTTTGATGGTGCTTGGATGAAACCACATCCACATTGCTTCCATCAAAAAGCGCTGATTGGCTTTGGCAGCGGCAATCATTGCCTCAACTTGTTGGCTGTTGATGCCCATTGGTTTTTCGCACAACACATGCTTGCCTGCATTCAAACAGGCGATGGTTTGTTCTGCGTGGCGCGGGTGCGGCGAGCCAATCACCACCACATCTAGCTCTGGATCAGCCAAAAATGCCTCAAGATCGCTGTGGGCATGGGCAAATTGATGGGTTTGGGCGAAGGTTTCAGCTGAGGTTTGATTGCGCGAAAGCACGCTCCAGCGTTGAGCACCGGGCAAGTCGGCCAAGGCATTAGCAAATTGTTCAGCGATCCAGCCCGTTCCGAGCAAACCCCATTTGAGTTGTTGCATGATTGTTCTCCATCAGTTGATGAATCCGGTCTCATGCTACCACGTAATTTGGGCTTGCTGGTTGGCGCAGCGTTAGCAATGAGCCAATACTCCTAGCATGTGGATAGCCTAGAGGGTTGGCGATCGGCCAAAAATTCCCTCTAAATCTCAACTGCTCATGCGACAGGTTGTGTGCTAGACTTGCCATGCGGCAGCGTGATTTAAGCAAAAATGCTCATTGTTCATAGCCTACTAAGCCATGTGGTATCCCATACAGGAGGATTGACCATGCTCAAACGAGCCAGCTTGGGAATGCTTCTCTTCATCGGCTTGGCCTTGGTTAGTGCCTGTGGAAGTGCTTCTCAGCCCCAATCAGAGACGATTAAAATTGGCTTTTTCGGGCCATTAAGTGGTGCGAGTGCGAGCGATGGCAATAATGCAATGCATGCGGCTAAGCTGGCGATTGATCAGGCGAATGCCAACCAAACCGTGCCTGGCAAAACCTTTGAATTGGTTGCCTACGACGATCAGCTTGAGCCAAATCAAGCGATTACCGTGGCCCAAAAACTGGTAACCGAGGATAAGGTGCGGGCGGTGATTGGCGGCTCCTACAGCAGCACAACCCGCGCAGCTGCGCCAATCTTTCAGCAGGCTGGCATTCCAATGCTCGCGGCCTATGCAACCCATCCCGACGTAACCAAAACTGGCCCGATGATTTTTCGGGTAATTTATGTTTCGACGGTGCAAGGTCAGGCGCTTGCTCATTATGCGACGACCAAGCTGAACTATCGCAATTTCCATGTGTTGAATATCAATAATGATTATGGGCGCAGCATTACCGAAGCCTTTACCAAAACCGCCATCGCCAATCAATCAACAATTGTCAGCACCAACGAATATGCCAGCGATAAGAGCGATTTTAGTAGCCAGATTGCCATAATCAAGGCCAAACCAGCAGATGCCCTGGTATTGGTTGGTTATTATGCGCAAAGTGCTGATATTATTAAACAAGTGCGCCAAGCAGGCATTACATTGCCAATTATTGGCTCCGATGGCTTGGATTCGCCTTCGTTGGTCAAGCTTGGCGGCAGTGATGTCGAAGGTGTCATTTTGGCAACCGATTTTTCACGTAACGATCCCCGCGCAATTGTGCAGAACTTTATTCGTGAATTTCGCAATGCCTATAGTATCGAGCCTGATGTGGTGGCTTCGTCGACCTACGATGCAACCAACTTATTGATCGATGCCTTCAAACGCAGTCCAAATAGCAGTTCGAGCACAATCCGCGATACGCTGGCAGCAACCCAAACCTTTGAAGGTGTGACTGGGGTTATTGCCTTTACGCCAGAGCGCGAAGTCAACAAAACTGTCTTGTTTGTGCAAATTGAGCGCGGAAATTTTATTTTTCTCGATAAACTTGACCCAAGCCAGTTGCGCTAAGCACGCTGCTTGAGGCACCAGATTTGATTCAACGTCGCAAGGCAACGTTTCAGCAAAGATAGGATCATTGATATGCGGGCACGGGTTCGCCAACGAGTTACATTAATAGTTTTGCTTGCGGCGCTGTTGCCGTTATTAGCCGTCTGGGCCATTGCCTTGACGATTAGTTATCGTGCACAACAGAATTCAGCCCAAAATCAACAAATTGCGCTTACGAACCTTGCAGCTGAAGATTATCGGCGCTTTATCCTCAACAGTATGGATGAATTGCGCAACGCGAGCAATACGATTGGCAATAATGGCAATCCCAGCCAGCTGAGCGATTTGCAATTAGGCTCGCAAGTTTTGTTTGGCTCAAGTTTCTCTGAGGTTGGTTTATATCGCGTTACTGGCGAACGGATTGCTGTGGCAGCCCGTTTGCGCGGCGTGCACATGCCCGAAAGCTTGGCAGGCTCGCCATTATTGCAGATGCTACAAAATCGCCAAGTTGCAATTCAAAATCCCGAGCCATTGCAGGCAGTTTCCTTGCCACTTGCACCAAGCGAAGTGCCACGTTTTCGCATGGCCTTGCCTGTTTTGGGCCGTGCGAATGGCGAATTAATTCTGGTTGCCGATATTAGCATGGATCGGATTTGGGAAACGACTTCGCGGATCGAATCAGCGGCCCAGATGCGCGTGTTGGTGGTTAATCAGCAGGGCCAGTTAATCAGTGCAGCCAATACCCAATCGCTGATCGAACACCAAGATCTGACTAATTTGCCGTTGCTGACAAATGGCAACACGATTGAAACCTACGATAGCCCGTTTGGTGAAGAAGTCTTAGGCGTGCGCACCGCGCTTGATCCCACCGATTGGATGTTGATTGTTGAACGACCACTTGACGTAATCTATAGCAATGTTCGAACGTTGGCGCTCAGCCTCTCAATCGTGATTGGGATTGCCTTGCCATTAGTGGCGGGGATTGGCTGGTATGTTGGGCGGCGAATCGCCTTACCTGTTCAAGAACTGTATGCTAGCGTTACGCGCTTTACGAACGATCCCAATGCCTATACGCCAGTACACCTCAAAACCCGCGATGAATTGGCCAGCCTTGGCGATGCCTTCAATACGATGGTGGTGGGCTTGAATGCCTCGCAAAGCAAGCTATCGAAGATGAACGAGGAGCTAGAAGGCTTGGTTGTCACCAGAACTGGCGAATTACACCATGCCTTGGCTGAGGTGCAGGCCCAAAATGTTGAGCAAGAACGCTTGCTTGAAACCGTGCGTCGCCTGAGCATGCCAACTATCCCAATTACCAAGCAGATTTTGGTTATGCCGTTGGTTGGCGAATTTAGCGCCAATCGTGCTGGCGATATTAATGCCACATTGCTTAAAGCGATTGAGCAGCAACAAGCCAAAGTTGTGATTATGGATATTACGGGGGTTCCAGTGGTTGATGCGGCGGTTGCTCGCGCCTTGATCAATGCCTCGCATGCAGCTCAATTGCTTGGCGCACGCGTCATTCTGGCTGGGATTCGCCCTGATATGGCCGAAACCTTGGTCAATTTGCACTTGGATCTGGCGGTGATTGATACGGCAGCAACCTTGGCCCAAGCCTTCAGCCGCGCCAGCGACTATTTGCAAACCCGCCGTCGCGCGTAAAATGGTGTTCCCTCACCCCCCAGCCTCTCCTTTCGAGGGGAGCTGACCCTTGTTCACCGACGAATTGCACAAGAATTAGGGCATTAAAGCCCCTCGCCCGCGTCACGGGAGAGGGGTTGGGGTGAGGGGATATTAACACCTACCCTTATAAATTGCCTCTCGCCCACGTAGCAGTCTATAGGGTGAGGAAATGTAATTTTAGTTCTGTTCTGGCTCGTTGCGAATATACAATTGCTTGAGCAACGGAGTAAACACGCGGTAGAAGCGTTCGAGCGCGTCGATCATCCAGACATGATGGTCGGCCCAATGCTGATGATCATGCAGGTTGGCGTTGCGCCGAATCAGCCAAATTTGATATTCCTTGGTTAAAGGATTTTCGCGCCATTCGAGGCCAACGCCCAGCTGTTGCTCGATTGCCACCCGTTGTTGGCGCAACCAGCGAAAGCGCAACTTGGCGGAAATTCCACTTAACATCACGGCGACCCCAAGCCAATTATCGCGGGCATTCAAGCTCGCTTGCAAGGTGCAATCGGCTCGACCTAAGGCAAAGCTAGTGCTTGGCTCGGCATGTGGTTTTTTGGCTCCAAGGTGGCTATTACGATCGCGCAGCATCGCATTAAAGCGCATCCAATAGCCTAAATAAAGGTTTTTGCTGGGGTTGTTTATGGCTGGAGCTACGGGCAAACTTGGCTCGTTGGTAATCGCCAATTCCCAATCATCTGGTTTGCAAATTAGCTTGAAATGCGGGGCAAAGGGCGAATCATCAATTTGCCATAATTCCAGTTCAATCGCAAAAAACAGCAAATGCGGCAGGGTTTGTTGATTGAGCCATTCGATTGTGGCGCGATGCTCAGGCGTAAAATGCTCAGCAATCCAAATTAAAATCGTCGCTTTGACGCTGCTCGCGGTGGTGAGCAATTGGCCAAGATGGGCGTGATCGCTGCCAGCTAATTGATTTTCGATCAAGACTTTGGTTTCGGTGCGTTGATCGTAGCAGACAAGGCTTTGGCGCAAATTGCCAGTGCCTTTGTTGAGAGCCTCAAAGCGTAATTCAAGGTTGGTGGCGGTGTTCAATTGGGCGATATTTTCGGCCTGGGTGAGCCAATGGGTAAAATGGCTGGCTGCTTGTCGCCAAGCATCGTGAATCGGAACCCGTTTAAGCCGACCAAGCTGATTCATCGCCGTAATTCCTCACTACACCGTTGGGCTGCAAAACTGCTACCGATTATAGCACGAAGGTCGCAGGGCTGATTTTACGCTCAATCAAGCGATTGATTTGCAATGCGGCTTAGGCTGATAGGATGCAGTAAACAGTTTAAGGAGCAGTTATGGCTGACGCTGATCAGATTATTATTGAAACCGAGCGCCTGATGTTGCGCAAACTAACGCCTGATGATCTTGATGGCTTATTTCGATTGTATCGCGATCCGGTTATTCGCGAGCATTTCCCCGAGGGCGTGTTGGATCGTGAGGAAACCAAAGCTGAGCTGGATTGGATTATCAAGGTTTATTATGGCGAGTATGGCTATGGTTTATGGGCGACGATTCATAAACCGACGGGAGCATTTATTGGGCGTTGTGGATTGTTGCCATGGGTTATTGATGAGCGACAAGAAGTTGAAGTGGCCTATTTGCTCGATCAAGCCTACTGGGGCCAAGGCTTAGCAATCGAAGCCGCGCAGGCAATTGTGGCTTATGGCTTTGATGTATTGAAATTGAAGCGCCTGATTTGCTTGCCAGTTCCCGAAAATGCTGCTTCAATGCGCGTTGCTGAAAAAATGGGCATGCACGTAGAGCGTGAAATTGTGCTCGATGGCACGCCTGCGATGCTCTATTCGATTGAAAAAGATTCATATTGATCCACGAAGCGCACGAAGGACAGTATGGCTTTTGGCTATGGGCTATGTGTATTGGTACATTGGATTGACAACAAGGAGCATGCCCTCACCCCAGCCCCTCGCCCACTGGACGCGGGCGAGGGCAGCACGGATCGCAGGTTCCCCCTCGCCGCGCGGGCGGGAGCGGGGGCTAGGGGGTGAGGGGATCAATCCATGGTTAACCTGATGAACCAATACATTGCCTCTGGGCCGCTGCGTTAAAAAACTGCTCCACGAAGTTTTGTTTTTAGCCACAGATTGACCCAGATGACCACAGATTATATTCCCATAGCCAAAAGCCTATAGCCTATAGACTGATTCCTTTTTGACTTCTGACTTTTGACTTCTGACTTTTGCGTTCATCCCTCATACTTCATCCTTCTGACTTTTTTTCTATGCTCTTTGTTCTATGTTCTCGTTGCTATGACCTAACTTTTTGGCCTGCTCTTGGATATATAAAGCGAGAGCGCTCTCAATCTTAGGCTGAAAGGAAGGATATGCACGATCACGAGGCTATAGCTCGACTCAAACAAGGTGATATTGCTGGGCTAGCCCCCTTGGTTCACCAATATCAATATCAGGCGGTGCGAGCAGCGATCTTGGTTGTCCGCGATCGATCTGCCGCCGAAGATATTGTTCAATCGGCTTTTCTGCGGGTGGTGCAGCGCATCCAACAATTTGATAGCCAGCGCGCCTTTGGGCCATGGTTTATGAAAATTGTGCTCAACGATGCATTGAAAGATGCTCAACGCCGCGAACGTCAACGCTCACTTGATCAATCGAACGCTGCTGGGTTGGCATTGTTTGAGGAATTGATGAGCAACGAGCCGCAACCAGAGGCCTTGTTGGAACAAGATGCTATGCGCGAAACCGTCGTGCAGGCCTTGAATCAACTAACGCCGTTGCAGCGTGCGGCAATTGTGCAACGCTATTACCTTGGAATGAGCGAAGCCGAAATGGCTCACGATGCAGCCACCAGCCCAGGCGCGATCAAACAACGCCTGTTGGGTGCTCGCGAACGCCTGCGCCGGCTCTTAGCCCCAATTATTAACGAATCTGTGTAGTCGAGGAGTCTGCAATGCATAACGATAACAATATCGCAAAAGCGCTCGCCAATGTGGCAGAGCACGAAGTTCCCGAAGGTTCGCTCAACTTGCTCAAACCATTGCAACAACAAGCTAACCTCAAGCCACAAACTCGTCGAAATGGGTGGTTGCGCCCAGCAATGATGGCCGCAACTGGGGTTGCCTTGGCCGCAGTTGGCTTTGGCTTGCTGCCCAGCCAAGTCAGCCAAGTCAGTGCCAAAGAAGCCTTGCGCCGTGCCGAACAAGTAACCGCCTTTGGCTTGAATAACATCGAATCGCTGCATGGTGTGCTCGAAACCCATGTGCCTGCAACGGGCAGCGTGGTCAGCGAGAAAATTTGGGTCCAGCAACCAAATAAATTGCGCAAAGAAATTGTTTGGCCAGGCAGCGAAACTCGCGACGAACAATATGAAACCCAAATTATGAATGGCGCTGATGCGTGGGCTTGGATCTCGCCAGCAGGCCAGCCAAATACGGTTGATGGCACTGTTTCGCAGTTCAGTTCAAGCGAATTGGATGGCGCATTGTATGTGATTCCAAATCCAACCGCTTCGCTCGACTCGAATGGCAATAGCGAAGGTTTGTGCGCCCAACCAGGCGATCAGCTTTCAACTGTTGGTCAAGAAAGCTTCTTGGGCCGCGATGCCTTGGTGATCGAATGTGTGATTGGTGGCGATAGCGACCAAGCCAACACGCGGCTCAAATTCTGGATTGACGATGAGTTGTTTGTGGTGCTGAAATCGGAGTACTACGAGGCAAATGGCGATATATTCGTTGAATCAGCCTATACTGAATTCGAAGTCAACGGCTCATATCCAGCCGATTTCTTCGCTCCACCAGCAGGCGCACCAATCGAAGTTACCCAATAAGCCTTGAATAGCTGGCCAGCGATCATGTGTTGATCGCTGGCTTTTTTTGGTTTAATCTAGGTATAGGTGCTGTTGAATGAACTTAATAACAGATACAATTGTTAAGTTGATAGGATATGGAAGGAGGGAATCGTGCGCTTTAAAAGAATTATTGTTAATCGTTATTGGATTTACTCTTATCTGCAAGTAGGTGATGCAGAAGCAAACGAATCGGGTTTGCCGCAATCACTGTATATGGATGATCCGCTTAATCAAGAGCGTTATATTCGGGCATTTATAGCACCACATTTTGCAACATCTTACTATCCGAACGATATTCGATTTCAGTATAAATTTAAAGAATCGTTACGTTATTGCTTAAATGTGTACGATGCTGATATAGAATCCGATCTTGAGCATGAGTGGGCACAACCATATGGCATTTATAAAAAACCGCGTGATCTTCAAGCTTTTTTGCAGCGTGTTTGGCAGGTTTTATTTCCTGATGAGCCATGGCAGATCGATGATCTCGATTATTATTTCGATCTGAATGATTCACGAATAAATATGTTTGATCCATTGCCTGCTGTAATTCGTGATCAACGTGATCGTTAATTAGGATATTCGTTGCTCAATATAGGCGTTCATTTCCGTCCCTTCGACAGAGGGAAACACGGGGGTTTTGCGCGAGGGGTCAGGGGCTGGGGATCAGTTCCGTATAGTGCCAACCACCGTTGCACAACCCACCAATTGTTCCGCATAGCCAATAGCCTAGAGCCAATAGCCATACTGTCCTTCGTGCTCTTCGTGTTCTTCGTGGTTAAAAAACGGTTCCCCTTGCTAGAAAATGGATAAAAATCGATCGTCGAGCTGGTTATGCTCGATCAGGTGCGCAACCATGTGTTCGATGGTTGGTCGATCAATACTCTGAATTAAAATATCTGGTGATTTAAATAAACTCAATTCAGCAGAATTATTGAGTTGAAGATCAAAAAAATCGAAGGTTTCAACGGTAAAACTAAACTCTGCGCTATCGCTAAATTGAATAGTGATATTGATTGCATCAAGCAATGGGTTAAATTGGGCACGAAATTCAGGTGCACTTGCCTCAGATTCAAGCCAAATTGTATAATCAATGCCACGTTTATCGATAATGCTATTGGGTCGATTGATCAGTTGATCAAATAGAATGATTTCAGTATCTTGACCAATAGTGATTAGACTATTGGAAAAATGAATTGGTTTAAACAAATATAATCCATTCAGATTAATCGAATAATCATGCATTGTTTGGCGAATAATTGGCAAATGCAAGCTCTTGATCAGCGCTAGTTCAATGCCTTGAATGCTGATTGAATCGATAATATCAAGATTTGTCTGTGTTTTGATAATTGAACGAATGTGCTCAAGGGTCGATTGATAGACGATCATTGAAAATATTTCTCCGCAAAAATTGAGCATGCTTGATGATTCTTCTCTGATCCCAGACCCCAGACCTTACAAGGGCCGGCTGTGAAGATCCCCTCACCCCAACCCCTCGCCCGTGCGCGGGCGAGGGGCGTTCATTCAGTGGTTTTGCCACAATTCGTCGGTAAAAAATGGTGCTCCCCCTCGCCCGCGTCCAGTGGGAGAGGGGGCTGGGGGGTGAGGGAACGCGCCACACCACCAATTCTTAAAACCCTACCACACTGACCCCTGACCCCTAGAACCTGACCCCTTGTTGCTACCCATGCTCATTGCAGCCCAACGAGTTGCAATCGGCGGCCAAAGCGCAACCAACCAAGTGGCGCAGCGATTTAGGCGCGTAGGTTTGTTGTCCAAAGCTAAACTGTTGTGGCAACATGCGGCGTAAGGCTTGATGATCGGCTGGTGGAATTGGTGCGCCGAGGAGTTCGCGTAGCCAGCATGCGCCAGCCCACAACGCTTGAGCCCGCTCTGGCTGCTGATTAAGCGCGCTCCAAATCGCCAAGCCTTCAATCGAAGCCGCCACGCCTTCGCGATCACCAACGCGATAGAGCGTGGCAAGGCTTTCATGCAACAATTGTTGGGCATCGCTGTAGCGTTTTTGGGCCAAGGCCACCCGCCCGAGAAAGGTTTGGCTCCGCGCAACCGCTGGCCAATTGCCCAATGGCTCAAGCATGGCGATGCTTTGTTCGAGCCATTGTTGAGCTTCGTGATCGTCACCATAGATCAAGAGTGCACGGCCATAAAAGCCCATTGCTGTGCCAATGCCGCTTTTGCTGCCAAGTTCTTGATAAAAGCTGAGGCTTTCGGCCAACAAAGCCAAGGCACTGCGCGAGCCATGCTGTACGAGTTGGCTCATGCCCAAATGGCGCAAACTGCTGGCTAATCCATAGCGATCATCAAGCATTTTGAGCAAAGGCAAGCTTTCTTCCAAGGCTTGAATTGCCTCGGCATAGCGGCCTTGCCAATACGCTACCATGCCAATATTGGTCAAGGCATGGGCAATTGCCTTTGGTTGATGTTCGCTGCGTGGCTCAACCAGCACTTCGCCAAACGCACGATTGGCCGCAGCATAATCATCTTGGATAAAGGCTAAAACGCCAGCGCCAAGCCGCACTTTATCGCGAATGGCCAACGGAATGCTGGTTGGTTGCAAATGTTGGATTTTGGCCAACCACTCGCGGCCTTCGCTGATCTGGCCTTGCTCGTGCCAAAAACGCCAAAAGCTCGCGCACAATTGCCAGACTGCCAAGGCATTATCTTGCTGAATGCCCCATGCGAGGATGCTGCGAATCGTGGGCAATTCGCGTTCGAGCCGTTTGATCCAGCCGGTGTGATTGCTGACCAAGAAGGCTTGCTCTGCTTGTTGCATTAACTCGACATAATAATTTAATAATTGTTGTTGCAGCCAATGAGCCTCGCTTTTGGGCAATTTGCTTAGGCTATATTCGCGAATGGTGTCGAGCATGGCAAACCAGCTTAATCCATCGCTGCTGGTTTCGCGTTGCAACAAACTAGCATTGACCAAGTGATGCAAGCCGCGTTCGATTCTGCTTGGCTCGTCGTTGGGCCACAAGGCTTGGGCCGCCTCGCGGGTAAAACTGCCAGCAAACAAGCCAATGCCTTGGAAAATAGTTTGTTCATAGCTGCCAAGCAGTTCGTAGCTCCAATCGATTGCGCCGCGCAAGGAATGCTGGCGTGGCGTGCGATCAGGGCTGTTGTGCTGGAGAAAATCAAGCCGCTGATTGAGCCGTTGCAGCATAGCAGGCGGCGGATAGAATTTGCTATGCACTGCTGCCAACTCAATCGCCAAGGCCAAGCCATCGAGTCGCACACAAATTTCGGCCACGATGGCAGCGTTTTCAGTGGTCAAGCGAAACTGGCTATCAACCGCCTGCGCGCGCTGGACAAAAAGTTGAATTGCGGGGCTGGCGGCAATCTGCTCGAATTCAGGTCGTTGTTGCAAATCGGGCAAGCCCAGCGGCGGCAGCACAAACTCATATTCGCCATAAATGCCCAACACAATGCGGCTGGTCACGACGATTTTTAGATTTGGGCAATGCTGGAGCAATTGGCTAACTTGTGGCGCTGCGGCCAGCACTTGCTCAAAATTATCTAAAATGAGCAGCATGGTTTGCTGTCCAACCCAATCTTGCAAGCGCTCAAGCGACTCGTCATCGCCATGGTCGCGCAATCCTGCGGCGCGGGCGAGAGTTGCAGCAAGCATCGTTGGGTCATTAATCGTGTCGAGCGCTACAAAAACCACCGGAATTTGTTGCGCTTGGTGCATCGTTTGGGCGATATAGCTTGCAAGGCTGGTTTTGCCTGAACCGCCCATACCCGTAATCGTGATCAGCCGCGCCTCTGGTTTGGCCAACAATTCTTGCAGCGTGGTTAATTCATGCTGGCGGCCAATCAGGGCGGCGATGGGATAGGGCAAACGTAAATGGGCAAGGCTTGAGGGATTGGCTGCTGGCGCATAGCTGGGGGCTTCAATGCGCGCAAAGCGATAGCCAATTCCCGATTCGGAGTGAATTAACTGCGGCTTGGTTGGGTCGTCTTCGAGCTTGGCCCGCAAGCGCCGCATATAGGCGTGCAAATAGGCGCGATCTTCGCTATAGCTGTTGCCCCAAACCTGTTGCAACAGCATCCGGTGAGTCAACACTTGGCCATGATATTGAATAAATAATTTGAGCAAGGCCCATTCAGTTTTGGTCAGATGCACCAGCTCGCCATGTTTGCGCACCTGCTGATCCTGCCAATTGATCAGCAACGAGCCACATTCGGTATAGTGAGGTTGTTGTTGAAGCGTGGTTTGTTGGCTGCGGCGCAATAAAGCTCGCACACGGGCCAAAAATTCGCTTTCGTGAAACGGCGTAATCACATAATCATCAATACCTTGATCGAGCGCAATGCCGCGCATATAGGCATCGCTGCTGGCCCCAACCATCAGCAATGGCACGCTCGAATGCTCGCGCAAACTCCGGCAAAATTCTAAAGCATCGTGGTCGGGCATCCACTGATCGATCACCACCAAATCGAAGGCTTCTTGCTCGACTAAGGCTTGGGCCTCGTGAATGCTGGTGCTGCGCACAACCTGAAAACTAGCGGTTTTTAATACCCGCACAATCAAGGCTTGCAAGGCGCGATCTGGTTGAATCACTAAGATCGTAGGCTGTTGCGTCATGGAACCTCCTAGTGGCTCGTTGCTCCTTGAAGGCTTCTTAAGATGTTTTTTAGAAATATACCAAGTTTTTTAGAATTTTTTAAGAAGCGTTGTATATAGTATACCTACGAAAAGCGCTTTTCGACAATCATGCAACAGTCCCATTCCCGATCTTTTTTGGTGTCATTCACAAGGAAGGATAGCGATTATGCACAAGCGATGGGCATTTTGGTTCAGCGGCCTAACCATAGCCTTAGTGGCGTTTGCGAGTTTCGGCCCGTTGGCCCGCGGCGTAGCAGCCCGCACTTGGGCAACGGTCAGCAATGGCAACACTGGCGATAACGTCTACACCGTGCAAGCAATGTTGAAACAACGTGGCTATAGCTTGACCGTCGATGGCGATTTCGGCCCAGGCACCTTGTCAGCAGTCAAGAGCTTCCAATCGAGCAAAGGCCTCAGCGCCGATGGTGTGGTTGGCCCAAATACTTGGGAACAATTGGTGATTGTCGTGCGCTCAGGCGATAACAATATTGTTGTCAATGCCTTGCAACGCCAATTGCGCAAGCACGGCCACTCGTTGACGGTTGATGGCGATTTTGGCGCTGGCACCTTGTCAGCAGTCAAGAGCTTCCAATCGAGCAAAGGCTTAGGCGCAGATGGCATCGTTGGTGCTGATACCTGGGCTGCTTTGACTGGCAATGCCAGCGGTGGCGGTGGCTCAACCCGCGCCGATTTGGCCCGCACCATCCGCGATAGCAGCCGCATTGCCTTGGCAACCATCCATACCTCAGGCGTTTCCGATAGCGCCACCGCCCGCCAAAACATTGTTGATACTGCTAATGGTGGCGCAGCTCGCCGCAGCAGCTATGGCAATGCTCCAGGTGGCTCGGTCAACCTCGCTACCTCATTATTGAACGGCATGATCACCCTCTCGCAATCGTGGAGCTACTCGGTCAGCGAAATTGCTGGCGGCTCGCACAGCGCAACCTCACGTCACTATGCTGGCGTTGCTGTCGATGTCAATGTCATCAATGGCTCACACGTTAGCGCATCGCACCCCAACCAACAATCATTCCGCAACAAATGCGCAAACCTCGGCGCAACCGAAGTGCTCGGCCCCGGCGATTCCGGCCACAGCACCCACATTCACTGCGCTTGGCCGCGCCCATAATCGACGTTGCCTGCAAGCCTCACGTTGTCTAACGTGGGGCTTGTTTTTTGAACAAAGGAAGCCCTGCAATGAAGAAAATTTCGCGCCGAACGTTTGGCAAGTTATCCATGGGCGTAGCCATGAGTGTGGTCGTTGGCGGCACTGAATTGCGGTTGTTGCGCTCGGCCCACGCCGTCGTGCCAACGCCAGCCATCGATGGCACTGCTGCTTGGGGCGCTGCCGCAGCCAAAGAGCCAATCAATGTGCTCAATCAAAAGCCAATTGGCATCGTTGTCCACCACACCACCAACCTCAACACCAACGATTTTACCCGCAATAAGGCTTGGCAAGTGGCCCGTCAAATTCAACAAAGCCACTTCAATCGCGGCTGGATCGATACCGGCCAACAATTTACGATCAGCCGTGGTGGCTGGATTATGGAAGGCCGCCATCAAAGCCTCAGCATTTTGCAGGGCGGCACGAAACATGTGCAGGGCGCGCACGTCGATGGCCATAATGAAACCCATATTGGCATCGAATGCGAAGGTTTGTATATGAACGTCACGCCAAGCCTGCCATTGTGGAATAAGCTGGTAGGCTTGATTGCCTATATTTGCCAGCAATATGGCCTTACTGCCAACGATATTGTGGGTCACCGCGATTTGGATAGCACCAGCTGCCCGGGCGATACGCTATATAGCTTGTTGCCTCAATTGAGAACCGCCGTCGATACAACGCTCAATGGTGGTGCGGTTGGCCGTATGTGGCCAGTTTTGCGCCGCAACACGCCAGCAACTGGCCTTGCCAAAACCATGCAATATCTTTTGCGCGCACGTGGCGCGACGATTACCGCCGATGGTGCGTTTGGCCCGGGCACCGAAACCGCCGTCAAGAACTTTCAAACTGCCAATGGCCTTACCTCCGATGGCATTGTTGGGGCGGCGACATGGGAAAAATTGATTATGACCGTGCGCTTGAACGATACTGGTGAGGCCGTCAAAGCCTTGCAAAATCAGCTGAGCGTGCAAAATTATCCAACCACGATTGACGGCAGTTTTGGCACCGGCGTAAATACCTTGGTGCGCGCCTTCCAAACCAATCGTCAATTAACGGTTGATGGCGTGGTTGGCTTGAATAGCTGGAATAACTTAGCGATGTAGTGAGGTTACTTCATGAAAGCTTTGGTTTGGCGAATCGCCAGTTGTACATTAATTCTTGGCATTATGCTGAGTTCGATCAACACGGCGCAGGCATTTTCAGCGGCATTTTTTCATACTGTTAGCAAGGGCAATCGCGGCAACGATGTCAAAGCAATGCAATATTTGCTCAATATCGGTGCCGATGGCGTATTTGGCTCAGGTACCGAAAGCTCGGTTAAGAGCTTTCAATCCAGCAAAGGCCTTGGAGCCGATGGCATCGTTGGTCCAAATACGTGGGGTGCGTTGGTCGTCACCGTGCGTCGTGGCGATAATGGCAACGCAGTCAAAGCTGTGCAAACCTTGTTGAACGCCAAACGCAATGCTGGCCTGACGGTCGATGGCGATTTTGGCGCAGGCACCGAAAGCGCTGTCAAGAGTTTTCAAAGCCATGCTGGCTTGAGCGCCGATGGCGTAGTTGGCCCAACAACCTGGAAAAATTTGATTTGGCATTATGAATATGCCGATATGAGCGCCAATATCTGCGATAAAGACCCCGATGGTAATGGCAATGCCAACTGGGGCGTAGCCTCAACCGTCGCCCAACTTGAAGAAGCAACGAGTAATTTTGCTAGCTTTGGCAAGGGCAAAGTGCCACTTGGCGATATTAGTTTCGAGCATGGCGGCGATATTCCAGGCCATGCCTCGCACGAAACTGGCCTCGATGTGGATATTTGGCCAATTCGCAGCGATAGCAATCAATGCACTGGCAGCCGCATCACATGGCAATCAAGCACCTACGATCGCGCTGCAACCCGCAATTTGGTCAAAGCGATTCGCGCCGCCGCACCTGGCCAAATCACTGTGATCTATTTCAATGATCCAGTGTTGATTAGCGAAGGCTTGACGACTTCCTACCCAAATCACGATAATCACTTACACATTCGCTATAAATAATTGTTATCTGTCTGGCATATAATCCGTCATGGCCACTGCTGCAAAGGAGTGAGCCTGACGGATTCTAGTTATTTAGGGGAATTTGATCGCATGCGTTGGATCGTAGTTTTAGCAATTATTGGTAGTTTAATTAGTTGTGGTGCGCAGCAATCAACCGCAGTGCCAACTGTTTTGCCAACTGCTGTCGCAACTGCTGTGCCGCAAACGTGGCGCTTGAGCTATGTGCAACAACCATTGACAACAGCTCATTTGATCATCAATGGTGTTGCTGGATTTAGAACAATTGACGTTGGGGTGAATGGCCCAGCCTGTTTCAGCCAAGGCCGTTTGATTTACACGACGAAGCTGAGCGGTACGAATCGCTTGTTAGCAAGTGATGTGAATACGCGCCAAACCCAAACCTTGGTTGATGATCCTGCGGCGGTGTTGAGCCAAGCCACCTGTC
The DNA here is from genome assembly GCF_003205875.1 of Herpetosiphon llansteffanensis. GTDB lineage: Bacteria > Chloroflexota > Chloroflexia > Chloroflexales > Herpetosiphonaceae > Herpetosiphon > Herpetosiphon llansteffanensis. The sequence continues at coordinate 100,657 of NZ_PUBZ01000081.1, forward strand.
ATCCAACCAGCGAGCAGATTGTATATTTGCGTTCACCATTGGAGTTGATTGATGACGAGCCTGCGCCACCAAGCATTTGGCAAACGAATCCAAATTTGAGCCAACCCCAAAGCTTGGATGCGGCCCAAACGCCAGCTTTGAACCAACAATGGTCGCCTGATGGACGTTGGCTGATCTATGAATTGGCTGAGCGCCCCAATTTAGTCTTGCAAGCGGCGACTGGCGAGACCCGCGAACTAACCTTCACTGGTACATTTACGTGGCAGCCTGATAGCCAAGCGCTGATTATTGCTCAACTGACCGAGTTTGAGAATGGGCGTTTTGGCCGTTTGGTGCGCTACGATCTGGCTAGCCAGCAACTAAGCGTTGTGCTCGAAAGCCCTGATGCTGATGTTTACTATCCACGGCTGGCTCCCGATGGCCAGCAATTAGCCTATATTCGTCGCCCGTTGGGAGCCGAAGTTGGCGATATTTGGCTGCTACAACTCGCTAACTCCAGCCAGCCCCGCCAACTAACAAGCGATCAGCAATACGACAATTTAGACCCGCAATGGTCGTCTGATAGCCAACAATTGCTTTGGAGCAGACTTGACTTGCAGCAAATCCGCTATTCAATTTGGCAGCAATATATCACTGCGCCGACTGCCAGCCAATTTGCTGATGATGCGATTTGGCCGCGCTGGTTGCCCTAAAACACAATGCAGCAGGTTTTGCCTGCTGCATTGGTGATCGTGTGTCGAAAATGGTAGCTTATTGTTTGATGATGCGGTTTTCGACATTGGCATTGACTGGTTGCGCCAATTTTTCGATGTAGCGTACGAGGCCATCGAGGTCGGTTGGGCCAACTTCGCGGTTGGTGCCTTGTTTGAGCACTACGAAGCCGTCGCCGCCATCGGCCAAGAAGCTATTGACCGTGATGGTATAGCTTGCTGCTTTATCCAACAATTGGCCATCGCCACCGCGCACTTCCAAGACCTTTTGGCCAATTGGGTTGGCATCAGTCCAGGTGTAGCTCAAGCCTGAAATTTGCAGGATGCGAGCGCGAACCGTGCCATCGCTTTGGGTTTGCCATTGTTGGTTAAGCAAGGTGTAGATGTCATTGCCGCTAACCGTCATTTTAACCAAATCGTTGCTGAATGGTTGAATTGCATACAACTCGCCCCAAGTAATTTCGCCAGCATCGAGTGGTGCGCGAATGCCACCAGGATTCATGAAGGCAAATTGGGTGCTCATGGTGTTGCGTTGGGCATCGGCAATCAAGTTGCCCAAGGCCGATTCGCCTGCATCGTTCGGGGTGTTATTGATCGCGATTGAGGCTGAGCCAACCACGCGGTTGACTTGCGGGGCAACTTGGTCTTCATATTTTTTGACCATGGCTGCAACTTCAGCATCAGGGGTCATACCTTCGTGGAAGGTCGTGACGATGGTGGCTTTTTTGGCCACAATATCGCGTTTGGCGCGGTCAATCGTCAAATCAATATCAGCAAACGCGGTGCTATACGACAGCGCTTGGGTGACCAATTTGCCATCGACTTCGCCACTGATTGAGGTGTGGGTGTGAGCGCTGACAATCACGTCAACATCATCATTCACATTATTCGCAATTTCGGCGATTGGGCCAGTAATTACGCCACTGGTAGCGTTTTGGGTGCCACCTTCGTGGGCCAAAACAACGATTGCATGCACGCCTTGGCCGTTCAATTCGGTAACTGCTTGGTTGATTGCGGTTACTTCGTCGATGAACTCAAGGTTCGCAACACCCGAAGGAATCACGATTTCAGGCGTGTTTTTCAGTACAACCCCAATAAAACCAATCCGTGCGCCATCGACATTGACAACGTGGTAGGCTGGCAAGATGGTTTTGTTAGTGCGTTTGTCAATCACGTTGGCAGCGATATAAGGATAGTTTGCGCCATCCCAGCAGCCAGCGGTTGGGTGACAGCCACCGTCGATCAAGCGCATCAGTTCATCAACGCCTTCATCAAACTCGTGGTTGCCCAAAGTGCCAACGTTCACGCCCAAGGTATTCAAGAATTCCATGGTTGGTTGGTCTTGCAACAAAGCCGAGCTTGGTGGGCTTGCGCCGACCATATCGCCTGCTTGCACCGTCAACGAGTAGCGGGCTTTGGCGCGGGCTTGTTTGATGTAGCTGCTCAAATAGGCAGCGCCACCAACATCTTTGTTGCTCACTTTGCGGCCAGTCGAGATTTGGCCGTGGAAGTCGTTGATCGCCAACATTTTCAGTTGCATTGGCACCAAGGTCACACCAAGCCGGGTCAACAAGATTTGATTCTTGCCATCTTTGGTGTGCCATTCCATGCGCGCGCGCTCGAAGTGTTGGGTTACAACTTTATCGCCATCGATATTGATTTCTTCTTGCGGATCAGAGAGTGGCAAGCCCCACAAAGCGAGTGATTCGCCGTAGGTAATGCCATTTTCGCCCAAATCCAAGCCTTGCGCGTTCCAATATTTCAAGAACTCACCACAAACGCTGTGGCCAGTTTCGCTGAACAATTGGCAGCCGTTGGCTTGAGGAGCGGCGGGGAAATCGCGCCAGACGCGGTTTTCGCGCAACAGCACTTCATCATTAATCCGTCCGAGCAAAATCGTGAACGGAGCTGGAGTTTCGGGGTGATATTCAAGCCGTTGGCGCTCGAAATATTGCACCAAGAACTTGCCTTCAGGGGTAGCTTCTTCATAGGCTGCGGTTTGGGGATAGCCAAAAACGGGCAGCCCACCGTTCTTTTCCCAATAATCGCGGAACTCGGGAGCAATACATTCAACAACGCCTGGCTGGTCGAAACACAGCTTCTCGGCGGCTTTGGTTGGAGCAGCTTGGCCAATTGAGCCGGCCAACAGCGTCAAGCCAAGTAGAATACCTACTTTGCTTTTCACGTTATGCCACATTGCAAAATCCATGAATTGTTTCTCCTGGACACACAGATCAAAGAGTATTATACGTCAAAAAAAACTAAATTTGGTTAAATTTAATTCAAATTTTGAGGCAATTTTATTAACAAAGCCAAAATAAGCTATATAGCTAGCAAATAAATTGGCTTTTTCAATTCTATAATTTATTGGGTGCTATACTTAAGAATGAGTTATTTGGGTATCTATTTAACTGCCTTCCCAAATTTGTTCACCATTCATGATGCGGCGCAGCTGTTCTGGAAAACGTTGGAAATGGAGTGGTTTGGCCAGAAAACCATCAAAGCCAGCAGCGCGAATTTTGGCTACTTCTTGAGGGGCAGATTGGGCGCTGACTGCAATCACAATTGCATTAGCTAATTTTGGGTGCGCCCGAATTTTGGGCAACAGCACATAGCCATTTTCACGCGGCAGATTAATATCCAACAAAATTAAATTAATTGCAGGCACTGCATCGTTTTCGAGGAAGGCAAACAGCTGACGACCTGAGGGCCGCACATTACAATAGCGCACTTCTGGCATAACATTCAATAATTCGGTTAATACCAGCATATTATCGATATTATCTTCGACAATCAATACAAATGCTTTGGTCATTTTTTGAATCAGCGACATACAATTAACTCCTTCGTGAGTCGATTAATGTGATTGATAACCGGAAGTATTGACGTAAATCGTTGTCGCTGATCTGGGATATGGAATGGATAAAATGAGCACAACAATTGGATTAATGATGGCTGAGTTTAGCCACGTTTGCGCGCTACAATCAACACATAGCGCACAAATTCTGCATAAATTTTCTCAACCATCGGCCATGTTTGTTCGATCATCGCCAACATTGGCCCTGGATAGATTGCTTCAAGCTCAGCCCGTTTTTGTTCGATGCCAAGTTTGGTGTGGACGAGCGTTTTGGCAATGCCTGCGGTCAAATCGATCAATTCAAGCTGTTCGAAGCCAGTTTGGGCAAAAAGCTCAAGGTAGCCTTGCTTGGTCGTCAGGGTATTGATCTGAAATGCTGGGTAAAAGATTTGTTTTTGCTCAAGGCTCAGCGGCTTGACCTCAACAATATCGGTTAGCACCAAATAGCTACCAGCTTGCAACACCCGATTCGCCTCTTGCAACACCGTCAGGCGGCTGGGCATATGGAAGATTGATTCAAAGGCCCATGCGGCGTTGAAAAACCCATCAGCAAAGGGCAATTCCATGGCGTTGCCCCAAGCAATCTGCACCTGATCCTGCATCTGCATGGCTTGGATGGTGGTTTGAGCTTCGGCAACTTGACCATGGGCGACGGTGATGCCATGAACGTGGCAGTCTTTGGCGGCGGCCATGCGAATTGCTGGTAAGCCTGTGCCACAACCGAGGTCAAGCATACGTTGGCCGGCAGCAATTGGCGTTTTCTCAATCATCAAATTGGTCAAATGTTCTTGGGCTTCGGGCAACGATAGATGTTCTAAGCCTGCTGGCCAATAGCCGCCGTGGACGCTATCGCCCCAAATCAACTTATAAAACGGTCCCATTGCATCGTAATAGGCTTCGACATCGTTGATGCTTGGTGAGTTGGGTGCTGGAACATCCTGTGCTAAGACTGTCATACACAATTCTCCTTAAAACGCTGCTACAACTCTGATTCGATGCTGGTTGATTGTGGATACCAAAAGGGGCCTAGTTGTTGGCCAAGCCCGAGAATTGGGCCGCGCTCCCAGTGCTGCCGAAATTCCAGGGCCGCCTTGGTGCGTTCGGTCTTATCGGCTTGCCAGGTTTGGCGCAAAAAGGCAAAATCATACAAGATTTCGCGAAATTCGCGTTCGCTCAAGGTATAACCAGGCTTTTGCGTCCAGTAACATTGCAGATTGCCCACCAACAAGGGTGGTAACACATCATGGTTAATCTGCGGTTTGCCAAACGAAACAAATAATTCAGCAGGCGGAATTATTTCGCCATACAGTGCTTCAATTGCTTGACTCCGTGTTTTAAATGCGGTCTGATGGGCGGCTTGGAAAATAGCTTGCCATGGATCTGCTGAATCGCGCACAATAAACCACCAAAGGGTTGGCTGCTCTGGATTATCATCAGGTTGATGGAGGCTTTGAGCAGCTTCGGCGATAATTGGTGATGCTTGGCTATCGAGCAGCCGCACCCGCCAATTGTGTTCGCGGTAATAGTCACGCATAGCCGGGCTAGCGGCTCCCCAAGCAACCCAGCGTTCAATATGTTCGCGATAATTAGGCGTTGTTTCTTGGAACTGATTGGGCAAAAGCATCGGCAAGAAAAGATGCTTGATACCGTGACGGAAAAAGAGCTGTAAACATGCTAATAATTGTCCATGCGACCAACGCGCATACTCTTCGCCAGTTGCTGGCAAATTGGCCAATGCTGCTTTACGGCGGCTGCCGCCACTTGAAAAAACCATGGTTGTTGGCGCAACTTGGCGGATGGATTCAAGTGGAGCTTGGAGAAATTCTGCAAGCGTTGGAATGCTCTCGCGGGTCATATCCGTAAATCTCCTAAGGTGACTGCTAACATGGCGCTTAGCTCATAGGCGCGATCAATCCGTTGCGGGCAATAAATCTCTTTATTGAGCCAACATTGATACTCTTTCATGCGGAAAGGGCGATAATGAGTGCAGAGCCAATTATAGCCACGTTGGAGCATATGAATGTCGTCATTGTCTAAGAGGCCAGCTTCACGTAAGTTGTGGAGCGCGAGCACTGCATAGGCAGTTTCAACCGTCGTCGAGCGTTGAATAATGCCCCAGCCGCCATCAGGGTGTTGGTGCACCTGTAGCGCAGCGACAGCATCTTTCATGGCAGTTTTGTAGGGCGAGTTCTTCAAGGCGATTAATACATGACATGTTGTATACAGCCACGAGGTATTCCATTTATCGCCACTCCAGCTACCATCGAGCTTTTGGGCATCAATAAAAATTTTCCACCAGCGCGAAATATCAATCCCAGCCAAATCGAGTGCATGTACTGCCCGCGCTGTCAGCGAGATTGAAGGTTGTGATTCTCCTGGATAGCCCTCAAAGCATTGCTCGCGTTCATATTGCTTTAAAATTGTTAAATCAACAGAATAGCCAGCAGCAATTAAAACCGCCACAGCTGCCGCAGTATCATCGCCATCGGGCATAAAATTATCACTGAAACCAAGGCCTTGTGGTTTCAGTGCTTGCTGTAAATCAGTAATTTGTGGTTTGAGCACATCTTGAATACTGGGAAAATCGAGAATTCCAGCGGTTACCAACGCATACAAACTGAATGCTTGCTCATAGCGAGGAATTGGCCATGCGGTTGGCATAATACAGGGCGCACTTTCTGAAGTGGCCAATGATGCTTGGCGCAAGTAATTCTCAGCACCAGCAATCTCGTTGTGCAAACTAGGGTGATGATTTGCAGTAAATAACCAAGCGGCAGTCGCAGCTGGGCTATGGCCGATGCCACCTGATCCATCAATTAATGTTGGGTCGGCATGGCTAGCCCATGCTTCCCACGAATAAACTGGGGCGGTTCCTGCAGGTGGTCTTTTTTGCTTAATTCTCGAGCGTTTATATTCGCCAAGCGCAATTAATTCACGATAGGGTGCAAGCGGAATATTAAGGTGGAGCCTGATTGGCACTTCGTCAATTGTATCTTGCTGCTCTTCGCGATAGGCTTCCTCAAGCATATAAGGCAGTAATAATTCCATGCCAACCGGCAAATCATCGGGCAATGGTTTGCCCCAATATTCAAGTTGGCGGCGCAGAAAACGTTTTGCTTCAAGCAACCCATCAAAGGTTGAGCGCCGTTGGCAATGGCGGCGTAGCGCTAAAATTGCCGCCAAGGTTGGTACAGCCCGGCTGAGCGGCATGGCAGGATTGCCCCAGCCACCATCAGCATGTTGTTGGCTAATGAGCCAATTGACCGCTGTCCAGACATGATCCTCGCCAGGCATAGGATATAAACGCAAGGCTTGGGCTGTATCATAGACTGACGGACTCATCAGACCGCCATTCTGGCCAAGGTCGCGAATTAATGCGCGCAGATCTTTGAGTAAAATGTCAAGAATTAAGCTCATAGGCAAAGGGTCGAGATCCTACACAAGGTCGTAATCTTAACCCTGCTCCTTTCTGAATGCAGCCCAACCAGCGCTTAGTAATCAAACACTGGTTGGGCTACCGCGATCTAGTAGGGTTCCCAGACCGATTCGCCATTCAAAATACGGGTAATTTGATTGGGAAAGCGATTGCGATTAATCGGCTTGCCAATCAGGCCATTGAAGCCAAGCTCGCGGGCTTTGGCCACATCCTGCGGCATCACGTTGGCCGTAACCGCAATCACTTGGGTGTTTTTAAGTTGCGGCACATGCAGCATATTTTTGAAGACGGTAAAACCATCTTCATAGGGCAGCTGAATGTCGAGCAAAACCAAATCGGGGTGCAGGCGGGGATTTGCCTCAAGCAACTTAAAGAATTGGCGGCCAGAGGCTCGTCCGTTATAATATTTGACCCGCAAATCTTCGCGGAGCAGAATCTCCAAAACGAATAAATTATCGGGATTATCCTCGACAATAACCACCGATGCGTCGCTGGGTACAACGGGAACAAAATATTCATTACTTGCCACGGGCATACTCTACTCCTTGGTTAAAGATCTCATTAATGCGTCTAAGAAATTCTTCCTCACTAAGTTGGCGTTTAGCAATGACCCCTTGGGCGCGGGTACGCAGCCAATCATGTTCCTGTTGGTCAAGATCCTTGGCGCTGACGATAATCACTGGAATGTCGGCGTAGTTAGGATTATTACGCAGGGCTTCGAGTACTTCAAAGCCATCCATATTTGGCATCATCAGATCGAGAATAACGAGATCGGGCTTGGATTGGGCGATGAGCGTCAAAGCCTCAACACCATCTGCTGCCTCGCTCATCGCATAATCTCGGGCAGCGAGAATGTGTTGAATTACTTGGCGAGCATCAGGGTTATCGTCCACAACCAAGATCTCAGCAGTTGGTTCAACACATTCTTGAACAATAGCCAGCAATACCTCCTCACGTACAGGTTTGACGATATGTTTTCTTGCCCCCAAAACCAGCCCAATTGTTCCCTGATCAACTACTGAACAGACAACAATCGGAATATGGGCAATCGTTGGATCATTCTTGATTTGGGCCAGCAACTCCCAACCATCAAGATTTGGCATTTGCACATCAGTAATAATTAATCGTGGTTCAATTTGTTTGATCGTGCTAATCGCCAAGCGGCTATCTAAGACGCTATGCACCCGATAGCCCCCTGATTCCAGCATAACCCGAAAGGTTTCATGGGCATCAGGGTTATCATCAATCACCACAATCTCAATGCTCGCTGGGTCGTTTGATTCGGCTTCAAGCTCGACCAAACTTGGTGGTGCAGTAAGATCAACGGTTGTGGTTTCGACCAAGGTATTGGTAATTGGCAAGCTAAAGTAAAAGGTTGATCCTTCACCTTGGCTGCTTTCGAGCCACATGCTGCCGCCGTGCATTTCGACCAACAGTTTGCTAATTGGCAACCCCAACCCAGTGCCTTGATATTGATGGGTAACTTCGTTTTGCACTTGTTGGAACTCCTCGAAAATCTGTTGTTGATGCTCAGGAGCGATTCCAATTCCGCTATCTTGGACGGCAATTTGCACAGTTTCAGCATCTGGTTGGCTGATCGTGACCTTAACGAGACCTTGCTCGGTGAATTTGACGGCATTTGAAAGCAAATTGAGCAGCACTTGGCGAATCCGCACTTTATCGATCACCATCGTTGGTAGTTCTTCGGGCATTTCTAAGTCAAGCTCAAGCCCTTTATCGCGAGTCAGGCCGCTAGCGGTGGCCATTACTCCAGTGATAATGGGTTCAAGCTCGGTTTTTTCATACATCAATTCCATCCTGCCAGCCTCGATTTTCGAGAGGTCAAGGATGTCGTTGATCAAACCAAGTAGGTGATCGGCGTTATACAACACCCGTTCTTGCAGCTCGCGCTGGCGTTCGGAAAACTCACCATAGCGATCAAGAAAGGCGGTGAAATTGATAATTGCATTGAGTGGTGTGCGCAGCTCGTGGCTCATATTGGCCAAGAAGCGCGATTTAAGTTGGTTGGCTTCTTCGGCAGCGTTTTTGGCGCTTGCCAACTCAATATTGGTTTTTTCAAGCCGACCTTCGCGTTCTTCGACTGCATGCAGGGCATCTTGCAAGGCCGCAGTGCGCTGATCGACCAAAATCTCAAGTTTATCGCGAATCTGTTGTAGCTCGTATTCACGTTCAAGGGCACGTCGGAGTGCATCGCTGAGTGAAGCACTAAAACGATGAAATAAAAATCCAACAATTAAACTACTTAAAATAAATGTGCTAATAATTGGTGGTAGAACATCATCAACCCGTGGGAAGGCCCCAATCATGCGGTTATTAAATAATTGCAATGTCCCAATCGTAACAATGATGCCGATACTAATGCTTGCAACGGTGATAACGCCCTTGCGTCCAGTTAACAAACCTGACAATGTGATTGGAATCATAAATGCAGATAATATCCAACCACTATTTCGTAACCCTTCAACAACAAGAATTGCGCCAAAGCCAACTAACAGTCCAATTGATGCAATCAAAACTGACGGTCGGAAATGACCTTTGCGTAGATACAAAATTGCAATGCTAAAAAACAAGAAAATTAAAATAACAGCGCTACTGGCACGAATACCACCGCCAAATGTGCTTGAAACAACAAAGGCTGCTGGAACAGCACAAACACAAATAATGCACATCCCAATTAACATTATCTGTAGTAGGATGGCTTGCTCGCGTTGCACAGGGTCGGTAATACTAATGCGATTCAGCCAGCGCTGGATTGAGGCTTGCATGGGTGCTCCTTCAGCATAGCGCCTGCTATGCTCTACCAAACTTACACAACTCTTCCATCAGTCACCACAAAAATCTGCTTGATATGGATGCTAGGAGCAAAGCGCAGAATGGGTTGGTTTCAAGTAGCGATGGCTCAATCCTGAGCGGAATTATTTACACTTTACATACATCAATAGCTGCATACGACTATGGATTTATGTGTGAGAAGTGTACCATAGCTGGACTATGGTTGTATAGTATTTAAGTTGGATATTAGGCCCGAAGCTCACCTATACCAGTACCATGATTTCCATGTGACAAATTTCGCAATTCTTGGTATGATACGGCCTACACTGATCCTAACTATTTGATAGTCAGGACTAGAACATTCGTTGCCTAATTATTCCTATGCGTGTTATACCATGGCATGGGTAATTCATTCTAGAAGTGCTAGTACTGAGTTCCTATACACTCTAGGTCAGAAACCAGGTGGTACTATTGGTACTATCCAAATGGTTTCTAATTACCTAGTGGTATGGCGGGTAATCTGTGTATAATCTCCCCACAACCCACAGATAAACCAACCGGATCTGAACAACCATCACCAAATTATCGTGGCACGACCTGCCACAACAATTGACGATTTATCCCCCTTGTGGGGAAAGGTGTCGGGCTGAAAGTTCTAGCAGGCAACCCTGTACAAGGCTCATAGCCTCGTTGCTGATTTGGAACTTTGGCTGGTGATTGTGGGTGATATACCGCAGCGTACTGCCAGCGTATAAACTAGGCACTAGCCTAGCGTGGTAGGAGCTATCGGAGGCGGGATTTGTATCGGCCCGTGTTTATATGGCATAAACACACCAAATTCTTACCTCAGACCCTGACCGTCTGATGTTTGGAGTTACCATGTTGTATTGTCGCGTATCAGACCACGGTGAAGCGACATTCACCGACCAATCATCCGTTCGTGTTGGTATCATTGCCCAAACAATTGCTCTTTTGGTTTCATTCTTGCCTGCAATAGCCTCAGTTCAACAGCGTAGCTGGAGTTCTAGATACCTTTTGGCTTGGTCACCGAACGATGAGCATAGTTCTTGCTTAGGCAACCGCTAATCGCAAACCTTCGCTCATCATAATTCGCCCTTGCTCTTTTAACCACGTCGTTAAATGAAGGTAGACTGCTATGACAACCCTGCGCGATGTCTTGGTTTTGGATGTACAAAACCACCCTGTTCAAATGCCCGTTTTGTCGGCCTATCGCAGCAACATGCAATTTGCCCGCTTGCGCCACCACGATCTCTGTGATGCAAACTTGGCAGATACTCAATTCAACTTGGCTGATTTAGTGCGTGCTCAATTAAACGGTGCAAATCTGCAACGCTGTAATTTTCACCGCGCTCGACTCAATCGGGTTGCCGCTATCGCTGCTGATTTCCGTGATGCGAATCTGAATCAAGCCCAATGTGATGGTGCTGATTTCACCAATGCCGATCTTTCAGGGGCCAATTTGAGCCAAGCTCAATTCTGTGGCGCACGCTTGGTCAACGCTTCATTGTTCGGGGTTCACTCCAATCAATCAGCGCATCCAGCCCGCCAACAATTGAACTTTACTGGCGCTGATTTGCGCGGTGCCGATCTGCGTGATGCTGATTTGCGCAACGCTATCCTGACTGATGTTCAACTCCAAGGTGCTCGCTATAACGCTGGCACGGTGTGGCCATTGGGCTGGAACACTGCTGATCATGGCATGATTTTCGACGACCATCTGCTCGCTCGTGAGGTTGCTTGCTAGTTACTTATTTTTTTGGACTGGCATTTTCCTGAGCAACGCCCATTTCAGCAGCTGAAACGGGCGTTGCTCCTTTTTAGCTATTGGTGCATGCTCTCTGCTTGTTGCAGCAAGTTTACAAATTCGGCTGCACCTTGGTTGTTGGGCAAATCAAGGGTTGCTTCTTCAGCCAGATCGATAACATCGAAGAGATTGGTGCCGTTGTTCCAGCGCGAATGGCGCAACAGTTCGGCAAATTCGGCAACGCTGGCCGCCAAATGCATCCGCGCACTCGAACGATCAAAACTGCTATGAATTTGCTCGGTGCTAATGCTTAGGCTTTGCTCAACCGCAACATTCGTATCCATATCGACATAACGAATATTGACTTGGGCAATTGGGCCACGCGCATCGGGATGGCGTTTGATTTCATACAGCGCGGTTACATTATGCCCACCACCGACTTCGCCCCCATCAACACTATCGTTGCGGAAGTCGCTATCGGCGACATCACGATTTTCGTAGCCAATGAGGCGATAACGCTTGACCACATTGGGATCAAAACTAACTTGGATTTTGGCTTCGCGGCCAATAGTTTCCAGCGAACCAGTTAGTTGCTCGCCAAACAAGCGTTGGGCTTCGTCTGCTGAATCGATATAGCCATAGTTGCCATCGCCTTTATCGGCCAATTGCTCCAACAGGATATCGTTGTAGTTGCCCATGCCAACGCCATAGGTCGAAAGTTGCACGCCAGCATCAAGATATTCTTGGAAGGTTGCTAGGAGTTGGCTTGGCTCGGTCATGCCGCTGTTAGCCACGCCATCGGAGCACATCAAAATCCGGTTGATACCTTCTGGTTTGAAGGCTTGCCAGGCTAAATCGAAGCCAGCACGCAGGCCTGCCTCTGCATTGGTGCCACCGCTTGGCTCAAGCGAATTGATTGCCGTGATAATATCCATCTGATTTGCGCCCGTGGTTGGCTGCAAAACCACCCGCATATCATTGTTGAAGGCCACAATCGCCAAACTATCGTCTGGTTGCAACTTGCCAGCCAAATAGATCAAGGCATTTTTGACCATTCCTAAGCGGCCATCTTGGGCCATCGAGCCTGAGCTATCGATCACAAAGGTCAGCGCTGCTGGCTTGCGATCAGCAACCGCAATCTCGCGGGCTTGAATGCCAATTTGGACCAATTCGTAGTTGGGGCCACCAAATGGCGATGGTGCTACCTCGCTGTAAATTGCAAAATCACCATCTTCTGGCTGTGGATACTCATAATCAAAGGCGTTCAAATATTCTTCGACCCGCACTGAATCTGCTGGCGGCAACATTCCTTGGTTGATACTGCTGCGCATCAGGCTGTACGAGGCACTATCAATATCCATCGCAAACGTTGATAATGGGTCAGTTTCTGTGCGCACGAATGGATTGGTACCATAGTTTTTGAAGTACATTGAGTCGAAAACTTCTTGATCTTGATCGCTTGCGTAGGGCCGACCTGGATCAAGCGGTTGGGTTGGCATTACTTGCACATCTGGCAATGGCGCGCCCGCTGCATCTGCTGGTGGTTGGCTGGGAATTGGCCGTGGTGCTGGTTGTTCAGCTTCGCTGGTTGGCTCGGCTTGTGGCGCTGGTTGTTCGGCGCTACTGGTTGGGATACTTTGTGGTGCTGGGCGTGGTTTTGGATCGCTGACTGACGTTGGAACACTCGCTTCTCCCCCACAAGCGCTGATGATCAGTGCGATCAGCACAATGCTGCCTCGTTTGAATCGCATAACATCCTCTTTTCGGCTAATGTTGATAAAGCATTGTGGACCACACCTATCAAACGGTACCAAAGTAATTTTTGTTCCATAGCTATCTGTAGTTTCTGCCTCGCTCTGCATAGCTCAATGCTGCGGATTGAACGCGCTATCAATTAAAGCTCCTTGGGTGATCCAGCTTTAGCATACCTGCCACAAATGGCGAAAAAATGGATTTTTACTGGTGAAATACTGCCATTTACTGTACAAAACGCCAGTACAATGCTAAAAATCGAGGTTAATCCAAGCAAGAAAGGCCTTTGTCATGCAACTTTCAAGAGTCGATCCCGAATTACAGCCCTATGTTCGCCGCATTCCACCACTGCCGCTTGGCAGCAATTGGGGGCGGCGTTTTGTGCGTTGGTTGGGCAAGCGCCTGCCAAGCAAGCAGTTTGATGGCGTGAGCATTGAACAACATAACGAGCTGAATCCCCCGTTGCGCATCTATCGCCCAGCTGTTTGTCACTCAAGCGCCGCCCTTGTATGGATTCACGGCGGCGGGATGATTATTGGCCAAGCTGCGCAAGATGATCAATTTTGTGCCACGACCGCCCAAAAATTGGGGATTGTGGTGGTTTCGATTGATTATCGGCTTGCCCCTGAACACCCGTTTCCTGCGCCGCTTGATGATTGTTTGGCTGGCTGGCATTGGCTGCAACAGCATGCGCCAACACTTGGGGTTGATCCAACGCGGGTGATCATTGGCGGTGAAAGTGCTGGCGGCGGTTTGGCTGCTAGTTTGGTGCAGCGCTTGTTTGATCTGGGCCAATCACAGCCCATTGGCCAATTGCTGTTATGTCCGATGCTTGATGATCGCACGACGCTTGATCAAGGGTTGACTTCAATCGATCATTTTGTGTGGAATAATCACAAAAATATGCTTGGTTGGCAGGCATATTTGGGCCAAAAACCAAGTATTGATGAGCTTCCAGCCTACGCGGTTGCTGCTCGGCGCGCCGACTTGGCTGGTTTGCCAGCAACTTGGATTGGGGTTGGCGATATTGATTTGTTTTACGAAGAAAATCGGCGTTATGCTGAGCATTTGCAGGCTGCTGATGTTGACGTAACGTTTGATGTTGTTGCTGGTGGACCACATGGCTTTCAAAATTGGGCCTTTGGTACGGCGATTGGCCAACGCTTTATTGCCAAAGCCCATACATGGCTGCAAAATTTGCTTGAACCTGCGAGTGATTGAGAAGTTCAGGTTATAAACTGCGTAATCGTAGACATAATGATGAATTTTGGAGAAGAAACTGATGGATTCTCGCGCTGCTATCTTTATTATTACAGGTGCTCCAGGCGTGGGCAAAACCTCGGTAGCCCGCCAGTTGGCCCAACGCTTCGATTTAAGTTTGCATATCCCAACTGATGAACTGCGTTCGTGGGTGATTGCTGGCAAGGCCGAGCCGATTCCGGTTTTGACTCCTGCTGCACATGAGCAACTGCGGCTTGCTCGTGAGGTTGTGCGCTCGATGGCCACGCTCTATCGCGCCAATGGCTACACAGTTATTATCGACGCTGTGCTTACGACGCATGATATTGATGGGATGTTTGCTCAATCTGATCAGCCTCAATTGCATAAAATTTTGCTCTGCCCAACGCTTGAGCATGTGCTGGCACGCAACCAAGAACGCTATGCCAAATTTGATCTTGAAACATGGGGGCCGGTCATTGCGGCGTTGTATCAGGATTTACGCCTGCAAAATACCGCCGATCAAGGCTGGATTGTGCTTGATAGCGGTGGCTGGAGTATTGAACAAACGGTTGATGCAATGCTTCAGGCGGTGCGCTCCGAGGCTGGCTAATATGCATTCGGCGCTACATATGCTCGGTTGCTAGCATTAAGACTCTGTTTTAATAAATTCTAAAGTTTTAGTATTGACAGGCTGTTTTTTTTGACTAAGATACTTTATTAATCGCTATTTAATTTTTGAGACCGGTTCCACTAGGTTGAATAGTGAAGGAGATTTTATTCGTTCATTGGGCTTACTAAGCCTTAAAGCATTCTTTTCTTTGGAATCGATTCCAAGAAGACTTCTAAACATTTTCTCACGGGCCAAGCCCATTTTACTTCCGTTGTGCCTGGTGCTTGCCTGCTGCTTTACCTAATAGATCTGATTCTAGGGTGCAAAGGAGACCCCATCTATGCGGATGCTAAAGATGGCCGCAGCAGTAGTGGTGCTGTTTGCAGGCGTGATTCAAGCAATGGTCGCCGTACCGCAATCGCGGGCGGCAAGCAGCCAGCCCTATACGTGGGCCAATGCTGAGATTGTTGGCGGCGGTTTCGTGCCGGGCATTGTTTATAATCCGACCGAACGCAATTTGGTTTATGCGCGTACCGATATTGGCGGCGCATATCGTTGGAACCCAACGACGAAACGCTGGATTCCCCTCACCGACTGGATTAACGCAACCGATTGGAACTGGACTGGGATTGATAGCTTAGCAACCGACCCAGTTGAACCCAATCGCCTCTATTTGGCCGCTGGTACGTATACCAACGATTGGACTTCGGCCAACGGCGCAATTTTACGCTCAAATGATAAAGGCAATACTTGGAGCCGTAGCGATTTGCCATTTAAGCTTGGCGGCAATATGCCAGGCCGCTCGATGGGCGAACGCTTGGCAATCGACCCTAACAAAAATAGCGTGCTCTATCTTGGGACGCGCGGCCAAGGGCTTTGGCGCAGCACCGATTATGGGGTGACGTGGGCGAAAGTTACCAGTTTTGCTGCAATCGGCAACTATACCGATCCCTATTTTGGCGACCGAACTGGGGTTGTGTGGGTGACATTTGACCCACGCAGCGGCAGCAGTGGCAACGCTTCGCAGGTGATTTATGCAGGTGTGGCCGACACGACCACCAGCATTTATCGCAGCACCGATGGCGGCGCGACATGGGCTGCTTTGGCGGGCCAACCAACTGCTGGCTATTTGCCACATCATGGCACCTTGGCCTCAAATGGCATGCTCTATATCACCTACAGCGATACGCCTGGCCCCTACGATGGCGGCAAAGGTGATGTTTGGAAATACAACACCGCCAATCAAACTTGGACGAATATCAGCCCAATTCCTTCGAGCAGCGCCGACGATTATTTTGGCTATGGCGGATTGGCGGTTGATGCCCAAAACCCCAATACCTTGGTGGTCAGCAGCCTTAATTCATGGTGGCCCGATGCCTTGCTCTATCGCAGCACCGATGGCGGGGCAACCTGGAGCGGCATTTGGTCATGGGGCAATTATCCCGAACGTATTTTCCGCTATACCCAAGATATTAGCACTTCGCCATGGCTTGATTTTGGTGGCGTAATCAATGCGCCGGAAGTTGCGCCAAAATTGGGTTGGATGATCGGTGACATTGAAATTGATCCATTCGATTCAAACACCATGCTCTATGGCACTGGCGCAACCATCTATGGCACGAGCAATTTGACCGCTTGGGATACTGGCGGAACTGTAGCCTTGGATGTGCGGGCGCATGGCCTCGAAGAAACCGCAGTGCTCGATTTGATTAGCCCGCCATCGGGCGCGAATTTGGTCAGCGCATTGGGCGATATTGCTGGGTTCTATCATACTAGCCTCAGCGTTGCCCCAGCTTGGTCGAGCGGCCTGCAATTTGGCACATCATCAGGCATCGATTTTGCTGAGCGCATGCCAACGATGATGGCGCGGGTTGGCTATGTTTCCGAAGGCAGCACGACCAAAAAATTAGCCTGTTCATGGGATGGTGGCAAGAACTGGTCGCATGCATCGAGCGAACCAACTGGTGCGGTTGGTGGCGGTAAAGTTGCGGTTGCTGCCGATGGTTCGAGCATTATTTGGAGCGGTACGAGCGCGCCTGTGAGTGTAGCCAGCGGTTGTGGCAACTCGTGGACAGCTAGCGCTGGGATTCCAAGCGGCGCGGTGGTGGTTGCCGATCGGGTCAATGCCAAAACCTTCTATGGCATTGCCGCAGGCAGCTTCTACCGCAGCACCGATGGCGGCTTGAACTTTAGCCTTGTTGCTAGCAACCTGCCTGCTGAAACCACAAAAATCAAAGCTGTGGCTGGGATTGAAGGCGATGTTTGGTTGGCTGGGCGCAAAGATGGCTTGTATCATTCGACCAATGGCGGCACGAGTTTCAGCAAAATTGCTGGAGTGCAAGTTGCCAATGTGGTTGGTTTTGGCAAGGCTGCGCCGGGCCAAAGCTATCAGGCAATCTATATCACTGGCACGATTGATGGAGCTGAGGGCTTCTTCCGCTCCGATGATGGCGGCACAACTTGGGTGCGCATCAACGACGATCAACATCAATATGGCTCGACCAACGAAACCATAACTGGCGATCCACGAATTTATGGCCGAGTTTATATTGGCACGAATGGGCGCGGCATCATTTATGGCGATATTGCTGGCTCAACCCCAACCAATACGCCAGCCCCGGCCACGGCTACCGCAACGCGCGTGCCTGCTACCGCGACCAGCATGCCAGCAACCGCAACCCGTGTCCCAGCAACTGGCACACCAACCTTTGTGCCGGCGACTGGTACTCCAACCGCGACCAGCGTGCCGCCGACAGCAACCGCGACTCGCGTGCCAGCGACGATGACACCAACCGCCCTGCCATTTACCGCAACGCCAACGCGCGTGCCAACCGCAACGTCCACGCCTACAGCTGGTGGTTGCCGGATCAATTATGCGGTCAATCAGTGGAACACTGGCTTTACTGGCGGCGTAACAATTACCAATTTGGGTGCGCCGATTAGCGGTGGTTGGACGTTGACCTGGAATTTTGCCAATGGCCAAACAATTTCCAGCAGTTGGAACACGGTTTTGACGCAAACTGGTTCAGCAGTGACGGCCAAGCATAGTGCCGATTGGAACGCGAATATTGCAACCAACGGCACCCAAAGCTTTGGCTTTATTGCCAATCATAATGGCACTAATGCTGTGCCAACCAACTTTGTTTTGAATGGAGTTGCTTGTAGCGTTGCTCCATAGTTGGTGGTGGAGCGCGCCTGTTTCTAGGCAGCAGGCGCGCTCAATGTCGGCGGCCACTGGCGAGCTTGCTTCTAGGCAGCGGGCTTGCTAGTGGCTTTGTTGTAGCAGGTCGTGAATTTTATTGGCCAAATCGGTAATTTCAAATGGTTTGCTGAGCAATTCCATATATTGTTCAAGCTCTCCACTACGCACTGCCGCGCGATCGGTATAGCCACTGACCAACAAGATTGGTAAATTTGGGTAGCGTTGGCGCAGCTGCAAGGCTAAATCGTAGCCATCGGTTTTTGGCAGCCCAATATCAGTAATCACCAAATCGATTGCCGCATTTTGGGCAAAAATGGCTAAGGCACTGGTTGCATCGTACGATTCTAAGGTGTGGTAGCCCAACTCGCCAAGCACATCAATTAAGACCATGCGCACTGCTTCATCATCCTCGACGACCAAAATTGTTGCCCCTTCAATGCTGCGAGCTTGGGCCGATTCGGCAGCAAAATTTGGGTCGATTCCGCTTTCATCGCGTGGCAGATAAAGCTTAATAGTGGTGCCTTGCTCAAGTTGGCTATCAATCTGAATATGGCCACCAATTTGCTTGATAAAGCCATAAATCATCGATAAACCTAAACCTGTGCCTTGGCCAAGCGGTTTGGTGGTAAAAAACGGATCAAAGGCGCGATCGACGATTTCACTACTCATGCCAGTGCCGGTGTCGACAACCTCAATCAACACATAATCTGCTGGATCAAGTTGTTGTTGATTGGCTTGCTGCGCATTGATGTTGCTGGTGGTAATGCGCAGCGTTCCGCCGTATGGCATGGCATCGCGGGCATTGATGGCTAAATTGAGCAAGGCGTTTTCAAGTTGATTAGCATCGGTGCGCACCCGCCAAACAGCGCTTCCAAGCGTCGTTTCTACCTCAATCTGTTCGCCAAGGCTGCGTTGCAGCAAATCGTCAAGCGATTGAATCAGGCTATTAACATTGATTGGCTGCACATCGAGCGCTTGTTGGCGCGAAAAAGCGAGCAGGCGTTGGGTCAAGGCTGCTGCGCGTTTGGCCGATTTCACCGCACTATTGATGTAGCGTTCAATCGTATCAAAACGACCAGCATTAATTCGGCGTTGCAGCAAATCAAGCCCGCCCAGAATGCTGGTCAAAATATTATTGAAATCGTGGGCGATGCCCCCAGTGAGTTGGCCAATCGCCTCCATCTTTTGCGATTGACGCAGTTGGGTTTGCATCACTTCAATTTCAGCTTGGCGTTGTTTTTCGTTGGTAATATCGCGTGCGACACAATAGAGATAGTTATTGTCGAGCACTGCTGTCCACGAAAGCCAATGATAGTTGCCTTCGCGGTCGCGGAAACGATTTTCAAACGAGCTGGTGGGAACTCCACGAGCCAATTTGGCAATTTCCTGCTGGGTGCGCTCATGATCATCTGGGTGTTCAAGCCAGGTGGTGGTGCGCCCAAGAATATCGGCATCATCCCAGCCGAGCGCGCGCTGCCAGGCAGGATTGATCGAGAGCCAATTGCCCTCAGGATCGGCAATGCCCAACAAATCTTGGCTGACCAACCAAATACGGTCGCGTTCGCGGGTGCGTTGGGCCACTAAGCCTTCGAGATCGTTATTGAGCGCTTGGAGTTGCTTTTCGGTGCGTTTTTCGCGGTCAATATCGATAATGGTGATTAAGCCACCAGTGATCGTGTTGTCAAGGTCGCGGACTGGGCCGCCGATAACCTTAATCCAAGCCCGCGAGCCATCGCCACGCTGATAGTGAAAATCGCGTTCGGAAACTTGGCCTGTTTGCACGGCAATCGCCAGCGGATATTCGTGGATTGGCACAAGTTGATTATGTTCGTCATAGGCAATCCATTCGCCATAGGCATCGGTTGCAGGCGAAGGCAAAACTGGATGCAGCAAAATGCGTTCGACATGGGCATTGCCATCGGTAATTCGTCCGGTCGGGGTTTCGGCAAAGACCAAACCAACAGGCAAGGTATCGAAAATGGCGCGTAATCGTGCTTCGCTATGGGCCAACGCATCTTCGCGACGCTTGCGTTCAGTAATATCGATCAGCACGCCGGGAAAGCGCTGTGGTTGATTATTTTCAAAAATGCAAAACCCATTGGCTTCGACCCAACGATATTCGCCATCGCGATGGCGAACCCGATATTCGGCGCTGTAGGTTTGGCCGTTGCGAATCGCGCGCTCAATTAATTGGCCGATAACTGCTTGATCATCTGGATGAATTGAGCTAAGCATGTCGCTTACGCTTACGCCTTGGCTGGCAAGCACCGGATCAAGCGAAAAATACTCGGCAAAACGCCGATCGACGATACAGCGATCGGTCACAATATCCCAATCCCACGTCCCGATCAACAACCCAGCATCCAAGGCTAATTGATAGCGTTCTTCGGCGCGATAGCGTTGTTGTTCGGCGAGCACTTGCGAAGTTATTTCGACAACTAAGGCCATAACGCCCAGAATTTCGCCTTGCTGATCTATAATTGGGCTATAACTTAAGTCGAACCAACATTGTTCGTTACGACCATTGCGTTGCAGTATGAATGATTGCTTTTGATAGGTCAGGCTTTGGCCAGCAAACACCTGATCGAGGATCGATTGATTGAATTCGGCAGCTTCAGGCCAAGCCTCGGTTACTGGTCGCCCAAAAAGCTCAGGGTGGCGCGAACCAGCGATGCTTGAATAGCCAGCATTGTAGATCAGCACGCCTTGCCTGCCCCACATAGTAGTAATCGCAATCGGAACCGCCAGCATCATATCAACGATGCTGCGCATGGCAATTGGCCATGTTTCGATGGCCCCAAGCGGCGTTGCGCGCCAATCAAAGCTCTGAAATAAATTGCTGATTGTCGCTTGATCGACGTGAGGCTCGGCGGTTCGTAACGAATTCGGCATGGCAATCTGATCCTTTATGTCCTGAAAATGCGTGTTGTTATTGTACCAAAAACGTTGCCACCAAACCGACTTTTAGCAAGCCAATTTTTACTTAAGAATTTCTAAAGAACTGCTATTGACAAAATAGATTAAAAGCTTTAACATTCGTCCAACAGTTTTGGGATCGTTCTCAAAAAACGTCCTCGCCTTCCATCCCAAAGCCTGTTTTCACCCAAATAAGCTATATAAATGAGACCGGTTCCAAAGGAGGTTAGCCACTCTTTTACCTAGTTTCCACGTTGAACGGCAATGAATTGTTTGTGTACATAAAACCATGCGCGTTTTAATCGATGAAGAGTACACATACTACGCAAGGAGGCGAATTCGATGGCTCGGATCTTTAATTCCCGTGGATTAATTCTTGTTCTTTTAACCGCCGTGGTTAGCAGTGGCTTAGGCCAATTGAATGCTAAACCAACCGCCGCAGCCACCAGCTGCGAAGTCGTCTATAACATTGCTAACGATTGGGGTAGCGGTTTTATTGGCGATGTGACCCTCAAAAACACCGGTTCAGCGGTTTCAAGCTGGACAGTTGGCTGGTCGTTTGCAGGCAACCAAACCATTTCAAATCTTTGGGGTGGGGTTGTGGCCCAAACTGGCGCGAATGTCAACGTCAGCAACGCTGGCTGGAATGGTAGCATTGGCACTAATGGCACGGTAAACTTCGGTTTCCAAGCAACCTATAGCGGTGCAAATGCCAAACCAACCGCCTTTACCCTCAATGGTGTGACCTGTGGCGGCGTAGTTGTTCCAACGAGTGTTCCTACCAACACCACGGTTCCCACAACTGCACCAACCAATACACCAGCTCCAAGCGCAACTACGCGCCCAACCAACACGACTGTTCCGACGAATGTTGCAACCAATACACCGGTTCCAAGCGCAACCACGCGCCCAACCAACGTTCCTACGAACACTCCAGTTCCAAGCGCAACTACGCGCCCAACCAACACGACTGTTCCAACCAATGTTCCGACGAATACACCAGCTCCAACGACTGAGCCTGGGATTCACGTTGCGAACCCATTTGTTGGGGCACAAGGCTACATCAATAGCGAATATGCTGCTCGCGTGAACGCTGAAGCAAACGCCACTGGTGGCACGCTTGGTTCACAAATGCGCCAAGTCGCTTCGTACCCAACCGCTGTCTGGTTGGATCGGATTGCCGCTATCGCTGGCAGCAGCGACGCAATGGGCT
The DNA here is from genome assembly GCF_003205875.1 of Herpetosiphon llansteffanensis. GTDB lineage: Bacteria > Chloroflexota > Chloroflexia > Chloroflexales > Herpetosiphonaceae > Herpetosiphon > Herpetosiphon llansteffanensis. The sequence goes on from NZ_PUBZ01000081.1 coordinate 123,132, forward strand.
TGCGCGGCCACTTGGATGCTGCCCTCGTGCAACAACAAACCAGCGGCCAACAAGTTGCAATCTCGATTGTCGTGTACGACTTGCCCAACCGTGACTGTGCCGCTTTGGCCTCAAACGGCGAGTTGAAAATTTCGGAAAATGGCTTAGCTCGTTACAAAGCTGAGTACATCGACCCCATCGCCACGATTCTGAGCGATAGCAAATATGCCTCGTTGCGGATTGTGGTGGTGTTGGAACCGGATTCACTCTCGAACTTGGTGACCAACGCCAACATTCCAGCCTGTGCCGAAGCGATTTCGAGCGGCGCGTATGTGCAAGGTGTCCAATACGCCATCAACAAACTGAACGTGTACAGCAACGTCTACATCTACATGGACATTGCACACTCCGGTTGGTTGGGCTGGGACAGCAACTTCACGCCAGCGATTCAGCTGTACACCCAAACGGTGCGCGGCACGACCAAAGGCTTGGCTGGGATCGATGGCTTTATCTCGAACACGGCGAACTACACGCCATTGAACGAAGTGTTCTTGCCAAACTCGGGCTTGACCTTGGGTGGTGGCAATCCAATTCGCTCATCGTTGTTCTACGAATGGAACCCGTACTTCGACGAAGTGGATTATGTGGTGGCGATGCGCAATGCCTTCATCACCGCAGGGTTCCCAAGCGGCATCGGGATGTTGATTGATACCAGCCGCAATGGCTGGGGTGGCACAGCCCGCCCAGTGACGGTGAGCAGCTCGAACTCGTTGGAAATCTATGTCAACGATTCGAAGCTGGATCGTCGCCCTCATCGTGGTGGCTGGTGTAACCAAGCAGGGGCCGGGATTGGCGAGCGGCCAACGGCAGCACCATTGACGGGGATTGATGCCTATGTCTGGGTCAAGCCTCCAGGCGAATCAGACGGTGTGGCAACGGCAGGGGTGATTGACCCAACCGACCCAGCCAAGCAGTTTGATGCCATGTGTGACCCGAACGCGCAAAACCGCTACAATCCAGCCTACCCAACCAATGCATTGGCTGGTGCACCACACGCTGGTCGCTGGTTCTCATCACAATTCGCCATGTTGGTTCGCAATGCGTATCCACCAATTTCGCAATCGACCAACCCAACCACGACTCCAGTTGCAACGACGGTTCCTGCAACCAGCACGCCAGTTGGCACGCCTGCACCAACGAGCACGCCTGCACCAACGAGCACGCCTGCACCAACGAGCACGCCTGCACCAACCAGCGTTCCTGGTGTCCACGTGCCAAACCCATTTGTTGGGGCACAAGGCTATATCAATAGCGAATACGCTGCGCGGGTGAACGCTGAAGCAAACGCCACTGGTGGCACGCTTGGTTCACAAATGCGTAAAGTTGCTTCGTACCCAACCGCTGTCTGGTTGGATCGGATTGCCGCTATCGCTGGCAGCAGCGACGCAATGGGCTTGCGCGGCCACTTGGATGCTGCCCTCGTGCAACAACAAACTAGCGGTAGCCAAGTCGCAATCTCGATTGTCGTGTACGACTTGCCCAACCGTGACTGTGCTGCTTTGGCTTCAAACGGCGAGTTGAAAATTTCGGAAAATGGCTTGGCCCGCTACAAAGCCGAGTACATCGACCCCATCGCCACGATTCTGAGCGATAGCAAATATGCCTCGTTGCGGATTGTGGTGGTGTTGGAACCGGATTCACTCTCGAACTTGGTGACCAACGCCAACATTCCAGCCTGTGCCGAAGCGATTTCGAGCGGCGCGTATGTGCAAGGTGTCCAATACGCCATCAACAAACTGAACGTGTACAGCAACGTCTACATCTACATGGACATTGCGCACTCCGGTTGGTTGGGCTGGGACAGCAACTTCACGCCAGCAATTCAGCTGTACACCCAAACGGTGCGCGGCACGACCAAAGGCTTGGCTGGGATCGATGGCTTTATCTCGAACACGGCGAACTACACGCCATTGAACGAAGTGTTCTTGCCAAACTCGGGCTTGACCTTGGGTGGTGGCAATCCAATTCGCTCATCGTTGTTCTACGAATGGAACCCGTACTTCGACGAAGTGGATTATGTGGTGGCGATGCGCAATGCCTTCATCACCGCAGGGTTCCCAAGCGGCATCGGGATGTTGATTGATACCAGCCGCAATGGCTGGGGTGGCACAGCCCGCCCAGTGACGGTGAGCAGCTCGAACTCGTTGGAAATCTATGTCAACGATTCGAAGCTGGATCGTCGTCCACACCGTGGTGGCTGGTGTAACCAAGCAGGGGCCGGGATTGGCGAGCGGCCAACGGCAGCACCATTGACGGGGATTGATGCCTATGTCTGGGTCAAGCCTCCAGGCGAATCAGACGGTGTGGCAACGGCAGGGGTGATTGACCCAACCGACCCAGCCAAGCAGTTTGATGCCATGTGTGACCCGAACGCGCAAAACCGCTACAACCCAGCCTACCCAACCAATGCGTTGGCTGGTGCACCACACGCTGGTCGCTGGTTCTCATCACAATTCGCCATGTTGGTTCGCAACGCGTATCCTGCAATTGCACCGTAGGCTAGTTCCAACGCTGGACTATCCACGATACGCTCGCGAATAATTATTCAAGGCGCAACGATTGTAATAATCGTTGCGCCTTGGTTTTTTATGAAACTTCACTTGAGCGATCAAGCGCTTTTGGCTGTTTACGTTGGCGCTGTTGCCAACGCCGTAATACAGGCAAGCGCAATAATAAGAGGATGGCAATCGCTGCGCCATACAGCAGTGGTTCACGCACATCAGCCTTAACTAACCAGACATAATGTAAAACGGCTAGGCCAGCGATCACATAAACCAGCCGATGTAACAGCCGCCAACGCTTGCCAAGCCGTCGCATCCAGCCTTTGGTCGAGGTAATGGCCAACGGGATCAGCAAGAGCCAGGCAATTAAGCCAACGATGATATAGCGTTTTTCGCCAATCGCCTCGCCAATAAACTCCCAATCGAAGCCATAATCCCAGGCCACAAAAATTAACAGGTGCAAGCAAACATAGAAAAAAGCGTATAAGCCCAATGGTCGTCGCAACACCGTTACTTGTTTGAATGGCGTAAAGGTTTTGATTGGCGTACAGACAAGTGATAGCACCAGAATGATTAATGCGGTTTTGCCTGTGCGCAAGGTTGCTGCCTGAATTGGATTGACGGTTAACTGATCGTTCAGATAATCGATGATCAATAACCCAAACGGCACCAGACACCCGACATGCACCAAATAGCGTAGCCAATGACGTTTGAGTTGATTGAGCATGTAAGCTACCTTTTAATAATTAACAGTTAAATCCAGATCTTTGTAGAGCGAAGCAACTTCATCGGCGTAGCCATTGAAGGGCAAGGTGCGGCGGCGGCCTGCCTCGCCAATTCGGCGCTCGCTTGATTGCGACCAACGTGGGTGGGGCACATCGGGATTAACATTGGCATAGAAACCATATTCATCTGGCGCTGCGTTCATCCACAAACTGGTCGGTTGCTCAGCCACAAGCTCAATTTTGACGATCGATTTGATGCTTTTGAAGCCATATTTCCATGGCACAGCGAGGCGCAACGGTGCACCATTTTGCGGCAAAATAGGCTTGCCATACACTCCAGTTGCCATCAAGGTCAAATCGTGCATGGCTTCGTCGAGCCGTAAACCCTCGACATAGGGCCACGTGTAGTAGCTGCTATTTTGGCCGGGCATTTCTTCTGGGCGCATCACGGTTTCAAAGCGCACATATTTGGCAGCGCTGGTTGGCTCGACTTGTTTCAACAAGCCAGCAAGGCTAAATCCTGTCCATGGAATGACCATCGACCAGCCTTCAACACAGCGCAAACGATAGACCCGTTCTTCTTGCGAAAATTGCTTGAGCAAATCCTCGATTGCAAAGGTTTGGGGTTTGTTGACCAAGCCGCCAACTTCGACCGTCCATGGCGTGGTGGTAAAGTTTTTGGATTTTGCGGCAACTGCTTCTTTATCGGTGGTGAATTCATAGAAATTGTTGTAATTGATGATCGATTCGTAGGGAGTTTGCACATCAACGCCAGCGGGCAGATTGCTGGTGTCTTCGCTGCCACAGGCGGCTAAAATGGCAGCACTGCCAACCAAGGCGGCTGCACCCTTGATAAACTGGCGGCGTGAATGAAACAAAGCTTCGGGAGTTATCTCCGAGGAAGGAATCTTTTTCATGCTCAGCATCCTTATAACTAACAACCACTAACCCAACCTACGTTTGGCTAGCCCAAATAGATCCACGTTGCTGTTGCTAGTATAGCGCTGAGATATTAATAGAGTATTACACCACGCTTACAGCTTGCGATCAATTGCAACGATGCTGAGCATGTTGCTGAGTACCTGCTGTTATGTGGAACAGAAGAACCGAACCCTACGTTCTTTGCATAGACTTTAGCGCTATGCTGGGAGGATTGTATGCGTGCATTTGGATATTTGGTCGTTGTTGGCGGACTGCTCAGCGTGATTCTTGTGGGATGTGGGGTTGCAGATAGCCTACCATCTACAGCAAGCCCTCTACTAAACCCCAAAAGCGCCGTTGATCCGCCATCTACCGAGTATATTGGATCAGAACCAAAATTTCCGAATCGCGTTTATACTGCGATTGTGTTTGAGCCATCCACACTGCCCATGACCGCCCCTCAGCCGCTCGAAGTGGTGTTTTTCTCTACTTTTTCACGGAATATCTCTGCGACCGTAAGTGTGTCATTGACAACCTCTGGCGTGCTTGCTGTCGACCCGCCAACCGTTGCTCAGATTGTTGTGCCTGGACTGGGAAGCGGAATACTGACCACGACCTTTCGGGTTGACCATGAAGGGTTTGGTCAAATCATTGCCTTCGTGACGGTTGATCCCATTGTGGCCGCGACTGATACTCCTCCATGTCCTCTCCACTATGCGTATTATCAGGAACGGGGATTTCTGGCCAGCAAAATTGGAATTTTCCAAGGTAACGAATGGGGTAGTGCAGTTGACAATTATCTTAAGGCCGCCGTTGAACACCACGTTATAACGATTGATGAGCATGATGAGATTCAACGCAAACGGCGGAGAGTTAGTACTTGGAATGAGGTAATCATTATGGGTGTCGATGGTCTGTTAGATGATCCACTATCTATCGATATTCCTCTACCACCAATTCCTGATTGTCGATGATAGACTGGCGGCAAGTGCTGGCTCGTTAATCAAAACCAAGCATTAAATAAAAACGCCACACTGATAGCTAATCAACTATCAATGTGGCTTTGAACTATCGTGCCACTACACCTTTAATCGCATTAGCATGGGCTTGAAGCGTGATTTGACCATTTGCTTCGAGCGGCAAAGTTGCGCGAATTTGGGCTTGGAATGCTTGCTGCTTACTGGCACTCATGGCATTCAGTTGCGGGCCAATGCTGGGTGCGCCAAGCACAGTTTCCCAATAATCAGCAAAATCAACAAAACTACGGGTTACGCTGATAACTTCAGTTTGAATATTGCTGAGACCCGCTTGCAGCCAAAGCTCGTGCATAACTTCCATGCGTGAGGCTTCGATACTTGGCGGATAGGGCACGGTTACCCCTGCTTCGGTGATGGCTTTTTGGATCGGGGAATAGGGAAAGCCGCCGCCAAACATATCCCACGTGTAGGCTGCGACGGTTCCGCCAGGGGCAACCACCCGTGCCATTTCGGCTACGCCCTTGGCTGGCTCTGGCACAAAGAAAATTACCAAGGGCATAACGGCGATATTGACGCTGTTATCATCTAAAGGCACGTTTTGAGCATCGGCTTCGTACAAGGTTGCGCCATATCCATCCAACCGCTGATGGGCATAGGCAATTTGGGCTGGCGCTGGATCAATCCCTGTGACGGTGCTTGGTTGGTGCTGTTTGAAGATCATTTCGGTAAACGCGCCGTTGCCACAGCCAACATCAAGCCAGCTTAAGCCTTGTTGTGGAGCGAGCCACGTCAAGAATTTGGCTGCTACCAGTTGGCTCCAGATGCCCATGTAGCGCTCATAACTTGCGCCATCCTCGAAGCGAATTTGATCGTTTGACATAATATCCTCAAGCCACACATTAAATCTATGCTGCTACTATAGGCGTATTGACAGGGTTTTTCAAGGGTGTTGGGGCGAGGGGCTGAAGATTTGGTAGGTGTTCAATGCCCAGCATTTTTGCCAAACCCGTTAATTGCTTCCGATAGCCAAAAGCCAAGAGCCTAACGCCGCATCTTCGTGTGCTTCGCGGTTCCTGATCCCCCGATCCCTGACCCCTCGCTTTTTCATGCAAATGACCGATTGACAAGCCTAGCACTGGCCTTTTAGACTACAGAGGTTTTCTTAAGCTAAACCAGCGGAGTTATGAATGAACCACGCAACCAGCGACGACATTGCGGCAATTCAGCAAGCGGCCCTCGACTATTTGGAATCGCAGCATAATCTTAATCCTGAACAAATGCAGCGCAGTATTCATCCGCGCATGGTCAAACGCACGGTCTGGACGCATCGCGGCACGGGCAAGGAATATTTGCGCGAGGCAAGTGCCGAAGAGATGATTTTGCTGGCAGCAAGTTACAATCAGGCAGGCGATAAGTTTCCGCCAAATCCACAAAAAACTGTTGAAATTCTTGATGTGCAAGGAGTCGTTGCCAGCGTGAAGTTAGCTGCTGATGAGTGGATCGATTACATGCATATTGTCAAAATTAACGATCGCTGGACGGTCGTCAATGTGCTGTGGGCCTATCACGATCTTGCGGCCCACCGCTAATCAGCGAGCCTTAATCGATCAATAATTGATTGCGTGGTTGAAGCTTATATGCTGCACCAGCCACGCAATTCTCCTGTGAGCTACCTACTCAGCAAAGCTTGGTTTTTTTAAGGAGAGAAGAACGATGGCAACGAATGAGCACGAACTGCGCGCTGCTGCCAGGCATCGCGAAAGTGAACGCCTGCTGCAATTGCGGCTGGAAGGATTTGTCGGGCGGGTAGCCGAGCAAGCAGCAATTCACGCATGCATTGCGCAGCTCCGCCCGACGGGTGGCTATCTGTTGGTGACGGGTGGCGCTGGTGAGGGCAAAAGTAGCCTGATCGCCCAGCTTGTGGTTACTGCTGGGGTCGAGACCACGCCGCATCATTTTATTGCGCTCACGCCAGGCCGCAACTATCAGTTGGATGTGCTGCGCAGCGTGCTTGCCCAGCTGATGCTCAAACATTCCCGAACCAGTGGCTATTTCCCCACCGACAGCTACCCTGCGCTGCGGCTGGAATTTATGCAGCTGGTGCAGGATCTTGCCACGCGTGGGATTGAAGAAACGATCTATCTTGATGGCTTGGATCAGCTGCAACCGGAGCTGGATGGCAGCCGCGATGTGAGCTTTTTGCCCTTACAATTGCCAGCGGGTATCGTGATTGTGCTTGGTTCGCGGCCCGACGAAGCCACCGAACGCCTTGCGCGTGGGCATGGCCTGCGCTACGCGGTGCCGCCGTTGAGCATAGATGATGCGATCACACGCTGGCAGCAGGTGCAGCCGAGCCTTGACCTTGAATTGTTGGCGCAATTAGCCGACTCGCTCAAGGGCAATGCCTTGTTGATCGAACTCGCGGCGACGGCCATGCGCGCGCTGCCTGAGGTCGAATTACTGCCGATGCTTGCCGCGAGTAGTGCCGATGCAACGAATTTGTTTCGTTTGAGCTTGGCGCGGATTCAAACCACTGCGCCAAGCACGTGGCAACCTATCACACGGCCAAGCTTGGCCGTGTTGCTGGTAAGCCAAGAGCCATTGCCGCCCGCCGTGCTCGCCGCTATCCTCGAGCAACCAGTCGCAGCGCTTGCTGAGTCGATTGCGCTGCTGGTGGATTGGGTCAGTGCTGCCGCGGATCAGCGTTTGGCGTTGCGCCATTTGTTGTTTCATGATTATTTGCAGCAGCATGAATTGAGCAATTCCGAACTGCAGACATGGCATAGCCACATGGCCGATTGGTGCAGCGCCGAGCTTGAGACGATTTGGCAGGAGAGCAGCGACCCTTTGGAACAGGCGCGGCGTTGGTATGGACGACACCATTACCTCACCCACTTGGCGCACGCCGAACGCTGGGCCGACCTGTGGGATGTGGTCGATGCAGGCGCGTATGGCGCACAAAAAATACGCTTTGAGCCAAGCACCCGCTTATATGGCTTGGATTTGGATCGGGCACGCGCAAGTGTGATTGCGGCGGGACAAAGTGTTGAAGCCCAGCTTGAATTGTTGCCACGACTGTGGCGCTATAGCCTGCTGCGCACCAGCCTTACCAGCCATGCTGATCAATGGCACGATGATCACTTTGTCGTTTTGGCTGTGGTTGGGCGGGTATCCGAAGCCTTGGCCCAGATTGAGATTTGCTCCGATCCAGCGCGGCAAGTGTACTTATGGTCGCGGGTTGTAGCCTATGCTGAACCGCAGCGGCGCTTGGCGATTTTGCAGCGCATGGAGCAAACAGCTCGCAGTATTCCTGATGCACGAGAACGAGAGTATGCTTTGTATCGATTGGCCCTCGTCTACGCAGAGAGCGGCATGAGCACGCTGGCGAATCAAATTGCGCTTGCACTGACCGAGTATCGTGATTATAGCTTGATTGGCCTGACCAAAATTGCAATTCAACAAGGAAATCTACGACAGGCAGTTACCTATCTTAGCCAAGTCATAATTGTGAATCCAATTGAGCATGCCCATGAAGAATATTTAGATTGTTTGCTGATGTTAATAGAGGTATTGATTGGGGTTGATGAGCTGGAACATGTGCCCCACTTATTAAGTTCTGCTGTTGCATATGCTCGGCCTCTTGAGTGGGAACACGCGTTGGGTGAGATTGCCACGCTTTATTGGCGACTTGGGCACTTTGAGCAGGCGCATGCATTACTTAATGAGGTTCAGGCAATGCTTATCGATCAAACGACGTTTGGCCTGAACTATGGTTTAAGCATACTCGTCAAGGCATATGCTGCCCAAGATGGTTTGGCAACCGTGGAAGCATTAAGCGTTACGAATCAAAGTAGACTGGTTGTGCATGCGTTGGTGTTGGCCTATTGCGATCATAACGATCTGGAAAAAGCAGTTGCTCGAGCAGCAATGATGGACAATTCATCCGATCGTGATAAGGCCTATGCAGTGATTGTTGCCTGGTATTGTAAGCATAAAGCGTTCAATCATGCCCAATCGATAATTGAACGCATGTCTGCAAAAGCCCTGCAAGTTGAAAGTTGCTGTTTGCTGGCAACGAGCTATGGCCAAGATCAGCAATTTGAAACCATGCATAGTATGCTTGATCAAGCCACGAAACGGATAGCAGCTTTAAATGATCAATCAGATGCTTCAGGGTTATTGCTGAAAATAGCCGTTGTTTATGCTGATCATGCTTGGCATGAAGCTGCCCAAAACAGTCTAATGGCCGCGATCACAGAAGCTTCAAACATCGATTATCGCGATGACAAGGCTGAGGGATTCAAACAAATTGCCGAAGTTTTAGTGAAATACAATTATGCTGCATGCTATGAGCCGTTGCTCCAAGCGGCCTTTGTCCGTGAAATAGCGCAAGAATCGTATCAAGTACGAGCACGCATTGCACAAGCCTATGCCATGCAGGCTGATTTTAAAACTGCCTTAGAACTTATCACCTTCATTCTGCCAAGCGATGTATTGATCGATGCATTGCATGAGCTCGCAATGCTTGCAATTGAAAAGCGTGATTTGGATCATGCGCAATTGGTGTTGGTCGCAGCGCAAGAACGACTTGCTACCAGTTCAAATGTTGATCGCTATGGATGGATGTTTTGTTGGCTTGCCGATAGTTCATGGCGGCTAGGCTTGGCTGATCTTGCCCAAACCCTGCTGCATAATGCCCAAGAATTGACAAAAGTCATGCCTGATAAATCTCGGTGGTATTTTGGGCAGGCTCTGGTTCAGTCGTATATGGTTCAACATAAACTTGATCAAGTATTCAGTATCACAACCCTTATTGATAATGCTCATTGGCGGCGCATGATTATTAAAGAGCTTAGCGATTGTTATCTTCTTAGCGGTGATGTTGTTCAAGCGTATGCCATGCTGCAGTTGGTTAAAACCCAAGATGATATGTATGTGCGATATTTATCTGCGATTGCGATCAAAGCATTGGAACTGCGCTTAACAGATCTTGCTGTTCAATACTGTGCCGAGGCGATGGCGGCATGTTCGTTTTGTTCCTCTGAATATAAGCGCCTTGAGTTCTACAAACGCCTTGCAATTGGTCAGATTAAGTATGGCAGCAATGACGTATTGGCAGATTTATTGACAATTATTCGGACAACAACAATCGACTCGGATTCAATCTATGACTCTATTGAACTGTTATGTGAGATTGCTACGGCCTATGCAGAACATGGCCACTATAGCCAGTTTATTGATTGGTTGAACTATACTCATCAACAATCAAAAGCAATTAAGAATGTGCGCCATGCAATGCTTGCATATGAAAAAATTGCCAAAATCTATCTTGCTTATGCACATGATTCAGCAATTAAATTGTTTTTTATTGATATGGAACAGCAGGCTCAAGTGAGTATAGAGCAAAATGATGCTGCTTTTGGGTTAAACACATTGACCAAGGTTTATACTGACTATGCAGTCCGCGGCCATCCTGAGTTTTTTGCTAAGGCCTATCAAACTGCAAACCGTATCTCTGATTCTAGGAATCGGGGTTATGCGCTTAAGAGCCTTGCTTATGGCTATGCCCAGGTTGATGATCGGGCGCAAATTCAGGCATTGGTGAGTGAAATAAACCAGCTTGATATTGATGATATGGATTTTTTAATGATAAGCGAGTTGTATGCCAACCGCGGCGAGGTAGAGTTTAGCTTAACACTCTTGGAAAATGATTGGCCATCATTAAGCAAAGATGAAATTTTTGCCTATTTGATTCCAAAATTGCTTCTATCCAACAAGGTAAACGCTGCTTATGAATTAGTGCTTGGCTTTTTTGATCCACAAGAACAATCTAAAGCCTTACACAAAATTATTACTTATTATGCTGAACTCCAGAAATTACCTGAAATTATCAAAATTGTGCAGACAACATTTCAGACCTGTCGCCATAGCCATGATCTATGGAAACTGACCACTATCATCACACCCTTGATTTCCCTTTACCCATGGCTTGGAACGGCCTTGCTCGATGAGGTTCCATGGGTTGAGCAACAACTTGAGCGCTATGGTTGAAGCTACACCCAGATAATTGCTCTCTCCTTCATTATGGCGTTGGCGTGCCTTCCAATAATGGTGTGATTGTGACAACCTGGCCCTGTTGACATTGCAGGTCTGGTCGAAAATGGATGGTATTTAACTCCTGTTGAATACAGGGGCTAAGGGTACAGAATTGCTTCCGTGTATCTTGATACGTGTTGCGCTCAAATGAGCGTTCATTCGGGTTCCACGGTTGCCTATCATTGCCACGGAGTGCGTCAGGATATTGCTCGCGATAATTATCCGTTAAATATATGCGGTAGAGATAGAACTGATCGCGGCTAATTCGGCCTTCGGCAAAGGCTTGCCGCAATATATCCATTGAATACATGGTTGTTTGAATGGCGCGTTGGGTTGCAATGGGCACGGGCACAATCGCATTGCCATACACATCGGTTGTGGTTGGCCGCGCCCGCCATGATTCCGGCAGCATGGCCGCGATGACGAGGCCGCCGAGCAGCACCCCAAGACCCGCGAGTAACCAACGCATGCGCTTGCTTTGACCCATCAACGGCTTCCTTTCTGACTTATGGCGTTGGCGTGCCTTCCAGTAACGGTGTGATCGTGACAACTTGGCCCTGCTGACAGTGCAGCTTTGATCGAAAATGGAGGGTATTTAACTCCTGTTGAATACATGGGCTAAGGGTACAGAATTGCTTCCGTGTATCTAGAACATTATCACGAGGAAATGTCCGATCACGCGGGTCCCACTTATCAAAAAGATTTCCACTGAGCGTGTCAGGATACTTCTCGCGATTATTCGTTAAGTACATGCGGTAGAGATAGAACTGATCGCGGCTAATCCGGCCTTCGACAAAGGCTTGCCGCAATATGTCTGCCGAATACATGGTTGTTTGCATGGCGCGTTGGGTTGCTAGCGGCACTGGCACAATCGCATTGCCACACACATCGGTTGTGGTTGGCCGCGCGAACCATGTTTCGGGCAGGATGGCAACGATGACGATGCCGCTGAGCAGCAATCCAAGGCCAGCAAGCAACCAGCGCAGATGTTTGGTTTTGCCCATCAGCGGCTTCCTTTCTGCTATTGCAGCCCAACAGCATTGCCAATACGGGCACAAATGCATGCTATGAACTGTTGCGCATCTGCCCACACCATGCTGCATAATTAACCCAAACCCGTTTATGGGTGGATTAACCATGAGTTGTGATGATTGTTATGAATTTGGCAACATTGATTGAGTTAGTGTATGGGGAAATCCCCTTCTTTCACGGTATAGGGTAGTTGATCGCTTGGGATTTGTCAATCAGTTTTAATTGTATGTTTTGGTATAGATTTGGTTGTGTTTAAGTGCTGCCGAGATCTAATCAGCCAGCAGCTAAGCACAAGTAGCAAAGGAGCAGTATGCAGCCTCCGTATTATCTCCGTCGTCCGAGTTTGCCAACCGAGGCTCGTCAAATTGCCGAATTCGAGGCAATCTGGGCCGCAATCGAAGCATCACCCACGCTGATCGACCTAACAGCATTGGTTGATTCGCCACGCTGGCAATTTTTGGCCTATCTTGCAGAACACAAGCCGGTGCTGTTTCATGGCTCTGGCAACCCAAATTTAGCCACACTTGTGCCTCGCCAAGCAAGCGATATTGTCGAATTTGGCAATCAGTTGGCAGTGTATGCGGCCTCTGATGGCATTTGGCCCATTTTTTATGCCATTCTTGAGCGCAGCCAAGCAGAGGTTTCGTTGTTGAATGCTTGTTTTCGTAGCGTTAATCAAGATGGTAGCTTCGCTGAGCCCCATTATTTCTTCTCAATCGATGATGAGGCGCATCAACGCCAACCATGGCGGGCTGGCACGATTTACATTCTGCCACGCGCTGGCTTTGTGGCCAAACCAAGCAGTTATAAACGCGGCATGACGTTGCAAATTATGGAATGGGCGAATGTGAACGAGGTTTCACCAATTGCTAAACTCACAGTTGAACCCCACGATTTTCCGTTTCTCGATCAGGTGCGCAGCCACAATCTAGCAACCCTCATCGAGCGTGCCACCGTCAATCCCGAGGGCTTTCCATGGCTTGAATAGCGCAAGGCTTGGTATAATGGGCTATTGGTTTGATGAGGTTGGCAATGCAAACAATTGATTTTGATGTGTTGATTGTTGGAGCTGGTTTATCGGGCATTAGCGCTGCCTATTATTTGCAAACCCGCTGCCCGAATAAACGCTATACTATTTTAGAAGGCCGCTCGGCAATTGGCGGCACATGGGATCTGTTTCGTTATCCTGGGATTCGCTCGGATTCGGATATGTACACGCTGGGCTACGCTTTTCGGCCATGGCACAGCTCCAAGGCGATTGCCGATGGCGCATCGATTTTGCAGTATATTCGCGAAACCGCCCAAATCTATGGGATTGATCAGCAGATTCGCTTCGAGCAGATGGTGCGGCGGGTTAGTTGGTCGTCGGAGCAAGCGCGCTGGACGGTCGAGGTTGAGCGCTTGGCCGAAGGCGATATGGTGCAGTATCGCTGTAATTTTCTCTACATGTGCGGCGGCTACTACGATTATAGCCAAGGCTACACGCCAGAATGGCCGAGTTTAAGTCAATTCCAAGGGCAGGTGGTGCATCCGCAAGCCTGGCCGCAACAGTTCGATTATCGCGATCAACGGGTGGTTGTGATTGGCAGTGGCGCAACCGCCATTACCTTGGTGCCAGCAATGGCCAAGCAAGCAGCCCATGTGACGATGCTTCAACGATCACCAAGCTATGTTGTGGCTCAGCCCGCCCATGATCAAAGCGCTGAGCGCATTCGACGTTGGTTGCCAGCCAAATTGGCCTTTCATGTGATTCGTTGGCGCGCGATTATCCAAAGTATCTTCTATTATTTGTTGATGCGTGGTTTGCCGAGCATTGCCAAACGAGCCTTGATCAAGATGGCCCAACAGGAGCTTGGCACGAGCTACGATGCGCAACGGCACTTTACGCCAAATTATAATCCATGGGATCAACGACTGTGTTTAGCGCCTGATGGCGATTTTTTCAAAGCCTTGAAAGCAGGGCAAGCCAGCGTTGTAACCGACCAGATTGAGCATTTCACCTCAACGGGCATTCAGCTTAAATCAGGCCAGCATATAGATGCGGATCTGATTGTGACCGCCACCGGCCTGAATTTGCGCTTGCTCAGCGGTATTGAAGTGCTGGTTGATGGCCGCAAGGTCGAGTTGGGCACGACCCTGAATTACAAAGGCATGATGCTCAGCGATGTGCCGAATTTAGCCTTGGCTTTTGGCTATACCAACGCTTCGTGGACGCTCAAATGCGAATTAACCTCGATGTATGTCTGCCGTTTGTTGAATTATATGGATCGCCATGGCTATGCTTATTGTGTGCCCAAGAATTTTAACCCAGCCATGGCCACCGAGCCAGCGCTTAATTTTACTTCCAGCTATGTGCAACGGGTGATCAGTCATTTGCCGCGCCAAGGCCGTAATCGCCCGTGGAAGCTCTATCAAAACTACCTGCTCGATTTGCTCATGTTGCGGCTGGGCACGCTCGATGATGGCAATATGGAGTTTTTGCGGCCTTGGCCAAACCAACGTCAGGTTGAATAATTAGACTTCGGCGCTTTGCTGCAAGGCTTCGCGATAGGCGGCGAGTGCTCGTTCGCGCGCAAAACCATGATCAACCAGCGGCGCTGGATAATCACGGCCAATCACACAGCCGAGATGTTCTTGCAAGGTTTGCGGCATTGTCCATGGCTCGTGAATGTAGCGATCGGGCACTTTGGCTAGCTCAGGCACAAAGCGCCGAATGTAATCGCCGCGCGGGTCGTGCTTTTTGCTCTGGGCAATTGGGTTGAAAATGCGAAAATAGGGTTGGGCAGATGGCCCGCTTGATCCTGCCGCCCACTGCCAGCCACCATTATTGGCGGTCGGGTCGGCATCGCACAATTGCTGCATAAAATAGCGCTCGCCCCAACGCCAATCGATCAGCAGATCTTTGACCAAAAACGAGGCGCTGATCATCCGTACTCGATTGTGCATCCACGCCGTTTGGTTGAGCTGGCGCTGGCCTGCATCGACGATGGGATAGCCAGTTTGGCCCTGTTGCCACGCCGTAAATTCGTCAGGATCGTTGCGCCACTCAATCCGATCGTAGCGCGGATCGAGTGAATGTTTGAGCATCTGCGGATTGTGATAGATCAATTGGGTGTAATAATCGCGCCATGCCAATTCCTTGATCCAGGTATCGACTCCTTGGCGCTGCTCGGCGGTTAGTGGCTCGGTCAGCAGATCGACGGCGCGTTGCAGACATTGGCGAATCGAAATGCTGCCCATGCGCAAATCGACCGAAAGCCGCGAGGTGCCAGTTTCGGCGGGCAGTTCGCGAGAATGGTCATACTTCAACACCGATAAACTGCGCCGCCGATCAAAAAATTGGCTCAACCGTTGGTGGGCAGCTGCTTCGCCAACTGCTGGCAGCGTTTGCTGCAAATCAAAGCCCAAATCGGCCAAACTCGGAATTGGCAAACTTTCCAGAGTGCTCGCAGGTGCAACCAGTTTGCTTGGGGCTGGCACACGTTGCTCGGCCTGTGCGTAAGCCAATTCACTCCAGCGCTTGACATATGATCCAAATACGAGATATGGTTTTTGCTGGCCCTTGGTTTTTAGCCCTTCAGGCTCGACTAAAACGCTATCGTGGAACGAATGGGCTTGCAGGCCCTCTTGGCGCAGCCAGTGTTTGACCGCAGTATCACGCTTAATTGCATACGGCAGATAATCGCGATTCCAATACACGCCGCTCGCTTGAGTTTCGCGCACGAGGCGTTGCAATTCGGCCAGCGGTTGGCCATGACGCACAATCAAGCGGCTGCCCAATTGGCGCAAATCGTGATCAAGCGCTGTGAGCATGGCAAGCGTTACGCCCGTGAGTGCTGCTCCCACATAGCCATCGTGCAAAATTGCATCATCGAAAATGAAAACCGGAATAACCTCGCCAGCGCTTGCCACGACCGCAGCATGCAAGGCGCGATGATCAGCCAAACGTAAATCGCGCCGGAACCAACAAATGACAGGCATAAAAAAACTCCCCAACTGTACGTAGAATATACGCACAATTGGGAAGTTGGATGGTTGATGCTTAATTGGCTTCTTGCTTGCTTGCGATTGGCAAGTAGACCTTTTGATTTTGTGGGTCTGGCGTAACGATTGGCGTGACGCTCGCAGTTGGCGTGACGCTTACCGTTGGGGTTGCGGTTTGGGTTGGCGTTCCGGTTGCGGTTGGGCTAACCGTCGCTGGGGTTGAAGTTGGCGTGCGAGTTGGGGTCGTAGTTGCCGTCGCTGTTGGGGTAATTGGCGTTGGCGTGATGTTGACCCCGTTGATGGTAAAGTTGGCGTTAGAAATATCGAAGAAGATATTATCTGAACAGCGCACTTTGATCCGCGCAGCTGGTGCATTGACGTTTGGTGAAACGACAGTTTCGCTGCCATCGTTGGGCGTATTGCTGACCAAGGCATTGAAGCTGGTGCCGCCATTGGTTGAGAGCAAAATATCAACGTTGGCACAGTTGATTGGTGCAGCAGTGGTGTTGGCCACATTCCAGGTGACGCTTTCGTTAGCATCGCCAGTCCAAGCAATTGCCGTATTTGGCGCGGTTACTTGGAAGGGGCCAGCGCTATTGTTGACCGTCAGCACTGCCGTATCCAAGCCATAACCACCAGCCCCAGCGTGATTGTCACGCACGGTTAAGCGGAAGTTCAAGGTGCGGCTGGTGGTTGGCAAGGCTTCGCCAATTGTGCTGGTGTTGTTCAAAATGTCGCTAAGCTTGGGCAACGTGCGCACATTACTAACGGTTGAATTGAAACTGCGGAAGATTGGGCGCGTGCCGTTATCGGTATTTGGTGGCGAAGCAGCCCCCAAATCATATTGTTCCCAATCGTAGGTCAAGCTATTATCTTCTGCATCGGTCGCATTGGCGGTCAATTCAAATGGTGTGTTGGCAGGAATCGTGTAATCGCCGCCAGCGTTGGCTACTGGTGGGGTGTTGCCCGTGGCTTGGGTCGTGCCACAGGTTGCGCCGCCGCCAGTGGTGATGAATGCCGAGATTTCTTCCAAGCTCTTGACGTGGAAATCGAAATCGCTGTTTGGTTGCAAGTTTTCGGAACCACAGATACCTGCGTAGGCCATAATCGTCGAGCCGCTGCCTGGTTCGTAGGCTGCACCGCTTGAGCGATTAGCACCGCCACAACTGCCAGTTGTACCGTTGAAGGTATGGTTGCCACCAAATTGATGGCCAATTTCGTGGGCGACATAATCAACATCAAATGCGTCGCCAACAGGCGAGCCAGAGCCGGTGACCCCACGGGCTTTACTGTTGGTTGAACAAACTGAGCGTAATGCGGCAACCCCACCGCCGCCTGTGCTGAACACGTGGCCAATATCATAATTGGCAGCACCGATTACGTTGGTCAAGTTGGTTTGATTTTGGCCGAGCATGGTGCTGCCACTATTATTGGTGTAGGGATCGCTGCTGGCGTTGGTGTAAACAATCAAATCGTTGTTGGCGATCAATTCCATCCGCACCGAGAGATCGCGTTCGTAGATGCCGTTTACGCGGTTCATGCTGGTGACGATTGCCGCCATTGCGCCGCTGACCGTGCCACCGTGGAAGGTTGTATATTCGCCGGTGGCGGCCATAGCCAAGCGATAGGTGCGCAAGGTTTCGCCGATGGAATAGCGTTCTGGCACGGTTAATGGGGCATTATCCAACAAATTTGGTTCGTAATCGATGCCTGTGCGTTCGGCTAACTTATTGGGATCAGCCATAAAATTACGGCTATCGTACACAACGTAGTTGGCGGTGTCGTTGCGGCTGTAGGGGTCGATAAAAATCCGGCCCGATTCGCTCAAAATCATGCCATGAAAGCCCCGAGGCGTGAGGTCAAGCCGCGCGCTGGTGGCTGGCTGATCGATTGATTGGGCCAAGAAGGTGCGAATTTCGGGGAACTTGGCTGCCAAGGCTGGAGCCATAATTGGCGATTCGACGACCCGGAATTTGCCAAATTGGCCATTGGGCAATGGCAAATCCAAAATCAGCCCAGATTTTTGAACGTTGGTTTGGGCTTCTTGTGGCACGCGGCTCAAGTGTTGTTCGAGCAAGGCCAAATCGAGGCTGACCGTGCGATAGACCACTGGAATAATTTCGCGCGAGCCTTTTTGTTGAATGTTCTGTTCATCAACATTCGCCCATAGCCCATCAGATGAGCTGACGCTGGGTGTGACCATTGCAGTTGCCGTAATGACACTAATTAGGGCAATCGTCACCACTGCAAAAATGATGACCCATGAACGACCAAAACGCATAGATATTCCTTTCCACAAAACAGCAAGGCCTATTATACAATTAATTAAGCAATGATTAAGCGGCTGCTAGTGTGGATTGGTTGCTTGATCGAATCTCGCAGGATACCAGCTTGGTTTGGCTGTATCCTGCGTTATGCTAAGGCGAACTATTGGACGTTAGGTTGGCCTAAACGAGGCATTAATTCCATTAGCGTTGTATGAATATAGCTCAATTCTGGCGATTCAGTATCCCATGATTCGCTATCTGGAGCGCTTGATTCCCAGGTTGGTTCCGTTTCGAGCACCTGATACACCCACCACAGATTGTGCCATGGGTCGAGGATGCGCGAGAAAAGCTCGCCATAGATTGGCGTTGGTTCGGTCACAATCGTGGCACCATTTGCAACCGCCGTTTGCAAGGTTTGGGCCAAATCGGCAACATAAATTTGCAAAAAGCTTGGTGTCCACGGCCAATCTGGTTTACGATCAACCACCATCACGGTCGAATCACCAATTTTAAATTCAGAATGCAGCCATAGGCCATCAGTATCGAGCGTATGTGCGGCCTCAACTGCTTGCGCCCCAAAAACCGTTTGCAGAAATTGGCTTAACTGCTGAGCAGCGTTGGTAATAATAAATGGATTGACGGTGGCATAGCCTGCTGGTACATAACCCATACATGTGCTCCTTGCTGATTGATTTGATAGCTTGAGCATAGGCTAGAATTAGGACAGAATTGGCCCTAATTTGGAGCAATGACGATGTATTCACCAACGATGCGGCTTTTGGCGGTGCTCGAACTCTTGCAAGCACGCCAGCAGATCAGCGGAGCCGAGCTTGCCCAACGGCTCGAAGTTGATCAGCGCACGGTGCGCCGCTATATTCAACAACTGCAAGATATGGGGATTCCAGTAGAAGCCGAACGTGGAATTTATGGCGCGTATCAGCTTAAGCCTGCTCAGCGCGTGCCACCGCTCTTATTTACTGAATCGGAAACGCTGGCGCTGACATTGGGCTTATTGACAATTCGCGAGTTGCAATTTCCGGTGGAACGGGCGATTGTTGAAACAACCTTGGCCAAGATTGAACGGGTGCTGCCAGCGCATTTAATTCAACATGCCCGGGCAATTCAAGCGGCGATTAGCATTCAGCATGGCTTTCATCGGCAACGGATCGAGCCTGCTTGGCTGATGCAGCTCAGTTTGGCAGTGCAACAACAGCAACAGGTGCAGCTTGAATATAGCTCATATAGCGAGCAGCTCAGCACGCGCAGCATCGACCCGTATGGGATTGTATTTAATGAGGGAGCCTGGTATGTGGTTGGCTATTGCCATTTGCGCAGCGCCATGCGGATTTTTCGCCTCGATCGGATTCGCAGCATGACTTCGTTAGCGATCAACTTCGAGCGTCCAACGTCAATTAATATTGTCGATACGTTGCTGGCCGCCTTGAATGCTGCCAATGATCAGCAGCAGGTTGAAGTGTTGCTCAAAACGAGTCTCGATCATGCTCAACAGCTGATTGCGCCCGAAATTGCGACGTTGGAAGCAACGGCGCAGGGCGTGATGTTGCGGCGGGCCGCAGTGCATTTGGAGTGGGTGGCCTTTTTGTTGCTGGAGCTTGATGTTCCCTTGGTTGTGCTGCAACCACCAGCATTACGCAGCCTGATTCAGCGCATGGCAACCAAGGCTTTGGCCATGCTGGAACCGCTTGATCAAATGGATTGATGATCGAATTCCCCAATCGATGAAAGGATGAATTGATGCAGTTTCCTTTGCTGCGCTATCGCCGCCTGCTGAGCACCTATTTGCGGCCCCAACGTGCGCGGGTGTTGGGCTTGGCTGGGTTGGTTTTTGGTGGAATCGGCGTGCAATTGTTCAATCCACAGCTGATGCGTAACTTTTTGGATGCAGCTTTAGCAGCGCAACCGTTAGCACAGCTCACCACGCTAGCCTTGCTTTTTATGGGCCTTGCCTTTGGCCAACAACTGCTTGCCTTGGCGGCGGTGTATCTGAGCGAAACCATTGGCTGGACGGCAACCAACGCCTTGCGCACTGACTTAACTGCCCATTGTTTGCGCTTGGATAGTCGCTTTCATGCCGAAAAAACGCCAGGCGAGTTGATCGAGCGCATCGATGGCGATATTACCAGTTTGGCCAACTTTTTTACCCAATTTATTATTCAATTGGTTGGCAATGGCTTGTTGTTGTTAGGAATTATTGTGCTTTTGGCCTTGGAAGATTGGCATGTAGCCCTCGGCTTAGTTGTGTGTGTTGCAGTTGGAATTGGCCTTTTGCAAAAAATGCAGCGGGTTGGCGTGCCACGCTGGGGCGAATCGCGGCAAGCCAGTGCTGAACTGTTTGGCTTTTTAGAAGAACGCTTGGCGGCAACTGAAGATATTCGTTCAAGTGGCGCACGGAATTATGTGTTGCAACAGCTGTATCGGCATATGCATAAGCTTTATCACAAAACCCGTAGCGCCGAGTTGGCGACCGCTTGGCTCTACAATGCTGGCCAATCAATGTTTATTCTTGCTAGTGGCTTGGGCTTGGGCATTGGCATCTACCTTTATCAACAACAGCAGACGACGCTTGGCGGCGTGTATCTGATTACCGCGTATATTGGCTTACTTACCACGCCGCTTGATCAAATTTTGCGCCAAATTCAGGAGTTTCAAAAAGCCAGTGCCAGTATTATCCGCATTGATGCGTTGCGCCAAGAACAGCCAGCAATTGTCGATGGTACAACCGCAACGCTGCCGCAGCAGGCGCTTGATGTTCAATTCGAGCAGGTGACGTTTGGCTATAGCGCCGCTGCGCCGATTTTGCGATCGCTCTCGTTTGAATTGCCAGCAGGCCAGATTTTGGGTGTATTAGGCAGAACTGGCAGCGGCAAGACCAGCCTGATTCGGCTGTTGCTGCGCTTGTATGATCCTCAACAGGGCAGCATTTGCTTAGGCGGCACGGATATTCGTGACACCAGTTTAAGCGATTTACGCCGCTCAATTGGCTTTGTTACCCAAGATGTACAACTTTTTCAAGCCAGTGTACGCGATAATCTGCGCCTATTTGATCAAACGATTGCTGACCAACCATTGCTTGATAGCGTAGCAAGCTTGGATTTAACGCCGTGGTTGCAGAGCCTTGAACATGGCTTAGATACGATCATTCAACCCAATGGGCTTTCTGCTGGCCAAGCACAGCTTTTGGCCTTTGGGCGAATTCTGCTCAAAAATCCACGCTTAATTATTCTTGATGAAGCCTCGTCGCGGCTTGACCCTGCGAGCGAAGCAATTGTCGAACGGGCCTTGGATCGGCTGCTTGCAGGCCGCACGACGATTATCATTGCCCATCGTTTGGCCACCTTGCAACGCGCCGACAAGATTTTAGTGCTTGATTCTGGCCGCATTCAGGAATTTGGCCCACGGCAAACATTGCTGCAAAATCCCCAATCGCAGTATAGCCAACTGGTACAGCAAGGATTAACGGGAGTCTGGGAATGAAATCTTGGCAATTAATGCTGCGCTTGATGCGCTATCGGCCTGCGTTGTATGGCTTTGGCGTGTTCGTTTGGAGCATCTTTTTCATGTGGCCCTTATTGCCTGGCTTGATCAATCGGGCAATCTTCGATCAATTGAGTGGTGCAGCTCCGGCGGTCTTTGGCATCTGGACGCTGGTAGCGCTTTTGGTCACGAGCGAATTGAGCCGCCGTTTGTTGACTCAACTTGGCACGGCCATGGATATTGCGGTGCAATACAACATTGCTGGCTTATTGCGCAAAAATATGCTCAAGCGAATTTTGGCTCAGCCAGGTGCTCAAGCTTTATATGAATCGTCGAGTGCAGCGATCAACAGCTTCCGTGATGATGTTGAAGAAATTTTGACTTTTAGCGTTTGGCTGCTCGATGTGCTTGGCCATGTGCTATTTAGTGTGATTGCCGTGGGCATTTTGTTGAACATCGATCTGCGCATAACCTTGGTTATTTTGATTCCTTTGTTGATTGTGGTTTCGGCTTTTACGGTTGCCAACCAACGAATTCAGCGCTTTCGCAAGGCCAGCCGCGCTGCTACGAGCAACGTCTCGAATTTTCTTGGCGAGCTGTTTGGTTCAATCCAAACGATCAAAGTTGCCAATGCCGAATCGGCGGTGGTTGCGCATTTTCAGCAGCTCAACGATCAACGACGGCAGGTAATGGTTAACGATCGGGTTTTTACTGCGCTGCTCAATTCGGTCTATGCCAACACAATTAGCCTTGGCACGGGCATGATTTTGCTGTTGGCTGGCGAGGCAATGCGCAATGGCAATTTTAGCGTTGGCGATTTCTCGCTGTTTGTCTATTATTTTGCGATGGTTACCCGCTTGCCATCGCTGATTGGTTTGTTGCTGACCCATTCCAAACAGGCTGGGGTTTCGTTTCAACGGATGCAAGCATTATTAAACGAAGATCCTGCTGCGGCTTTGGTTGAACATGGCCCAATTGCTCCCAATTCGCCTGCCGATTTTGGCCCAACCAGCGTTTTGCCTCGCTTGCAGCGCCTTGCCGTGCAAGATTTAAGTTATTGCTATCCACAAAGCCAAGCAGGCGTTCAGGCGATTAATTTCAGCATCGAGCAGGGCCAATTTGTGGTCATCACTGGCAAAGTTGGCTCTGGCAAAACCACCTTGGTACGGGCCTTACTGGGGTTGCTGCCAGCAAGCGGCAGATTGCTATGGAATGATCAGCCGATCATAAATCCCGCTGAGCAATGTATTCCCCCAAATTGCGCCTATACGCCGCAAGTGCCACGCTTATTCAGTGGCTCGCTGCATGAAAACATGAGCTTAGGCTTAACCATCGCCGAAATACAGCGAGCGCAGGCGATTAAGACCAGCATGCTCGAAACTGATTTAGCCAGCATGCCCGCTGGACTTGATACTGAACTAGGCACGCGTGGAGTGCGCTTATCGGGTGGCCAACTGCAACGCACGGCACTGGCGCGCATGCTGGTTCGTCCAAGCCAATTAATGGTTGTCGATGATTGTTCGAGTGCCTTGGATGCACCAACAGAACGCCAACTTTGGCAAGGGTTACGGCAACTTTCAAGTACATGGCTGGTCGTTTCGCATCGCCGTGCGTTGTTGCAGCTTGCCGATTGGGTGATTGTGCTGGACGCTGGGCGAATTGCCGCCCAAGGCCGCTTGGCTGATCTGTTGCAAACGTCGCCAGTTATGCAGCAACTATGGCAAATTGAAGCCAGAAGCGAAGTTGTATAAGCCATGTTGGCTGCTTGTAGTTTTGTGAATTCTAATAAAAATAAATCTGCTTTACAAACAAAATAACTGAAATTACTGCTGCTTCATGTGAGCTAACAGCCAAGCGTGAATCGATTCAGCGAGGGCTACATTTTGCTCTAAATAATGGAGCAGCAAATCATAATATGCTTGCGACGCTGGATCGATTTGTGCTTGATCTATCCGTGCAAGAATTCCACGCATTAAAGAGAGCGCAGCATTAGCCCGATGGCGCAATTCATGGTCAATTTCGGCGATTAATGCAATTGGATTCGAATCCATTGAAGCTCCTTATTGAGCTAAAAATCAGTGATTATTGGACTACATGTTGGTGAATAAACAGCGCGTGATTAAAGGTAAGTGACGCGTTCTCCTGTGGTTGTCGACTCTTAACGCAGCAATGCTGCTTTCGATTATATACTGCATACATCGATAAGAAACAACGTTCGAACAGCGAAATCGATAACAAGCAAGATTCAAACAGCGGCTCGATACACAACAACATTCAAATATAGGGGGATGTTATGAAAGCCTTACGTGTATTTCCTAAACTGGTCATTGTCGTCGGGATCATCTTTGCCTTAGGTGGCGCAGTGACGATGGGGGCTGGTATCTATATCAATAATTTCGTTGGCGATAAACTTGAAGCGCAACAAATCACGACACCTGAGGATGCATCGATTCCAAATGCACCGGTGAACGATATTGCAACCGCCTTGAGCATGGCCGACATCATTCAACACCACGCTGCTGATAGCTCACAAGGTCTGTCGTACGCACAAATGGGTCGGTTCTCGACTCCCGACGGTGCACCAGCTGGTACGAATAAAGCAGAAGAAGCTTTGAAAGATGCCAATGGCAAACCAGTTGCCAACCAAGCTCGCAATACCCAATTGACGGCTGCTGGGCTTGTAACATCACTGAGTCTTTCAGCAATGGCCCTTGGCGCTTCGTATGGCGCAATCGCCCTTGGCCTTGGCTTCTTGGTTCTTGGCATCATCGTTGCTGGACTTGGTTATGCCTTACTAGGCTTGATTACTCCAGAAGTTGCCAAACGCTTCGGCCTACAACCAGTAGCAGCAAGCAAATAACCTTTCAAAAGCCCGCCAGTCACAACGACTGGCGGGCTTTTTGTTGTGTTTAATAGCCTTCGTTGCTAAGCGATTGTTGATAGGCTTGGCGTACGCTTGGGCTGATGCTTGCTTCGCCTGCCGCGAAGGTTAATTCTTGATCAACTGCTGGATTGAGCGCCGCTTGCGCTGCATACTGTTTGTTTTTGGTGATGTGGCGGGCGACGATTGCCAACAAATTGGGTGTTGGCAAGGCAGCTTGGGCCGCTTGGCTGGCTGCATCCCAAAGCTTGGCTTGTTGCAACGCTGAATTAGCTTGTAATACGATTTGTTGGACTGCAATTACAAATGCTGCATGCGGTGGTTTTTCGCCCAAGGCCATGCTTGCACACAGCGCCGGATCATCGGTGAGGTAGCCAGTGCCATTGATGTGCAACACTTCCTCGTGGCCTGGAACCAGAAATGCTAGCCCAATCTGAGCCGATTGTAACAGATTGCGCACGGTGTCAGCCCGCTGGTTGCCTTTACGATCAGCGATAGCCAGCGTTCTTTCATCGATTATCCGCACAAATCCTGCTGTATCGCCTTTGGGGCTGGTATCGCTGCCGCCGTTGGCATCCCACGATGAGAGCAGCACAAACGGCGATTGGGCCAAAAACGAGCTAATCAGCGGATCGTTGAGACTTGTTGCGCTATGCTGAGGGCTAAAATTACTTGACGTAATCGTTGGGCTTGTAGCAAAAAGCTTTGAGCGCAAAATGCACTTGGCACAATGCACAAACGCCTCTTCAACGGTAATCGTTACGTGAGTTGACGTAATGTCAGTTAGTTGGCCATTCACCCGCAGCGTTTCGCCGTGGGTTCCGGGCAAAAAGAAGAGCAACGAAACACTGGGATACTGCTCGGAGAGCGCGAGCGCACTTGGACGATCAAACGTTATTTGGGTGGTCGATTCGACCCGCATAAAACCAGGCGTACCGCCAATGATCGTTGTCTGCGGCTGGCCTGCTGGATCGCGAAACCCCAAACCAGCGATCGGCGCAAGCGCCAGAATCGCTTGGCAATCGTCGTCGAGGCTAGTAACCGTTTTCATCAAAACCAATTCGTTAGGTGAGCCAATCAGTGCTTCAACTTCGCTGATAGTCGTTATCCGTCGCATCGTTATTTCCTTTATTGTTGTGATTATGGAGGGCAACAATGAACATCACAATCAACCATAAACATCGATGCTGGTTACGATAATCGATGCTTGCTTATTTGGCGAGGACAATAGTCGCCCCTATGATTGATTTTTGAATATAATCGGCACACGATGGTGCTTTTTCGGCCTCCAGCAATATGCATAATTGCTGCGGTGATAATCAATAGAAGGAAGTTGAGAATGAATAAAGAACCATATGATTACAAAGCAACTGAACTGTCGGCTGCTGAAAATCGCATCCGAATTCGGCGTTGGTTATTGATCAATCTGTAAAATGGCAAATGGCTCGCCAAACGGCTGTTCGTCGGTTTCTACAAAACCAAGCGATTGATACAAGCGGCGGGCGACATGATTCGCATCTTCATAACTGACCGCTACCGAGCTACCCCCAGCGGCGCGAATTGTCGCGAGCATGTGTTGAATCGCTGTGCGT
The DNA here is from genome assembly GCF_003205875.1 of Herpetosiphon llansteffanensis. GTDB lineage: Bacteria > Chloroflexota > Chloroflexia > Chloroflexales > Herpetosiphonaceae > Herpetosiphon > Herpetosiphon llansteffanensis. The sequence goes on from NZ_PUBZ01000081.1 coordinate 149,642, forward strand.
CCATAGCCGCGACCCTGAAATGGTGCATCAATTAAGAGCCGCAGCAGCCCCCAACCATAGACGGGATCATGGCCATACATAATGAAGCCAACCAGCGTTGCATCTGCATAAATGCCTTGGGTTTCCCAATGCGGTTCGAATCGCGATTGCACCAACGATGCTGCGGTGCTGGCGACAAACTGCTGCTGATGCGGCGCAACGCTTAATTCCAAACAGGCCCGCGCGTTGGCTAGGGTAATTGGTTGCAGGGTAATTGTGGCGTTTGGCGTAGGTCGTGGCGGCAGTGCCAACGCCACATTCACCGCTTCCGCTGAATCGCTGGCGATAGCTTGTGCTCCAAGTGCGGCCAAAAATTGGTGAGCCAGCTGATTACTGGTTGGATAAGCTGCATACAACTGCTGAATGCTGTAGTCCTCAGCGCGCTCTGCAAATAAGGCGGCGATTGTCGCTCGGCCATAGCCTTGTCGTCTCAGCTGCGGATCGATGATCAGATCGTAGAGCCACCAACGGCCATCAGCGATCGATGTACCTTCGACTACCACTCCAACCACCTGCTGCGTTACCTGCGCGACAATTGCGCGAATTTGGGCATGTGGAATGATTGCGGCGTTGGCATAGGCGCTGGTGATCGCTGGCTGCTCAGCATCGATGGTGGTCAATGCGTCAACTAGGGCTTGGTTGAGTGCTTGTAACTGAATTTTCATTGCAACAACTCCTTTGGGCTACCGAGCTAAACCAAAAGGGACGGCATCAACAGACCCGTAGGTCTCTGCGATGGCCGTCCCCAAAAATTGGTAGTCGGAATTCAATTAGTAGCATGGTATATCGCGCACCGCCGCTGTGTCAAGCGATTAAACTCCTCAGATTTCGTTTATTCAGCACGCTATCAGCCAAGTTTCATTTGTTGATCAGCATGTTTGATCGAGCGCACTCTATACTGCAACGAGGCCAGATCGTTAGTGTCAGAGAAATGAGGATCGATTATGCGTCGATGGTGTATGCTGATCAGTCTGCTGTTGCTTGGATGTATGCAACAACCAGCCCAACCGCGTCCGACCGCGCTGCCTCAAGCAGCAGTTTTGCCAACCCAAGCAGTGCCTGCCACCTTACGTGCGCCCACGACTGAGCCAACGCTCCAACCAAGTATTGTACCAACCGCCAGTTTTGCTAGTGCTACGCCAACAATCGAAGCACCACCAACCAGCACGCCAATCAGCGCGCCGCCGTTTACAGCCCCAGTCGATTTAATTGTTGCTGGCTTGGACATTAGCCATACAACAATCATTATCTCACAGCTGTATGGCGATAGCGAAACCAGCCCGATGTATGAAATTCCATGCTTTGCGGAAGCTGGGTGTGATGAGGTCAGTATTTTTTCGATTCCCCACCACCAAGAACTTGCGCTCAAAATCAATGCTCGTGGCGATAGCCGTTTATACTTAGTCAACCTTGAAACCCAAACCCATAGCCAAATTGCCGATCAACTTATATCATTTCGTAGCAATGTTGTGGCCGCACCCGATGGTAACACGCTAGCCTTTATTAAAATGTATCCAGAAATGCGCAAGGCTGCTCCGATGAACGAAACTTCGATCTGGGGCTACGATCTGACAACCAAAGAACTGTTTGCGATTACTGATTGGGGTTATTACAGTAGCGAGATTTATTGGCTCGATTCGAACAACCTTGTATTTTGCATTGGACGGGTAGCAGGGACGAGTGCTTTTGAAACATGGCAGGTTGCAATTGATGATCTGGAACCGCCAGCCTATCAAATCAAAGGGAAATTTATTGCTGGGCAGATCGATCCACCACGCTGGTTTCTAATCAATGAGCAAGAAGGATTAAGCCAGCTTAATCATTATTTCCCTGCTACTGCTGAGCTTATTCACTATTCTGAGCCTTTTACAACGACGGACGGTTTGGACCATGCGAAAACTATAACCATGCAGGCATCGCCTGATCTGCGCCAAGCCTTGCTGATTGAAAATGATACGTTGCTGCAACAGAGCACCCTGACGATCATCACATCATCGTCAGCAATCACACTGCCTATTCCGTATCAATATTCCTATCAGGCTATCTTTTGGAGTTCGGATAGTCGCTATGCCTTTGTAATGGCGCATGACACCATCATTCCGGTTGATCCTGAGCAGGCTGTGCTTTTTGCCCCAATTCGGCAACCGACGAAGCTCAATATCTGGGATGGCCTAGATTCTTTTCTTGCTATTCAAGGGCGCTAAGCAATTTCACACTACTGCAAATTTATGCGCTAGAATACAGCCAATTACAGGTAGCCATGCCACACAGCACAGCATTTGCTTGGTTGTGTGGCCTTTAGATTGTATCCCAATCAGGATATGCAATCTAGGAAGGTTTCTATGCTTCGTCGTCTCTTGGTCGTTGGCCTGAGTGTATTGGGAGGGTTGCTGCTAATCCAGCATGCGCTTGCCGATCAGCAGCCTGTTGCTTCAATGGCTATACCCGTTGGTGGTGGCGGAACAGCTACTGCTACGATTGTGCTTACGCCCACCGCAACCCTCACGCCAACCGCAATTCCAACTGCTGCGCCAATCAGCCTTGATAACTATCTACCAATCGTGGTCAAAGCGCCGCCGCCACCGACGGCAACGCCAACGCCAATCCCAACTGCTACGCCGATTCCAACCGCAACCCCGATTCCACCAACCAGCATTCCGCCAACGCCGACGCTGGGCACGGTCAACCCAAGCTGTGATGGTGCGGCGAGTTCGGCGGCTCCCAACTATCCAGTCGCGATTACCAATGTCAACAAGGCTGGTAATCCAGAAACTGTGACGATTCGCAATACATCGAACCAACCTGTTGATATAAGCAACTGGTGGATTTGTTCAATGACTGGTAATCAGCGCCATGCGATCCTGAGTGGCACGTTAGCTCCAGGCCAAACCTTGGTCGTTGTTTCGCAGGCAAATGGGCCGATTTGGAATAACACGGCAACTGATCCTGCTGCGCTCTATCGCCGCGATGGCTTGCAAGTTGGCTATCGCAGCCAATAGCCGCCAATTAACCTGTGGTTGGTATGCTTTATGCTGGGCAATGCTGCTGAAACGTTGATTGTGCTGGTTGTTGATGCAACGAAAGGAGTATCCTGATGGCTGCTATTGCTCACAAGATCGTGCCTCATCTGTGGTTTGATACCCAAGCGGTCGAGGCGGCAAACTTCTATTGTTCAATCTTTCCCGATTCACAGATTACCAGCAATACCACATTGCCAGATACGCCCTCAGGCGATGCGACGACGGTTACATTTACGCTTTTGGGCCAGCAGTTTATGGCAATTAGTGCTGGCCCGCTGTTCAAATTCAATGAATCGATCTCCTTTATGGTGTATTGCGATGATCAAGCTGAGGTCGATTATTACTGGGAAAAACTTTCCGCCGTGCCCGAATCTGAGCAATGTGGCTGGCTGAAAGATCGCTATGGGCTGTCATGGCAAATTGTTCCCAAGGCCATGAATACCATGCTCGAAAACGCTAATCCAGCGCAAATTGCGCGGGTAACTCAAGCCATGCTCGCCATGAAGAAATTGGATCTGGCGGCACTGCAACAGGCCTATGCTGGCGAACAAGGCCACGCTTAAGCCTGACGCAGGTGCTCAGTCGCCGTTTGAACCAGCTCGATAAACGCTTGGGTTGCATGACAGCGGTAGACATCGCGCTGCCAGAGCAACCCAACTTTACGAGCAGGCGTTGGGTTGATTAAGCGAATTCGCGTTAAATTCGCTGTTGGCCGATCATTCAAGCTTAGCGCTGGCAAGACGGTTGGCAACCCTGTGCGTTCAACCACCGCCAAAATACTGCTGACAGTATTGAGTTCCATCACAATTTGGGGCTGCGCAGGAGCCAAGCGCGCGCTTTCTTCCCACAGGCGGCGGGTACAAAAGCTCTTGGCAAGCAACACCAAATCCATGGCATCAAGCGCTGTAACCGCAACTTCCTGCTGGCTAGCAAGCGGATGATCGTTGCGCACAATCAATGCTAAGCGTTCCTCAAACAACTCTTGGCTTGCTAAAAGTTCGTGCGAACTTGGCACAAAACTCAAGCCAAGCTGCAACTCACCTGCTAGCAACCGTTGTTCAATCGTGTCTGCTGGCGCTTCCTCGATCAACAATTTAATCCGTGGGTGGCGTTTTGCAAAGCTTGCGGCGAGCGCGGGAATCAAATAATCGTTGACTGTTTGAACAACGCCAATCGTTAATTCGCCCCGTTGCAGGCCTGCAAGTTCACGAATTGCCGTTTCTGCTTGCTGCAACTCGCCAAAAATCCGCTCTGCATGCTGGTATAAAATGCTGCCTGCTGCGGTTAGGCTCACGCCACGTTTCGAGCGATTGATTAACACAGTGCCAACAGTTTGTTCTAAAACCTGAATTTGCTGCGATAACGCTGATTGCGAAATGAACAGCGTTTCGGCGGCCCGCGTAAAATTGGCAGCCTGCACAACCGCTACCAAATAGCGCAGTTGACGTAATTCCATCATCACCTCAGCTTATCAAAAGTATAAGATCTATCTGTTAGACTAATTATAGCAGGCGGGCTAGAATCATGGTGTTGAACGTTCGCGCCATTCAATGGCGTTGTTTCTGGAGAACCATATGCCTTCGACAGCATCGATTCCTGGTTATACGTATGGTAGCGCTGAGGTGGCCGAATCGCCATTTCACTTAGCTGATCTTGCTATTCTCAAGCAGACGCTTCTTTTTACTGAAGCTGATGTGCACTATTTGCGCATGGCTGGCACTGTGCTCGAACCACAAGTTGAGGCCATTTTGGATGTTTGGTATGGGTTTGTTGGTGCGCATCCGCATTTGGTCGCCTATTTTTCCACCACTCAGGGCGTAGCGATCCCCGATTATTTGGCTCGGGTGCGCGCGCGATTCGCCCAATGGATTCGCGACACAACCCAGCGCGAGTATGATCAGACATGGCTTAATTATCAAATGGAAATTGGCTTGCGCCACCATACTGAGAAGAAAAACCACACCGATGCTGCTGCTGGAGCGCCACCGATTATTCCGCTGCGCTATATGGTTGGATTTATCGTGCCGATTACGATCACGATCAAAGAGTTTCTCAAAGCTGGTGGCCATAGCCCAGAAGAGGTTGAACAGATGTATGCTGCTTGGTTTAAGGCAGTGGTGTTGCATGTTACGCTGTGGCTCCAACCCTATGCCCAGCCAGGTGAATTCTAATTTTCTCAGCTTCTCAACCCTCTCGCCCACTGAACGCGGGCGAGAGGGCATAAACTCTACCCTTGAACGCTTGGAATCAGGTTATCTCCTTTCAAGGCTTGCTGCAACCACCAATGCAGCCCAAGCATCAGCCCAATTTCGGCAATTAATGCAATTAACAATTCGCTGCTGAACAATATAGCGAAATTATTGGCGCTGAAGCGCAATAATCCACCAACAATAAAGGCTGTAAATATCGTTTGCAGCAGCAGCCGATATTTGGCCAAATCGCGTACTGCCAGCAGGATGCAAACGCCGAGCGTGCCAAACACCCCAGCCAAAAACCGAAAATGGCTATCTTGCACGCCATAGCGCAGATTGTTTGCATCGGCAACGTTTGGTGGCGCACCTTGCCAACCAAGCGTTTCAAACCCGCCAATCCCAAAATCAATGCTGATATACAAACTATACAATCCCACCAATACCAACACGATCTTGAGGCCCATCAAACTTGCTCGTTGCATCAGGTCGCTCCCAATTTCAATTAATGGATGCACGATACAAGTTGCCGTAGGGTTAACTGCAAGCCTTGGTAACAAATATTCATTTTTGTTCAGGTTGGAGCTATCGAAGAGTGCTTAGCCGCTGATGCTACTAAGTAACAGGCGTTTTTTGCCCAGTTGATAGGCCTTATCGCCAACGACCAGCTGTTGATCGTCAAAGGTAAAGCGCCAGCGTTGGCTTAATTGGCTTGGTTGGGCCAGCCAAACCGTTTGTTGCTTTGGTTCAAATACCAAAGCCAACTGGGTTGGAAAATCACCAGTATGTTGTTGGGTTGCAGCCAAAATTGTAAAGGCTCGATCAACATCTGGCTGTTGCTGCTGATTCAATAATTGCTGACAGCGCAAGTAGCGATCGGCGCTTGGTTGTTGGCTCAGGCTAGCTGCTGGCGTGCTATTTGAAAAGTTGGTTTGAATCAGGCTATGCTCGTGTTGGACCAGCCCAGTTTGGCCTGGCTCCAAGATGCCAATCTGGCCATGCTCATCGCGTAGCAAGCTATGCACGCTATGATTGGGCACATTGACAATTTGTTGGCTTTGCAGCGCAGCAACATCAATTGTTCCGGTCAGAAATTGCTCAAAAACTTTCATAATGTGCAGTACATCTTTGCCACGCCGATAGGCTCCGGCAGCGGTGGCAGGCAACATTTGCAAATTCATAAAGCGGCCAGTGCTGGTGAGGCCAATTGCTGGCAACCATTGGCCCTGCTCCGCTTGTAAAATTAATAATTGGGCTGGATTGGGCATGCTCAAAGCGATTGGGCGCGGCCCAAGATCAAAATTCATTGCCACCAAGGCTTGAGGCTGGTTAATTGCAAAACTGGTACACATACATCCTCTGTGGGTAAATGATTAAGCATGGTATACCCCACAATGCTTGCAATGCCAATCCTGCTTTGGCCTGATCCATGCGCTTGCTGCTCGTTCTATAGTTGAGTTCTAGCAACTGAAAGAGTGAGGTTTCCCATGGATGAAGAATGGTTGCCACAGCATTATTATGCAGCGCTCGAGATCGACGCTGCGACAATTCTACCAGCCCTCCGGCAGCTTTTAGTGCCAGCTACGCCAGCGAGCAATGGTTTTTATGAGCTGATCGTGATGCATGATCTGGCTGCTAGCCTAATTCAAGGTTGTGCTGAACTTGGTGTTGTAACCTATGCCCTTTCGTGGTGGTGTCATGTTACGCCAACCAATCAGGCGCTATATGGTTGCCCCCATGGGTTTGGTGGCCCGCCAACTCATGAGGGCCACTTCTGCGAATGTGGGCAATACCCCGATTACGAGATTCTTGCTCCACGCTCTGGTTGGCCAGCTTCGCCGCAAGCGATAGCGCTGCTTTGCGCTGAACAATTGCAGCAGGCTATTGCCCAAAAATTGCCATTCGAACCATTTTTTCGGCCTTGTTTGGCTATTGGGCTATGTTTGGCAGTGCCAGCAACTTGGGCATACGCTCGTTAATCCCATAAGCCTTTTTGACCAAAATCCACCAAAATTGCCCTAAGTTGGACATGCTGAATTTGGAGATAGACCTGTTCAGAGGTCTTGATCGATTGGGTTTGTTGCGTAAGATCGAGCATTGGACCAAACGTTACGCGAACTATGCGGCGGGTTTGGTTTGTCTCAAACGCAATCGGCGTTGCGACAAAACGCTCTGTTGCTAGCGGAACGTGAAATTGCACTCCGCCATGTTGCGCTAAATTGGGAATTGCAAGCTGATCGTTTAAGCGCGGCTTGACGAGCAGATCAATATTCATAATCCAGCCCTGCGCATCCAAATCGATGATGACATAGTTATCGAAGTTGATGCTATAAGCCCATTCGCGGGCTAGTGGGTTTGAAATTGACATAATTTTCACTGAGCGATCATAGCTGGCGTGCAACTCGCCATAGCTGCTCGTTGTGCTCATTTTTGCCACATTAAGCCCCATCGTTGCTCCTCCTTATGCTCACACTCGATCATCGTTCGAGTAGTATAGCGCTTGAATCGGATGGCGCTGCTTTTTGCTAAGCCACTTGAGCAGATGTTTCAGGTTGACGTTTGATGATGGGCGACGGTAACGACAAGAGTTGCCGCCGCCCATCGTGCTATGCCAGCAAAAATCGCTTGATCGAGAATGATTGTAAGCAACAGGTGTTAATGCTCGTTAGCTTGTAATGTTTCTGCGAAGATGATTGAAAGGCCTGCCTTGAGATCGACAGGTTTGCGGCCAAGCAGCGTTTCTAAGCTCGCTGAAACTTGATCTTCTTGACCAAGCTTTATATCGGTCATAAACCCAATGATCCGTTGAATGACTTGCTCATCCAGACCGCGCTGCTTGAGGTTTGCGGCAAATGCCGACCCTTCAATCGGCGTATAGGCAATTGCTTGCCCCGTCAGTTCGGAGAGATACTGCGCCACATCAGCAAATGACCACGTTTCACTCCCAGTAAGTGCGTAGATCTGGCTCTCATTGCTCATCTGAACAAGTGCATTGGCCATTGCCTCGCCTTGCTCACTGCGTAGCGCGAAGGCAACGTTGCCATCACCTGCAGGGAGCGTAATGCCACGCTCAAAGCCACGTGCTCCGCCAATAAATTGCGGAATTGCATCCATATACAAGGCATTGCGAAAGATCGTATAGGCCATACCGCTGGCTTTAATCGCTTCTTCGGTCTCAAAATGCTCATGCATCAGCGTATTGGCGAGGGTCGCCGGATTGCGTAAGTTTCTACTGGTATAGGCAATTCGTTTGACCCCGGCTTTTTTTGCTGCATCGATGACATTTTGGTGTTGTTGAACCCGTTTGCCTTCTTCGGTTCCCGAGATCAGCAGCACCGTATCGATACCTTGCAGCGCTCGATCAAGCGAATCCAAGTCGTCATAACTGCCAATCCGTAGATCTAGCCCTTGGGCTTGAAGCTGGCTCGCTTTGGCTGGATTCCGAACGAAAGCGGCTATTTGGCTGATGGGCAGTTGGCGTAAAAGCGTCGTGATGACTGCTGTCGCGATTTGTCCGGTTGCGCCTGTTACCAAAATCATAGCTTCTCCGATTCAAGTAATGTTATCGATGATAACTATATCATGGTATCATCGATAATTCAATCACTGTTATCACTTTTATGCTATCATTGCTACTATGCAAAATTCTGAAACAACAGCAAGCCTTAATTCACACGATCGCATTGTCCGCGTTACGGCTCATTTGCTGGCCAATGGCGGTCTTGAGAGTGTTTCAACCCGCGCAGTTGCTGAGGCTGCTGGGGTTCAAGTGCCAATTATCTATCGGCTTTTCGGTGATATGCGTGGTCTGCTCAACGCTGTTGTTAGCCATGGCTTTGAGGTTTATCTTGAGAGCAAACGCGAACGACTAGCGCAGCATGATCCTGTTGAGGAAATTCGTCATGGCTGGGATATGCATGTGGAGTTTGGATTGCTCAATCCTGCCTTGTATCGCCTGATGTATGGCGAGCCACAGCCAAGCAAAGAGGTTCCGGCTGCGCTCAAGGCTTTAGCAATCTTGCGTGAACGAGTAACCCAGATTGCTGCGACAGGTCGTTTGCTGGTCGATGTTGAGTCGGCGGCTCAGATGCTGCACGCTGCCTGTCGCGGGGTGACGTTTAGTTTGCTCGAAATCGATTCTGCCGTACGTGATCTCACGCTTTCGACTCGGGTGCGCGAAGCCATCTTAACGGCGATCACGCGACCTGCTGAGGCCAACACGCTCGATGCAACACAGAATGCTCCAAGTCAGTTGATCAGTACGGCAGTCGCACTCAAAGCTCTGTTGCCAAACGCCCACAGTTTGACTTCAGGCGAGCGTGCGTTACTCAGCGAGTGGCTTGATCGCCTCAGCCTGAGCCGTTAATTCATCGAAAGATTGGGTTTGATAGCAGCCGTTTAAAAGTGCAATCCCCGAACACTATCAAACTAGAGGGCTAGCTTGACGAGTTCGGGGATTGCAGCGGATTAAAAAATTGCTAGGCCAAGGCTTCGGCTGCTGCGCGGCCAGCGGTACGGCCAGAAAAAATACAGCCGCCAAGGAAGGTGCCTTCAAGCGAACGATAGCCATGCATGCCACCGCCGCCAAAGCCCGCCACCTCGCCAGCAGCATACAAACCGCTGATCGGCTGACCATCTTGGCCAATCACCCGTGCCGAAAGATCGGTTTGTAGCCCACCCAACGTTTTGCGGGTCAGAATATTCAAGCGCACTGCAATCAATGGGCCTGCCCTACGATCCAAAATTTGATGCGGTTTAGCAACGCGAATCAATTTATCGCCAAGGTAGTTGCGTGCGCCACGCAAAGCAGTAATTTGCATATCCTTGGTAAATGGATTGGTAATTTCGCGGTCGCGGGCCTGAATTTCGCGCTCAATCGCTGCTGGGTCAAGCAATGGTTCTGGGGTGAGCGCATTCATGCCTTTGATTAAATCGGCCAAATTATCGCGCACAACAAAATCGGCTCCATGGCGCTTGAAGGCCTCAACTGGTGCGGTTGCGCCGGGCAAAACGCGGCCCAACACTTGACGCACGCTTTTGTTGGTCAAATCGGGGTTTTGCTCCGAGCCAGAGAGCGCAAATTCTTTTTCGATAATTTTCTGCGTCAGAATAAACCAACTATAATCGTAGCCTGTGTGCATCAGATGTTTGAGCGTGCCAAGGCTATCGAAGCCAGGAAACAGCGGCACTGGCAAGCGATTGCCTAGCGCATCGAACCACAACGACGATGGCCCAGGCAAAATGCGAATGCCATGGTTCGTCCAAATTGGCTTCCAATTTTGCAAGCCCTCGGTATAGTGCCACATGCGGTCGGGATTGATAATTGTGCCGCCAGCAGCCTCAGTAATTGCCAACATCCGACCATCAACATAATCGGGAACCCCCGCAACCATGGTTTTTGGCGCTTGGCCAAGCCGTTCAGGCCAGTTTTTGCGCACTAAATCGTGGTTTGCGCCGATGCCACCAGAGGTCACAATTACTGCTTGCGCCTGAAATGTGAAACTACCAACGACCTTGCGCGAGCTTGGCACGCCGCGCGCTAGGCTGCTTGGCTCCAAAATATCGCCCTCGATGCCAGCGACTGCCCCGCCATTGAGCAACAATTGATTCACTCGATGGCGAAATTTCAGCGTAATCAGACCTTTTTGGGCTGCTGCACGCACGCGGCGCTCAAATGGCGCAACCACACCGGGGCCAGTGCCCCATGTGATATGAAAGCGCGGCACTGAATTGCCATGGCCAATTGCGCCATAACCGCCGCGCTCAGCCCAGCCAACCACTGGGAAAAAGCGCATGCCCTGATCGTAGAGCCATTGGCGTTTTTCGCCAGCAGCAAAGGCCAAATAGGCTTCGGCCCATTTGCGCGGCCAATAATCCTCTGGCCGATCAAACGCGGCGGTTCCCAGCCAATCTTGCAAGGCCAGTTCATAAGAATCTTTGATTTTGAGACGACGTTGTTCTGGGGAATCGACTAAAAATAACCCACCAAACGACCAAAATGCTTGCCCACCAAGATTCTGCTCCGATTCTTGGTCGACCAAGATGACTTTTTTGCCGGCATCGGCCAATTCGGCGGCGGCAACCAGCCCGGCCAAACCTGCTCCAACAATGACCACATCGGCATCATAGTGCATGGACGCTCCATTCTGCTGCATTAGGTATTTGTTGATTATACGCGATTTTAGCTGCTTGCAACCACTTAAATGCGTCGCTGATGGTGCAGTATTCTAGGCCATCATCATCATGATTCTTGCTGCTTGTGCCTAAAGCATAATTAGGTAAATATGAACTTTTGTGAACATAGATGAAATGAAATTAACTAGCAGAAATTGATTGAAATAGATTAATTAAATTATTATAGCGCTAGAATAAAAAATGGATGTACGATTAATTATTTGACATGGCTGATTGCTCAGGCTATACTTCCTGCTGATAAAAACTGTTTTTTCAGATAAAATAGTTTTTAGCATTTGATTAATACTTGCCAAAACTTGCTCAATAAGCGAGCAAGCAGGCTTAAGGAGTAGCTCGTGAAACTTGTGCGTTCTTTGATGCTGTTGCTCTGTCTGAGCATGGTTATTGCAGCCTGTGGTGGTGCAGCCACCCCAACGACTGCGCCAGCAGCACCAACCACCGCTGCAGCAACCCCAACCACCGCTAGCGCAGCTGAAGCTACCGCTACCGTCGAAGTAACCGCCGTTGCTGAGGTTTCGCCAACCGTGCCAACCACGACCACAACTGAGCCAGCAGGCGGCAGCTTGGTGGTCTATTCAGGTCGTTCAGAAAGCTTAGTCGCTCCATTGTTGGAGCTGTTTACCCAAGAAACCGGCATTGCAGTTGAAGTTCGCTACGGCGACACCGCCGAAATGGCTGCTCAAATTCTCGAAGAAGGCGAAAATAGCCCAGCCGATGTGTTCTTTGGCCAAGATGCTGGCGCATTGGGTGCATTGAGCGATCGTTTTGTCCAACTCGATAGCAGCTTGCTGAGCTTGGTCGACCCACGCTTTGCTTCAAGCGGAGGCAAATGGGTTGGCGCTTCGGGCCGCGCTCGGGTTTTGGTGTATAACACCGATGTCTTGACCAGCACCGACTTGCCAGCTTCGATTCTCGATTTGACCAAACCAGAATGGAAAGGCCGCTTGGCTTGGGCTCCAACCAACGGCTCATTGCAAGCATTCGTCACCGCGTTGCGCGTCAGCCAAGGCGAAGATGTGGCCAAACAATGGCTCGAAGGCTTGATTGCCAACGAAATCAAAGTCTATGAATCAAACTCAGCAATCGTCAAAGCTGTTGCCAATGGCGAAGTTGATGCAGGCTTGGTCAATCACTACTATCTGTTTGCCTTGAAAAAAGACCAACCAGATGCTAAGGCTGCCAACCACTACTTCAGCAATGGCGATATTGGCTCATTGGTCAATGTTGCTGGCGTAGGCATTTTGCAAACCGCCAAAAACCCAGCAGCAGCCCAAGCCTTTGCTAGCTTCTTGCTGAGCGAAACCGCCCAAAATTATTTCACCGAAAAAACCAATGAATATCCCTTGGTTGCTGGCATTACCACCAACCCAGCGATCAAGCCATTGAGCGAAATCACCACCCCCGACATCGATTTGAGCAACCTGAAAGATCTCCAAGGCACCTTGGAATTGTTGCAAGATGTTGGCGCGATTCAATAATGGTCTGACTTTCGGTGTGCGCTTGGGAAGATTGTTGGCACTATGGTTTTTAAACGGCTTCAATTAACTCGGCCACGCCGCTGGCCAGCACTGATGTTGACGATCAGTGCTGGCCTGATTGCGTTAATGATGGTTTTGCCGCTTGGCTATTTGCTCTTGCGCACCAGTGAAGCGGGCGATGCTGCTTGGGCGCAATTACAACGCCCCACCACTTTGCGCGTTTTTACTGGCTCGGCGTTGCTGGCGATTACGGTCACGCTTGGCTCGCTGCTGATCGGGTTGCCCTTGGCCTGGCTGACCACCCGCACCAATTTACCTGGCGCACGCATTTGGTTGGGCTTAATTATGCTGCCAATGGCAATTCCTTCGTATATTGGGGCTTGGGCGATTATTGCTGTGCTTGGGCCGCGTGGCTTGTTGCAACAATGGCTCGCACCGTTGGGCGTTGAACGCTTGCCTGAAGTTTATGGATTTTGGGGCGCAGCCGGAGCGTTAATTCTGTTTGGTTATCCCTATATTGTGTTGAATGTGCGGGTTGCCTTGCGCAAGCTCGACCCAGCCTTGGAAGAAGCAGCGCGCTCGCTTGGCCAACGTTCGGGCCAGATTTTCTGGCGAATCACCCTGCCTCAATTGCGCCCAGCGCTTGCAGCTGGTAGTTTGTTGGTGGTGCTGTATGCCTTGAGCGATTTTGGCGCAGTTTCGTTATTGCGCTATAGCTCGTTTACCCGCGCGATTTATTTGCAATATCGAGCCTCGTTTGATCGAACTGGTGCGGCGGTGTTGTCGTTGTTGCTGGTTGGCTTAGCTTGTGGCTTATTGGCTGCCGAAGCACTCAGCCGTGGTCGGGCGCGCTATTATCGCTCGTCTGCTGGCGTTAGTCGCCAAGCGAAAGTTGTTGAGCTTGGACGCTGGCGGTGGCCAGCTTTGCTATTTTGCTCGGTTGTGGTGCTGTTTGCGGTGGTTTTGCCAATTGTGGCGATTGTGGCTTGGCTGATTATCGGCATTCGCTCTGGCCAAGCGTGGAATGTGCAACTTGCTGATCTCGGCAATTCGTTGCTGGCCGCTAGTTTGGCAGCCCTGGTAACGATTGTTTTGGCCTTTCCGGTGGTCTTTTTGGCCGTGCGCTATCCGAGCCGTTTAACGAGTTTAATTGAACGCGCAACCTATGTTGGCTATGCCTTGCCTGGCATCGTCGTCGCCTTGGCTTTGGTTTTCTGGGGTGCTAATTATGTGCCATGGGCCTACCAAACCTTGGGCTTGTTGATTTTGGCCTATGCTGTGCGCTTTTTGCCGCAAGCCATTGGCAGTTTGCGCACGAGTTTGTTGCAAATCAACCCGCGCTTGGAAGAGGCTGGCCGTTCGTTGGGCCAACCACCATGGCGGGTAGTGCTAAGCATTACCTTGCCGCTGCTACGGCCTGGCATTGTTTCGGGAGCTGCCTTGGTGTTTCTTTCGACCTTGAAAGAATTGCCAGCAACCCTGCTGTTGGGGCCGACCGGCTTTCATACCTTGGCAACCGATATTTGGAACAACACCACCGAACTACGCTTTTCGCAAACCGCGCTGCCTGCTTTATTATTGATGTTGGCCGCCTGTGGCTCCTTGGCCCTGCTGCTGGCGAATGAACGCAAGACGTGAGATAACAACCATGCATGAACCAACCACATTCGCGATAAATTGCCGTGACGTGAGCAAAACCTTCAATGCAACCAAGGTATTGGATCAGATTGATTTTCAATTGCCAAGCGGCAGTTTGGGGGCACTGCTTGGGCCTTCAGGCTGCGGCAAAACAACCTTATTGCGATTAATCGCTGGCTTCGAAACCATCGATCAAGGCCATATTTGGCTTGGCGACCGCGAAATTGCCAGCGCCAAAACCCATGTGCCAACCGAACAACGCCAGATTGGCATGGTTTTTCAAGAATATGCCTTGTTTCCGCATTTGACGGTTGGCCAAAATATTGGTTATGGCTTAGGTCGCCAAGCTCGCCAGCAGCGTATCGACGAATTACTTGAATTGGTTGGCTTAGCAGGCTTGGCCAAACGCATGCCCCATGAACTTTCTGGCGGGCAGCAACAACGGGTCGCTTTGGCGCGCGCGCTTGCTCCCAATCCGCAACTCTTGCTGCTCGACGAGCCGTTTTCCAATCTCGATGCAGGCTTGCGCGACCAAGTGCGCACTGCGACCAAGCAGATTTTGCGCCATGTTGGGGCCACCGCCCTCTTTGTAACCCACGATCAAGAAGAAGCCCTGAGTTTGGCCGATCACGTGACGGTGATGCTTGGGGGTAAGGTGATGCAAAGCGCCAGCCCGCACGAACTCTATTTGCGCCCAACTAGCCAAGCAGTGGCCCAATTTGTGGGCGAAGCCAACTTTTTGGCTGGCATCGCTCGTGATAATAGCGTTGAATGTGGATTGGGCCAATTGTTGCTAACCAAGCCAATGCATGGCCCTGTGACCCTGATGATTCGGCCTGAAGCGCTGCAACTTGTCCCCGACCCAACTGGCAATGGTCAGATTCTCGGCCAACGTTTTTATGGCCACGATCAACTGCTTGATGTACAAATTGGTGCGTTGCACCTGGCGGCGCGAACTGGGCCACGGCTTGATCTTGCGCCAAATTTACGGGTTGCGGTGAATGTCCAAGGGCCAGTTGTGGCGTTTCAGGCCGAATCATCCTAGAAGCCTTGTTGGCGCAGTTCCGCTAGTTGGGTTTCGGCTCTATTGATCCAATGATCAAAATATTTAGTTCGCAGGATCTTAATATTCGCTTTGGCCTGCTCAACAATTGTTTCAGCAGCATCAAGCCGCTTGGTTGACTGTAAAACCTCATATAAATACATCAAATTTAATGTCATTCCTTGTAGATCACTATTAGCTTTTGTATGTGCTAAAGCTTCATTTAACGCCTCGAGTGCCTCATCAATTCGATTAACTGCGAGTAACCCAGATGCATAATTCCCTAGCGCAATTGGTAGCTTATGCGTATCATTCGCTAAACGAAAAGCATTAATCGATTTTTGATAAACATAAATCGATTTTTCGAAACGATCACCCATACGAAAAAGATTGCCAATATTGTTATAAACTCTACCAATATCAATGTACATTGGATATTTTTTATAAATTGCTAAACTTTTCCTCCAATAATTAAATGCAATGTCTTTATTGTTAATTGATTGGATAACCGCTAAGCGATTGTATACTTCTGCAAGAAACAATAGCTCATCCGGATATTTTTGTATTATTTTGATCGATGTTTCTAAATATGTGGCTAAAATATAAACATCATCACTAACATAATTCCAATAGCTCCCATGAAATACACTAAAATGATAGAGTGTTTTTGCATAAATAAGATCAGCTTGGCCATTATTAGTATCAATGATTTTCTTGCACCAATCTAAACCATCCTTATTATAACTCTTTTTAAGCCAATAAGGAATAATTGCATACACTATTTCAGCTAAGCGATGATCATATGCTGCATTATCCAACCAGTGTAGTGATTGAATAATATGCGGATAATAGAATTGAATTTGATCGATCCATTGTTCTTTATTTGAATCAGTATGCGGATTAATCTGCAAATAATGATATACATAATTAATAATTAATTCTTGAACCGCTGCTATATGTTGTAGGCTGCTTAATTGCTGTTGGGCATAATCACGAATTGTTTCCAACATCATATAGGCTGATACATTGTTAATTGATACTCTTTTTAGAAACTGATGTTCTACCAAAAGATGCATCTGTTGTTCAATATAATCGTGACTAAATTGGGGAAAGAGCGGATATGTTAATTCAAGATTCCAAGGAGCTTGAAAAATACCTAAATGATTGAAGATATATTTGGTTTCTGGTTCAAGCAGTTGATAACTCCAATCCAAGGTTGCATATAACGTTTGATGGCGAGCTTCAGCATCATTGGTACTATTGGTTAATAATTCAAAGCGTTTATTTAAACCAATAACGATCGCTTCGGCAGTTAAATGATTGCAATGACCAGCAGCAAATTCAATTGCTAATGGAATTCCATCAAGTTTATGACAAATACGTTGGATTGCTGCAATAGTATATTGATTAACTTGAAAAAAAGGATTGATTGCTTGTGCTCTGCTAACAAAAAGCCTTAAACTATCAAAATTATCGATATCGCTTATGGCTAATTGGGTTTGCGGATCTGCAACACTGAGGCTTTGAATTGGCAGTACATGTTCACCATAAAGATTTAATCGAATTCGACTAGTCGTAATAATTTTTAGGCTTGCAGTTTGGCGCAATAATGTACTAAGCATTGGTGCAATGCTTAACATATGCTCAAGGTTGTCTAAAATAAGAATAGTTGACTGCTCAGAAAAATATTCAGCCAATAAGTCAATCAAGTCATCTGTTTGCGGGTTATAAGGAATCGCTAACTGACGAGCTAAAAAAAGCAAGGCTGCTTCAGGCTCACGAATATCAACAAATGAGCAAAAATAAACCTTTTGGTCTGCTTCAGCCTCTAGTTCATGGGCTAACTGAATTGCCAAGCGGGTTTTGCCGATGCCACCGATTCCAGTCAAGGTGATGAGCCGAACTGATTGCTGCAATATATTATGGATAAAGGCGATTTCTTGCGAACGCCCAATTAATGGCGTTAGCGGATGCGGGAGTTGGCTGCGTTTCTGGGGCTTTAACCGTGCTGGTGGTGCTTGTTGAGCCTGCTTAAGTGGCATTTCACTGGTTAGTTGCAGGCTGAGGGTTTGCCACAGATCGCGCTGATGGCGATGGAAGGTTGCGGCATGAATATGCAAGCGCTCGCAATATTCGATAACGCTGGCTTTTGGATGTGCTGTAATGACCGTTAAAAGATTTAATTGACGCTCACTTAAGCGTAAGTTTTGCAGATATTGATAAAAGCCACTTAAGCCACCAAATTGTTGGATTGCTGTTTGCCACTGGGCATGCTGAAGCAGCCGCTGCGGGTTTTGCAGCAATGTTTGAATATTCGTTGGTGTCCATTGAAGGCTCAGGTCGGTTTTCATCAACAAAACCCATGGCTTTGAGGCTCGTATGCTGCCATTATACCCTGAAACAACGCTCCTGTAGCGTAAATTGCATCAGGAGCGTTGTAAAGCTATTCAATCGAAGTGTTAATCGGTTAGTTGCCAGAGCATGGCATCGGTAAAGAAATAAAACGTATCATCATAATCATCATAGCCAACAACTTGGTTCGCCTCATTGATCGCCACCGCATTGGTGCGCGAGGTGCTCATGCCTGAGCTGCCTTCCCAGAGGTAGAGCACTGTACTATTGCGCCAAACCGTCGCTTTGGCATTGCCAGCATCATCATACGTCCGTCCTACGACAATGCCAGCATCGTTAATATCATTTGCATAGGTATAATCAGTACCAGTGCTTAAGTCGGTGGTTACGCCATCGTCCCACACAAAGGCCCGTGGGATGCCATCGGTCAAGACCATGGTGCCAACAATTTGCTCATGGTTATTAATCCCATTACCAAAACTTTGTATAGCCGGTACATTCAGGTCAATAATCTGGCCATTTTTCCAGATCACGGCCCGGTTTTGGCCGTTGGCGTTGGTGCTACTGCCAACAATCACCTTATGATCGTTAATTTCGTTGGCGGAACTGGTTGTACCACCAAGCGTCCCAAGATCAGTCATGGTGCCGCGATACCACATAAAGGCGTGGCTTTCGCCATTGGCCGTATCACTCGTGCCAATGACCCGTTCGCCATTGCTCACATCGCTGGCGCTACTATTCGTGCCGCCCAGCGTGCCAAGATTGATTTTATTGCCACCACCCCGCCAATAGAAGGCCCGCGTTTGGTCGTGACCAAAGGTGCTTTTACCAACAACATAGCCAGTATCATTGATGCCATAGGCATAACTTTTTTCGTTTTCACCGCTCAAGAGCGGTGAAATTTCGGTTTTGGTGCCGCGCCGCCACATAAAACCACGATAATCTGACGATTCGGTCTCGGCGTAGCCACTGACTCGCCCAAAATCATTAATATCGGAGGCAAAGCCATCGTGGCCACCAAGCGAGCCAATGGTCGTTGAGGTATAGCCAGGGTTGGTTGGAGTTGGGGTTTGGGCATAAACAGCGGGGGCTTGCAGTTGACTAAGGCCAACAAGACTAACAACGAGCAGGCCACTAGCAACGATTTTTCTTCCTACATGCATTGATCGCTCCTCCAAAAAACTCTTCATGGAATGGAAGCAATGCTGAAGGCAAGAGTTTATTTGATTCGTATGGTTTGGCTGTTAGGCCTAGTATACCCCATCAACGAGCACGTGGCTAGACCAAAGATCATCCTTCATCCCTCATCCTTTGATTCAACTTCTCACCCACAATTAAGCTGATTCGGCTACAATAGCCAGCGAATTCGACGCTACACGACGCTCTTGCCGTGTAAAAAGGAGTTTGTATGCGTATTTTGGTCTCCGGTGGCGCTGGCTATATTGGCAGCGTAACCAGTGCCGCATTGCTTGATGCTGGCTACGATGTTGTGATCTTTGATAATTTGCGCCAAGGCCATCGCCAAGCGGTTCCTGCTGCTGCGACCTTTGTCTTCGGCGATCTCAATAATATTGCCGAAATTCGCGCGGCCTTCGAAGCTCATGGCCCCTTCGATGGCATTTTAAACTTTGCTTCGCATACCTTGGTCGGCGAGTCGATGCAGCACCCTGAATATTATCTGCGCGATAGCGTTGTGGCTGGGATTAACTTGTTGACGGTGGCCGCAGAGCATGGCGTAAAAGCGTTTATTCTTTCTTCAACTGCCAATTTATTCGATGACCCGGCCAAAATGCCGATCGACGAAAACGAGCGCATTGTGCCTGGCTCGCCCTATGGCGAGATGAAAGCATGGACGGAGCGGGCGCTCTATTGGTATGAACGTGTGCATGGCATTCGTTATGGAGCCTTGCGCTACTTCAATGCCTGTGGCTGTACGCCCACAATTGGCGAACATCACGACCCCGAAACCCACCTTATTCCCTTGATTTTGCAAGTTGCCTTAGGCCAACGCGAATCAATTGCGATCTTCGGCGACGATTATCCAACGCCAGATGGCTCGTGTGTGCGCGATTATGTGCATGTGAGCGATTTGGCTTCGGCACATATTCTGACCCTGCAAGCCTTGCTCAATGGTGGAGCCAGCCGCCGCTACAATTTAGGCAACGGCGGTGGGTTCAGCGTCAAAGAAGTTATTCAAGCTGTGCGCAATGTAACAGGGCATGAGATTCCCGCAGTTGTTGCCCCGCGTCGCGCTGGCGATCCAGCGACCTTGGTTGCGTCGTCGGATACAATTCGCCGTGAGTTGGGCTGGGAGCCACGCTATGCCACAATCGAGAGCATTATCGAAAGTGCTTGGGCTTGGCATCAACAACATCCCCATGGCTATAGCGAATAATTAAATTTCAAGGAGCAGCACTGATGGTTTCAACGACGCAACCAGCCTTTCAAGATCAATTGCAGGGCAATCATTGTTGGGGCTGTGGCAAGGATAATCCGCATGGCTTGCAGATCAAAAGCTATTGGGATGGCGCTGAAGCTCTTTGTCATTGGCAACCACAAGCGTGGCATTGTGCCTCGCCAACCCATGTGCTCAATGGCGGAATAATCGGCGCATTGATCGATTGCCATGCAATTATCAGCGCCATGGCCTTGGCTGCTCAACAGGCAGGGGTTGCGCTCAGCAGCACCACGCCAATTTGGTATGTGACTGGTAAGCTCGAAATTGCCTATCATAAACCAACCCCACTTGGGCCAAGTGTTGTCTTACGGGCACGTTTCGATGTGCAAAGCGAACGCAAAACCTTGGTAACCTGTACGCTCAGCGCAGATGATCAGCTGTGTGCAACTGGCATAGTGTTGGCCGTGCGCGTGCCCAGCGAGTGGATGCAGGCCTAAATTTAAGCTCTACTCACCCTAACTCCTCGCCCATCTAACGGGGCGAGGGGTTTTTCGGTTTAAGCTGAAGAGATGTGATCACGTAACCTTCTGGGTTGTTTGCGCGTAAAGCGTACCAAGAATGGTATTTGATTAAACGATTAATGCATAAAGGGGTTTTGCATGGACGAGGAATGGGATATTAATAATAGTCGCCGACCAACGATTGGCCAATATATTGATCTTGCCAAACGCGATTATGCAGCTGCCATGCAAGCTCTCGAACCTGATCCCAACGCTGATGCCCTGACATACCTCGATCAGCAATGGGCTAAAGAAAGTGTCAAATATACGGGGATGCAAACATCACGCAATGGCATGCCAGTGCAGCAAAGCCCAATGGTCTTGATTGTGGTGTGTAGCGTGTTTGCAAGTGTTTTGGTCGCGACGATCGTGATTGGCTTTCGAGCGCATATGCCACAACTGTATTGTTTTAGCCTGTTTTCGTTGTTGTTTGTGGTAATGTCTGGGTTTGGTATCCGTAACCAATTGCGCTTTGCCCAAGCCAAAAAGGCCTATTTAGCCCAACGAGCTGCATTAATCGCCCAATTAGGCATCAAACCACAAGATGTTCCGCGAGCGCCGGTGATTGAAAAACCACTGATCCATAAATCGGTAACAACGTCTGCGGCAAATCAAATTCGCCAATTACAATATCATTATCATAGTATCAATGATCAAGAACAATATCGGCGTTCGGTCTTGAGCATTATTGCTCAGGCACCTGAGCATGAGCGCCAGTATCTCAAGGCGCTCGCTGCCATTGAATCGGAATGGGTCCAAGAACGGCTTAAGTATGTGCGTTTTGAAAATGGTCGTCGTGAACAACGAGCAAATCGTCCGGCTAATTTGTGGTTTGTCTTAGGTATCTGTTTCTTATTTGCTGCAGTTGGCATTCAGCAAGGCATCTCAACGGGCAATTGGGTCAATATGCTTGGATTTCTTGTAATCCCGACAATCATTTCCATCACAACCATATATTCAAATCAACGAATCAAAGCCTATCGCGCTTTAGAAGATAAATATGCTGAACGTCGCAATCAACTGCATGGCCGCTTTCGCGATCAAGATCCATTTTAAGATTTTGGAATTGACATAATTAATATCTAAAGCGTAACCTTCCTGTTAGCAATGCGTAGAGCCTAACAGGAAGGTCTTTTGTGATTAAATAGCTAAAAATGAAATTTGTTTGAAGGTTAAAGGAATAAAAAAATGGCAAAATTAACTGAATTTCCCGCCATGATTGCTGAAGCGTACAAAGAGCAGCTTGCAATTGAACACGCCTTAGAACCTGATCCTAATGCCGACCCCGTGACCCAACTTGACCAAGCATGGCGCAAAGAACGCGCAAATTATGTTGGTATGCTGCATAGTGATAGCCCAAATTCCTATGCTGGGCCATTAATTAGCATAACCTTCTGCTTATCATTTTTTGGAGTTGGGGTTATGTTGTGGCGCGAGGCCAACGCGCTGTCTAGTTGGTTTGCCTATTTCCCTGCAAGCTTTTGTATTATTTGGAGCTTGCTCGTTCTCTTGGCGCTGCCAAATGCGATTAAAGCGGTACTTGGCGAACGCCACTATCTGCAAAAACGGGCTATGTTGGTCAAACACTATGGCGACCCAAAAGCAACCACTGAATTGCTACTTTCAGGCAAGCGTTTACGTTATTCATGGCCCAAAAAAAGCCGCTCGGAAGCAGAAAGCCGTTTTCATGAGCTGCAAGCTGAATATTACGATTCAGGCCGCCGTGACCAAACTTATTATGCTACGCTGCAACGCTATATTGCCCATGCCCCAGCAGCCGATCAACGCTATCTCAGTGAATTAGCTCAATTAGAAGAGCGCTGGCTTAAAGAGCGGTTTGGCTCGTTGCACTATGTTAATCAGCTGGAAAC
This sequence comes from Herpetosiphon llansteffanensis, assembly GCF_003205875.1. GTDB lineage: Bacteria > Chloroflexota > Chloroflexia > Chloroflexales > Herpetosiphonaceae > Herpetosiphon > Herpetosiphon llansteffanensis. Next base: position 172,424 of record NZ_PUBZ01000081.1, read on the forward strand.
CAATCAAGCCCCGAGTGTTTTTGGTGCTTGGTTTGTCTTTGGTCTAGGGCTGGGCTTAATGGGATTTGGGTTTATGCTGCTCAATCGCAGTGCTTCATTATTGTATCCGTTGCTCTGTGCTGCTTTTGGGTTAACAATGTTGGCTGGCTCTTTTTCAATTCGCAAACGAGCAATTGCCTTCAATGCAGCAGAGCAACGCTATTTTGCCCAACGCCAACAGCTGTGCCACGATTATGGCCGCTAAATAGTTGAAGCTAATGATTTGGATGGAGGCTTAGGTTATGCCCGAACCAACCACATTTGGCACATTGATCGACCATACTGCTCATTGCGAACAAAACCTCGTAGCGAAAGATCCCTTGGATTCGCTTGATCAGCAATGGGAGCAAGAACGGATCGGCTATGTTGGTAAACATAACGCTGATCCACGGATTAAGCTTGTCAGCAGTTCGATGTTTGGTTCATTGTTATGTGTCGTGCTGATCTATGCGGCAATGACTTTGCGCACTGCAATTGATCAAGCTGACATTCGCTTTTACTTGGCAACGCTTTTGCTCACTGTAGTATACATGCTCCTAGGCTTTGGCTTGCGCGGGAGTATCCGTTTGCGCTTGGCCGAACGCCGCTATCTTAAACAGCGAGCAGCACTAGCCAAAGCCCTAAATCGGCCAAGCAAGCCGAAGCTATTAATTCCCAAACAACGCATCTCTTCACCAGCAAACCCTTATGCAAACCAATGGACAGCTGCTGAACAACAAATCTATGCGTTGCAAGAAGCGCATTATGCTGAACCAAAGCGCGATAAACATTATCACGCAACCATCCAACGGATCATTGTTGATGCGCCAAAAGCTGAGCAAGCCTACCTGACCGAATTGGTGCAATTAGAGCAACGTTGGCTCAGCGAGCGGCTGCGCTATCGCAATATTAAGCCCGATTATTACTATCATCCGGAGCGTCCCGATGAAGATGGATCGTATACGATTCGGTTTGCGATGAACAGTTTGGTTACTTTATTGATTGGGCTAGGGATAGCGGGCTTTGGAATCTGGCTGGTTTGGAAATACTCAGCTGCGCTGCTGAATGGCATGGCATTCATTGCAATGGGTGTTGTTTTCATGATAGTGGCATGGGAGACGAAGCACACAACACCAAATCTCCACCAAGCAGAACAGCGTTATCTGCAACATCAATATGCCTTGGCCCAAAAATATGGTCGCTTGCATCAATAAGCAAGCGATCTGAGGCAGCGGCTTAGGACCCATGCTCAGATCGCTTGGTGGTTGGTTTAGCGTTTTTGTTCGCCCTCGGCAGCCTGTCGCCGCAGCAATTCAAGAATTTTAGTTTGTGGTAGGCCAGTTTGGGCTGCCAAGCGAGCTATCTCCAGTGAAAGCTCGCGCGGATTTAGGGCCAAGATCCGTTTGGCTTCGGTGGCTTGGGTCTTTTTATCAATCATCGCGGAACTCCTATGCTAGCTCACAACTGAGTTAGACTCATTGTAGCGCAAATGGCTTAAGCTTCAAGTTATGAACGCTTAAGTTTATTGAGTATGCGCATGGCTCGACCATTATTAACCGCGTTGAGCTGTTGTTCAAGGTGTTCGAGATATTGATTTTTGACCTCAAGGGTTGCTTCGAGACGACGAATATACTGATTCATGCTCTGGAGTTGCTTGGCAATCTCTGCATGATCGGCCTCGAACCAAGCAAGTTTTTGGCTGGTTTGATCAAGCTGGGCTTGCAGTTCAGCACTATGGCGGCGTTGGGCATTGCGCGAAGGTTTGGCTGCATAGATCGTGAGAAACAAATACTCTGCTGATTCATCGCTATACAAGACTTCAAAGCCAGCTTTTTCCAAAACCATGGTTAATGTGGCAGCAGTATAGTGGACTGGATGCGAGGCACAAAAAATATGCAAGCCATGGCCACGGCGCAAATATTCATCGGCAAAGCTGTAGGCGGGAACTTGAATAGCCAAAACGCCATCGGGCGTGAGCAAATCGTAGAGTTGTTGCAGCATCTGAACTGGCTGCTGCAGATGTTCGACCACATGCCAACAGGTTATCAGATCGAATAATTGACCTGCTGGCAAGGCTTCGAGATTGGGATAGATCGGAAAGCCAAAGCGTTCGCGGGCCGCTGCTGCTGAAACGAGCGATAATTCTACCCCGCTTGGCCGCCAGCCGCGACGCTCTGCTGCCGCCAACAAATAGCCCCGATTACAGCCAACATCGAGAATCGAACGCGGCTTGAGGTCGGTCATTGTTTCAAGCCAGGCAATGATCTCATCGCGGTCGTCAACGGCTTGGGCTTGTTGCTCAGCATCGTAATCATAGACATCGCTTTGATCTTCAAGCATATGAATGCCTGCTAAGCTCAGGCGTGGATTCTGGTAGACCACCGAGCAGCCAAGGCATTGATTGAGCGTTACGCCTATTTCAAGATGTGGTTCTGGGTAATGGGCCACAAAGCGTGCCTCTGGGTGCTGACAGATAGGGCAGGCATTGATAGATTCGATTGGGAACGCTTGAGTCGTCACAGCACAATCCTTTCGATACAAAGTTGCATGGCGCATCGCTTGGGATGCTGAGTGCTTGCCCATTATACCAACGCTGATTGTTACGCAAGCGATACAATTGCGCTTGATATTATGCAGTATAATTGGCTCGCTATGAAACATATTGCTGTTGTGATTCTTAATTTCAATTCGGGCGATGTCTTGAAACCCTGTTTAGCTTCCTTGGCAGAGCAAGACTGGGATGGTCGGCTTGATGTCTGGGTGGTTGATAATGCGTCAGCCGACTCCAGTGTGGCGATGGTGCGCGAGCAGTTTGCTTGGGTGCGCCTGATCGCATCGCCGGAAAATATTGGTTTTTCTGCGGGCAATAATCTCGCCTTGCGCCAGATTTTGGCTGAAACGCCAACGCCTGAGGCGGTTTTGGTGCTCAACCCCGATACGGTTGTGCCAAGTAATGGCATTGCTGGCTTGGTTGCGGCCTTGGTTGAACGGCCAAAAGCGGGGATTGTCGGGCCAAAGTTGGTGCTAGCCGATGGCTCGCTCGACCTTGCGTGTCGGCGTGCGTTTCCTTCTGCCGAGGTTGCGCTCTACCGCATGATTGGTTTATCGGCGCTGTTTCCACGCTCGCCGCGCTTTGGCCGCTACAATATGACCTATCTCGATCCTGATGTGACAACCGAAGTTGATTCGATTGTCGGTGCTGCAATGTTGTTGCGCACTGAAGTCTTGCGCGATGTGGGCTTGCTCGATGAAGCCTTTTTTATGTATGGCGAAGATCTCGATTGGTGTTATCGCACCAAGAGCTACGGCTGGCAAGTTTGGTACGATCCACGGGTAACCATTTTGCACTATAAACGGGTTTCGAGCACGCGTCGCGCAGTGCCCTCGATTCGGGCATTTTATGATGCGATGCGAATTTTTCATCGCAAGCATTATGAGGCAACCACGCTTGCACCGCTGAATTGGTTGATTTATCTCGGCATTCGATTAAAAGAATGGCAAGCGTTAGTGCGCAATCGATTGCGCCCGTTAGCCTCTCGACGAGCAATGCATGGCAACAACAAGAATGCTTAATCAAACAACCGTCGTTACGCGCCGCTATCGTTACGTTGTGCTATTGCTGCTGATTAGCTGCGATATTATTGGCGTGAACGGTGGTTTTTTCTTAGCCTACTATCTTAATCTCGATGCGATTGTGCGCGAATTTCAGCCGCCCAGTGCCGGCCAAGTGCTGCTGACCTTGGCGGTGCTGAATGCGTTGTTTGGCACGCTGTTTACGGCCAACGGGTTGTATCGCATGCAGCGCGGTGGCTCGCGCATCGACGAAGGCTACCATATTTTTCGGGCGATTGCGATTGGCACGGTTATGTTTATCGCGCTCAATACCGTGTTCCCGTTGCTCAATATCACCACCCAAACCTTGGTCTATGGCTGGATTTTGGCGATTATTCTGACGACGATTTTGCGTTTGCTCTATCATCAGGGCATTGGTCAACTGCGTTTGCGCGGCTATGATACGCGGCGGGTTTTGATTGTTGGGGCTGGCGAAATTGGCCAATTGGTCTATCGCCAGATGAGCAAAGCGCCAACTTTGGGCTACCAAATTATTGGCTTTCTCTCCAACGATATTCCGACTGGCCAGCAAGTGCTTGATGATGTGCCAGTCCTGGGTAAACGGGCTAAACTTGGCTTAGCAGTGCGCACCTGTGCCATCGATGAAGTGATTATTGCCGTCAGTGGCGCTTCATATAACGATATTTTTGCTTTGGTTTCGCAAATTGATGATGAAAGTGTGGCGATTAAAATTTATCCCGACGCATTTCAATTGATCACCAATAATGAAGTGTCGGTTGGCGAATTGAGTGGTTTGCCGCTGATTACCTTGCGAGCTGTGCCGCTTGATCGCCAATTGAACCGTACGATCAAGCGCTTGCTTGATGTGGCAGTTTCGGCGGCAGCCTTGATTATGCTTTCGCCGTTGTTGCTATTAATTGGTATTTTGATCAAGATTGATTCGCCAGGCCCAGCATTTTTTATTCAAGAGCGGGTTGGCCGCGATGGTCGGCCATTTAAGATGATTAAGTATCGTTCGATGCGAACTGATGCTGAAAAAATGGGCACTTGGACAACGCCAAATGATGATCGGCGGACGCGTTTGGGCACATTCTTACGGCGTTTCTCCATCGATGAATTACCGCAATTTATCAATGTGTTGTTGGGTGATATGAGTGTGGTTGGGCCACGGCCTGAGCAACCGCGCTATGTAGCTCAATTTAGCGAGCAAATTCCGCGCTATATGCATCGCCATCGCGAAAAAGCTGGCATTACTGGTTGGGCACAAGTTAATGGCCTACGTGGCGATACCTCAATCGAGGAGCGGACGCGCTACGATTTGTACTATATCGAAAATTGGTCGCCCATGTTCGATATTAAAATTATTATTCGCACTGCCTACGATGCGATTCGCGGCAATGAGAACGCCTACTAAACCAGCCCCGCTCCACAAAACTTGGAGCGGGGCTGAATTTTTTTAGGCAAAAATTGGCGTATCGCCTTCGCTGCGTTCGCGCGGCAGCCACCAAATCGGAATCAATGCCAACAAGCAAATGACGGCGGCAGCAAAAAAAGTACTGTGATAGACCGTCATCTCATTTTGGGTGAACGCTGCTAGCGCCTTGCCATTCTCTAAATCTTCGAGGGTTAATACCAAGCGGCTGTTGAGGGTGTTGCGATAGGCTAAACTCCACGAAGCCAAAGCCGAAACGCCCAAGGTAATGCCGACCATGCGCAAGGCATTCAGCAAACCAGCTGCCGTGCCCATTGATTCGCGGGCAACGTTGCCAATTGCGGCGGCACTTAAGGCTGGCAACACCAACCCAAAGCCAGTTCCAGTCAGCAACAGATAGATTGTTAATATCCATTGGTTGGTTTCAAGGTTCCAAAAGCCAAGCAGGCTAAAACCCACCGCAGTGATGATCATGCCAAGGCTGGCAACCAAGCGCGCGCTAATCCGCCGCATCAGCATGCCGCCCAAAACAGCGCCAATCGGAATCATAACCGTCAAGCGCATGAGGGTTAAGCCACCGCTTAGAGCATCGCCTGAGAGTACAGTGCCAACAAAAAACGGCACATTGACCATACCAACAATCAAGGCCATGCCCACCAGCAAATTGGTGATATTGGCGGCGCTAAATGCTGGAGTGCGAAAGGCGCTTAGTTCAATTAACGGCGTTTTGGTGCGGCGTTCCCACCAAATAAAGCCGATAAAACTAACTACGGTTAACGCCAACAACCCAATTGTGAGCGGCGATGTCCACTCGACTGCATATTGGTCGAGATTGCCGCTTTCGGCGCTTGGCTCAACGGCGAGACTGCCGAGTGAGCGTGAAAGTGCCACTGTTAACGCGGTTAAACTGATCGCGATCAAGCCGCCACCAATATAATCGACAGCGCCACGATTGCCTGGCCGATCGGGCAACGTGCGAATAATCGCCCAAGCTAGCACTGCGCCCAATGGTACATTCAACCAAAAAACCCAGCGCCAACCATCAATATCCAGAAGTTGAATTTGGGAGATCAGGCCGCCATAGGCAGGGCCAAGCACCCCGCCAGCTTCGCCAGCAGCGCCCATAATCCCTAACGCAGTCGCATGATGAATTGGTTTAACTTCGTCCATGGCGATTGCAAGACCAATCGGCAAGACCGCGCCGCCGCCAATGGCCTGAACGATGCGCCAAGCAACCAACGACCAAACGCTATTGGCCAAGGCACAGCCAATCGAGCCAACCACAAAAACCGCTAGCGCGGCCAAAAATAAACGCCGATGGCCGTAGGCATCGGCGATGCGGCCAAGCAACGGCATGGCAACGGTGTAGCCAAGCAAATAGCCAGTAATAACCCAAATGCCCTGTTCAAGCGCTTGATCGACGCTCAAACCCAAAGTGCTGACCACATTTGGTAAGACGGTGATGACTACCGTTTGGTCGAGTGCAGCCAGAAAAATAATCAGGGCTGTCCAAACAAGGCCCCATGGCCAGCGACGTGTTTCTGCCATATTGTTGGATTCCTACCGCTAGTTTCTCTTCGTGCTGCATCATAGCATGTAGCTTTGGCCCTCGACAAGGATTGTCACGAGCGTTAACAGATTGGGCTTTGGGAATGTGGCTTCGCAGATCGATTTAAAAACCATTCTAATAAAAGGTGGTATGTACGATATAGTGGATGCAATTGATTGCAGTATGGAGGCTAACGATGCACTTGCCACGCGGAAGCACTGGTTTTTGGATGTCGCACGACGATCCATTACCAGTATTTGATCCGAAGGATTTTACGCGGCTTGGCTATGCGGTAGCCCAAACCCTCGGCGCGCGGATCGTGAAGCGTGATATTCATTCGCAGTTCGCTCGAAGTTATCATGTGCTGATTGTTCAAACTGGGCAGACTGCTTGGAGTTTGCTTGGGCATACGGTTCACCCAATTATCGCCAGCGTTGCAGGAATTGTCGATCCCTATGTTGATCAGCGGCCTTTTTGCGATCTGCCAGGTTTGGCAGCGCTTGCCGTAAGTTTTGGTGTGACTAGCTATCCCCCAACGATGCTGAATCATCGCGTTGAGGAAGCATGGCTCAGCAATTTAGCACCAGTCGAGGTACGCGAGATTCGCGTTTGGAAACCACAACGCATGGGTGATATTCTGTTTAATTATTGGGACTAAGAGCACGCTTGCGGCTTAGCTTGGGCTTGCATCTCGTGTACAACCTCGGCTAAGCTTTTATTGGCCAGCACTTGTTGCATCGCTGCTTCGGCACTGCTGAAAATGGTACTGAGCACTGGCTGAATTGTGCGCCCACAGCGGCAATCTTGGTTGGGCGAGCTGGCATGCAACGGTAAAATGCGACAATTTTCGGTCGCATGATAAATATCGTTGAGGGTAATTTCGTTGGCGGAGCGCGCCAAGCGTGTGCCACCATCTGCGCCATATTCGGTATGCACTAAGCCCGCTTTGTTCAATCGGCCCAAAATTCGCCGAATAACCACCGGGTTGGTGTTGACGCTGGCTGCAATTGAGCTTGAGGAAAGAGCTTGATTGGCATTGGTTTCAAGCAGTGCCAAAATATGCACCGCTACAGCGAATCGACTGCTTGCACTCATGGTTTTTTGCCTCATTGTGAATATGAAACAAGTATAGTTACATTTTAACCAGCTGTCAATGAAGCTCAAATAGCGATTTGGTGATGCTTTGATAACAAACGTATCAATACCATTTTTCAACTAGGTGCGATCGTTGGGCGCAAATAGGCTTGCAATCGCGCTGCGTGGGCTACTTAAAATAGGGATTCTTTGTTGACATAATTGTATGGCATTAGCCATTGATGCCTGCGCGAGCACAATCACATCGGCGGCCTGAATTTGCTCAAGCTGGGTGGCAATTTGCTGGAGATAGCTGGCTTGATCGTTGGCTAAAAATGCTTGCCAGGCAGCGCCACAAAGGTAGGTATCGATCTGAATTGGTTTGGCTTGGGCAATGCTGTGCAAGAGTTGCTTGGTTGGCTCGAGCGTGCTTTCCAAGGCTGCAACCACGGCAATTCGCGAGCCAAACCCAATTGCCTGCTCAGCCATCGCGCGATCAACGCGCACAACCTTGGGGTTGAGCGTCTCAGCGAGGCCGCCAAGGGTTGAGCAGGTGCAAAGCATTTGCTGCATTCCTTTGGCTTGTAAGTCGGCAATGATGGCTGTGAGTTGCTGCGCCACGGCTGCGCTTAGACCTTCGTGGCGTGCTTGCTCAAGTAAGGCTGGCACAACCACGTGCTCAACCGCACAGTTTGGCTGAATTTCAGCAATTAATTGATCAAAGGTTGCCACGTGCACAGCGGCAGTGTGAATCAAACCCAAGCTGTTGATCATTGTTTTTCGACGACCTCGGCCAATTGCTCTGCTGCTTCTGGATTGTTGGCTGTGCTTTGGATGGGCGTTTGATCGCTGGCTTGGCGTGGCACACCAGCCAAGGCTTCTTGAACCAAGGTTTGCATGCGCTTCATTGCATCACGGGCAAAACGCAACTGTAAATGCCGCCCAAACAATTTAAAACCAATCCAATAGATCGGGTTGCTAATGCGCCCAGTCTGCGAGAAGGCATGAATGCGGAAGAGCACTTGGCCAGTTTCGACCATTTTAACAATGCTGAAATCAATTTGGCCGCGCTCGAAATGGCCTTGCAACGTTTGGTAGTTGTAGCCCCAAATGCGCTCGCTGCCATGGTCGGTCTGGCGGGTTTCGTCGATCACGCCACCAATTTTTACCCCGAAATAGAAGGTAAAACCCAAAAATGTGCCACGCAGCAGCATAATTCGCTGTTCTAGCGGCTGATCGGGAATATAAATGCCAGTGATCAGATCTGGTGGTGGAAAGCGATATTCGCGTAGCACGGCGCAGGCTGCCTGCCATGAGCCATGGGCTTGCGGCTCGCCTGGCTGTTCTGGCGGCAATTCAGCCTCGTAATCATCAACATTCCAGCCATTTTCCTTGGTATATTCGTGGACGCGCTGCAAATCGAAATTCAGTTGTGCATCGCGATACGCTTCAATTTGTTGGCGATATTGTTGCCATAAAGGTGTTTCAGTCATGGATCACTACCTCGCCCTCGGTTGTTTGTTCAATGGTGCTGGTTTGAATTTCGCCAAGCTGCTCTGCTTGGGCATATTCAACTACCCGTTCGCAAAAGGTGCGCCACACTTGGGTCTGGACTGCTTTGCCGATGCGATAAGCCATTTCGACCAAGCCATCGCGTGAGCGGGCCTCTGAGCCAATTTCAAAGCGCCAGGTTTGGGCTTGCTCAGGGTGTGGTTTAAGCTCAAAGCGAATCTGGCCTGCTTCGGGGTGGCCTTCGAGCGTGCTAAAACCGAAGCTCAACGGTTGGCTTTCGCGCACGCGTACCGAGCCATTCCACGGCCCCAAGATGGCAATATCATATTCATCGCCAATCTGCATCACGCGCTCATCGCCAGTGGCTTTGCGAAAATCGGCAAACAAGCCAGGGCTGAAATCGGGCAAATTGGCCTTAATATGTTTGACCAAGCTTTCTGGTGTTTGCTTGGGCGCTGCAAAATCGACCCAATAGCGGCGACGATAGAGCGAGCCGCTACCTGCTTGTGGTCGTTGGGTTGTTTTGCCGCGTTTGAAACGGCGCTGCCAGAGTTGGCTTAGGCCGATGAATCCAAGCCCCAGCCCGAACAAATAGACGATATGCCGTCGTTGCATGGTTGACCTCAGTGTAAACCGTAATTGATCATAGCTGATCTGCATTGTATGCAAAAAGAGCACCACGAATGTTGCTGGCTAGCGGTTTGTAGCGATCGTTTAAGTAATGCTCGTTCTCAAGGCAGGCAAGTGGTGGTTTGGATTTTGCACTTAAGCCCGCAGTGCATCCCCTCGATCCTTATGCTATGATAGATGAACGCTGCATTGATGATTGAGGATATGTTGATGGATTTGCTCCCCCATTTACCCATCCTGCACACACGGTTTGTCTATCAATTGTTGGTGGATGCACGCCTTCCGCGCTGGAAAGGTGCGTTACTCCGTGGCGGTTGGGGACGGGCACTCTCCGCCGTATTTTGTTATCCAGACTGCGATCAGCCGGCTCACTGTTCGCATGCCTGTCCTTACCGCATGCTGTTTACCCCCGAAGCGCCACCTGGCCAGGTTGCTGGAGTCCGTGATGCGCCGCGTCCCTTTCTTGTGCGCCCTCCGTTGACTGATCACACGACTATGTGTCGTGGCGATCAACTGGTGTTTGAGGTGGTCTTGATCGGATCTGCGGTGCACTATGCCCATGTCATGATGGCCGCCTTTGCTCATTTAGGTCGCTTGGGATTAGGCGTGGATCGTAGCCCCGCGACGTTAATCCAAGGTTTCAGCTTTTCTGATCACACGCAGCAATTCATCCCATGCTTTCACGATGGACAATGGCTGCCGTTGACACCGCCCATCCAACCCCAATTTTTTTACGATGCCGTGCGTGATGCAGGCGATCGCTGGCAACTTCAGTTTGTCACGCCAACTCGTATTAAGCATGCAGGAACGATGTGTCGCCAATTTGACTTGCCGCTGCTGGTTAGCGCCGCTATTCGGCGATTGCAGCACCTCAATACCCTCTATGGAACAACCCCATGGCAGCCCCCAGTCGATTCGCTGCTGGCGGATGCGCGCGCTGCTCACGTTGCGAGAGATCGCATGCGCTGGGTGGATTGGGGACGAACATCCGAGGCAACTGGCCAAACTATGCACTTAGGCGGGATGCTCGGGACGCTTGATGTCTATGGTATGACACCCGCCTTGGCAACCCTGCTCATGATGGCATCAACCGTCCATCTTGGGAAAGCCGCTGTCTTTGGGAATGGCTGGTTTCGTGTGCAACCCACCATGGCTCCGCCTCAGGCGCTATGATGTGACGATCTCTCATAAACGTCGCAGACCACGAAATTAAGCTTCGTGGTCTGCGAGGCGTTGGTTATTCAAGCAGCAGCCGAATGGCCTCGCCAAAGGGAAATGCCTCGCTATCAAGGCCGCCAGCAACCACTACCCACAAGAAGGGATAATCAGGCGGCATTGCCGGAAAGCTGCCATAGCCATCAGTCAGATAGACCGCTACGACTGGCATATGCGGGCGAATTAAGCCCTCGAGGGCTTGAAAGAATGGCCGAAAATCAGTCCCGCCACCGCCGATTGGCTCAGGAATCGGGCTATAGGCGGTGAGTTGAAATGGGCCATGGGCTTCTGCATCAACATAAAACAGATCGCAGCTGATATGTGGATAGGAGCGCAAAATCCCTTGCACTTCATCCATAAACAGCTTTAAATGTCGCTCATCGATGGAGCCGCTGGTATCGACCGCTACAAAAACTTGCAGACTCTCGCCAGCTAAGGCATCGAGGTAGAGGCCGCGACTAATAAACCGCCGATCAAAGCCGACGAAATCGGTCGGCGTTTGCACCAAATAGCGCCATAAATAGGTTCGCCAATCAAGGTTCTCAGGATCGGTGCTGCTTAATTCGCGGCGCATGCTGCTCGGTAAACTACCTTGGGCAACCATCAGCGCAATCAGATCTGCTTGGTGACGCGCATTGCGCCAGTGCGCTTCCAGCACTGCATTGCGTTTTGTACCGCGCGTCTCTTGTTCAAAGCCACCTTGGCCACTGAGACCTGAGCGATCGGCCTCGGTTGCTTCGAGCAAATCGAGTGAGTCGGTCAAGGGGTAGCGGCTGGGGTCGCGCACTAATAATTCGTAGACTTCTTCGACGCTTAAGGCTTCAAGCTCAGGGTCGCGCTGGGTCAGGGGGTCGCAGCCAATGCCTTCAATTGTGCTGACAATGCCATTCAGCACAATATCGCAGGCCGTGTTCCAAATCTGTGGATTGCGATTGCCACGGCGGGGAATATGCAGCAACGCCGCATGCAACACCTGATGCAAAATCAAACGATCTTGGTCTTGCTGGCGCAGGGTGGCGAAATAATCAGGGTTGACATACACCCGCTCGCCATCGGTTGCTGATTGATTAACATTGGTTGCAGCCACAACTGGCGCAAACAACACCAGCGTGGCAAAGTAGGCCGAACGGGTGCGTAGCCGCAGCACCGACGCACTAATCATGCTTTCGAATTCGCTGGCACTCATGCCAGCATCCGTTGATAGGCTTGGAAGAAGGCTTGCAACTGGGCATCGCCTTGAACATAGGCGGCAAAGGCCCCAATTTGGCCCTTGAGCCGTAACTGCCGCATCAGATCGGCAATAAACACCTGTACCCATTCGGTTGGTGCTTGCGCTGCCATCCAACAAAAAGCTTGATAGGCGCTATCGGCGCTTGCAGCCCGCAAGGTCAAGCCAATCGTGTTGGCATAACGAGCACCTGGCTCGCTTGGAAAGGCAAGGTTTGCGCCTTCACCACGCAGAATCGCCTCAAAATCGGGCAGCGTTTGATAGAGTTCAGTGTAGGAGTAAAACTCAGCTGCTGCATCAATGCCCACCACCGGAGCAAGATCAAGTGCTGCTTGGTAGAGTTGGCTTGCCATAACCCACGAGCGTGGCGACGGCCAAGCTGGATGTTGAGGATTGAGCTTATGCAACAGGGTTGGGCGAAATGAGAGAAACGCAATCACCTGCTCAGCCACATTGGCATTCAGCGCATAGGCCTTGAAACTATCAAAATCGGGCGTAACTTCGAGGTGCACAAAGCGATTGGCCAACGGTGCTGGCATATCGAAGACCGAAGCCCGATCCTCTTTGCGATTGCCTGCAGCCCAGACAAACCAGCCCTCTGGCAGGGTGTACGAGCCAACCCGGCGATCAAGAATCAGTTGTTGGGCAACCCCTTGCATAGCTGGCGGAGCCATGTTTAATTCATCAAGAAATAAAATACCTTGGCCCGTTTGGGGCAGAAACTCGGGCGGAAACCAGCGCGCAATGCCGTTATCGGGCACTGGCAAGCCCCGCAGATCGGTTGGCGCAAGCTGCGATAAGCGCACATCAATAAACTCGATGCCACTGTGCTGAGCAATTTGGGCCACAATGCTCGATTTGCCAATCCCTGGCGGCCCCCAAATCATGGTGCTGAGATAAATCTTTTTTTGCACCAGCGTATCAAGGTAGTGCTGTAATTCTAACGGATTCATGCCTGCTCCTTCACTCGTTGCGCAAGCTGCGATTGAGCTGCGCGGCGGACAAAACAATGCGCATCATTGGTCAATGCGCTAACAATTTCTAGCGGGGATGATGGATTGAGCGCCAAGGCATAGCGCCCATACCAATAGGGGGAGCGCAGGCCTTTGCCCAAATGCTGAGGATCGGTGTAGGGATTGGCCATGGCAATAAAGTGAAACATGGGATGTGCCGAATAGAGCGCGGCGGTTAATGCCCGATCAAGCAACTGTTGGCGCGCAGTGACCGATGTTTGTGGATTGCGGACGACTGCATTGCGCACCTGAATCGATTCATCAGTGGCCAAGCGGGCTAAAATGGCGGGGGTGACATTGGGATGCTGGGCAATCGCCTTGCGCATGCGTAACGCCGACCAGCTATAATCGCGAGCCATCGTCGCCAATAGTTCGGCAGAAACATTGGGGTTCAACGCGAGTGCATTACGCACCGGCTGCACATCATCAAGCTCTAGGCGGGGCAACACCTCAAGCGGCGTATGAATATTGAAGGCAACTCGAGCACGCACGCTTGGATCATCATCATCAGCCAATAATTTGAGGATCTCGGGGTCGCTCGATTCAGCGGCGAGCTTGCGTTGCTCCCGATCTGCCATAGCAATGCTGGCCAGATCAAAAGGTTGGCTATTGACCGTATAGTTCATGGCCGCAAACACTTCATCTTCCAAGACCGTGACTGTTTGCAACAAGGCTTGTTGAATATGTTCCTCGTTTGATGCACGAATGCGTTGCTCAAGCCATGTTGGCAGCGTGCCCAGCGCCAGATGTTCAATCAAGGCTTCTTGACCATCAACTGGTGGTAGGGGGATCTGGGCCAATAGTGCTTCAGCCTGCGCTTGCCAATCAGCGCCAGCCTCGCCATAAACATTAATATGATAGGCAATGGCTTGGGCGACGTTGGGCGAGGCATAGCCGCGAATCGTATTGAGCAGATTGGCAGGGATTGCTGGGTGGCGCAGAAATACTAATAAGCGCAGTTCATCCATCTGGCGAAATAAATCGGGATGTTCGAGCAACAGCAACAGCAAAACAGGATTGGCCAGAAACGCTTCGGGAAAGTCAGCGGCAAAGTGTAAAAGCGTTTTTTGCGGCGTATTGGGGTTGGCAACTAAGGCGGCAACAATCGCCGTGCGTGGATGCGGCTCTAAAACAACCGCTAATGGGCCTTGGCGACCAACAAAGCGCAGGAAGTCGGTTCCGGAAGTGGGTCGTTCGAAGTCTGGGTCGGATACCAACTCAAGATAATTAGCAATCCGCAACAGCTCCTCGGGCGCGGTTGCAGGATCACCTGCTGCGTGGACCATGGCTTGTTCATCAAGCGATAAGGCATCATTTATCACAGGAAACCCTCCCAATAAAGCGCTTGTTTACCCAACCGCTCACATGGATAAACTCGGCTGATTGTACCATTTATCTAGATATCCTAGAATGTGTAATTTTTAAACGTCCAAGTTGCAACTTGACATTCATGCGATGATAAGCCTACACTACCCAATTAATCCACAGCCAGCAGCAATTTGGCTCAAATCCACATACACAGCGGCCCTTGGTATAATAGGTGGAGCAAGGTTCGCTATCGGCACGATCCTCAATCTATCTGCTTGGCCCAAACTATCTGAAGCGCAAGACAATAACGCTGGCGTGCGACGACGCATGAGAGGCGCAACGATGACCTACAAACTCTTTTTAGTCGAGGACGAGATTATCACCCGCGAAGGAATTCGCGATGCGGTTGACTGGACGGCGGCAGGCTATCAGTTCTGCGGCGAGGCTCCAGATGGCGAAATTGCGCTCCCGCTCATTCGCGAGCGCCGACCAGACATTGTTATCACCGATATTAAGATGCCGTTTATGGATGGCTTGCAGCTCTGTCGAATTCTCAAGGAAACGTTACCAAGCACAAAGATTATGATCCTCAGCGGCCACGATGAATTTCGTTATGCCCAAGAAGCGCTACAAATTGGGGTCACTGAGTATCTGCTGAAACCCATTGTTGCTCACGATCTGCTAGCGGCGCTGCGTAAAATCGCTGGCCAAATCGATGAAGAGCGTCAGGCGCTGGCTCACTTGGAGACGCTACAAGCTCAGATGTCCGACCATCAACCACTATTGCGCGAGCGTTGTTTGCTTGATCTAGTTGCTGGTAGTAGCTCGGCGACCGATTTTATGGAGCAAGCACGCAGCCTTGAGATTGATCTGCTGGCACCTTGGTATCAGGTGCTGGTGCTGCACGTTATGCCACCTCATGCCAGCACACTCCCGCTATATGCAATTTGTCAGCAGGTTGACGTAATCGTCGCCAGAATCCTCGCTGAGTCGCGGTCGGTTGTGGCCTTCAAGCATGGTTTAGAAGATACCATCCTCATTGTCAAGGGCGAAACCCGTGCTGATGTGGCGCAACGAGCAGATGAGATTGGTGCTGCATTAAGTCATCACGTGGCCGAGCAGCTGAATTGGCGGGCGAGCATTGGGAGTGGCGAGCCAACCGAGCGCTTGAGTATGATCGCCCAATCGTTTGCACAGGCGCTGATCCAGCTTAGTGCTGGTGAGCGATCAGCGGAGGTTGGGCTGGGCGAGCAAGCGCAAGCTCACGGCGATCCGATGATTATGAAAGCGCTCGCCTACATCAATGCCAACTATGCAGATCCAGCGATGTCACTAGGCCAAGCTGCTGCTCAAGCATTACTCAGCCCAACCTATTTCAGCGCGCTTTTTCACCGCGAAGTTGGCGAAACCTTCATCGACTATCTGACCAATATTCGCATTCGCAAAGCCATCGAGCTGCTACGCTCAACCTCACTGACCGCCAGCGAAATTGCCTATCGAATTGGCTATCAGAACCCACGCTATTTCTACTCGGTGTTCCGCAAGGTTGTCGGGCAGCCACCCAACGAGTTTCGCCAACGCGCCTAGGCTACGAGAGGCTATGTATGGATAATCTTTTCGATCGTGCTCGGCTCAGCAGCTTGGCGAGCAGGCTTACCATCCCTCGGCTACGCATGCGGCTTTCTATTCGCGACAAAATTTTGCTGGCGCTGCTGATTGTGGTCATCCTCATGAGCGTGCCCTATATTTTCTTGATCGTCCCCGGCCTCGAATACAAAACCCAATACGATGGGCTGATTCAGAACATTACAACTGCTAATAGTATCAACGGCTATATCAAACCATCGATTGATGCAGAACTGTGGGAAATCATTGCTGGCAAGAAACCGTTTGCCCAAGGGACGCAATATGCGATCCTGAGCGATGTCGACCATCGAATCGAGCAGATGATCAATAACTCTAGTTCGGAAAAGGGGCGGGTTAAACTCAGCATTATCCAACATACGCTGCAAACCCTGCGCAGTTCGATCGATCAGGTTGGTATTCAGATTGCCCAAGGCAAAACCTTTGCCGAAAATTTGGTGCTGATGGAGGAGATTCGCAGCATCACCCAATTGATTGAGGGCAACGTGCAGGCCTATGCGTTGTTTGAGGTTAAGCGGACGCAACAGCAATATCAGGCGATGCAAAGCGACCTTACTAGCTGGGCGATTGGTGGCTTGAGCGTCATCATCACGTCGATTGGATTCTCGATCGTCGCTGCTTGGCGCATTTCAAAAAGCATTTATATTCCGATCAAAAAATTGCACGATGTGACCACTACGATTGCGCGTCACGATCTCGAAGCCCTCGTTATTGCCGATAACGCCGACGAGATTACCGAACTTGGCTTGAGCTTTAACATTATGGTTGGCAAGATCAAAGAATTGCTCGATGCCAAACTCGAAGAACATGAGAACCTCAAAAAAGCTGAATTGCGGGTGCTGCAAGCCCAAATTAACCCCCATTTCCTCTACAACACGCTTGATGCGATTATTTGGATGGCTGAATCCAAGCGCACAGCACAGATTGTCGAGCTTGTTTCGGCGCTGTCACGCTTCTTCCGCATTACGCTCAGCAAAGGCAGAGACTGGATCACCATCCGCGATGAGATCGCGCATATCGAAAGCTATTTGGCGATCCAGAAGATTCGCTACCGCGACATCCTCGACTATCAGATCGATATTCCCGAGGAAACCAAGAGCGGCGAGATGCTTAAACTCACGTTGCAGCCGCTCGTGGAAAATGCGCTCTATCATGGCATCAAGAACAAGCGCAACGGCGGCGCGATTGTGGTGCGTGGTCGTTGGCTCGCTGGCGATCGGCTGCAAATCGAGGTTGAAGATAATGGCATTGGCATGCTGCCAGAGCGGCTTGCCCAGATTCAGGAGCTGTTGGCGGCGGGCAATCTCTGGGTGGCGGGGGCGATGCCGATTGTCGAGGATGGCTATGGCATCAGCAATGTTAACCAGCGCATCAAGCTCTACTATGGCCCCGAGTATGGGCTATCGATCGAAAGCACCCATGGGCTTGGCACCTGTGTAACCTTGATCATTCCGCAACGACGATCATAAAAAATTAACCATCAGCTTAAAAAAATGAACACGTTGATTGCTAAAAAAACATTAAAATAGCAGCTATTCTGCATATGAATCACGCTTGTTTGGTGCGAGCCAGCCGCTATAATACCCAGCATCCCAACGCTGATCAATCACATGTAGCTACCGACCATGACTGGTCTGGAACGCGCCAAAGGAGGCGACCTCAATGATTGCTCTTGCTCTCTACCGCAGCGTGATCGCGCTGGCCATAGTATCGACTCTGGCGGCGTGCGGCAATTCTGCGCCTACAGCGAGCGGAGCACTAACAACTCCACAAACTATCCAACCTAAAACCTATCCTGAACTCGTTGTCGGGTTTGCGCAAATCGGAGCCGAAAGCGAGTGGCGCACCGCCAACACCCGTTCGATCCAAACGACAGCAGACCAACTCGGGATCGAATTGGATCTTTCCGACGCTCAGCAACAGCAAGCCAACCAAATCAAAGCAATCCGTTCGTTCATCGCCCAAGGTGTCGATGTCATCGGGGTTTCACCAGTCGTTGAAACCGGATGGGACGAGGTTTTTGCCGAGGTCAAACAGGCGGGCATTCCGCTCATTCTGCTTGATCGCAGCGCCAATGTGCCAGCCGATCTCTATAGCGTTCGGATTGGCTCGGATTTTGTCGAAGAGGGACGGCGTGCCTGTGGCGAGTTAGCCCGACTGCTGGATGGCCAAGGATCAATCGTGGTTTTGGAAGGCACACAAGGCTCGGCTCCAATGCTTGGGCGCGGCGCTGGCTTCCAAGAATGCTTGCAAGCCTATCCAAACCTGCACGTACTCGACAGTCAATCCGCTGATTTTATTCGCGCTCGCGGCAAAGAGGAGATGGCTGCCTTACTGCAAACCCATGGCAATAGCATCGACGGCGTATTTGCCCAAAACGACGACATGGCGCTTGGCGCAATCGAAGCTATTGAAGAATATGGATTGCGGCCAGGTATCGACATCAAAATTGTTTCGATCGACGCGGTGCGAGCCGCCTTTGAAGCCATGATCGCTGGCAAGCTGAATGCCACAATCGAGTGCAACCCGCTGCTTGGCCCGCTTTTCTTCGCAACAGCATTAAACTTGGCCAATGATCTGCCGGTTGAAAAATGGATCAAGCCGGACGAAGGCATTTATCGCCAAGATACCGCCGCGCAGGAATTGCCCAATCGGCTCTACTAGTAACTTCCTTTTCTTTTGAATATGTTCCTTTTCGGTGCGCACAAGCTGCGTGCTGCGTATCAAGCCGCGCTCGATACGGGAGGAATCATCTAAAACAGCTCTTTTCTCGTGGGTAACGACCGTTTACAAAGACGATTTTCGCGTTCTTCGCGAAGGAGGACTTTCCATGAGCAGTTCACGATCATTCGCCGCGCGTCTGATGGCGCTACTGGTTATCATCGGGTTGGTTGGTTGCGGTGCTCAAACAGCGACAGAAGCGCCTGCCAACGCACCTGCGACCGGGGCAGCAAAAACCTACAGCGACATGGTGCTTTGCTATCCGCAGCTTGGGGCCGAAAGCGACTGGCGCACAGCCAATACCGCCTCGATCAAAGAAACAGCAGCAACGTTGGGCATCAAACAACTGGTCTTCTCTGATGCTCAGCAAAAGCAAGAGAATCAAATTTCTGCTGTGCGTGCGTGTATTCAGCAGGGCGTGGATGTGATTGCCTTGCCACCAGTGGTTGAAGATGGCTGGGATGCAGTTTTGACCGAGGCCAAGAATGCTGGCATTCCGGTGATCATTGTTGACCGCAGCGTGAGCGCCGACAAATCGCTGTATAGCACCCACATCGGCTCGAATATGACCTTGGAAGGCGAGCGAGCCGCAGCAGAATTCAACAAAATGATGCCAAACGGCGGCGTGATCCTCGAACTTTCTGGCACGACCGGCTCTGGTGCTGCTGTCGGGCGGGCCAAAGGCTTACGCAACAAACTCAACTCAAACATCACCATCCTCGATTCGCAAACTGGCAACTTCACCCGCGCCGAAGCTGTGCCGGTGATGCAAGCGTTGTTGAAAAAATACACGCCAGGCAAGGATTTCCAAGGGTTGTTTATTCACAACGACGATATGGGCATTGGCGCGATTGAAGTGCTCAAGGCGGCTGGGGTCAAACCAGGTGATCTCAAGATTGTATCGGTCGACGGCACGCGTGGCGGCTTCCAAGCTATGGTCGACGGCTGGTTCCAAGCAGATGTCGAATGTAACCCATTGCTTGGGCCACAGGTATTCGAATTGGCGCTGAAGCTGATGAACGGCCAACCAGTTGATGCAGAAGTGCTGACCGATGAAACGGTTTACTACCCAGAAAACGCCGCAGAATTGTTGCCGACGCGCAAATACTAGTCATCAAACAACCGTTGGAGAAGGTATCGAGCCTTCTCCAACGGTTATTTTGCTGCTAGAGGAAAGGCGAGTGATCGTTATGGCAGATCCGCAGAATCTTATCACCGTCAGCGGCGTTTCCAAAGCGTTTCCTGGGGTCGTCGCCCTTGAAGGGGTCGAGTTTACGCTGAGAAAAGGCGAGATCCATGCGCTGATGGGTGAGAATGGGGCTGGAAAGTCAACTCTGATCAAAATTCTCACTGGCGTGGAGCAGCCCGACACGGGCAGCATTGAGCTAGAGAATACGGCGATCAGCATTAGGTCGCCGCACCATGCCCAAGAGCTTGGCATTAGTACGGTGTATCAAGAGATCAATCTCTGCACCAACATTTCTGTGGCCGAAAATATTATGCTTGGCCATGAGCCACGGCGTTTTGGCGGCATCTGTTGGAAAAAGCTGAATGAGTTGGCCCGTCAGGCGCTCGCGCGGCTTGGCATTGAATTGGATGTGACGCAACCCTTGGGAATCTACTCGATCGCAATCCAGCAGATGGTTGCGATTGCCCGCGCGCTGGCGATTGCCTCGGCCAAAGTGCTGATTTTGGATGAACCAACATCGAGCTTAGATGCTACCGAAACCGCTCGCCTCTTTGCGGTTATGCGCTCGCTGAAGCAGGCAGGCATCGGGATTGTGTTTGTCACCCATTTTCTCGACCAAGTGTACGAAATCGTCGATCGAGTGACGATTCTGCGTAATGGGCGTTTTGTTGGCAGCTTCGAGATTGCAGCGCTCTCGCGGGTTGAGCTGGTGGCCAAAATGCTTGGGCGGGTGGTCGATGAATTACAAGCCTTGGCCCATGACAAAGACCAGGTGGAGTCCCAGAGCGATAAGGGTCGATTGATCGAAGCCTCTGGTCTGGGTTTGCGCGGCGCGTTAGAACCGCTTGATTTGACGGTTGGTGTCGGCGAGGTGCTTGGCATCGCTGGGCTGCTCGGCTCTGGACGCACCGAACTAGCAAGTTTGCTTTTTGGCATCGCAACCCCTGATAGTGGCTCGCTGTTGATCGATGGTCAGCCAGTGACGCGGTTCTCGCCACAGGCATTGATCAAGCGTGGGGTCGCCTTGTGCCCAGAGGATCGCAAGGCCGAGGGGATTGTGGGCGATCTCAGCATTCGCGAAAATATCATCTTAGGCTTGCAAGGGCGTTATGGTTGGTTCAAGTTTATTGGCCGCCAGAAACAGACGGAAATCGCCGAAAAATATATCAAGTTGCTTGGCATTCGCACGCCATCGCCCGACCAATTAGTTAAAAACCTAAGCGGCGGCAATCAACAGAAGGTCATTTTGGCTCGCTGGCTGGTTACGCAGCCCCGCCTGCTGATCTTGGATGAGCCAACGCGGGGCATCGACGTTGGAGCCAAGGCCGAGATTCAAAAGCTGGTGCTTGAACTGGTGAAGGATGGCATGTCGATCGTCTTTATTTCCTCGGAGTTGGAAGAGGTGGTGCGGATCAGCGACCGGATTGTGGTCTTGCGTGACCATGTGAAAGTGGCCGAATACGACCATGCGGTAAGCGATCGGACTCTTATGCAAACGATGGCAGGTGAGGCATGAACAATCGAATTTCCTTCAGCCGCATTCGCGAAAGTCGGCTGTTTTGGGTGCTCACGGCGTGGGCAGTTATTCTGGGTTTTAATGCGCTGTTTGTGCCTGGATTTTTTCGGATCAATGTGCAGGATGGCCATCTCTACGGCAATCTGATCGATGTGTTGAATAACGGTGCGCCGCTGATGCTGGTAGCAATCGGCATGACCTTAGTCATCGCCACTGGCGGGATTGATCTTTCGGTTGGGGCGGTGATGGCAATTTCGGCGGCCATGGGTGCTGTTTTGATCAACCCAGCGCCTGGTGACAAGCTGGTCTCAAACGAGATTCTGACTAGAAATGCAACCAACACGCCACTGGCAATCATTGTGATTGCGACGCTGGCAGCGGGCACGCTGTGCGGCCTTTGGAATGGCTTATTGGTATCGCGGGCCAAGATTCAGCCGCTGGTGGCAACTCTGATTTTAATGGTAGCTGGTCGGGGCATCGCCCAGTTGATTAGCAACGGTCAGATTATCACAATCTACTACACGCCCTATTTCTGGTTTGGCAATGGCTATATCTTGGGCTTGCCCGTCTCAATCTACATTGTTGCAGCGGTCGCTATCCTCGCATGGGTGGGTGTACGCAAAACCCCGATTGGGCTGTTTATCGAAGCAGTGGGTCTCAACTCCAAAGCCACATATTACAGCGGTATCAGCGCCAAGAATATTCAGTTGTTAGCCTACACCTTTAGCGGTTTTTGCAGCGCGCTTGCTGGTTTGATTCTTAGCTCGTATGTGCATAGCGCCGATGGCAACAACAATGGCCTTAATTATGAACTCGACGCGATTTTGGCCGTGGTGATGGGTGGCACGATGTTGTCTGGTGGGCGTTTTTCGCTGCTGGCGAGCGTGATTGGCGCAATTGTCATCTGGACATTTACGCTTTCGATGTATGCGCTGGGAGTGCCAGCGAACGCCTTGTTGGCCGGACGGGCGGTGCTTGTACTGCTAGTGATCCTGCTCTATTCCGATCGGCGGCTGATCAAACGTCGGGGCAAGAGTAACCCAGCGGCGGTGCAGCCGCAGGATGAGAAGCCAGGCCTGCCACATCCATAGCATCGAACCAGCGCTTTGAAAGGGATTGACCATGACACAACGACTGAAGCTTTCCGTCCTGCGGCATGGCCCGCTGCTGACTACAATCACAATTTTTCTTCTGGCCTACATCATTGGCGCGCAGTTGTACCCTGCGATGCAACGGCCTCAGGCATTTTTCAACCTCTTTATTAACAATGGCTTTCTGCTAATCCTTGGCATTGGCATGACCTTTGTGATTTTGACAGGAGGGATTGATCTGTCGGTCGGTGGTGTTTTGGCCCTGACGACGGCAGCATCGGCGGCGCTACTCAACCTTGGGGTCAGCCCGCTTGTAGTTATGCCGCTGATGCTGGTAATGGGTACAACGATTGGGCTTGGTTTGGGCTGCCTCATCCATTTTTTCAAAGTGCAGCCGTTCATCGTTACCTTGATGGGCCTGTTTCTTGCCCGCGGTCTTGCTTATATCATTAGCCTTACATCGGTCACCATTACAGACCCATTGTACAAATACTTGGCCTTGACACCGATCTATCTGCCTTTTTTTGCCAAAGCCTACATTTACATTCCGACCCTCGTCGGGCCAGCGCTCTTGGTTGTGGCGGTCTATCTTGCCTACTTTACCCGTTTTGGCCGAATTGTTTATGCTATCGGCAATAATGAGCAGTCGGCGGCGCTGATGGGGTTTCCGGTTGGCCGCACCAAAATTTTGGTCTATGCGCTTAGTGGCTTTTGTTCAGCCTTGGCTGGAATTGTATTCAGCATTTCGCTGCTGGCTGGCTATGGGCAGTTCGCGACCGGCGTGGAGCTTGATGTTATCGCGGCGGTGGTGATGGGCGGCACGCTGCTCACCGGTGGGGTTGGCAACGTGATCGGTACCTTGTTCGGCATTCTGATCGAAGCAACGATCATTTCTATTCTGCAATACAACGGCACGCTAAGCTCGTGGTGGACGCGGATTTGCGTCGGCGTGCTGACATTGATCTTTATTGGCATCCAAAGCGGCTTTGCGTTGCGCAAAAAGAAATCATAATCAGCAACACAGAACTGAGGGTTCTATCTACGTCCAAATTCGGTTATCATGCTGAAATCCATGGGATTGGATGGGTCGTGTGCCAATCCATGGATGGATGCTGCATGTTTAGGGTGAGCGCCAGCGGTCGATACCGTTTTTTGAGGCTTGCCAGATTGCAAGGATTTGGGATGGATAGCATCATCAGGCCCGCAGACAGTCGTGATACTGCTGCGCTTGTTCGGCTGATCGCCAGCGAAGGCAGCACGGTGCTTACAGGTGATAGCCCGCTGGCGCATGATCAGCCGACCCCCGATGGGTATGTTGCTCAGCGGATGGTTGCCTTGGCTCATGATGGCAGCCTGCTGGGATCGAGTTGGATCGCCCGCGCTCCGTGGCGGCCTGATGGCTGGTTTGAACTGCAAGTCGTGGTCGATGCGGCGCAGCGTGGCCAGGGCATTGGCACGGCCTTAGTCGTTGCTGCCCAGCAGTTGCTTGAACGCCAAGCATGGCGGACGTTGCAATGTCATGTTCGCGATGGCGATGCGCTGGCGCTGCGGTTTGCTCAGCAGCATCGATTTAGCCTGAGCCAGCGTTTTTTCACGATGGTGCTCGATGTGGCCAGTTTCGATGCCAACGCGTTTCAATCAGTTGTCCAAACAGCTGAGGCGGCAGGATTTTCCTTCTTCACCTTCGCCGAGGTGGCCAAACAGCCTGATGCAGCGTGCAAACTCTATGAGCTTAACCGTCGCTTAGCGCCCGATCTTCCTGGCAATGACGATTCCTTTCCCACCTTTGAAGAGTATGTCCATGAAATTATTGGGGCTGACTGGTTCCGCTCTGAGGGGCAGTTTATTGTGGCCGATGGTGAGCGCTGGGTTGGTCTGGTTGGCATGGGCTTTGATGATGCAGCGCGAACGATGAGTCATGAGTTTAGCGCGGTCGATCGGGCCTATCGAGGCCGCCGGCTGGGCATGGCCCTCAAGGTGCAAAGTGCCCTGCTTGCCCAACGCTTAAAGATGGAGCGGATCGTCACGGGCAACGATAGCACGAATACAGCGATTGTGGCGCTGAATCATACCTTAGGCTACAAGGAGCAACCAGGCATGTGCAAACTGCTGCGTGAACGCTGAGCCATCATGATCAATGAATTGAGTGGCGCGCAGCGAATATGCTCCTTAAATTAATTGACATAATTTCGCTGTCAAGCTCACTGAATCCTTGCAGCTAACTGTACTGGTACATCATGTCAACCTCCGCCTGATTCCCACACCCCCAATTCCTCGCCGCGTGCAATGGGCGAGGGGCTTTAACGCTGCGATTTTACTGCACTGTGTCGTGAAAAACGGTCGGCTCCCCCTCGCCCGCGTGCAGTGGGCGAGGGGGTTGGGGGGTGAGGGAACATGATTTTCAATCCGCTAAACTCTTGCACCTAACCGCTGATCGCGCATATGATTAAACAAAAAACCAGCGCTATGGGGAATTCCATAGCGCTGGTTGAACCAATCGACTTAGGCTTGGGTGCTCTTTGGCATGCGCAACCAAACACCAACCATCGCGACGAACAAGACCAAAGCAATGATGAATTCCATGGTGTAACTCCTTATAAAAGAATACGAGAAAGATTCAAATCGATTAGGCACCCATCCGATAGGCGACTTCGCCGTGTTGGCTACTATCCAAGCCTTGTTCTTCTTCGGCTTCGCTGACCCGAATACCAAACAAGAGATCAACAACTTTGAGAATGCCCCAGGTCATTGCACCAGCATAGACTGCCACAATCCCGACCGTGAGTGCTTGTACGCCGAGTTGGCTCCAGTTGCCTGCCAGTACGCCATCAGCGCCAGCTGGATTGATGCTCTTGGTAGCGAAAACGCCGACCAAAAGTGCCCCCAGCAAACCGCCAACCCCGTGTACGCCGAACACATCAAGCGCATCGTCGACCCGACCACGCACCAAGTTTTCGACCACGAAGTAGCAGATCCCACCAGCCAAGAAGCCAATCAGCAACGAGGCCATTGGGGTAACAAAACCAGCAGCAGGGGTGATTGCGACCAAGCCAGCGACGGCCCCAGCAGAAGCGCCAAGCACGCTTGGGCGTTTGTGTTGAATCCAGCCAGCGGTCATCCAAGCCAGCATTGCCATGGCTGCGGCGGAGTTGGTGTTGACAAAGGCTGAAACGGCCAAGCCGCCAGCACCCAACGAGCTGCCTGCATTGAAGCCGAACCAGCCAAACCACAACAAGGCGGTGCCAATCACGGTCATTGTGGTATCGTGTGGCTCCATTGCTTCTTTGCCATAGCCTGAGCGGCGGCCAAGCACCAAGGCACAAACTAAGGCCGAAACCCCTGAGGTAATGTGCACAACCGTGCCACCAGCAAAGTCCAACGCGCCTAATGAGCGCAACCAGCCACCATCAGCCCAAACCCAGTGCGCTACTGGCGCGTAAATCAGGGTTGACCAAGCCAATGAGAACACGACAAACGATTTGAAGCGCTTGCGTTCGGCAAATGCACCTGAAATCAAGGCAGGCGTAATGACCGCAAACATCATTTGGTAGATCATAAACGCTTGGTGCGGGATGGTTGCTGCATAGGTTGGGTTTGGCTCAATGCCCACGTTGCGCAGGCCAACCCAATCGAGGCTGCCAATTACGCCACCAACATCAGGCCCGAACGCCAAACTATAGCCAAAGAGTACCCATTGCACACTGATTAAGGCCAACATAAAAAAGCTGTGCATCAAGGTTGAAAGCACGTTCTTCTTGCGAACCATCCCACCATAAAAAAGCCCTAAGGCGGGGGTCATCAACATAACCAGGGCGGCTGAGAGAAGCACCCAAACCGTATCGGCTCCGTTAATCATTTCCATGCTGCGGGTCTCCCTAACTTGTGCTGAATGTCGGACGCTAACTGCTTGAACATTCGTGATCCGCAGCGCTGGGGATCATCGGATTGTGGATGATGGTTGAATGGTTGAAGCTGGTTTTTGTTGGACACTTGTACAAAACGTACAAACAAAAACCGGTTTTGGCTTGCTTGGCAGCAATATGATGACTGAAACTTGGTTAGTGCTAAGCATAGCCGATCCAAATATGGGCTTGAATTAGCAAATTGCACGATCTTAATTGATTGTTAATTGTGCATGTTGTACAAATGGCCAGTGAGTCAATCAATTAGCTAAATTGCCCAAGCCCAAACATGCTCCTGACCGATTCGTAATAATTAATTAAGCTTTTTACCTGCCGCTATGCACAGATCGCCCTAAACTTTCTTGGTTAAAGTGCTTAACAGATTATTGATCTTATTTGACATAATGAATTGATTTACTTGATCACATAACTGATTAATTGTGCTACTTGACACGGGTATCATCCCGATGTATGCTCTTTGTATTCCATATGGAATACAAGCGGAGGATATATGGCGGATATTGAAAAAGTATCGATCAATTTGAGCGTGGTCGATTTGGGCCAGATCGACCTTTTGGTTGATCAAGGCTTTTATTCCAGCCGCACTGATTTTTTTCGTGCCGCAGTGCGCACCCAGCTTGGCAACCACGATGAAGCCATTAAACAGGCAGTTGTGCGCACCTCATCGGTTTTAGGCGTGATTAGCTTTGACCGCGAGGATTTGCAGCGCATGCAACACAATAATGAGCAGGCGCGGATTGTTGTTGTTGGTTTGTTGATTCTAAACAACGATATTTCACCAGAATTGGCCCAAGCAACGATTAAATCGATTAAGGTTTATGGTGCGTTGCGGGCTAGCCCTGCGGTTAAAGCAGCGCTGGCTGATCGAATGAGCTAGCAGGAGAAGCGAATGCAATTAACTACATTTAAATTAGGTCAAGCAACCGAGGCTGAATATGCAGCCCTTGCCCAATTTGAGCAGCAGATTCGCCATGAGCGCACGCCCGACGAGCCGCTGATTGCTGCTCCGCTCTTGATTAAGCTATGGGAAAATCTGCCCGATTTTATCGATTATCGAGTTTGGGCATGGTGGGATTCCGAGCGGATTGTGGCAGCAATAATGGTGCATATGTTGCTGCTCGATACCAATCGCAATCTTGCTGACCTTAATCTCGCAGTATTGCCTGCCTATCGTGGGCGTGGCTTGGCACGTGGTTTATTGCAGGCCATTCAGCCGACGCTTGTTGAGGCCGAGCGTAATGTGCTTGTGAGCGCGACAACCCAGTCGGTTGCTGCTGGCGAGCATTTTGCCCAAAAAGTTGGCGCTGAGGCCCGTCTGAAAACCCATGTTAACCAATTAATTCTGGCTGAACTTGACCATCAATTGGTGCAGCAATGGCTTGAACAAAGCCAGCATTTGGGCGAGCGCTTTGAATTGGGTTTGTGGCAGGGGCCATATCCTGAGGCTGAATTGGCTGCGATTGTGGATCTCTACACAGTGATGAATCAACAGCCCTACGACGATTTAGAGTATGAGCCAATTCAGTTTACTCCCAGCCAATTACGTGAGCTTGAGCAAACTCAGATGGCCAATGGCATGCAACGCTGGACGTATTATGTCCGCGAACGCTCGACCCAAGCGTTGGCAGGTTTTACCGAAATTTTTTGGCATCGCGAACGACCGCATGTTGTTCAGCAAGGAGATACCGGTGTTTTTGAGCACTATCGTAATCACGGGCTAGGGCGTTGGCTCAAGGCTGCCATGGTCGATTATATTCGGCACGAGTTGCCAATGGTGCAGTTTGTGCGTACGACCAACGCTAACTCGAACGCGCCGATGTTGAAAATCAACCAAGCCCTTGGCTTCAAGCCCTATCTATCCCAAACTATGTGGCAACTATCGCGCGAACAACTGGCTGTGTATCTCAACAATGAACGTTAATAAGCGTACTCTATTCGACATAAACATAGTGGCTGGCGAAAAAAGCAACATTTTAGTGTCAGCTACTATTCTGCTATACAAAACGAAAATTATAGCTAGCAATGCTGGTTGGCGTAAAAATGTGTTACCCTAAAGCTGAGCCGAAGCCTACCCCAAGGCTTTGGATAGTGTGAGATGCTAGTATGAAAAACCCGTACACGATTTCACGAACTGATCTCCAGATGTCGCCAATTGGCTATGGCTGTATGACGATTGGGGGTAATTGGAGCAACGAGCCGTGGACGAGCAGCGAATATGAAACTGGGCGCAAAGCGCTGGCTGCCGCACTGGAACAAGATATTACCCTGTTTGATCATGCCGATATTTATACACGGGGCAAATCTGAGCGAATGTTTGGTGAACTGTTGGCAGAGCAACCAAGCCTGCGCGATCAGATCGTTTTGCAATCGAAGTGTGGTATTCGTTTTGCAGATGAGCCTGCTGGCTCGCCGCAGCGCTACGATTTCAGCTACGAGCATATTATTGCCTCGGTTGAAGGCAGCCTCAAACGACTCAACACCGATCACCTTGATCTGTTGCTGTTACACCGACCTGATATGCTGGTCGAGCCAGAGGAAATTGCGCGGGCTTTTGACCAATTGCAACAAAGCGGCAAAGTGCGCTATTTTGGGGTCAGCAACCATTCGCCAGCCCAAATTGAGCTAACCCAAGCGGTGCTTGATCAGCCGTTGGTGGTGAATCAGGTGCAATTAAGTTTGTTGCATCATCAATTAATTAGCGAAGGCATTGATACCAATCGTAGCAATTTGCCGTTTAATGCAGCCTTCGGTTTGCTCGATTATTGTCGTTTGCACAAGATTCAAATTCAAGCCTGGGGGCCATTGTCTGGTGGCCAGTTGGTTAATTTCAAGGATGATGCGCCAGCGAACGTTAAGGCAACGGCGGCCTTGGTCAATCAATTGGCTGAACGCTATGGCGTAAGCTCCGAAGCGATTCAGTTGGCATGGTTGTTGCGCCACCCAGCCCAGATTTTACCAATCATTGGCACTACCAACCCAGGCCGAATTGCCGCAACCAAAGAAGCCCTGCAAATCGAACTCAATCGCGAAGAATGGTATCATCTGCTGGCAGCAGCCCGCACCGCCAACGTGCCCTAAGCAGATTAAACGGGCGCTGTGGTAACCACAGCGCTCATTCCAATGCATAAAATTGGTCGATCAAATGTTGATCAAAGACCATATCATGGCTGATGAGCATGGGAACGCCCGAACTTTGGGTGCAGACAACCATTGGGCCACACCAGGCGGCGATTTGATGCACAATCCATAAAACTAACTCATAATTCCCTTTGTGAAAATGAATCCTGAGTGGTTCGTGCTCGTCGCCTTTGAATTCACGAAACCAAATCGGCGTATACTGATATGCTTCGCGACCTTGAATATACAAATCGCAGACCTGATCATTAATGCTTTCGCTGACTGTATATTCGGGAAAACGCTGGAAGAAGGCTCGCATTTCGGCCAACGTGGGATAGCGACTATCAGCGTGTAATGTTGGCAGCGTAATCCCATATTCTGCTACCCAATCAGCCATCTCAGGATCACACATAACTGGAATCATGACGATTGAATTTCCCATAGATCTCCGTATTAAGTAGCTTTTGCTAAGCTGCGGATGCTGCAACACGTGCTGCACAACCAAGCGAACGATTGTCGAAGTATTGAGGAACGCAACCGATGAGCCAACAACCAACCATCAATTGGCGAAGAATTGCATGGATTAGTTCGATTGTGATGGTGCTCTTTTATATTGGAATCTCGTTTGTAATGCCGTATGGCAGTGATTTATATAATCATTATATTCCATTTGCCAAAGGTTGCCTTGATTGTGGCTATGTTCCTTATTATGCGCGTTGGTTTTTGGCTCCGTTAGGGCTTTTACCGCATAACTCAATTGAATGGCCACTTTGGAATATGGTAATGTTTGCCATTCTGTTTTGGCTCATTTATACGATGGATGTCAATCCATTAATTGTAGCCTCGTTTGCGGTTATTGGCCAATTTTGGTTGGGTCAGATTGATATTTATTTATGCATAGGGATATATTTAATTCTCAAGCACGAAAACCCCTTAGTTAATGGAATTGGCTTATGCTTTTTGGCAATTAAGCCGCAAATTATGGCTTTAGCGATGCTCTATCTGATCATTGGTCAATCATGGCCGGTATTAGGCAAAATGTTGGTTGCGCCGATCATTATGGCCTTGCTTAGTTTTGCGGTGTTTGGCATCGATTGGCCAGTGCGTTGGCTGACCAATACTGAAGCCTTGCCGGTGCATATGTGGCGCTATTCTGCTTTGGATACATGGCGCTTTGGCTTGCCCTTTATTTGGATTCCCTTGCTCTTCAAGCAGCGTGATTTACGGATTGTGCTTAGCATTGCGGTGATGGCGTTGGCCTCGCCATTTTTTGGCATTTATACCTATATGGTGTTGGTTCTGTTCTACCCCAAATGGTGGACGATTCCGCTCTCGTATGCATGGGTTTTGTTTATTCCATTGGCTGGCTCAACTGCTATGCGCTTTGCTTGGATTCTGCCTTTGGCGATCATTATTCATATTTGCTATACAAATTGGCCGCAAAGTTGGTGGGCGCAACGGCAACAACGCTTGGCAAATTAAGTTTCTCGTAGCCCAAATACTTTACTGGTGATTGGCAACCGTGTTCCCTCACCCCCAGCCACCTCGCCCACTGAACGCGGGCGAGGTGGAGCCAACCGTTTTCACCATTGAGTGCGGCAGAACCATGGAGTTAAAGCCCCTCGCCCGTGCACGGGCGAGGGGTTGGGGTGAGGGGATCATGCCGTGGTTAATGCATGGCTGCAACCTAGCCGAGAATGCTGAATGCTTGTGAGGAGGATAGATGCAACGCTGGTTTGCCCAAGGATTGATCTTAATTGCGGTTGTGGTAGCAAGTATTGGGGCCTTGGTTTGGATTAATAATCAGCAGAATTGCCAAAAAGTTAGCCTGCTTTTTATTGGTAATAGCCATACCTATGGCCACAACATGCCCAATTTGTTGGCGGAATTGGCTGCTGCTGGGGAGCCGCGCTATTGCCTTGAAATTGAAACTGTGGTCGAAGGCGGCGCAAGTTTGGCTAAGCATTGGAATGATGGCGTGGGCTTGCAGGCCTTGCAACGCCAACGCTGGCAATATGTGGTGTTGCAAGAGCGCAGCCTTGGGCCAATTGAAGATCCGCAGGGGTTTCAACAAGCAGCAAGCCGCTGGATTCAAGCGATTCGTCAGCAAGGCGCAACGCCAGTGATCTTTGCGACGTGGGCGCGTGAGTATGCACCTGAGCAGCAACCACAGCTTAATGCGGCCTATGCGCAGGCCGCTGGGCAACAGGCAATCTTGGTTAAGGCGGGCGCTGCTTGGCAACAAGTTCGCCAACACGATCGCTCAATCGCGCTCTACGAGCCAGATCAAAACCATTCAACATTAAACGGTGCATATTTAACCGCCTGCGTTTTTTATACGACCCTCTTCCTGCCACCAAGCCAATCCTTGCCAAACTTAACCGATTTACCTGATGCGCAAGCTCACTATTTGCAGCAGGTTGCGTGGCAACTAGCTAAAAATTAGGCTTTCTATTGAGACAGCCTTTCTGGTATACTTTGCTGCAACCTCATTGGAGAGAACAACCTAGCTGCATACTCGATTGATGGGAGATTTTCGCATGACAACCAGCTTTTTTCGGCGTGGCCTGCTCGCAAGTGTTGGCACTCTTTTGGTGAGCAGTTTCTTGATTGTTAATGCCAATAGTCAAGAGTTAACTGCTCAAAACTTGCCTAATCCAATTGATTTTCATCCTGTAGTGACCTATGCTGCGCCAAGTCGGCCTTGTGAATTGGGGCGTGGCGATTTCAACGGCGATGGTTTTGTCGATTTGGCAACGACCAATCAATTGGTAAGCGAAGTTCAGATATTTATCAATGATGGGGCTGGCGGTTTTCCAACCCGCGCTAGTTATGGAATTGCGGCTCCGTGTGGGATTGATGTTGGGCGGCTGAATAATGATCAGCATCTCGATATTGTCGTGACGAATCAAAGTACGCATCGACTGGTTGTTATGCTTGGCAATGGCGATGGCACCTTCGTGCTGGGCCAATCGTTTGCTACTGGTTCACGCCCAACCGACGTAATTTTGAGCGATTTCAACCAAGATACTCGGCTCGATGCGGTCGTAACCAACATCAATAGCCAAAGTGTCAGTGTGTTATTGGGCAACGGCAATGGTACGTTTGCCAATCAGGTTCTCTATAATGTTCAAGCATCGCCAACGCTTGAGGCAGTCGGCGACCTAACCGGCGATGGCTATCCTGAGGTGGTTGTGGCCAATGCTGGCAGCAATAGCGTCAGTGTGTTGCGTAATAATGCTAATGGCACGTTTGCCGCTGCGCTTCATTATCCTATTGGGTCGGTGCCGCATAGCGCTGGCATTGGCGATATTGATGCTGATGGCGATAACGATATTATTGGGGTTAACCGCTTTGAACAAAGCATGACCCGCTTGATCAATAACGGCACTGGGAGTTTTAGCCAACTTACGCCAACGATTTTCTTGCAAGGCCCAGGCGATATTGAAATCAGCGATCTTGATGGCGATGGTTTGCTTGATATTTTGGCAACCAATACGCTTAGCGATGTCGATCCAGGCACGGTCAGTATTTACTTTGGCTTAGGCAATGCCAATTTTAGCGCGCCGCAACTTGTGAGCGTCGGAGTGCACCCAACCTCATTAATCTATGCCGATTTGAATAATGATGGTTTAGTTGATCTTGCAACCTCGAATTTTTATGGCGATAGCATAAGCATTTTGTTGCGCCGCGTTCCGCTTGCAACCGCAACACCAACTGAAACCCCAACCAACACGCCAACCGAAATTCCAACCAACACGCCAACGAGCACTGCAACGCCAACCGAAATTCCAACCGAAACGCCAACGAGCACTGCAACGCCAACCGAAACCCCAACCGCAACGCCAACGAGCACTGCAACGCCAACCGAAATTCCAACCGCAACGCCAACGGTACAACCAAGCGTTACCCCAGGCGTTGGCAATTCAATGACTTTCTTGCCGTTGGTGACGAATCAGCGCCAGATCTTTCCGGTTGTGATCAATCCGATTGCCCAAGCCTTGATTCCGATCACGCAGCAAGGCCAAATTTACTACACCACGACCCTGACGATTCATGGTCCGCTGCCAACGACTGGACGTTTTTACCTCTCGTCGCGCCGCGATGCGGTGGCCGAAGTACGGGTTGATGATCGCATGACGGTTTGGGCGAACAATCAAATCTTGTATGAAAACACGTTGACTACGCCGCAAATTGTCGAAATTTCACGGAGCGAGTTGCAAACATGGCTCGATCAACCGCTGACGATTACCTTCCGCGATGTGGCTGGCTCGGTCTATGGCAATAGTGAAGTTTGGTTAATCTGGCTGCCCTAAATTATTCATTGCCCTAAAATAAAGCAAGGCGCTGGGTTACCCAGTGCCTTGCTTGTTTAAGCAGTTATTCGACGATCAAGGTTTCGTAGGCCGAGTAGACATTGCCATCAAAATCTTCGGCAAAGAAGCCAACCAAATAGTTGCCTGCTGGCGCTGGCTCAAGCTGCCAGGTAAAGTTATCCGAGCCAAAGACAAAATCTTCGCCTTCGTAATTGACGAATTCGCTCTCGCCTGTTTGCTGCGATTCTTCGAGCCAGGTATCGAGCAGCACAAATTTATCACCAGGCTTGGGGTTAATTTCGCGCAACGAGCCAGTATCTTCTTTGCCCGTGTAGCCGAGCACTTGCACCAACTCGCCATTGCTGAACAGCAACAAGGCGCGACGGCTCTTTTTGCCTTTGGCAGTCGTATACAAGCCTTCAACCGTGTAGGTTGCGTCTTCTGGCGATGCGCCATAATCTTCGGGGCTGAACAAGGCTAAGCTCGATTGGGTTTCATTCTGCATGGCAAACACTTGCGTATCCCATTCGAACTCAATATCAATCGTCGAGGCCGCGCCCCAATCGGGATAAAAGACCCCACCAATTTCGCGGGTTTGCTCAGCATCAAGATAATCCATATCCAACACGCGAATCGCATCGGATTCTTGATCGTAATAGCCGATGAAGATATAGACAAAGGCAATATTATCGCCAGTGATGCTGCTGTTGAGCACAACTGGCCGATCAAGGCTGGCGGTGGTGGATGAAAGCTGAATTGGCGCAACCGTAATTGGCTCAGCGCCAGGAGCTTCAACCTCGCCGACATCAACTGGTTCAGGCGTTGGCTGGCGTTCGATGGTGGCGGTTGGTTGCTCAACGCTGGTTGGCAAGGGCTTTTTGGCGTATTGGAAGGCCAAAAATTCATCCCACAGCGAATCGTTAACGAAGCTTACCGCAACCGTGTTATACGATTTATAGCCAGCATCGGCACTGGTGTAGAGCTTCGAATTGGGAAAGTGAATCGAGATGCCAGTTGCGCCAGCTTTTTCGTCGCCATGTTTTTCTTCGATCAAGCTCTTGTCGATGGCTTTAATCAAGTCGTCGGCTGCTTTGTTGACGCTTGGCACATTGACTTTTTGCTTGAGCAATTGGGCAAAGTGACCAAGATCAATATAGGGCTTGGGCTGATCGCTATCAAAAACGCTCTCGAAGGCTTGGGTATAGCGGCGAGCGGCGGCAATATCTTTGCGCTCAGCTTCGGCCAAGGTTATCACCAAGCGATCAAGCGCATCGATAACCGCTGGCAATTTGCCCAAATCAACCGCCGTCAGCGTGATGGCCTTGCGTTCTTGCTCCAATACTTCTTCTGCAGAAACCTCGCCATCGAAGTCGTAGGTCCGCGAAACATACTTGGCCCGCGCATCATCATCGAGAATTTGTTGATCTTGCTCGATATAGCTATCGACGATCGCCCGCGAAAGCTCAGCGCCGTCAATCTCTGGGCTATCGGTTAGGCGGCCAAGAATGGCGGCATAGGCCCAACCAAGCGATGGCTCGACCTCTTGCGAGGCCACTGCATAGCGGGCATAGGGTGCAATCGCGCTATAGACTTCCACATGGCTCATCAAACAGGCATCAAAGCCAATCAGTTCGAATTCGCCAATCCCCGTTTCGGCAATGATATGCTCAAAAGCTTCGCTCATTTCCATCAGAAACAGCATATCGCCAAAGCTCTCGGCCAAGGGAATATCGTGGCGACCGAGGGTTGAAGGTTCAGGGTCAGTCCAGCCACCAGGCCAGCCCGAGCCATGATCCGACATAATCAGCACATATTTATCCGAGGGATAGGCTTTGGCGGCCCATGTGACAAAATCGATCAAGGTATCGGCATCGGCCATGTTTTGCTCGCCAAGATCGGCAACTTCCTTGGAGTTCATTTGCTCAAGGTTGTCGTCTTGCTCGATGTAAAAGCGTTTGGTGCTTGTCCAATCGCCATCGCCATCGTAGCCACCATCGTAGCGATCCACTTGGGCGACCACGCGCACCCGATCGGTCGAGCCGACCAATTCGGCCTCGTTGAGATCGTTGAGCATATCTTCCTCAAGAATCTCATCATCGGCATCGGAGTAAAGCATAATCAGCCAGGTCTGATCATCGCGGCCAGCGGGCGTGCGGGTTGGAGCGGCGGGTGTGGCTTGGCCAGTAATCGGAGTGCGTTTTGCCACCGGAGTTGGTTCGGAGAGATCGGCACAAGCGGCTAAGAGCAAGAGTAAAACGA
This sequence comes from Herpetosiphon llansteffanensis, assembly GCF_003205875.1. Taxonomy (GTDB): domain Bacteria; phylum Chloroflexota; class Chloroflexia; order Chloroflexales; family Herpetosiphonaceae; genus Herpetosiphon; species Herpetosiphon llansteffanensis. The sequence continues at coordinate 208,752 of NZ_PUBZ01000081.1, forward strand.
AGCTAAAACGCGTCAAACGCCAGCGTCGCGGCGCAATCTGCTGCATACAACACTCCTACAAAGTGCAAAAATCGGCGAGTATTTCCAATCGTGAGCAGGTGATTATTCGTTATCGTTGCCACTTGGGCGGCGGCGTTTGCGCAAGGTAATATGTTCGTCTGCTTCCTTGGCTGGGCGACGATCGCGCGGCTCGCTTGCTTGGTCGAGTTGATCGTCAGTGCTATTGGTTTGGGCTTTTTTCAAGCCATCTTCAGCGGCTTCGCGAACTTTTTTGGCAATGTCTTCAGGTTTCATCGTAGGACTCCTTATTAACAATTAAGTGCCTAGTAGATAGAGCATCGTGGCGCAGATTTATTGCAGTTGGGGTATGCTTGGATTATACCATCGCTTGCTGGTAGAATCTGGTTATTGAGTAAACGAAAAAGGAGAGGTGTTGCCATGGAGAACTCACAATCCATCAGTTCGATCGCGCGCTTGATTCTTGAGCGTTGGGATACAGTAGGTCTTCAGATCAGCGCGCAGGAACGGCAACAGGTGTTTAACTGTATCCAAACCAATTACCTTCTCAATCCAAGCATCACAGGCAAGATTAATCGGCATATTTTGGTCTATCCACCGCCAGCGCTGGACCGCACGTGGTTGCGCATGATTGATACGAACTTGTATAGTTTGATGACTGAAACACAATCAATGGCTGAACGTGAAAATCTCGCTTGCTCTTTTGTTACCATCTTTACCCTTTTAACGCCACTGGTCTATTTTGATGCGATCCTTAATCTACAGGTATATGATGATTTTTTTATGTCCTACATAGAGCTAGCTTATCTGCTCCGCTTAGCAATTCCCCGTAGCGTTAGCGAGGCCGAGCGCATGTATAACGCGATTTTGGCTATGCCAATGGTCTATCAGCATACGACCATGAATGGAATTCAGCTTATTCCCCAACCATTTAGGGCACAATTTTGCTTTGTTATGCTTTTTCTGCGGCCAGATGTCCCCGAGTCAGACCTTTGGCGCTTTCAAAAGGCTTGTTTGGAACGCTGCCCACGCTATTTGCTCGCTTATCCAGCGATGTTCCAAGCGGGCTATTCTTCTCGCCCAGCTTTTTGGATGGGCTATAACGTTGATGATCCAACCTTGCGAGCTATTATTGCTGAACGGGGAAGTGTCGAGGTACGCTGCGACCTTATCCATGCTCAGGCATATACGGCTTCGCGGGCAGCGGCGGCAGCGGCGCTTGCTGAACCAGTTCGCTTGCCACGTCCCCAAAAACAGCCGATTCTCCCAGCCCAACAAGCATTGGTAGCGTTGCTTACTGAATTCGAAGACTTTCTTGCTCAGCATGCAGCTGATCGCTATGCCCAACTTAAGCCTGGCATCAGCGAGGACCAACTTGAACAACTCAACGCTTTGCTTACTCCCTTGCGCTTACCCGACGATGTAGCGACGCTTTATCGTTGGCATAATGGCACTGAGCATGGCGCTACGTTGTTTGGCCATCTCGATTTTCTGCCGCTGGAAGAAGCGCTGGCAACCTATCGCGATGATAACGAGTTTGGCGTTGAATTTCCATGGTGTACAGTTTGGTTTCCAATTTGCCAAAGCTATGATAGGCGTTTAATTCCTCTGACAGAGCAAGCAAACGATCATGCGCCGGTGCTCTGGAACGATTCACATGATCCAACCATCGTGGTTGATTATTCATCGATTAGCGCGCTGATTGCGACCTACGTTGCTGCCTATCAAACAGGCGTGATTGCAATTGATCCAGCAACTGGCTGGTGGCGCTGTGACGACGAGGGCTTAGCAACGCTTCGCGCTATCCACGATCCATCAGCCGATACACAGCGCATTAGCTACGATATTTATGAGCCTGAGGATTGGCCAGCAGCATGGCAGCCCTATGCAATTGGCGAACGCTAGATTAAATGGTTTAGTGCTCCTTGCTGGACTAAAAGCAGAACGCAGCATGCTCATTAAAAGCATGCTGCGTTCTGCTGGGCTCTTATTACGAATGTTCTATTTCTACGCTGCTGGGCATATTGGTGGGCTTTTGAACCCGCATTGCCAGCCCATAGACCCCAATCATCACCGCATAGACGATCAGCAAGCAGATTGGGATAATTTCGAGCGACATTCGGCGGGCCAGCACGCCCAAAAGGGTAGGGATGACTGCCATGCCAAAGCCAGTTGCGGTCATTTGCATGCCGATGGTATTGGCAGCATGATGGTCGCCAACGCGCGTTTTGGTGCCCGACATAAGCGCTGGAAAGATCGGCGCGATTGCAATGCCGATGATTGCCACTGCAATCACGTTCGCGATTGGTGAGGGATTCCAGAGCAGTAATGCTGCACCGAGAAAAGCTCCAGTTAAGCCACCCAACACCAGCCGATGAGATCCCAAACGAGTGGCGATCAGGCCAGCGACAATCCGCCCGATGGTAAAGCTGAACCAATAGCTCCCAGCAAAGAATCCCGCTAAGGTTTCTTCCACGCCGCGCGATTCGGTCAGTAAACTGTAGGCCCATGTGCCAAGCGACGCTTCAGCCCCAACATACAGAAAAAACAGTGTAATACTGAGCCAAACCCGCGGCTGGCTCAAGGTTGCGCCCATCGGCGTTTTGTAATCTGTCAGGCGAACCTCTGGTTCAGCGCTGGCTGCCGCAGCATGGCGGCTCCACATGTGGCTGGTCAGGGCAAAACAAAGCGCCAAACCAATTTGAAAACAACCGACCACAAGATAGCCAAAGCGCCATGTATTCAGGTTCGCAAGCCCCAAAGTCATGATGATTGGGCCGAGGGTTATGCCAACGCCCCAGCTAGCATGTAGCCATTGCATCAGCCCTTCGCCAAAATGGGCTGCCACATAGGTGTTGAGGCCTGCATCGATCGCGCCAGCACCCATGCCAGCGATGACCCCAAGCGCTGCCATCATCCACCATGCAGGCACAAGGGTATAGCCAATTAATGCAACTCCCGTGAGCAAACAACTAATCGCCAGCATTCGGCCTACACCCAGCCGTACCAGCAACATGCCGCTGAGGAAGGTCGAACCCATATAGCCAACAACCGATGCAGTCAAAAATAAACCAATCGCATCGATTTGTTGAGCGAAACTTGCCCGAATCGAGGGCCAGCCGACACCAAGCAACCCATCGGGCAGACCAAGAGCCACAAAGGCAATAAAAGCCAGGAGAATCAGGCCAAGATTGGCCGGACGTTGGATCTTCACAGCATATCCTTTCGAACTGCAATCGAATCTGCTTTATCACCAGCGTGGCGGGACTGATCACCCTGATGAGCTGCAACACCAATCCACAATTAACCGCCAGCATTGAATGGTCAATCGGTGGTTATTGCCGTGCGCTGGCCATCATAGCCGATAACCACCAATATAAATGCAGGATACGCAAATGTCGTTGCTGGCCTATTTGAGGCTTGCAGATTACACGGTTTTGCACGATGATAGCTGTAAAAATAGCATGGATGTTCGGATAGTGCCATGCATGGTGTATCGGTTAGCGCAAAACTCATATGATTGCAGCCCAACGGCTGCCCATTTGGAAAGGAATGTGATTCATGGTTGATTCAAATGCAGTTCAAGGCCAGTATGCCGAGCTTAACGGGCTGAAACTCTACTATGAAATTCATGGGAGTGGCGCGCCGCTCGTTCTGCTGCACGGAGGCGTTAATCCCAGCGATACCTTTGGGCCGACGTTGGCGGAGTTGGCCAAGACGAACCAAGTAATCGCCGTCCATTTGCAGGGCCACGGCCACACACTCGACATTGATCGACCGCTGCGCCGCGAGTTTATGGCTGACGATGTGGCGGCGCTAATCGAGCTATTGGCGCTTAAACAAACGGCGGTGATGGGCTATTCGATGGGTGGAGCAGTGGCGTTACAGTTGGCGATTCGCCATCCTACGCTGGTGCGGCGCTTGGTGCTGGTCTCAACGCCCATGCGCCGCGCCGATGCCTACCCAGAGGCGATTGCTAGCTTTGACAATATGAGTGCTGGTGCGGCGCAGATCGGTGCGGCCTTGCAGCAGTCGCCGTTGGCTCAGCTCTACCCTGCGGTCGATTGGACGCGGCTTTTTACCAAGCTAGGCGCGATGGTAGCCCAAGACTATGACTGGTCGGATGCGGTGGCATCATTGCCAATGCCCGTGATGCTGGTCTTTGCCGATGCAGACTGCTGGCGGCCCGAGGGTATTGTTGCCTTCTACCGCCAGTTGGGCGGCGGCCAGCGCGATGGCGGCATGGATGGTTCTGGTCGGCCAGCTGGTCAGCTAGCGATTGTGCCAGGCACAACCCATTACACACTGATGGCAACACCGCTCGTCGCTCAGCTTGTGGCCCCATTTCTGTTGGCGTAGCGCTGCATTTATACCTATGCTGCTGACGGCTGATCATTGCAATGTGGTCAGCCGCTGGTCGATTTTTGAATTCTCTGGATCTAAATCCGATGCTTTACCAGCGTTTGTTAAGTAGGGCGTTACCCATAATCCAAGCGAAGCGGGTTCCAACGCATGGCCTTCAAGCACTGGTTCGACTAAACTTGCTCAAAGCGTTGGAAATCAGCTCTGATTGAAGGTTTATTCTATATGCTAGAAAGGTTTACTCATGCGTTGCACAACCATGATTGCCCAGCATCGCTGTTGTTATCTTCAGCTTAGCCCTACGCGCTTTGTGCTGGTGGTTCCAATGGTTGCCTATGTTGATCCGTTCCAGCTTGATCGGGCGATGAGCACGTTTATGATGCATGTGATGCAGGCTCCCAAGGTACAGCAATCGACCATCGCGATTGCACTTTCCCAAAGTTTGGTTGGGCTTGATCTTCCTAACCCTGATCATGACCCGATGCTCGAATTCATGTGTGAAATGGGCATTGTGGATGAGCAGCCTGATGGATGGCACATTTTTACGAGTGGCCGAATAAGCTTGTTTATTGAACAGTCTCAACAGCTTTGCCTGCTTGCTACCCCCGCAGATCTTGTTAGCCAAGGGGCGATTGGCGCAGGCTTTACCCATCGCAATCGGATTGCCTATCGTCTCATCGCAACCAGCTTTTCGACACCAACAAACTTGCACTTGCAGACGCTTCATTGGCAGCCCCGAACAGCATTATGGATGAGTACCAATGCCAATCTCATCGAGCTAAGCAACGCTAGCGATTTGCCGAATCTCGCTGCGTGGGCGGCAGCTGGTGTTGATGATAATCGCGTGCTGGTAGAACTTCAACCATCAATCTACCCATTGAGCCACTTCGAAGCTTGACATTTGTAAAAATTTGCTTAAAGTATTGTTTGTAATTTCATTGAATTTATTAACATCCTTGCCAAGAATGAAATCGCCTGTTATGCATGGTTTGGAGGATTTGATGGCACGGATTCAAGCTCAACGCATGATTATTGGCCTGTGGTTGCTGTTGGCTATGCTGCTTGCTTCGGCCTTGCTGGTTGCCAAAAGCAATGCGCAATCGATGCAGGCTATCAGCAATCCATGGGCTTTGCGCACTGGTCGGGCTACCCATTATGACCCAACGGTTGGCATGGGTAATTGTAGCTTGCCAGTGCCCAGCGATCTGCTTGTGGCTGCAATCAATACCAGCGATTATGGCTTGGCCGATTATTGCGGGGCCTCTGTGACGGTCAATGGGCCACGCGGCAGCGTAACAGTTAAAATTATTGATCGCTGCCCTGGTTGCGTGGTTGGTGGCATTGACCTAAGCCCTCAAGCGTTCGAGCGCATTGCAGCACTTGAGGCTGGGAATGTGCCAATTACATGGCAATTGATCAGCGTGCCCAATCTTGGCGGCCAGCTCATTTACAATTACAAAGAGGGCAGCAGCCAATGGTGGGCTGGGGTGCAAGTGCGCAATCATCGCAATGCCATCGCTAAGTTTGAGTTTCGCAATCCGCAAGGGGTTTTTCAAGCTGTCGAGCGGGCGCATTATAACTATTTTCTTGTGCCTGGCGGCATGGGCACCGGCCCCTTCACGTTTCGGATTACTGATGTGTATGGCAATGTTGTGACTGATAGCAATATTCCGTTGCGCGCTGAGGGCGATGTTGCTGGCAATCAGCAATTTCCCTATGTAGCCAACCCTAGTAGCACCAATACGCCAACGCCGCTGGCAACCCTAACGCCGACGCGTACCAACACGCCAACCCCAGCAGCAACGACGTTGCCGCCAACCAAGACCTTAATTCCTGCGAGTGCCACCCCAACCCTTGTGCCGACCATGGCCCCACCATCGCCAACTGCCACCCAGAATGGAATTAGTGCATGGCAAGCCTACACCAGTTATAGCGTTGGCAGCCTTGTGCGTCACAATGGCCTAAACTATCGCTGCATTCAAGCCCATACCTCATTGCCCGGCTGGGAACCGCAGATTGTGCCAGCGCTTTGGCAACCAATCTAAGTTCACCCAAACTCCATGCTTGTTGCGCCTGCTGCTACGATACTAAGCAGATTGAAATGGCTTGAGCATGGAGTTTGTTGCTATGATTTTACATAATGAATATCGCTTGCCACGGACAACCCCAGAACAGCAGGGAATTGCCTCAGCAGGCTTGCTGCGGTTTATCGAAGCGCTTGATAGCCAGATTCACGGTCTGCATAGTGTGATGCTCGTGCGCCATGGCGCGGTTGTAGCCGAGGCATGGTGGTCGCCATACGAGGCTGAACGACCACATTTGTTGTTTTCGCTGAGCAAAAGCTTTACGGCGACGGCGGTTGGGCTGGCAATTGACGAAGGCTATTTCGCGCTCAATGATTTGGTCATTGGCTTTTTTCCTGCTGAAACGCCGCCGCTGGTGAGCGACCTGCTGGCAGCAATGCAGGTTAAACACCTGCTTACAATGGCAACTGGCCATGCCAGCGACCCATGGACGGCAATGAACGAGCGGCCTGATGGCAATTGGATTAAGGCCTTTTTGGAGTATCCAATTGCAACTGCGCCTGGCAGCCAGTTTGTTTACAACACTGGCGCAACCTATCTGCTCTCGGCGATTATTCAAACAACGACTGGCATGCGCTTGAGCGAGTATCTTGGCCCACGCTTGTTTGCGCCCTTGGGCATTGAGCAGATGCGCTGGCAGGAATCGCCGCAAGGCATTACGCTTGGCGGCATTGGCCTGAGCCTAACGACCGAAGCTGTGGCTAAATTTGGCCAGTTGTATTTGCAAAAAGGTCTGTGGAACAAACAAAGAATTCTATCCGAAGCTTGGGTCAAGCAAGCCACGGCGCTACAAATAGCGAATGGTGATGATCCTGATTCTGATTGGGCGCAAGGCTATGGCTATCAATTTTGGCGTTGCCGCCATGGAGCCTATCGTGGCGATGGCGTGTTTGGCCAATATTGCCTTGTGCTACCAGCGCAGGATGCAGTGCTGGCGATAACCGCTGGGATTGATGTTTTTGCGATGCAGCAGCCCTTGGATTTGGTGTGGGATCTGTTGTTGCCAAGTATGAGTGATGCTGGTTTAGCCGCTGATCCTGCGGTGCAACGAGCGTTAACTGAAAAATTAGCAAGTTTGCATGTTCCTACGGTTGCAGGCCAAACAAGCTCGCCAATTGCCGCGCTAGTTTCTGGCCGCAGCTATCAAGTGGCAGCCAATCAGCTGGGGCTGGAACGCCTAAACATCCATTTCAGCGACGCTGGTTGTCGCCTGCTTGGCCAAACTGCGACGAGTGTCGAAACGCTTGTTTGTGGTTATGGAGTTTGGCAGGCTGGGGCGACGGCGCTGTTTCAGCAAGCATTTTTTGGCCATACCCCGTTTGTTGCTAGTGGCGCATGGACGAGCGAGGCGAGTTTTACAATGCAGGTGCTGCTCTATGAAACGCCATTTGTGCATAGCTTAACGCTGGATTTTATTGATGCTGAACTGTTGATTGAAATTCGGATCAACACTGCTCTCGATTCATTAGGGCCAGTTGTATTGACGGCGCAGCAACTCCCAAATTAACCAATTGCTGCCGCGATTGCTTTTTTGGCATCGCGGCAGCATGTTCGATTTTAGCGGCTTGCTTGCGGAATGAAGGTGAAATTTCCGCTGCTGGTTGGGCGTGGGGCAGGACAGCCTAGATTGTCGGTTGACCAGACGACTGAAAAGCGCCAAACGCATTGGCTGAGGTTTGGAATATCCCAAAAGATATTGAGCCTAATCGGTGATGCTGCGCGCAGGCTCGAATGCAGTTGGTAGAGTTCATCAGCTTGGCGTTGCATCACGAGGGGCTGCGGATGGCATCCATACATTCAGCTGATGCCATTGAATGTACATATCGCCACAATTGTTGGTTTCGGCCCAAAAAAAGCTTTCCATTCTATCGCCAAAACCAAGCCGCCCAAATGCTCCTTGATAGCGTTCGCGGTAGCTCTTGGCGTAATTGTTGCCACGAGATTGGGTCGCAGCCATGCGGCTGGGAAGGTGCTGGAGACCAGCGTTGAACAGCGTGGGTCGTTGCGGTATTGAAACGACCAGACCGATGAGTAGGGCGAGGATTACGCTTTTTAAGGAGGTAGTGTTGCGCTGAAACGCCAAACCACGCTGGTCAAGCAGCTTTGTGCTCGACCAGCGTGGTTGTGTGATTACGTTTGTGATTGCTTAGCCTTGGTTGAGGCTAGTTGTATTGCCAGAGTTGATGGCTATCTTGGCCATTGATAAAGCCGTCAATCATCAAGAAGAACCGATCATCGTTTTTGACCAAATCGAAGTCATCTGCCCAAGTGTTTAAGGTCTTGATGGGATTGGCCAGGCTCAGATTGCTGCCGTCGAACGTGTAGGTGATAAAGCGAATGGTTTGCCAATCGTTGTCGTCGGTTGCGCTAGCAGTTTGCCCAACTACCACCACTTCGTTGCCTTGGTCGACGAGTTGCACTCTGCCCGAGAAGTAGACTGGCAGCGTTGCTTCATCTTCGTAGACCAAGATATTTGGTAGTGGTGCGCCGCTGCCAGCTGCTGCTACTGTCCAGCGGGCAACTTCGGCGGTTGCTAATGGCGAGGCTGTGTTTGTTGCCGCAGTGTAAATCCGATTGCCCGATAAGGTAATATCGGCAAAGCCAATCGTGTTGCGAGCACTTTGCGCCAATTTGATCAAATCGCCGTTGACATCAACCTGCCAGAGCGTCACGATCATATTGTCGTTAGAATCTTGGGCGGCCATCGCAAAGTTGCGCGAACTCTTGATATAATCGGCGCTCATTGCGATGCGGCCAGTTTGGCCAACCGAAATTCTGCTTGACTTATGGGTAAAGGTCTGGCCATCGGAGCTGAGGCCCCACACATCAAAGCGGGCACGGCCATCGCTCAGTTGAACTGCCGATACGAGTGATGGATTGGTGGTTGGGCCAACCCGCACAACGTGAACATAATTGATGCTGGCTGGAATCGTGGCCACGCCATCGGTATCACCAAGCCGTTGCAAGCGATTTGCGCCAGTAGCATTAGTTTTGAAGGCAATCAATTTGAGCTGATCGCTGGTAATCGCGGCAACTACGACGATATTATCGCGATATTCTGTCACATCGACATCTTGAATCGGGCCTTCAGTTAACACGAAGTTGGTGCTAATGGCACCGTTGGCATCTGTGTAAATCCCATTGATCCGCAAGGCATTGTTGTTACTGGTTTGTTTGGTCGCCGCCACATAGACGCGGCCACCATTGTAGGTTCCACCATTGGCGGTTGAGACATTATCAACCGCAGTCGCGTTTTGGCTATCCAACAGGTCGAAATCGGCGGTGGCCGCAGCGGGCAAAATGCTGAGGGCCATCAGGCTCAGAACCGACAAAATCCGCATACTTAGTCGTCGAACGTCCATGCTTACCTCCATACAACCATACTCTTAATTGGCTTTAGCATAGCGGAGTGCAGGCTGCAAAAAGTCTCATTTTGGGCCTGAAAAGTCTCATGCTGAGCAAAAAATGGCTTCAACAGATTAAAATCATTAACCTGTACTATGAAATGCAAACATTTGTGCTATACTTGTGAGGTTTTTGGCTACCAGGGTAGGAGAATTGGGCTTTTCCTAGCTCAAGCTGGCAACCTTGTGTAAGGAGCATAACGATGACTGATGAACGGACAGCGGCGATCGAACAGATTTTGCAAAGTGTGGTTGGGCAATGGCAGGGAATTGCTCGTACATGGTTTGGACCGGAGACGCTAGCCGATGAATCGCCAATTCGTGGCAGCTTGCGCCGGATTGGCACCAGTCGCTTTATTATTCACGAATATGAAAGTGCGTTTGAGGCCACGCCACTGCATGGAGCTGCAATCTATGGCTATAATCAATTGACCGCTAGCTTTGAAGGGGCGTGGGTTGATAGCTTTCATATGCCTACGAACATCATGCTCAGCACTGGCAAGCCCGCTGATCCGACGCTGAATGTGCTTGGCAGCTATGCGGTTGAAGGCAGCAGTGATTGGGGTTGGCGCACCGAAATTGTTGCTGATGGCCCAGATAGGCTGCTGATTACGGCCTACAATCGCCAACCTGACGAGCCAGAAGCCAAAGCTGTTGAGATAATTTATAGCCGCGTGACTGCTTAGCCCTTTTCCCGCAAAACCTACGCACAATCAGAGTGCCATGCTATACTCAAGCAACAGAAGCCTAGTTGTTAAGGAGGTTGTGTGTGCGTAAATTAGTCTATTTTGTGGCTTGTACCGCCGATGGCTTTATTGCGGACGAAGCTGGTGGCTTTGATTTCTTTCCCATGACTGGCGGCCACTTGGATTACATTCGCCAAGAATACCCTGAAACCATGCCAACCCATGTGATGACCATGCTGGGGATTCCAGCTGAGCAAAAGCGCTTTGATACAGTGCTGATGGGGCGGCATACCTATGCGGTTGGCTTGAATGAAGGCGTGACCAGCCCCTATGCCCATCTGCGCCAGTATGTCATTTCCTCGTCGCTCGGCAAGCTGGATAGTCCCGATGTGACGCTGGTTGCCCAAGATCCGCTTGGTTTGGTCCAGAGCTTGAAACAAGAGGCTGGCCGTGATATTTGGCTATGTGGTGGTGGCTCCTTGGCCAGTGCCTTGATCAGCGAAATTGATGAGCTAGTGCTCAAAGTTAATCCGGTCATGATTGGCCAAGGGATTCGCCTATTTGCTGGTTTGGGCCAACCAGTCCAACTCGAATTGCTTGAGCATCAGGTGTTTGAGGGTGGCGTTGCGGTGCATCGCTATGGCCTGAAGCAGGCATAAGCAAGGTTGGGCATGGGTTTTTCCATGCCCAACTTTTTGATTTCTTCGGCGGCTTTTAGTTACTACTGGTCGCTGGTTTGGGCAATTTCGTGCTCCGCGAGCAGCTGCGGGTTTGGCAAAAAGCCTTGTAAATGCAATGCTGCTGGGCCAAAACCAGCCTTGATCACCGCAGCGCGATAGCGCAGCGCTGCTTCAACCTCAACCAAACCCCTCGTCAAAGGCAGCGTTGGATCGGCTGCCCATAACAAGGCTTCGAGCTGACAGCTCGCGGCTGCATCGGGCAAAATTTCGGCCAAAATTCGCTCGCGCACGGTATGGTCGCCAAGCGGCAGGTCGATTGTGCGCTGGCTTGGCCCACAGGCCAACTGCCCACCGCCCACAATCAGCACATCGCCACGCGTTTGCATGCGCTGAATCGCTCGCTTGGGATCAAGGCATGGCGGAAACGAATCATCGACCAGAATCGTGCCTGCTTGCAAGCGCTCAACCTCGATAATGCCCGCTGTGCTGGTGGCCGCAACAATGATTTGGGCTTGATACACGGCCTCGGGCACACCACTGGCGGCGGCAGCAACAATCGCAATCGGGCCTGAATAGCCGGTTGTTTGCCGAATGAGCGCTGCCAAATCGACGAGCCGCTGCTGATTGGCTGCTGTATCGCAGAGCACCAACGAGCGTGGATGCGGCAAGCTGCGTAAAATTACCTGCAACACTGATTGACCAATTGAACCAAGCCCAAGCATTGCCAAATCGCTGTCAGCCAGCTGTCGCCCGCTGGCTTTGAGCGCAGCTTCCAGCGTTTGGCTCACCGCAACCACGGTTGTGGCATGGCCAGTTGTCAATGCTGGCCGCGCTTGCTGATCGCCCGCTAGTGCTCGCAACACGCCAAAGCCATAGCCAGTCAGCGCTGGCAACATTCCCGCGAGCGAAACGCAACGCGCGCCGCGCGCTTGAGCGAGCAGCATGCCAGCTGCAATCGCGCTTTCGAGATCGGCGGCATGCTCGGGCCGTAGTTCTTCTGCAAACCAAGGCAAACAAAGCATGGCCGAAGCGCCGATTGGGGTCTGAAGCAGTTCAACCCAACGCGGTTTTCCATCAGCAAACAGCAATTTGCGCAGCTGTTCGCGAATTGTTGATTCAGTGCCTTTGAGGCCGAGGAGCGCCGCAATGCTGCTGCTGGGCGGCAAATAGCCGATTAATGCTGCATCTAATGGGGTGGTTTTCACATCGTGCTGGCGATTAGCAAATTGAATCATGCTGCTCGTGCTGTAGCTTGGTTTGGCAATCAACAGATTAATCTCTGCAATCATGCCAGCGAGCAAACGCTGGAGGGTTGCAGCATCAAGCTTGGTTGGGGCTGCTTGTAGCGTAAGCCGTAACTCACCATTGGCAGCGCGGGCGGCAAATAGCAACTCAGTTGCACCTAGTGGCGGTTGAATTTCGGTGTGCGAATTGGCCCAATCGAGCGCTAGCGTTTCACTGCTGAGGGTTCCGAGCGCATCAAAATCGAGATAGGTGAAGAAGAATTGTGCACCAGTCGCGGTTATTGCTGCATTGCCGTTGTTCGTGCCAATCAGGCGTACGATCTCGCTTGGGGGCAGCGTATGCTGATAGGCGTTGCGGAATGCCTGGGCAACTGGTGCTAACAACACCTGTGCCGACGAAGCGGGCTGGCTATGGCTGAAACGAATTGGCAGCGCGGTCGCAAAACAGCCAAATATCCGCTCAATATCGGGCAGCGCTAGGTCGCGGCCAGCATGGGCAGTGCCGATCACAAGGTCATCAACGCCGGTTAATTGGCGCAGCTGCTGAATAAACACGCTCAACAGCAATAGATACGGAGTCAAGCCCGCCGATGCTGCAACGTGGCGCAGTTGGCCGAGCATTGTTGCTGGCAGTATCTGGCTCTCAATCAACGGCGCGCTTACTTGAACGGAATTGCGTGCTTGAAGCAGTGGGCGCTGATAGGCTTGGCCAAATGTGCTGCGCCAATAATGTTCATGCAGCGCCGCAGCGTTGCTTGGTTGCTGAAGCATTGCAACATAATCACTGAAGCTTGAGCGTAACGCTGGTAGATTTGGCGCTTTGCCAGCCACAAGGGCATCGTAGATTTGCAGCAATTCTTGGCCAAAAATCCATGCGCTCCAACCATCGCCAATAATGTGATGGGCTGCGATCAGCCAAACATGGCGTGTTGGTGCGAGTTGCAGCACCCGCATCCGCAGCAGCGGCAGCTGATCAAGCTCAAAGCGTTCTGCCTGTTCTGCGTGCCAATAATGCTCAATCAGCTGAGTCGCATTCGCCCCTGCCGCCAGCGCTGGGATTAAGTCGTTGAAGCTGATTTGGATTGGTTCAGCCAAGGCTTGGACTTGTTGGCGCGGTGGGCGTTGATCCACCAACATTCGCACGCGCAACATCTCATGGCGCTGTACGAGCAAGGTCAAGGCTTGTTGCAGCAATGTTCGATCGAGCGGGCCATTGATTGCTAGCCGCGCGCACCAGGTGGTTGCCGCCGCCGGATCGAGCGTTTCGGTCAGCATAAAGCCAATTTGGGCTGGAGTCAGCGCAAAAGGTTCGTGGGCAGCCCGCACATGCGCCGAATGCTCAGCTTGCTGGGGCTGCTGATTACTATTTGCTGCATCTAAAGCTTGGGCAAAACTGGCGAGCGTGCTGTGTTGATACAATGTGGCCGCCCGTGGCAGCACTGGCACACGGCCTTCCAAGCGGGTCAACACTTGGATCAACAATAGTGAATCGCCGCCCAATTCAAAGAAATCTGCATCGCGATTGACGCTTGGCAGTTTCAGCACAGTTTGCCAAATTTCAGCAACCAGCAGCTCGCTTGGTGTTTCGGGCAGTGCGCCATGCTCCCCGCTGCTTGGCGCTGGCATTGGTAATTGGCCCAGTTGGCCACGATCAAGCTTGCCCGAACTGGTGGTTGGCAGGGTTGCTAAGCCAAGAAAACGCTGCGGAATCATCTGCGGCGGCAAGCGTTTTGCCAGCCAGCGCCGCAACTCAGCATCGCTTGGCAAGCTTGTCTTAGTCTCCAGATAGGCGACAAGAGTCGGTTGCTCAGCCTCAGCTACGAGACAAACAGCGGCTTTTGCAATCGCGGGATGCTCATGCAGCACCGCCTCGATTTCTGCTGGCTCAATTCGGTAGCCACGTAGCTTTATCTGCTCATCGGCGCGACCGATAAACACCAAATTGCCGTCGGCAAGCTCGCGCACCAAATCGCCAGTGCGATACAAGCGTGCACCTGAACCCACTGGATCGGGCACGAATTGGCGTGCTGTGAGATCGGGCCGCCCAAGGTAGCCAGTCGCCAGCCCAATGCCGCCGATATATAACTCGCCAGCTGTCAAGGCAGGGCAGAGCTTGCCCTGCTGATCGAGCACCCGCGTAATGATTCCGCTGATTGGTTTGCCAATCGGAATGTGCGTGCTCGTCGCGCTAGGCCGTTGCTCAACCAGATAGGCGGTTGCGTTGATCGTCGCTTCGGTTGGCCCATAATGATTCACAATTTGCTGGCGCTGGCCATACATATCCATCCAGCGGCGAACATAGCTGGCGGGTAGCGCTTCGCCACCAACCCCAATTAACCGTAGCTCTGCCAAGGCTGGGGGCGCTTGACCCTCGGCAATTCTGCGCTCAATCGTCGTAATCAGGCTTGCCCACAGCGCTGGCACCGAGCGCCAAATCGTTGGACGCTCACGCTCAAGCGCTTCTAATAAGCCAATCGGATCGCGCACAACCAGCGGCGCAAGCATAATGACGCTGCCGCCAGCAGTGAGCGGGCCAAGAATTTGGCTGATTGCAGCATCAAAACTGAGCGCAGCGGTCTGGAGCAGCCGATCGTTGGGGCCATAGGCAAAGCGTTCGACCAGCCAGTAGAGATAATTGGCAAGTGAGCGCTGGCTAATCGGCACGCCTTTTGGCTGGCCAGTTGAGCCAGAAGTAAACATAATATAGGCCAAATCGTCTGGTTTGGGGTTGGCGATCTGAGGCGTTAATGCTGGCTCAAACGGCGTTTGCAGCAACTGATCGAGATCGAGCAACCCAAGCTGGTTGGCCGCGCTGATTTGCAGTTGTTGCGCAAGCTCGGTAGTTTGCTGGTGGTAGAGCAACAATTGTACATTTGCTTGATTAAGCTGGGTTTCAAGTTGACGTAATGGATAGCTCGCGTTCAAGCCCAGCCATGGCACGCCCGCCCAGAGTGCGCCAACAATTCCAACAACACTGGCAATTGTTGGCTGGGTTAGCAAACCAACTGGCTGATTGGGCCTCGCACCATTGTCTAAGAGCCAGCGCGCAACCAGAGCGGCGCTACTGGCAAGTTGGGCGTAGGTCAGCGTTACTCCATCGGCCTTGACCGCGATTCGCTCTGGGTATCGCAAGCATTGGGCCAGAATGCGAGCTGGAGTCAACAAGTTTGGCTCAATGGTTGGCAACGATGTTGGCACACTCGCTTGGAATGCGTGCTGGATCGTGGTTGGTTGTCCAAGCGCCGCAAGTTCTCGTTGATAGCTATCGGCCAGTTGCGCGATGGTTTGGCTTTGAAATGCCGCCGTTGCATACATCCACGTGGTTTGTAGCTGGCCATTGACTTCGGAAATAAGCAACGAGAGCTTGGTTGCTGCGGTGGCTGTGCTGGCCGTCAGAGCTTCGATGGCAATTGGGCAATCGGCGGGCAAACTCGCGGGAAAGCGAGCCAGACTAAACGAGGCTGCACCTGGCGCGCGCGGCCCTGTCTGCTGGCGAACTCCCGCCAAGCGCGCTAAATCAAGCGCCGAAACTGTGGCATGCTGTTGAATTTGCGCCCATTGATCGCGAATTGTGACCGCAAGATCGTCGATCTGCTGATTGGCTTCAAGCTCCAAGGGCAAGGGCAAATGATCGGCGCAACAGCCAACGATTTGCTCGATTCCAGTTAAGCGAATGCCGCGCCCATGCTCTGCCACGTTGATCGCGATGGCGTTGGTTTGGCTCCAAGCCGCTAGCTGACGGGCATAGATTGCCAACAATAGATGAAAGAGTGAAACATCGATGCTTGCTGCATGCTGGCGCAGTTGCATGCTCGTTGTTGCAGCCAATTGACGATGGATGCTGCCAATTGGCTGGACGCTTGCTTGCTCTGCAGGCGCATCGTTTGGTAGCGACCACGAGAGAGCGGCGCGATGCTGGCGCAACAGTGCTTGCCACCAAGTGCGATCTGCACTTGCTTGCTGGCTTGCTGCTGTTTGCAGCGTTTGGATGACATATTGTTCAAAGCTCGCAGTCAGTGCTGGCAACGCAATTGGCTGTTTTTGAACCAGTTTGGTATAGACCTGCCAAAGCTCATCAAGCAGAATGCTGGTGCTCCAGCCATCAGCAATACTATGATGCAGCAGCACATACAAATGCCAACCATCAGCTGCATCGCTGCAGAGTACAACCCGAAACAGCGGCACGTTAAGCAGATCAAATTGATAATGCGCCAAGTGTTGTTCGAATGCTGCCCGATCCGTTGGAGCCTCACGCTGCTCAAACCACATGCTGGGCGGCAGCAACTCTGCATCCATGATCCGCTGGCGTGGCTCAGCTTGGGCCTGATCAACAGGCTCGAATTTGGCCCGCAGCATGGGATGCCGCGCCACCAAATAGCTGAATGCAGCGCGCAAAACTATTGGATCGAGCAAGCCCGCAATCTGCTGGCGAATGAGCGTAAACGCTGGGCTTGCTGGATACAGCTGATGCCCAACGTAAAAGGCAATCTGCGCTGGCGCAAGCGGAAATGGTGTTTTGTTGCTGATTTGCGGAATGGTCTGCGCAACAGTATCAATGCTTTGAATTGCAGGCTGCTCAGTTTTGAGCAACGTACTCAGATGCGCCGCCAATTCACTGATCGTCTGAAACTCAAAAAACAGGGTTAATGGCAAAACCGTGCCAGTAGCTTGCTCAAGCTGCTTGACCAAATCGACAGCTTGCAGCGAATCAAGGCCCAGCGCCAGAAACGAGGCATCAGCAGGAATCTGCTCTGCTGGTAGTTTCAGGGCTTTGGCAACCAAGGCTTGGATTTGCTGGCTAAGCTCGCTTGAATTCAGCATTGCTCCTGATGATCGTTTAATTTGGGGTTGGCTGGTTGCTTGGGGCTGAGGTTTGGTTTCAGCAGGAGCCACAATCACAATCTGGCTCTGATCTGCATACAGCACCTGCTCGAAGGCGTGCAGCGCTTGGCTTGGCTGCAAGGGTGGCAAGCCACGTTGGCGCAAATGCTCGGCCAGCAGTGGCGTTGCTGCTAAGCCGATCCCATCCCATGCGCCCCAATTGAGAGCTGTCATCGCCCGACCTGCTTGGCGCTCGCTGGCGGCAAATGCGTCGAGAAAGGCGTTGGCCGCCACATAATCGGGAATACCACCGCCAAGCCCCGGAACAACCGCCGCAATCGACGAGCAATTAAGAAAAAAGGCTGGTTTTTGCTGATGGCGCTCAAGTGCCCGCGCCAAGAGCCATGTGCCCTTGACTTTTGGCTCAAGCACTGCCGCAAATTGCTCGGCGCTTTTGCTGTGCAGCGAAGCGACATCGACAATGCCAGCTGCTTGAATTACGCCAAAAATGCCAGCCTCGGTTGCTGCCAGCTCAGCGATCAGCTGCTCGACCTCGTGAGCAACGCAAATATCAACTTGGCGATAGTGGGCAGTTGCACCTAAAGCTGTAAGTTCAGCAAGTAATGTTTGGCGGTCTTGGTCAAGCGCAGCGCGGCCAAGCAGAAGTAACGTTGGTTGGTTCTTCGTTGCTAAATGGCGGGCCAGCTGTGCGCCAACTCCACCAGCACCACCAACGATCACAATTACGCGGCCTGGCATTTCTGCTGGTTTGCTGCTAGTTGTGATCGCTGGCAAGGGTGCTAATTCACGAGCTAGGCGTTTGCCGTTACGCCATGCCACCACAGCGTTGTTTGGTTGGGCCTGCAACTCATGGGCAAGCGCTTGGAGTTGCGCAGCAGCCTCAGCATTCAGCGCCAGATCAAGCGCCACGCATGCCACGCCAAGGTGCTGATCCTGCAAGGCCGCCGCCAAGCCTGCAATTAATGCTTGCTCAGGTGCAAGTTGCGCTTGCTGCTCAATTGGGTAGGCTCCAGCAGTAACAACCCACAAGCCTGCTGGCTGAGCTGCTTTCGGCTGGGCCAGCAACGATTTGCTGAGTGCTAAAAGGTCTAAAACGCCAGTAGTGGAGGGCTGGTCGGATGGTGTAGTCCAATCAGCCAACACAATCATGCCATAGTGCTGAGCGTTGAGCGTTGCCAGCTGCGTTGCCAGCGATTCGCTGTTGGTGAGCACGCAGGGTTGATTGTTGGCGTTGAGCATTGCAGCCAGCTGCTTGGCCAGCCCATGATCGTGCTTGGCGACGAGAATCCAGCGTTCGATTGGCTGCGTTGCTTTGGCTGGGAGTGTCGTCGGTTGCCAAGCCAGTTGTTGCAATAAGGCTGGCGCAAAAGCTGGTTGCGGGGCTTCAGCGTTGCTCAAATCATTTAGGGCAAGCAATATCTGGCCATCGGCGGCCTTGAGTTGCAAACGATAGCCGTTTGGGGTCGCTTGCAAACTGACTGCGCTGATCTGCTGGCCGTGCAAATTGGCTGGTTGGTCGGTTGCTGGCCGCAATTCAAGCGCTTGTGCTGTTGGCAACAGCCGTTGTGAGGTTGGCAACCAATGACGTTCTCGCGCAAAGGGATAATTTGGCAACAGCACTCGTCGCCCAGTTGTGCTTGCCAGCGCTGGCAAATCGAAATCAACGCCCTGCACCCACAAGCGCCCGATTGCGCTGTGAATTGTGGCGTGATCATCCTCGCCACGGCGCAGGAGCGCCTCAACACTCCAGCCAGGCTCATGGCTTGCCAGCATTTGCCGCGCAAAAGCCGCCAACGTGCTACTTGGCCCAATCTCAATAAAGGTATCGAAGCCTTCAGCAATCAGCTGCTTGAGGGCTGGAGCAAAACGTACTGGTTCAACAACTTGGCTTGCCCAGTAGCTAGCATCGAGTTTAGCAGGGCCGCGCATCCATTCAACCGTGACGGTACTCAACAATGGAATGGCTGGAATTGTTGGCTCAAGCGCACTCGCTGCCTCGGCGATGGCTTGGACAGCGGGCTGCGTCAAGGGCGAGTGATAGGCCATGCTCTGATTAACGATGACTGCATTAAAGCCATCACGCTCTAGCTGCTCTAAGGTGCGTTTGACCGCTGCGCTCTGGCCAGAAATGACTACTTGATTTGGTGTGTTGTAGGCAGCAATGCTGATTGGCTCTAGTTGTTGGGCCACCAGCGCAGCAACCAGCGCTTCGGGCGCCAATACTGCTGCCATCATGCCCGGCTCGGCCAAACTTGCCATGAGTTGGCCACGTGCTCGCGCCAACTCCAAAACTGCCTCAAAACTCAGCGCACCTGCAATGCATGCTGCCGCAAGTTCGCCAACACTATGACCCACAACCGCATCGGGCGTGAGGCCCCAACGAAGCAGCTGCCGCGCTAAGGCAACTTCAAAGGCAACCAGCAGCGGTTGGGTAACTTCGGTATCAGCTAAATCTGCACTTTCAACTTCAGCAGCAAAACACCATTCAAGTAGCGTTCGACCTTTGATCAAGCCAAGTTGGGCTGAGGCGGCATCAAATGTGGCCTTAAACACTGCTGCTTGGTGGTAGAGCACCGCCCCTTGTTGCGGATATTGCGCGCCTTGGCCTGCAAACAGCAGCGCCACTTTGCGCCGTTTGGGTATGAGCGGCCCAACTAACAAACTTGGTTCAGCAGTGCCAGCAGCGTAATGCTCCAAGCTCGTGGCCACCGCTGCCAGATCTGCGCTAACAATGGCTGCTCGCTGGGCAAATACTTCGCGCTCTGCTAAACTGAAATACAAGTCTGCTACACATAACGATTGATCAGATCGAATCCGTGTAGCCAATTCAGCAGCAAGTTCGCGCAATGCTTGTTCGTTGCGCGCCGAAATCGGAATGAGCTGGAGCGCAGCCTCGGTACTTTCAGCTACTGGCGCTGGTGGCGGCTCCTCAAGAATGATATGGGCATTTGTGCCACCAAAGCCAAAGCTATTGACCCCAGCTCGCAGTGGGTGCGGCCCCTGCCACGCTTGCAGTGTCGGGTTAATCGCCATGCCAGCAGGCTCCAGTTCAAAGCGATGATTGGGTTTTGAATAGTGCAGGGTTGGCGGAATTTGGCGTTGCTGCAACATCAAAATTACTTTGATCAGCGCAGGGATGCCTGCAGCGTTGAGCAAATGGCCGACGTTGGTTTTGACCGAGCCAATCAAGCGTGGCGCTGCATTCGTCGTAGGCGGAAAGATTTGGGCCAATGAGCGGGCCTCAGTTGGGTCGCCAATTGCTGTGCCCGTGCCATGGGCCTCAATATACGAAACACTTGCCGGATCGATCTGGGCCTCAGCATAAGCTTGACGCAGGGCTTCTGCTTGGCGCAACGGATTGGGAGCCATCGGGCTGAGCGAGCGGCCATCATTATTCACTGCCGAGCCGCGAATCAACGCCATCACGCTATCGCCATGGTGTTGGGCCTTGGTTAGGCGCTCAATAATTAAGATTCCAGCCCCTTCACCAAGCACAATTCCATCGGCTGCATCATCGAAGGCGCGGCAACGCCCGCTTGGCGAGAGTGCTCCAGCCCGCTCGAGCAGCTGAAACGGCGTTTCAGTCAGGTTAAGATTTATCCCGCCAACAATCGCCAGATCACAATCGCCGACCAAGAGGCTGGTGCGTGCCAAATGCAATGCAACTAAAGTCGATGAGCAGGCAGTATCGATTGCTATGGCTGGGCCATTCAAATCAAGACAATGGGCAATCCGTCCGGCAATCAGGTTGCGCATGTTGCCCGTTGCCGTTGATGGGTGTATTTGTTCGCTATTTGCTACTAGCGGCAGCAACAGCTCTTGATATGCTGCCTCGCCAACGCCAATAAATACGCCAACCCGCCGATTTTCTCTCCGCCATGCTGCATAGCCAGCACGTTCAAGGGCGTGGTAGGCCAATTCCAAAAGGATGCGCTGTTGCGGGTCCATCGCTGCTGCTTCGGCAGGGCTAAGCTTAAAAAAGCTTGGATCAAAATAACTCACAGCATCTAATTGGCTGCCCCAAGCTTGGCCAGATGGTGCAGGGCTGGCTAGCCCATCGCGCCGTTGGCGTGGCAGCTGCCCAACGCTATCGACCCCAGCCACCAGATTGGCCCAAAATTGTTCAGGTGTTGCTGCATCGGGCAGCCGACAGGCCATGCCAATAATGGCGATTGGCTCAGGCGTGGTGGTACGCTGGCGCTGGATTGGCTCCTGTTTGATATTTCTTGTTGACATAATTAATGATTGTGCTTGCAGCCAAGCAGCGAGGCCAGCTGGCGTTGGCTGTTGGCGCAGCGCAGCAACATCAGGCTCGACATTAAAGCGATCGCCAATCGCCGCCAACAGATCCATCAATTGCAATGATGTAGCGCCCAAATCAAACACTGAATCGTGCAGCCCAATCTGGCTTGGATCAATGCCGATGATCTGGCCACAAAGCGTGATGATTATTTGTTCGATGCTGGCGGGAGCCATGCTGGCCGCTGGCTGGTTGTGTTCTGCCAACGCTGTTTGGACTGCGGCAGTCAGGCTGCTAAACTCGCCTGCTTGATAGCGTTGGCGCAACTCAGTGCGTCTGATTTTGCCGCTAGTTGTGCGCGGAAACTGGCTAGCGCGCAGCGGCACAATCTCAATTGCAGTCGTGCCTGTGGTGCGGCGCATAGCGCGAATCAGCTCATTAATGGCAGGCAGCACTGATTGCCAAGCGTTCAGCGCCAAAAAAACAACCACGCGCTCTTGGCGATTGCCCAGCCCGCCAACCCCACACACGGCGATGCGTTTTGGATTCAGCCCTTTGATGCTGCTTGCAAGTGCTTCAAGGTCGGGCGCATGGTGCTTGTGGCCATTAACAATCACAATTTCCTTGGCTCGCCCAGTAATAACCAAGCGTCCGTTATGCAGAAAACCAAGGTCGCCGGTACGTAGCCAACCATCACAAAACGCTGCCGCCGGATCGTTGCTGCGATAATAACCGCGCATCAACTGCGGCCCTGCAACCTGAATATGGCCAACGCGATTAGCTGCAAGTGACTGATCAGCATCATCGACGATCCGCACATGGCAATCGGGAATCGGCACGCCAACATCAACCAGCTCTAAATAGTTTGTTTGATCGTTTGGATTGATTGGTTCAGCAACGATACTTGCTCGCGCTTCGTGAATCAGCAGCTGGCGATCAACCAGGTGGGTCTGCATGCCAGTGCCAAGCGGCGATAGCGTAACCCCAACGCTCGCTTCAGCCAAGCCATACACTGGTAGCAGGGCCTGCGCCGCAAAGCCTGTCGCAGCCACATGGCTAATAAACGCCCGACAACGATCGGGCACAATTGGCTCTGCGCCAACAATCAACAACCGCACACAGCTCAAATCAAGCCCAGCCAATTGTTCTTGCTTAACTCGTCGCGTCACCAAATCTAAGGCAAAGGGGGCTGCTGTCAACAACGTGGCTCGATGGCGATGGGTTTGTTCTAACCAGCTGGCTGGGCGGCGGGCAAAATAAAATTCATCAATTTTGACCTGTTTAATCCCAGCTGCTAGCGGCAACAAGTGGGCGGCAATCAGGCCCATATCGTGATAATATGGCATCCAACTGACGACGCAATCGTCGGCATCAATCGCACAGGCACTGCCCATTTGACGCAAATTGGCCAGCAGCCCAGCGTGGGTCAGTTCGATGCCCCGTGGCGCGCCAGTGCTCCCCGAGGAAAATTGGAGATACGCGAGATCGCCTGTTGCTGGTGGCTTTGCGCTAGCTGTGACGCTTGATCGCAATAGTTGAACCGTTGCGCTTGCCCATGGCCCAGCCAGCGCCTGTTGTTCGTGCTGCAATGACGAGACTTGAGCAACCAATGCCTCGCCAACAGCGGCGCTAGCAAGCAGCGCTGGTTGATCGAGTGTCTGCCAGATTGCCAGAATGCGTTCTGGTTCGGCGGCAAGCGGGGCGGGAATTAAGCCAGCGAGGATTGCGCCCCAAAAGCCAGCCAGAAAATCGGCACTTGCTTCGAGCGCAATTAACAACACTTGGCCTGCAACCAGCCCATTGCGACCAAGCTCCGCCGCGACTTGTTGCGCCGTTATATACAGTTCGCGATAGCTGATCGCCTGTTCGTGGTCAGCTGCGGTACGATGAATAATCACTTGGTCGGGCGTGGTTTCTGCGCTAGCTCGCAGCAGATCAGGCAGCGTCCGAATAGTGCGCGACAACAAATCAGCGACCATGCGTCATTCTCCAGTAGAGCCTTCCTCGAAAAGACGTTGATAACAGGATTGCCGTTCTCATGGAAATGACCAAGGTTCTGGACATGTATCAGCGTACAATGGGCGGCGCAGCGATTTTTATTTTAAGAGGATACCACAAGCTTGCTGATGAGTGGTGTCTCTGCCTTTGGAGCTGTTGCTTATTTTATTAAGGTAGCGTAATTTTGCGAATTGGCCCAGGTGCTGATTGGCGTGGCCCCACGGTCTCCCAATCGAGGAAATAATAGCTGCGACTATCCGCACTCCATGCATTGTAACAGCCTTCGGTATACGATTCATTCGGCAGATCAATCACGATTGTACCTGGCCCGCCAGTCACCGGATCGCGTTCCCAAATCTTTGCGCCACTGGCAACATAGCGCCCGTCGGGTGATGGATTCCATTGCGGAACATCAAACTGATAGGGTGTTGGTGGCAGCGGCTTGGGCAGGGTCGTGGTGTCAGTGATAATGTTATGATGAATATCATACAACCAGCGGTCTTCGACCAAGAGTACATCATCGGGATACCACGTGAGTGATAGCCGCTCATCGGGATACGCCTCAGGAGCCAGCGGAATCGTGATGGCGAGCGTGGTCGTAAGATCAAATAGCTGAATCTGTGGGTGATCGTCATTCGGCAACAGATCGGGGTTATAGGTGTGGGCAATCACATAGCGATGCGATGGCGACAGCACACATAAGTCCGCAACCACATTCGGTATGACAATTGGCGCAACCCGATCGCGCTCCGAAGTACAGCCACTAACTAACCCAAACAGCAGTATTCCAACGTAATACCAGCGCATTCTTGCTCCCTTCTTCATTCGCCTCATAGAAAATTAACGTTTCGATCAGCATCAGTATAGCGCTTCTTGGCGTAAAAAGTGCCTTATTCAAGTATGTTGTTGAACATTATGTGAAAAATCGTACAAATTACCTATTGTTATTTACTTCACAAAGGTGTAGAATCGACAACGTGCGGTAACAACAGGAGGCCGAAAATGCAAAAAGTTATTATTATTGGGGCTGGGTTTGCTGGCCTGCGGGCTGCCAAAACCTTAGCTGGCAAAAACCTCGATGTATTATTAATCGATCAACAAAATTATCATTGTTTTCAACCGTTGCTGTATCAAGTGGCGACTGCTGGCTTGGAACCAGAGCAAATTGCCTACCCCGTGCGCGGCATTATGCACAATTGGCAGGGTGTGCGCTTTTTGATGGCTCGCGTCGAGCAAATTGACCGGAGCGCCAAACAAGTACATACCACGATGGGCAGCTTTAGCTATGATTATTTAATTGTCGCTGCTGGTGGTCAAACCAACTATTTTGGCAATCGCGAGCTTGAGCAATATAGCTTTGGCCTGAAAAATTTAAACGATGCTGAACAGTTGCGCAACCATTTATTAAGTACCTTCGAACGCGCTGCCTACGAATCCGACCCCAAGGTGCGCCAAGCTTTACACACCTTCGTGGTGGTTGGCGGCGGCCCAACCGGAGTCGAATTGGCAGGGGCGATTCGCGAACTGGTTAAGCATGTGTTGGTACGCGATTTTCCGCAGCTCGAAAATCGTCAGGTACAGGTGATTTTGCTCGAAGCCACCGATAAAGTGCTGGGCATGTTTCCAAAACGCTTGCAGCAAAAAACCTTGCACCGCCTAGAGCAAATGGGTGTTGATGTGCGCTTAAATACGGCGGTTGAGGGCGCTAGTGCCGATCAGGTACAACTTAAAGGCGGTGAAGTGATTCCTACCCACACCCTGATTTGGGCGGCTGGGGTGCAAGGGGTTACGTTGGCCCAAAGCCTTGAGTTGGCCTTGGTGCGCGGCAATCGCGTTCAAGTGCAGCCCGACCTGAGCCTAGCCGATGATCCGGCGGTTTATATCGTTGGCGATTTGGCCTATATCGAACAGGCGGGCAAGCCCTTGCCGCAAGTTGCGCCTGTTGCGATTCAACAAGCGGTGACGGCAGCAAAAAACATTCTGCAACACAGCGAAGGTCGCTCAACCAGCAACTTTGTCTATCGTGATCGCGGCTCGATGGCTACGATTGGGCGTAATGCTGCGGTCGCCTATATTTTTGGTCTCCAGTTTTGGGGCTTTCCGGCTTGGGTTGTCTGGCTCTTCATTCACTTGATGAGCCTAGTTGGCTTCCGTAATCGAGTGGTCGTCTTAATAAACTGGGCCTACAATTACTTCTTCTATGATCAAGCGATTCGTTTGATTACTGCTAATCGCAAACCAGGCGCTGTTGATCTGGCCCCAGCGCTTGAGCATCGTCAAGCCACAACCAAATAATCAATCCAGTGTATCAGCGCCAACATCAATCTGTTGGCGCTGGTTTTTTAAGCTTTTCGATATATAGTCAATAATCGAACGCTGTTCAGTGAAATAAATCAGCCAAATAGCACAATTAAATGAGCTAAATCTTGGATTTGTCTGCCATTCCACGCCAAATGCTGGCTTTTGTCGATGCTCTATCAAAAATCGAACAATGATCAGCAAGTGTGCAAGCATGATTTTTTGCTCCAAGCCGAGGCATTACTAGCGCATTTGAATCCAATAAACCCAAAGTAGCCCAACCGGCAGCAGCCAGTAGATCCGTTCGCGTAGCCGCAAACTACGCCGTTTGGCGAATGAATATACGGCTAAGCAAAGCGCTACACCTAATTCAACATATTTTAGATAATGCCATTGCTGATAGAACGCCAGCTCTGAGCCAATAAGTGCTTTTGAATCGATCCCATACCAGCGTTGATCTTCGATTAATATCCAGATGATGATGCTCACAACGAATACTACGAGCGTTAACCCATCAGTTAAAAGAACCAGCCAGTTTGAGGGTTTATCAGCGTGCGGTACGTTGTACATTGCCCTTAGCTCCAATCAATTAATGACTCATGCGCTGCATAGCCAGCAGAGTATAGCAAATTTGCGGATTGAGCATGGTATTTTTATTGACAGTAACCTGTCACAATGGTAAAATATTGTCATTATGCAAGATATGAATTCACAGGCTGACGTTTTTACCAAACTCATTCTTGAGATATTTCGCTTGAACGGGGTGTTGTTGGCGGTTGGCGATCGTTTGACTGGGCCGGTTGGCTTGAGTAGCGCACGCTGGCAAGTGCTTGGGGTGGTCGAACATGGCCCGATCTCGGTGGCCCATGTGGCCCGCACAATGGGCCTGACGCGCCAAACTGTGCGCCAAACTGCCGAGGGCTTGTTCAAGGACGGCTTTATTGTCTATGCCGATAACCCACATCATCGTCGTTCGCGGCTGATGGAGCTTACGCCCAAAGGTCGGGCAGCGCTGGATGATGTGGCTCAACGCCAAGCCCAATGGGCCAGCCATGTGGTCGCAAACCAGGATCTCGCCGCACTAAACGAGACCTTTGGCAGGTTGCACCAGTTGCGCCAACTACTTGAAACGTCTGAGGAGACAAACGCTGATGAAACTCAATCATCTGAATCTGACGGTTGATGACGTGACGGCGGCTCACCAGTTTCTCCAAACCTATTTTGGCCTCCAAGACCTTGGTACCAACAAAAATATGGGCTTTCTCAGCGACGAGTCGGGCATGGTGCTTTCGTTGACGCATATGAAATTGGCGAAGGAAAGCGAAGTCCGCTATCCTGGCTCGTTCCACATTGGCTTTATTCAGCCAAGCGAAGAGCGAGTTAACGAGATTAACCAACGCCTGCGCGCTGATGGGTTCGATGTCGAAGCGCCACATAAGGCCCATGGCTCGTGGACGTTTTATTTCACGGCTCCTGGCGGCTTTGTGATTGAGGTGCTTTGCTAAATAGCCAGTTGAATTAATTGGCATACAGCATATTAGTTGCTGGCTGGAATATGGGTGGCAAACCAATACGGCGGCGAACATGGATGATCATGGGGTTGCTTCAAACGGGCCAGATAATCAGCACCCACCATGCCGCCGCCGAGGGTTACCGCCGTACCAAGCTTGGTTTGGGCATTCGTTTGCAGATCGCGGACGCTGATGCCATCAAACGTTAGCGTCGCCTTCCAAATCACGGCATAGCCTTGGGGATTGTGCGGCGATACTAAGCGCAGACAGCCATCCTGAATATTGAGCACGCCACTCGTAACTGCTGCTGGCTCTGGCCATGGCACATTTGGTTGAAGTTGCAGAAATAGCGCTGCTGGAATTGCGGTTACCAGCAATGGCGTAGCAGGAATGACGCGATCGCGCGTTTGGCAAGCACTCAGGCTCACGAGCAAGCAGCTAAAGCTCAGCCAACGCAGGTATTTATTTGACATAATTATTCTCTCGATAAATTTAAACAAACATTCAACTCAGGCGGAGCAAATGCTTGAATCGCCTTGATATAAGCTGTGCGCTCAAAGTGCCAAGTTGTATCGGTCTCTAACCAATCAATGGCATTAAGCCGCGACGCAGGCATTTCATCGAGTGTTTCATATGCTGTTTCACCAACAGCATAGCCGACTCGTTGCCAGCTCACTGTGGTGGCACTTGCGATAACTTCGACCACGATGATCGTACACGAAAAATCACAATCATCGGGGCACATCAGGAAGGGAACGATGGTTGGAGTTTCCTCTAGCGCTAGAACACGCTCCCAGACATTAACATCAAATGTGGCTCGCTGGTGTAGCGGGTTTGTGTAATGGTTCGTAGCATTAACAATACTCTTTCCAGAGCATCCAAGGGTTCGTTGTTCATCGATGGATTGCTCACCACCCTTCCGTCCCGCCTCAAGGCGGGAGACGCAGGGGGCTTTAATCCCCCTGCACCCCCTCAAGGACAATCCGCGACCAAACCGCATGCGTTGATGAACCTGCGGATGCGTGGTGCGCAGTGAAAACCGATCCATAGAAGTGGCTGGGGCGAAGGAATGCCACGATTGATAACCTAATCAACCATTACAGGTTTGATACAGTTCAGTGGTGATGTGCTGCATACTATCCTCAATCTCTGCTACCATTAATGATGGAAAGTGACTCGTGGAGCTAATTGATGCACTATACCATACCCTTGCTCAATCAAGCGAAGACTAATTAAGTATTGAGGCTTGGAGCGCTTGTGGCTGCTTGGTGGATATGCTATGCTCTGGCCTGATTGGTTGATTGAGGAGTATGGCCATGAATCTGCAACCCACTGAGCATAGCATTTTACAGGCAGCTGCCAAGCATGATGAGAGCGAACGCTTATTGCAGCTACGCCTCAATGGCTTTGTTGGCCGCACAACCGAACAAGCAGCTATTCAAGCCTTAGTTGCGCAAACCAGAATCCATGGCGGCTATGTGTTGGTGACGGGCGGCGCTGGCGTAGGCAAAAGCAGCCTCATTGCCCAATTAATTGTAAGCGCTGGGCTTGAGCAAACACCCCATCATTTTATTGCCCTAACCCCCGGGCGCAACTATCAGTTGGAATTGTTGCGGAGCGTGGTTGCCCAGCTCATGCTCAAATACCACTTAGAACAGCGCTATTTCCCTGCTGATAATTATGCGGCCTTGCGCTTGGAATTTGGCCAAATAGTTCACGAACTCTCCACGCGTGGCATCAGCGAAACCATCTATCTTGATGGCTTGGATCAGCTTCAGCCTGAAGTTGATGGAACGCGAGATATTAGCTTTCTGCCGTTGCAGCTACCGCCTGGAATTGTAATTGTGCTTGGTTCACGCCCTGATGAGCGAATCGATCGCTTGGGGCTTGAGCATGGAGTGGGCTATGCTGTGCCAGCGCTTAGTGCTGACGATGTGATTAGTCGCTTGCAGCAAGTACAGCCCACATTTGAAAGAGCAGCCTTGCAGCAGCTTGCCAATGCACTGGCGGGTAATGCTTTAATGGTCGAACTTGCTGCAAGTTTAATCATTCAATGCGACCAAACCGAATTGCGCTCGTTGATTACACAGGTTCGTCGTGAGCCAAGCAACCTTTTTCGCTTGAGCTTGGCCCGGATTGAGCGTCAAGCCCCGCCCGAATGGTCGCGCGTGATTCGCCCGCTGCTCGCTGTGTTGGTGGTGACGCAAGAACCGTTGCTACCGTCACATATTGCCATCCTCATCGAACAACCAGCCGATTTGGTTATCGAAGCGCTTGATCTCATGAACGATTGGGTGACTGCTGCCATAGATCAACGCTTGGCGCTGCGCCATTTGTTATTTCACGAGTATCTTGTGCAAGCTGAATTTACTAGCGCAGAACTGCGTGCCTGGCATCAGCGGTTTGCAACATGGTGTGGCGCTGAGCTTGATGCAATTTGGCAAGATAGCCCTGCGCCTGTGGAGCAAGCCCGCCGCTGGTACGCGCGCCATCATCTGATGACCCACTTAGCGCTCGCCGAGCAATGGTCGGCACTTTGGCAGCTGGTTGATACTGGTGATTATGGCGCGCAGAAAGTGCGTTTCGACCCAAGTACCCGACTCTATGGCCTCGATTTGGATCGCGCACGCGAAAGCGTGATTGTTGCTCACCAGCATCAATCTGTTGACGATCAGCTGGCATCCTTGCCGCGGCTCTGGCGCTATAGCCTGCTGCGTACCAGCCTTACTGCCCATGCCGATCAATGGCACGATGATATGTTTGTGATTGTCGCGGCTGGTGGGCATATCGCCGAAGCCCTCGCTCAGATTGATATTTGCTCTGACCCCGCGCGTCAAGTACGCTTATGGCAAAGTATCTTAACCTATGCTGAGCCTGCGCGCCGCTTGTCGATTATTCAGCGCATGGAGCAGGTGGCGCGTAGCCTGCGTGATGCAGATGAGCGCGATGCGGCACTTGGCAGTGTCGCGCTGGCCTATATCGAACATGGACTGTTTCCAATTGGCTACTCGATTATGCTTACGCTTGAGCAATTTCGTGGTTCGCGGCTGTATAGCATAGTGCAGAATCGACTTGAGCAGGCAGATATTCCCCAAGCCAAGCTAATTATGGCGCAGATTGAAGCGCCAAAATATCAGGTTAAAAGTGCGATCCTGATCGCCAAATGCTTAATTGCGGCAGCAGACTTTGACCAAGCCTATAGTTTGCTGATGCAGGTACGCCCACTTGCCGATGAAGCTGGCTTGGTCGAAGTTCAATGCCTGCTCGCAGATATTCATTGGCATGCGGGGCACGATACACAAGCACAGGCGCTGCTTGTTGATGCCCAAGCTGGCCTTCAACACCTATCCGAATGGGCGTATGGTGATGGGCTTGCTTCGATCATGGATACCTACTTAACTCATGGAGATCGAGCCAGTGCTCAGCGTTTAGCCCAGGCCACAAACGGTTATCGATATGTGTTTATCACCGTATATCTCAAGCATGGTGATAGCATAACAGCCAGCCAGTTTGCAGCAATGATTACCAAGGAGCACCAACGTCATTCAGCCTATACAAATACAAAATTCATCGAATGGTATTGCCAACAGGATGATCTAGAGAGCGCTCAAACCCTCCTTTCGTTAATGCTGTCCGAAGGCAGCCAGCTTGAAGCTGCCTGTATTGTGGCGCGAGCATATGCAGAGCGCCAGCAATTTGCGGCGTTTGAAGCGACCTTAACCATGGCCATCGATGCTGCACTGCACCATAATATTTATTGGCTATTAGCTGTTGCTGAACTCTATGCGAGCTATGGATTTGATGAGCAAGCCTGCGCGTTGTTGACCCGGGTCTTCCCTTTGATTGCGGAACTCTCGTTGAATCGGCAAGAAGGGCTGCCCGAATGGGTTAAATTTGCGCAAATAATTGGGCGTTATGGCTATGCTGCCTTCTATGATCAGCTTCTGAAGGTAGTTTTTATCCGCGAAGAAGAGTTTCACTATGCTACTGCGTTGACCAAAATGGCCCAATGCTATGCGACATATGGCGAGTTTGCCAAAGCTGAGCAGGTAATCGAAGCTATTCGTACCGCTAAAATAGCGGTCAAGGCATTGCATGAGTTGGCGCTGATTGCTAATGCTACCCAATTAGCAACCAACGCTACGCAGTATTTGCATGCAGCCCATTCACGCCTACGTGGCATCGAAGATAAGGTTGAACAGATTGAATTGTTGGGGATGTTGGCCACAACTGCTTGGACACTGGGATTAACCGAGCTGAACCAGTTGTTGATGGCTGAGGGCAGGCAGTTGCTAGCCCAGCTACCCCAAGAGCGTCAGGTATATGGCGCAAACGATCTGATTGAAAGTTATCAAGCTCAGCAGAATGCTCCTGAGGCGCTTGCAATCATCCAATCTATCCACGACCCAGAGCACCATCAGCGCTTGATTGAGCGCCTGATTGACCGTTTTATTGAGACCCAAGATCTCAACCAAGCCTATCATATTCTGACGCACTATCAAACCGCAGGTGATCAATATATACTCTCGCTTTCAGAGATTGCAGCTGCTGCCCGCGAACATGGCCAGATCGAGTTCGCAACCCGACCTGTGCTGAACTCATGCTTGATGATAAAATGCTTGGTCGCATCTATATCTTGAGAAAGTTAGCAATTAATCAGTTAACCTATGGCATTGATGCTAGTTTGCCTCTGTTGCTAGATAGCTTGCGTTCGGTTGATCCCCAAACAGTTGATCTGCATTCGTATGTTGCTGCACTCTGCGAGATTGCGGCGGTTTATGCGCAACAATCTAACCACGCTGCGTGTGCCGATTGGCTTGATTTTGCGCATAGCGTTGCCAAACAGGCTGTGCTCTCGACACGGGTTCGGTTGGTGAGCCTTGCCTATGAAAGGCTGGCCAAAACCTATCTTGCCTATGCTGATGATGCGGCAATTCAGGCCTTGCTTGAAGAGCAGGTTGGGGTGGCCCAAATTTGTGCCGAACGTGGTGATCAAAGCTTTGCCTTGATGGTATTAAGTAAGAGCTACGCGCGTTATGCACGCCATAAACAGCCACGCTTTCGTGCAGAGGCGTATCGGATTGCGCTCACGATTCCTGACCAGTGGGACGCTGCAAATGCTCTAACAACGGTTGCCAAGGCCTATGTGGTGGCTGGCGATCATGCAGTTGTCCAAACGATCATTACTCAGATTTTGCAACGCGAACACAATCTGAATAATGATTCCATGATTGATCAAAAAGACGTGCCGTGTAAACTTGCCTTGGTCTACATAGAACAAGCTGATTTTGTGCGTGCCTATGGACTGATCGCAGGGCTGGCACCTTCGTATGCGAAAGATGAGGTATTAAACCAGCTAATCGCTCGATGTCTCCAGACCGATCAGCTTGATCAAGCCTATGCGCTTTCGCATGAATTTTATTACATAGAAGAACGATCAGCGGTTGTCGAACAGATCATTCGCGCCTATAGCGACCAGCAGCAATGGGCGGCGCGAGTGCAGGTGCTTCAAGCGGCATGGCGCAGGTGTCGCCATACCTATGATCTCTGGACGATGGTTGCAGCGATATTGCCGTTGCTGCCCAGCGAGCGCTGGCTTGGCACGGCCTTACTCGATCCGCTACCATGGGTTGCGGCGCAACTCCAGCGTTATTCCTAAACGACAGCCTAGCCAGCTATCGCATGTTTAGGTTTGCTATGAATTGGTATGCAAGAGGAATGTCTGATGAGCAATAACGCACTTTTTGGACAGTTTCAGCAACAGCTTGCACAACAATGGTTAATTCCACGCGCGATCGATGCAGCTGCTGATGCCCTTCGTCATTGGTATGCTACCAACACTCAGACTCTGCCGCTCAACATGCTCGCGCTGTATCCGCATTCTTTGGCGCTCGATCTTGCTGATGCCAAGCAATCGTACGTTGTAACTCGTATCGATGTGGGCATACCAATGACGAAGGGTGGCCGCGCTGCTGATTCTATCGATGTAGGCACATTTTGGTTCGTAA
This sequence comes from Herpetosiphon llansteffanensis, assembly GCF_003205875.1. Lineage (GTDB taxonomy): Bacteria > Chloroflexota > Chloroflexia > Chloroflexales > Herpetosiphonaceae > Herpetosiphon > Herpetosiphon llansteffanensis. The sequence goes on from NZ_PUBZ01000081.1 coordinate 242,127, forward strand.
CCAATCTCGATGGTTCAGTGAACAATGAAACTCTCATGATTAATCCGACCCAAACCGTCGTTAATTATAAGTTAACTGGACATAATGATGTTGATTATCGAGCAACGGCCACAATTCCAACTTATCTCGTCAACGATCATGGATCGAGCTTGGCACGTGCAAGCTGGCATGAACCAACCATTACATCACAGATCGATCAATCGCTGGTTACGAATATTCGAGCGGTCATTATTCCGAAGCAACGAATTGATCGAGCGCTTGCTGAGGGCTATGCCCTTTTAACCAGCCTTTGCCATAAGCAACCAGCATCAAATCAACTATGGAATCCTGCCTCGATCACGCTCCAGTTTCGGCAGATCCAACTAATCTATGCTTTGGAGCAGCAGCCACTTATGGTCGAGGTAATGCTTGAGCTACGTGGGATGGGCCAAACGACGACCGAGCGGCTTGGTTCATATCACTGCTGGACGCTGCTTGATGGAACGATTGATGATAGTTATCTGAACTGGAATCATCCCTCAAAAACCCCCGCTATGAATAGCCAATTAGCAGCTGTACCAATGGATATTCTTCGTGATCTTGGGGTATTAAATTCAAAACGTCAAGCAACCTTGGGGCGTTTAATCGACGTGGTAGGGATTGATGGCTTGCAGCGGCTTATGGCTGAAGCCCGAACTCGGGTAGCTGAATTGGCATTAAGTAAGCCCGACCCTTCGACCCCCAAAAGCGTGCGCAGCATGCTTTGGCAGATGCTCGAACACGATGCGCTTGATCCGCATACGCGTACGCTGGTACTTGGCTTGACCCAGCCAAAAATCCCCGCTGATTCTCATTACTTCTTCCCCTATATCGATGTAGATTGCTAGTTGATCTGCATTTTGCTGCACCATGTAAGATTTTTAGGCTTGCTACGTTTCCTTTTATATATGCTAATCGATACATCTCGAGAAGGAGCGCCGATGGATCTTATAACGCGGGTTCGTGATGTGTTTGGTGTGGCTCATCCGCTGGCAGACCCAGCAAGTTTTGCGCTGTTCTATCAGCAAACCCATGCCGTGGTTTTTCGCTATGTGTATATGTTGCATGGCTCACCAAAAAGCGATGTCGAAGATTACACCGCCGAGGCCTTTGCGCGGGCATGGAAGCAACGCCATCGCTTCAGTGGTAACGATGAAGCAGCGCTTGGCTGGATTATTACGATTGCACGGCGGATTGTGATCGATCAACAACGACGGATTGCGAGTGCAGCAACGCGCCAACTAGATCAGGCAGATCTGCCGCCTACGCCTGAGCAACAAGCCCTGCTGCGCGAGCGGCAGCATTTGGCGCTCGAACTGCTCAACCATGTTTCCTTGACCCAACGTGATCATCTGATTATGCGCTACTTTCTTGGCTGGCGCGTGCAGACAATCGCCCAACACCTTGGCTCTTCCGAGAGTTCAGTGTCGGTAAGTATCCATCGAGCGTTGAAAATTCTTCAAACGCGCTATCCAACTTTAGCTGAGGAGCTTTTCCATGACGCATAATCCAACAAACGACCACATTCAACCAGCAGATGAACAAGCGATTAGCGCCCTGTTGCGCGACTTTGGCGTGCATCCAAGCAAGGAATTTCATGCCCGTCATGCGGATGCGCCATGGATGCACGCCAGCGCGCCGAAACACCGCCGACCCTTTGGCTGGCGTGGCATGCTGATGGCCAGCCTGACGCTCTTACTGGTATCGCTCTGGTTTGCTGCCCCAAGCGGCTTTGTCGCAGCGCTGAGCGAGTTCTTTGGCGTATATCGCGCCCCATCAGATACGGTCGAATCAGCAACAGGCCCGTTCGTTACGGCACCGACGGTTGCAACCATCACAGAGGCTGAGACAGTTGTTGGCTTTGATATTCTGACCCCAGCCCAACTTCCGCCAGAGATCCATGCCACCCGCATTAATGTTGATGGCGAGCAACCAGATATGTTTGCCCGCATCCATTATCTCGATGCAGGTGGCAATTCTCGCGTCTCCTTGACTACCAAACATGGCCCGATGTATGTTCAGATTGGTGCGACCGCCGAGGTTGAGGTCGTTCACGTGGGCAATGCCAGTGCTGAATATTTCCAAGGCGGCTTTATTGATAATGGGATGGTTGCCGAGTGGGATTCGACGTTTTCAAATAAAACGCTGCGCTGGCAGGTTGGCGACATCTCGTATATGCTTTCTTCGGTGAACCTCTCCAAACAAGAATTGCTTGATTTTGCGGCTAGTCTGCAATAACAAGCACGCTCCAACGCCCGCTGCCTTATTGCTTAGGCAGCGGGCGTTTATATAATTATTTGAAATTACAAAATAGTATGCTATACAGAATTTATTTAAACTGCTGCCAATGGCCTTCAGAAACAACCTCAATTGTCGAGCCAATTACTTTGATTGCTGTTTGATCGTCGATTGCATAGCTTGGCCCATTTATGCTGGCGGCCCATGTTGCTGCGTTTGCCAAGGTATTGCTTGGCAAGTCTGGGTGATCAAGGTGCGGAAAGATACTGAAATCTACCAAGCCCAAAGTTTTGTCATCGCCCCCATGCGGCGGAGTCCAATTGACAAAGGCTTGACCAATCGCCGGAGTCAAGACCATGCTGCCAGCGCTCAGACCCACATACAAGGTTTCATTCAATGTTGGCAATAACTCAGCCAAGCCCGATTGCTGCATCCAATAGTGTAAATACAGCGGAGCGCCACCGCCGACCAAAAGCACATCGCAGGCCTGAACCTGCGGCAGCCAATGTGCCCGATCAAGGCTGGGCAAGGCAGTCAGTTCTAAAATTCCTAGCGATTTCCAGCCCAATTCGCACATCGGCGTGCGTGGCTCGTTGCCACTGCTGAAATCCCATGCTTGGCCAAAACCACCACGATTGGCATAGCTTGCGGTTGGAATACATAATGCGTTTGAATCAGCGATTGGTTTGTTTAGCAAACTGACAAGGGCCGCATGAATACTGGGGTTGGTCATTCCCGCCGAGGTAAGCAGATACTTCATCATCAATACTCCAAATAAGCTCATCCGTTCTATTGTAAGCCTTGTTGTCAAGCCTGAATGGTCGTATTTGGAGCAAATGATGATGCTGCAAAACTGCTGGGGCATTGCTGGAATAGCTGTGGGAACATGCTAAGCTGAATCCAAATGATAATTATAAATTGACATAATTATTTAATTGAAGTGCCGCTTCCCTAATTTAAAGGAAGCGGCGCTTTCGCGGGCAATCGAAGCTGCGAACTTATTGCACGACCAAGGTCAATTGCGAGCCGCCAACGGTTGAAACGTCGTAGCTACCCGGGTTGGTCGTGGTTGGCACAACGAACGTCGTTTGGCAGCGATTGGCATAGCAGCCAAGTTGGGCGACAACCGCGCCATCGAGCATTAAGTCGAACGAGCGTGCCGATTCGTTATACAGCCCACCACTGCACCGAATATAGCCACCACTGCCAACAACTTGCACCGAGCCACCAGGCGCAACGCTGGTTGGATTCAAGCTGGCTAAGCTGGGCGGAATCAGGGTTGCGGTTTCGTTGGCAGGGCAACCACCGAGGCCGCCGACAGGTGGAATGAAGGCCTCACTAGTTGCTAAACCGTTGATCACTGCTGGTAAGAAGGTTGGGCGTTCGTCTTGCACATCGATCCGCAGCTGCGAGCCACCAACAGTCGAGACTTGGTAGTTGCCGGGATTGATCGTGGTTGGTACGACGAACGTCGTTTGGCAGCGATTGGCATAGCAACCAAGTTGGGCCACAACCGCGCCATCGAGGGTTAAGTCAAACGAGCGCGCCGATTCGTTATACAGCCCACCACTACAGTGAATATAGCCGCCAGAGCCTGTGACTTGCACCGTTTCGCCTGGCAGTGGATTGGTTGGGGTGAGCGTTAGCAAGGTTGGCTCAATTAGCTCTTCGGTCTCGCCTGGTGGGCAATTAAGCGGCGCAAATGGGCTAGCTTGGTTGGTAGCTTGGGCTATTGGCATCCGCATAAACGCTCCACCAAGGGCAACAATGGCCATCATCAGCCAGACACGAAGCCATGGACGCTTGATGAAATGAGTGCTGTGCATTGTTCTTCCTCCTAATAACAATAACATTATGGCGTTGCTGTTGGTAACGACGGCGTGCTGGTTGGCGGCGGCGTTGGCGGCAAGCTGTCGGTTGGCGTTGGCGCAACACTGGTCGGGGTTGGAGTTGAAGTCGCTGGCGGCCCTAAGGTGCCAATCGCCGTCAGTGGTGGCAGCGAAGGCTCCGTCGGCGTTGGCGAGCCTGGAATCACGGTTTCGGTTGGGCCTTGGCTTGGAACTGTGGTTGCAATCGGCGGCATGGTTGGCAAGCCTTGGGTTGCGCTTGCTGTCGGCTGCGAGCCAGTTGTAGGTACAGAGCTGCTTGGTGGCACGCGGGTTGGGCCAGTTTCCTTGGTCGGAGCAGGTGCTTCGGTTGGCACGGCGCTCAATTCGGGCATAGCGGTGGCCGATGGCAGCTGATTGGTCGCTTCCGGCGAAGGCACTGGCGCATCGGTTGGGACTGGGATGGTGGTGGCCAATGGCGGTGAGGCCACTGGAACCGTCGGCGGATTGGTTGGCATGGTTGTTGGTTGAACCTGAACGCTGGTTGGCACAACTGGGATTGGGCTTGGCAGCGGCTTGGCGACCATGGTTGGTTGGCTCGCTTGGCTTGGAGTAACCGCTGGTTGCGTGGTTGTTGCTGCAATGGGCAGCGTTGTAGCGCTTGGCGCAACGTCGCTCAAGGTTGGCGTAGCTTGCACGACTGCAACAGCGGGCGATGCACTCGCTGGGGTTGTTGGCAGCTGCGCAATCAAAGGTTGCGTAGTTTGAAGCCGATTGCGTGCTTCAATGCCGACCCATGCCACAAGCAAGGCAATTGCCGCTAGTTGGAGCAACCGCGCTGCCCGCGTTTGCCAGAAACGGGTTTGCTTGGTTTGGCCCATAATTTGGGCGTGAATTGCGGCGACCGTTGCAATTGGTGGGCGAGCGTCGCTCTGAGCAAGCAGCGCAAAGGATTGCTCGGTTTGGGCCTCTAGCTCGGTCAAGAGCGCATTGCACTGCTGGCAGGTTGCGAGATGCTGCTCAAACGCGGCGGCATCCGCTGGGGCCACATCCGTAGCCTGAGCCAACATCGTTTTAATCTCAGCACAATTCACAATTCACTCTCCCCGGTATACAAGTCGCGGAAGCGATGGCGAGCACGATGCAGGCGAACCCGCACGGTTGAGACGTTTTCACTCAGCAACTCGGCGATTTCGCTGGGGCTAAGGCCAACGCAATGCGCCATCACTAAAAGTTCTGCTTCACGCTGGTTGAGCCGAACCAAGCAATCGCGCACATCTTGAGCGGTTGCAATGGCGTGTTCATGCGAAGGTGTGCTGGTCTGAAATGGCAGCCAGCTCCAGCGGCGTTTGCGTCGCAGCATATCAATCACCAGATTGCCCGCAATGCGGCAGAGCCATGCATAGGGGTTATTTGGCAAGGCTTGGGTGCGGAGGGCAACAAGCGCCTTGGTAAAGGTTTCTTGCAGCAAATCAGCCGCCTGTTCCTCATCGCCGATCAAGCGCACGAGGTAGCGAAAGATCGCGAGGTTATATTGGTCAAACCACGCGGCCAAGCGTTCTCGCACGGCAGCCTCGGCCAGAGGCACTGAGTCAACCACCATACACAATCCTTACATCCAGATCAAAAGAATTGCCTTTAAAGACGAATAAGCATGCCTCAGCATTTCACCAATGCAAACGAATTTCAAAAATTGCTCAAAATCTGTGATTTTGCTTCGTTAAATGGGGCGTTGATGGCCGATAGTGGTGCCTCGTTAATTCAGGGGGTGAGGATGGCTTGATTGAATGCAGGTGAATCAATCAAGCCGCAGAATTGATTATTGCGATCAATTTTGAGGTTTCTGCAGGCGAGGAGCCGCTAAACCAGTCTCATTATGTTTTTGAAACCAGCTGCTCCCTGCGTACAACGTTGGATAGCGAATTCCAAGGATTAATACATCCAAGGCATCATCGACTATCCGCCCATAGTAGAGCATATTCAGGGGAGTGATGCTATAGATGCCACCATCTGCGTCCATGAGGATGCCCGACTGATAGTCATCGCCACCAATTGGGCAGAGGCTAATCTGGAAGTGCTGTTCATAAAATGCCATATTTTTTCGATCATATTCCTCAGCTTCAGGCTGAAATATGCTTGCAATCGGCGTATACCTGCGCGCTTCAATCAACTGCGGATAAACGGTTAATCCGCCAAAAGCCCGCATGAATGTATCAACGATCGGTGACCATTGATAGTTATACTGTTCACAATTAGCCCGCCAGTGATCAACATCAATATGACGTTTAGGAAACCAGCCTGCATCGATACATGCTTGGCGCGTTTGTGGATGCTTAAGCCATTGTTCAATCATAATGCGACCCAAATCCTAAAATTCATCGATCTTTCGTTGCTGCATAACCTACCTATGCTTATGATACACTTAAGTTTGTATATCCGAAGAGTAGCGAGGAAGCAGCAATGGGAATGAGACAGATTAAGGTTAATCGGAATATTGTATTTTATACCTTGATGATTCGGACATGGACGCTTTCAGACCCGCAACTCAATCGCTCACTCTATCTTGATGATCGCGAGAATCAAGAGCTGTTTATCCGTCATTTTATCCAAGCCGAATTTGCGCCCGCCACGAATCCTGCGGAGGTTCGCGCCCAATATCACATGAAAGAATCGCTGCGTTATTGTCTCAATGTCTATGATGATCGCATGGATTATGATTTCAGTAAGGTCTGGAGTCAACTCATTGAATTTACGCTTTCGCCGACTGATCGCTATGGCTTTTTATGCCATGCGTGGGAGCTGCTTTTTCCTGACGAGCCGTGGCAGATGGATGCATTAACCATGAGCTGGTATGTTGAGGTTACCCAATAAACAAAACCTGCCATGTGCTAAACAATGGCAGGTCAAATTGATCTGTTTTACAGAGCTGATAGTTTAGGCTTGCGGTGGCTGTTCAACGATAATCGCATCGTTGCCAAACGAGCGCACCTGCTCAACTGGTAGCAGGCTGCGACCGCGCAAATCTTGAAAGAAGCCTTGTTTAATTTGGTAGCCAAGGATTGTGCCGCGCTCATCAATTGATAAATCGGCAACGGTGCCAATCTGGGTTCCATCAACCGTGATGATGGTTGTGCCAGTAATTTGATGCGCTTGTTTAATCAGCGCAGCCAATTCAGGATCTTCTTTGATTGTTGTATAGAGCGGATCGCCACTCACCAACGCAACATCACCAAGGCTAATCACCTGTTCCCAGCGAATGACCCGGGCGCTCGATAACAAGCCACCAATATCGATCAGTAGGGCGACAACCCGTGTTGGTGGTTGATCGAGCACAACATCTTGCACGCTGGCGATGCGCTCGCCGGTTGCTTGAGCGATGACTGGTTTGCCAAACAAGCTATTGACCGTGTACATACACAAAACTCCTTGTAGCTAGGTTGATTGTTCTGAAGCAACTGCAAAGCACATCCCATTCCAAGGACAAGCGTTGGGATGCGACTCCATTGACAGCGCTGCTGTACCTGCCTATCATTCTTGTGCGCATCATGTTCGATCGAGCTAGATTGAATGCTGCTCAGCGTTGCGGCTGCTTAATCCGCTGCATTTTTCTGGCCTATTCGCATCGCCATATGCCTATGGCGATCAGCGAGAAAGTATTGGCATGACCTTCGTCTTCTTCGCGCTCGTCTTCGTGCTGTATGGCAGTATCAACCTGTATATTGGTCGGCGGACATGGCAATGGCTGCATGCCATAGCTCCCCAGCAGATTCCGCGCTGGCTTTTTTGGACAAGCTTTTGGCTCTTGGCCAGCACCCCATTTCTGAGCCGCTTCATCGCTGGCCGCGTACCTACTAGCCTCATGGCGCTGCTTACGCCCATCGGTGGCTATTGGATGAGTATTTTTGTCTATGCAGGTATGGTGCTGGGCATCGTTGATCTGATGCGCTTGATTTTGCGCTTAACTGGGAGCGCTTCCAATAACGTAGGCTATTCGCGGCGCACCATGCTTGCGACTGGTGCGACCGTCATTGTGCTGCTGCTGGGCATCATTGGCTATGGCACATGGCGCGCCCGCACGCCTGTGGTGGCCGAATATACGCTCACTGTGCCCAAACAGGCAGGGCCGAACCGTGAATTAAGCATCGTTTTGGTGTCGGATACCCACCTTGGCTATAGCAATGGCGCAAGTCGGGTGCAAGCAATGGTAACCATGGTCAATCAGCTCAAGCCCGATCTTGTGCTGATTGCTGGCGATATTATTGATGACGATTTGCAACCATTTAATGATCAAGCGATGGCTAGCGAGCTAAGCAAGCTTGAGGCGCGGCTGGGCATTTACGCAATTATGGGCAATCACGATGTGCGCGCCGATGAACTGGCCTTCTTTCGTGCAGAGCTAGCTGAGGCTGGCATTCAGATGTTGGTTGATGAGTGGGTCACGATCGATAATAGTTTGCTGTTGGTTGGCCGCGATGATATTGGCGGGCCACGAACCTCGGGCGCTGTGGTTGGCGTGCCTTTAACCGAAATTCTGCAAGGCGCTGACCGCTCGTTACCGCTGCTGATTATGGATCACAATCCAAACCGCTTTGATGATTCGGTTGCTGCTGAAGCAGATCTGCAAGTGTCGGGGCATACCCACGCTGGGCAATTATTTCCCTTCACCTTGATTACGGGCCTCAGCTATGAGCAACAATGGGGCCAATTGAGCAAAGGCCCAAGCAACTTGGTGGTTTCATCGGGCTTTGGCACGTGGGGGCCGCCAATTCGGGTTGGCACGGTTCCCGAAGTTGTGCATATTAAGCTACGTTTTGAGCCATAGACCAAGCGATAACTTGAGGTAGGTTTGAGTCCTAAACCCAGGTTTTTTACATCCAGCCGTAATGCCATTAAAGACCATTAACCATTGAAGCCAGAAGCTCGCAATGGTTAATGGTCTTTGATCGCTCCGGAACAAAGGCTCATAGCTCATTTGAGCACCGCATGGATGCCATGGTGGCATGAGAACCCCACACCATCCCAAGCTGTCCGGATCAACGATGTTAACGGGTCTCTGGTGGGAGGCCATAGATCGTCAGCCAATCAAGAATCTGGCGAATACTGCCAATCGCAACTGCAATACAGCTATCGGCAGCCCCATAATAGACATGTAAGGTGTCGCCATCCGGCAGGACGGTCACGCCACAGGGGAAAATCACATTGGGGACATCACCATGGCGTTCATACTCCGTGTCGGGACTCAAGACCCATGGTTCGCCACGCCACAGACAACGCTCAGGATGGTCGGTATCGAACAGGGCTACGCCAATTCGATAGAGACAGCCACCAGGCGTTATCCGAACCCCATGATAGATCATCAACCAGCCTTCCTCGGTGGCGATCGGTGGTGGTGATAAACCAATTTTGTTGGCATCCCACCATGCGCCTTTGCGGGCCTCAAGCAGGCAGTAATGTTGCCCCCAATGGCGTAAATCTGGTGAGAGTGACATCCAAATATGCGACCCTTGTGCGCCAATCGGGCGATGAATCATCGCCCATAATCCGTTAATCCGCACCGGAAAGAGTGCAGCATCTTTATTTTCGGGCTGCATCACCACTCCATAGCGGGTAAAGGTCTTGAAATCGGTTGTTGTTGCCAAAGAAACGCCCGGGCCACCAGTCGCATACGAGGTATAGACCACCGCATAGGCCGCTAATTCCTCAAGATAGGTAATGCGCGGATCTTCAATGCCCCACTGTTCTTCAGGATACCGCTGCGGATCAGGCGCAAAGGTTGGGTGGGCATCAATTTGCCAGGTATCAAGCCCATTGGCTGAGCGCGCTGCACAGAAATGCGAATGCCCACGCCGATCTTCAACCCTGCATAATAACAAGGTTGTTCCATCGGCAAGGATGGTTGCGCCTGGGTTAAACACACTATTAATCGGGTATGGCCAATCGCTGGCTTGTAAAATCGGGTTGGCTGGATGGCGGGTGAAAAGATCAAGTCGATTCTGCTGGATCATCATTTATTCCAAACTGTCTCGCCATGAGACACTACAATGGTCTTGATAAACGAAGATCCCGAGGTGGAATCAGATTCATACCAATCCGCGTTGGGGGAACGACGCTGGCTTCAGTGCTCGTCGTCGTTCCATGACTGATTGGTAGCGTCAGCGTTTGAATCGTCAATCGGCTGATTAAAAAGGCGAGGGTTGATTCAGCACCCTGATTTTGATTAATCCGATCAATTTCCAGCCCATCAGCACACCCACCGGTGCGTGGATCATAGAGGGCTACGCCTGCATCATTGTGGCCGAGAAACCAATAAAAGGCATGCTGCGCTTCATCGTACCACCATGAATCACCGGTATTTTCAAAGGCTGCACATGCTGCCAGCACGGTTGCCTGCGCTTCAATTGGCTGTTGATCGTAGTGCGCTGGCGCTTGGCCACGCTGGAAAAACCCATGCGAGCCAATCGGTTTGAAATGGTCAGCCTCAGGCCGCTGAATTGTACAGAGCCATGTCAAGGCCGTTAATCCAGCCGCAACCATATCTGGGCGCTGAAGGGTTTGACCACTGACGATTAATGCATGCGGCAAAACCGCATTATCATAGGTCAGATGATCATCAAACCATTCCCAATCCGGCCCACGGGCTGCTTGAAAGCGGGCCAATAATTGTTCAGCGAGGTGCAATTGGCTCGCCATAACTGTGCGATCGCCAGGAAACCGTTGACGATAGGCGGCGAGCCCCAACAATGCTAAGGCCCATGGCCGTGGGTGGGTCAGCTGGGTTACCGCTGGAAGTGCGAAACGAAGGAGCCGTTGCGCAACGCCGCACAAGCCCGGATCATGGCTCTGGGCGAGCACCGTGCCAAGTGCCCAGATACTGCGCGCATGCGCATCCTCCGAGCCTGTCGCTTCTAACCATTGCCGATTTGCCCCCATAAAGTTGCGAAAGCGTTGGGTCTCTGGATTAAAGGCATACCAGAGAAACGCTAAATAGCGCATTGCTAGGCGCTGAGCCTGTGGTTCTTGGATGGGGTCGAGCAGCATCGTGGCAATCAAGGCCCGCGCATTATCATCGGTCGCATAGCCTTCGTGATGATTGGGAATCGTTAAGATCGCATGTTGGATCAAGCCCATATCGTCGGTCATGGCGATCAGATGATCAAGACACAACGGCGGAATAATCGGCGAAGCGGGCATAATTGGCTGATTGGCGAGCACGAGCACTGGCTGGAGACGATGCGTCTGTGCCTGCATAAAACTGCGCATATAGTGCGTAGCAACAACCGACCAAAGCATCGTGCGTCCGCGCTGATAGGCATGTTGGCGGATGGTTTGACGCAGCTGGGGTTCGGCTAAAAGCGTGTTAACCTGCTCAGCGAGCATTGCTGGATCATGAAATGGAACCAGCATGCCACCACCATGGGCCAAGAGTTCGGTTGCATACCAATAGGGTGTCGAGACAATCGCCTTCCCTGCCCCAATCGCATAGGCTAACGTCCCCGATACGCTTTGTTCTTGGGTATGATAGGGCGTGATATAAATATCAGCTGCACCCATATACATAGCTAAGTCGCTCGGACTGACAAAGTGATCGTGAAACCGCACATGCGCTTGAATCCCAAGCTGCTCAACGACTGCTTGCAGCATCTCGCGATAGGCCTCGCCAAAGGTTTGACGAACCGTTGGATGGGTTGTTCCAACAATTACATACAGCACCTGTGGATGCTGTTTGATCAGGGACGGCAACGCATGTAAAACATCTTCAATTCCTTTATTTGGCGAAAGCAAGCCGAAGGTAAGCAGAACCTGCTTGCCAGTCAGATTCGCGTGTTGTTTATCCTCATCGCCATCACGAAATGGCAAATCAGGAATGCCATGGGGAATACAATCAATCTGCGCTAATGGAATACCGTAGATTGTCTGCATCAAATCGACCGCATGCGAACTCATCACGATAATTCGTTGTGAGCGCTGCGCAAGCTCCCACAGAATCGTATGTTGATCGGTGGTTGGTTCACGTAACACCGTATGCAAGGTAGTTACGATCGGAATCGTGATGGCACGAATAAGCACGAGCAGATTACGCCCTGATGCCGCACCAAAAATCCCATATTCGTGCTGAATACACACAAGGTCATACGAACTCAAACGAATAAAATCGGCAGCTTGGGCATAACTATAGGGGTCATCCTGATCAATCGTAAAGACGACTGAATCGGGGTAGTCATAGCCGGCAGCAGTATCGTTCATCGCCATGACATCGATCGTGCTCTGCGGATAGGCCTCGAGCAAGGCCATGCGTAAATCGGTGGTATAGGTTGCAATGCCACACTGGCGCGGGGCATAATTGCCAATGATTAAGATTGAGCGCATCGATGAATACTGTGGTGTAGCCATGCCACACCTCCTCTACTAACGTGAAGCAATCACCCTGCGAGCGCAGCGTATTGGTAGTGACGCAATTGTTCAATCCGTGGCAAAAGGTTATCAAGCTGATGTTCCCAGCCCACATCCCAAGCCCGAATCGCGGCAATCACCTGCACCGGTGGCGTACATGTTTGAGCAGTCGGATGCCAAGCCTGATAGCGAATAGTCGGCGGGAGCAGCACCCATTGGCTAAAGTAGCCTAACAGGTAGCGCAAGGCCATAAAGCCTGTCCAGCCTGCGATCGCATTCCCCTGCATCTGAGGGCTCATCCAGCGCTGCGTGAAGGTTCCAAAATGATTCGGCTCAGCAAAGATCAGGGGATGGATCACCAGTGGATGATCCTGCTGACTAAACCCAAACAGCAGACAGCGTAGGTCATCGGTAACTGGAACGGGATGTGGATAGGAATCAATCCCAACCTGAAAATAGTGCTGATGATCGGGTGTAAACCAATGACTATCCATCGATAGCCCCTTTCTTGAATGATCGGGAGCACCATAGGCATTTAGGGCATGCGCAGATCAGCAAGCGGGAAAACCTGCAAAATACGGGTGGCAGGAATCCCCGCAGCGATGAGGCGTTCAGGAATTCCATGGATCGTGTGATCACAATGAATCCAAACGCGCTCATCGTAATAGGCGATATGCACCAGACACTGATGAATCCGATGGTGACCATGCCAACCAGCAATCACCAGCATGTACTGATGTTGCTGGCGATCAAACACGGTTTGTACGGTACACGCGCCCAGCGTATCAGGACATGGCATTGCCATCAGGACGGTTTCGATGAGCGTGGTGGGCGAAAAGGCCACCATAACGAACCCCCTTCCGTAACAGTCGTTGGGTTAGCGAATGCTCGGTTTCGATGGCAGCGGATCGTTTGGCCATTGATTCAAATGGGTGGGTGGGTGGTTGTAGAGTGTGCGATACTCATGATATTGCCAAGCAATGAACCGCAGCGCGAACCCACTCAGCATGATAAGCACGATTGCCATGATCATATGCCACAGGGGAATGTTCAGCTCACCAATCGTCACGTGTGGTTGTGGGCTTGCAGTACCCAACAGCATCAGCCCACCAAGCAGGCTCAGCCAGAGCAAAACATAACGTTTTTTCATAGGGTGCTCCCGTGAATACCAGCAATGCTGGGAGAGTTCACCAGCATTGCTGAAAGATGTTCCGGTAGGCGGGTTGGCCGAACACTACAGGGAAACTGGATGGTGATCGTTGTTCCATGATCAACCGTGCTGGCAATCGTGATACTCCCCTCGTGTTGCTGGATGAGTGCTTGAACAATTGCCAAGCCAAGTCCTTGGCCAATCCTTGCCGCCCCATGGGGATCAGCTGTGTCAAAAAATGGCCGAACAATCTGCACAAGGTTATCGGCGGAGATTCCTACCCCATAATCCTGAATGGTGATCTGCCCATCAGCAGCGAGGGTGATGCTAATTTCACTATGCATACCACTATAGTGCAGGGCATTCAGCAAGAGATTCTGAAAAACTTGGACTAAGCGCCCATAATCACCCTCAATCCATACGGCGACATCGGGCACCCGTAACATCAACAAATGCGCAGCTCGCATGCCTTGCATGGCTCCAACGACTGTTCGTAGCACAGCGCTCAGTTCAAGCGAACGCCGTTGAATCGGCCCTAGATCGTGGGTCATCAGCGTGCTATCAAGGAGCGTCGGTACGAGCTGACCGACATGAATCGCTTGCATTCGCATCGTATTAATCATCTGCCGTTCGCGCAGGGGTATGCCACCCCATGTAGCAACGCGTCGCGCAAATAAGTCGATATAGCCGAGCAAAATACTCATGGGCGTTTGGAGTTCATGGATCGCAATTGCCAAGTGATGTTCAATCTGATGGGTTGTATCAAGCGCCACTGCCAGCGTCCTGGTGAGCGTTTGGACATGATCTTCTGCCGCTAATTGCGCCACACGGGTACGGCTATAGTCGAGTGTTCGCTGAAAAAGTGCTGGGGTAAGTTCATCATCGAACAGCGTGGCATGAACCCCGCCATGCAGTCCAGCGCTCAGGCTGTGATCATCGGCGTTTGGGGCCGAGAGAATCAGCGGATAGGTTGATGCATAATCAGACAGCGTTTGGATGATCATGCGGTCATTATCCGTCAGTGGCAGCCGCAGCAGAATAACATCGATCCGCCGAGTTGCCAGCATACTCAGGCCATGGTGGAGGTCGGCTACCGTAATCAAGCGATACTGGACGCTTCGAATTGCCGTAATGGTCGCTGCAATCAGGGGTATGCTCTGCCCATCATGGTCAATTAATAAGATCTGCATCTCATTTGGCTTCATCGAAATGTCCTCTCTCGCGGCGCAGCCAGCGGATTGATGGAACATGCATACAGCAACAGAGGTGCATACAACAACAATTAATTCCAAGCCCTCGCTGATGGAAGACTCGGCTCATGATGACGTATCCGTTAAGCCCATGCCGATGCGCCTGCGCATCACCATGCGGGATACTTGCTGGTGGATCGCACCAAGCATTGCAAGCGAGCAAGCAACCATTAGCCTATGGTAGCGTTTTCGCCAGCAATAACGATGGTGTTCAACACACCGACAATCATTAACATGGATCTGATAGTGAAAAAACTCGGAATGATAGGATAACCAAAATAGTTATCGAGTGGGGGATATGGCCGAGTTAAGAGGGAAGGATGTGAAGCACATGTGCTGTTCTCCACCTACCTAGTATAACACCATCGCATGATAAACACAACGACAGGAGGCCAATCAATCAGCACTTTGGCATAATGCCGATGAAAAACTAGCTCACCATGCAGCCATGCACATTGTGCATTAATCGTGCAGCATTCGAATCGTTCGTGCTGAATGCGACACATCTGTGCGTTCTTTTATCCACCTGTTATGCATGAATCCATGCAATGAACTATTCGGCAATATTGCACGAAGAAGAGCGCCTCGATGATTGAAATGAGTTGGTTGACGGCTGCTGCTCAAGCGAGCGAGCGGCTTGTATATTATCGAAAGCGTGCTATAGTGACTAGTGAGTTCGCTTGTGTATCACTTCAAGCGAATCGCACTCCTCAACTCGGCCATTTCCCCATCGATAACCGTTGGTTATCCTATCACACCGAGTTCCCCTTTTTTATCTATGGTGATAACCCACATCTATGGGTTGCGTGTCTCCAGCATTACTGCTGCATGACACCACCTGCCACCTATTCAGGAACTGCTTCTGAATAGATCTGCTATTGCCGTGGAATTCCTGCGTTGTGAGAATGCGTGGATCGCTATCTAGCGCTCCTGTATGCAAGACAGCTCAACCATCGGCTAAGGAGTCTCCTCATGAAAGCCATTCTTGGCATTGTTACTGGAATCTTAATCGTGCTCTTTGCTGCAATTGGTATCCAAAATTCAACGGCGATTTCGCTTCACCTCTTTGATTGGCAAACACCCGCACTGCCTTTGTGGATGCTCTTACTGGTTGCCTTGGCCAGTGGGATGATGGTGGTTGGCTTGTTTGCTTTTCCCCGCCAGATCGAAACCTACTATCGGAACCTTCGCCAGCGTGGGCAGGCCGCTCCTGTTCAACGACCGTTGATTCCCATTGATGCTGCGATGCCCCCACCAAGTAGCATGCCTCTCGCCGTCGAGGCTGGGCCACAACACTATAATCCTCAAACGGGCGAGCGCATCGAGCCATGGATTGATGATCTGCCAAAGCGCACGGTATGAGCACCTATGCGCGCATAACCGTGGTTGCCTGTCCTGTCTGTCGTGCCAAACAAGGTCTCTCTGGAGTCTTGCATTGTGGCAGTGTCGTGATCTGTGCGACGTGTCATTCGTCGCTGCTGGTAACCACCCTGCGACCAATCCGGTTGCGGCTGGTTGATCCAGCATCCACCCGCACCGCCGAGAGTCAACCGGAGTCGTATGCCTAATCCATCCCGCTTGTGTTGGGCTAGCTCAATGCAAGCGGAAACCATGATCGGCTGCGGGATTTTCGCATCGATCACAATGCGCAGACGATTGCTGCCTGCGCTAGTCCATCATAAAGGAGCATCCTATGGTGCCCCAAACAATTGCTGTCGTCAATAATGATTTAGTGTTATTGGATTTGTTACAGGAACTCTTGATCGAAGCGGGCTATGCTACCACAACCTATCTGACCACCGACCAGACGTATCAACAGTTACGGGATAGCCAACCAAGCTTAATTATTCTCGATGTGGGCCTCCAAGCATCTGCCCCAGGCTGGCCGCTGCTCAAATTACTCCATTTCGACCCAAATACGATGCAAATACCTGTGCTCGTTACAACCGTTGATCATACCTTTATTCAAGGCAAACAAACCTTTTTGCAAGCAGCTGGCTGTGATGTGCTCGAACTCCCGGCTAGTTTTACTGACCTCGTTGCCAAAGTTGAAGCATTAATTGGTGCACCGCTTGCGCGAAGCCTCCCTGCAATTAAGCCAGGATAGGCTCAGAATTCGTTTGCGTCCCTGTGGTGGTTGGGTCAATTGAGTCCATTCCGTGGCGGATTGACCCTGTGAAGAACCGATACACCATTCCAGATAACCCCTATTATGCTCCAGCAACAGAATACCTACGATCAACCAGATCGTAGGTATTCTGTTGCTTAAAAAATCATTGTAACGCGGGTGTAACATCGCTGCGCTATGCTAGCCACATCAGAGAATGGTGCTTATGCGGAGCTGTGCAGATGGCGATAATTGTTAAAATCCATATTCATGCTCCTTTCGCGGCGCTGTGGGAAGCAACCCAACAGCCGAATATGCATCAGCGCTGGGATCTACGCTTCTCGACGATTGACTATTGCCCACGCGCCGACCTTGCTCAACCCCAAACATTTATCTATACCACGCGCATTGGCTTTGGCCTCCAGATTACCGGTCGTGGCGAAACGAGCACCAAGCAACTCGCCGATGGGCGCTTGATCTCAGCCTTGAAATTTTGGTCGGACCATCCGCTATCGTTGATTCACTCTGGAGCGGGCTATTGGTTGTATACGCCGACCAGCGATGGGATTGATTTTTCGACCAGCTACGACTATCAGACGCGCTTTGGGCTTGTTGGGCGGTTGATCGATCGCCTGCTTTTTCGCCCGCTGATGGCGTGGGCCACGGCATGGAGTTTTGATCGCCTTCGTTTATGGATTGAGCAACAGATCGATCCAGCGCTTGCCTTGCGCATGTGGCTTAACCAACGCATTGCTGTGCTTGGTGCACTTGGTCTGCTGTTGAGTTTCTTCATCGTCGTTGCTTGGCAGGTTGGTTTGCTGCTTGGCTGGTGGTTGGTGGTTGGCATGCGCTGGCAACGCAAAGCTCATTCAACCCTCATTCCTTCGGCAGGGCATTGTTTTTGGAGCTACAAGGAGCGCTAAGATGCAAACTCAATCAATTTATCAACAGGCTTTAGGTCGCGATTTTGACCGCCTGCATCCCCAAATTCAGCGGCGCTTTGGGCTGGCAAGCAGCAGCGGAATGGCGGCGATTGGTCAAGGCCAGATGAGCATGATTTGGAATGGTGGCCTGCCACTGCGTCCATTGTTGCACGCTGGTCAAGCACGCCACATTATGTTTGCTGAATGGGGCGCACAGATTCCGTTTACGATTGAAAATTATGCCTATCGCGATGCAGCAGGGCGCGAGACCGTCACATGGCTACGCACATTTCAGGTCAATCCGCAGACCAAGCGCCGCTTCGATGCCTACATGGTCTATAGCGATCAGCGGGCCTGTATTGTCGATTATCTTGGAACGCATCAGCATTTTGCTGTTGATTTAGCCATGTGGGTTGATCAGCGTGGCGGCATGTGTTTGCGCTCAGGCGCACAACGTTTTTACGAAGGCTGGTTGGGCTTTAAATTCCCGCGAATTCTCTCTGGCACTGCCGAGGTTTGCGAATGGTACGACGAAGCAACTGCCCAATTTCGCATTAGCGTGGTGGTGACGAATCCAGTGTGGGGGCCGGTTTTTGGGTATCAGGGCGCATTTACGGTCGAGTGGCGGCCAATGTGTGCCACAATGCTGCCAGCCAAGGCTTTTCCGCAGCGGCTTGAACGTCGAGCCTAGTGCTGCTCAACCAGCGGCAACCGCATATTCGCCCATAATATCGCCATAGTGGTTGGCATAGAGCTGCTGGTGGAAGCTCACCATGCGCGTGATAATGCCCACTGGAATGCTATAGAGTGGCGTTTGGCTCAGCTGCTGGCTGGCCGTCTCGAAGTGGCGCAGGATGATTTGATAGTGTTGGGCAATCGTTTGGGTGTTGACAATTAATTGCTCGATTACGCTTGGGATCGGTTGCTCAGCAGTAATTGCTGCAAACAGCAAATTAAACTCGCGGAAGGCAACATCTTTATGCAAACGAAAAAAGTGCGGCACACGATCAGCGGCGCGTACAAACCATGTGATCCAATCTTCATCGTCATGAGCTGGCACGCTTTGGTATAAACGCTGGTAATGCTGGGCAATCGTTGGCGCATCGGCGCTGAGCAGCAACGGGCCACAATCATTGAGGCAACGCACCAAGCTATTGGCATCGTTAATCAACATCCGCAGCTTTGGATCGGTCGCAATCCGATGTTGGGCAGTGTAATCATCAAGATAGATCTGGCTCCACAGATTGACACAATATTCTAAGGTGGGAATGACCAGCATCGTTGCAGTTTGTAAGGCAAGCAATTCCTGAATGCTGCGTACGCCAGGGCTACACAGCGTGTTCATGGCGTAATAGCGTGCGATTAGGGTTTGGCGAATGCGCGTATTGGCTGCTGGATGCAGAATTTGGCTCAGTACATCACGGCAGGCAACAATATTGGCCGAAAGCGCAACCCATGCTTCAAGGTCGGCATCGGGACGGAAGGCCTGCACAATGGCTCGATAGTGATCGGCAGCGAGGTGCTGCTCAAGCCATGGAATCGCGGCAACAATCTGTTGCAAGCGTGGAAGAGCAATCGGGGCGGTATCGGTCAGTACATCAATAAGCATGCTATTAAAGGTTGTAACGACCTCGCCGTGAGCAGCGCTGGTTAAGGCCAAGCCCATAGCAAGGTTATCTGAAACAACTTCATAGCGTTGGTAGAGCAGCAACGAGCTAAATTCAGCACATAGATGATCCCAACGATCAGTATCATTGGTGGCTGGCCCGTAGAGATAGGTAAAAAGTGAGCACATTTGGGTGAGGCTACTGAGGTGGAGAAATTCAGTTAGGAGCGGATTAGTAGGTTGCAAAACCCAGCGACAAAAGTCGGTGTATTGACTTGGGGGCAAACGCTGGAGAAACGTACGATAAGAAACCAGACAGGTTTGCAACATCGTCATCGATGGGTCCATGGAATCCTCACGATCGGCTAAAACGAATGGCTAAAATGGTGAATTGGCCACCATGGGATTGCTCTCGTGAGGGTAGTATAGCGGTTGAATGTGGCCCAATGCAACTAAAATTAGCTAATTGTTAGGCAGAATTTGACCATTGCTGGGTGGTTAAATTGTTAAGCAAGACAGGTATAGAGCCGTATGCCCAATGCCTGTCTTGTGTTGATAGATTGATTAATTTATAGCAACTTATGGTGTGCCAGCCCACGAAATGCGATAAATAACCCCATTCATGTCGTCACTGACAAAGAGCGAGCCATAGGGCGCGATTGTAATCCCAGCAACCCGCCCAAATTGGGCATATTGGCCATTTTGGGCGAGCAAAAAGCCAGTCAAAAAGTCGTCAACCGCCACCGGCCAACCATTTTGAAAGCGTACCCGCACCACTTTATAGCCACTTGGTGGGTTGCGATTCCACGAACCACGCATGGCTACAAAGGCATCACCATGATACTCAGCAGGAAACTGGGTTTGATCATAAAAAGCCATGCCAATCGGGGCGCTATGGGCGGTGTAGGTCAAAATCGGCGCTTGGGTTTTGGCGCAAAACTCGGCCTTGGATTGATCTTTTGGGGCATTTGGAATATACGGATCAATTTGTTGGTTGGCAAAACACCATGGCCAGCCATAATTACCGCCTTGCTGGAGCAAATTCAACTCTTCTGGTGGCTGATCATTGCCACGCCAATCCGAGCCATGGTCGAAGCTCCAGAGATGTTGGCTGCCAGGATGCCAATCGAAGCCTATGGTATTGCGCAGCCCGCTGGCATAAATTTGGCGCTTGCTGCCGTCGAGTTCGGCAACGAGGATCGTCGCGCTTTCAGGATTTGGCTCGTCGCAGGCATTGCATGTGCTGCCAACTGTAATATAAAGCTTCCCATCGGGGCCAACCGCCAGCGTTCGATTGGGGTGTTGGCCTGCATCAGGCAAATCATCAATTAACACGTTCCATTCGCCAAGCGAGCCATCAGCGCGCAATGCTGCTCGTTGCACGATTTTATCAGTGGCAACATACAACCAGCCGTCATAAATCGTTAGCCCATGAGCAAGTGGCAAGTTGCTTGCGACCGGCCAAATGCGGTCTGCTTGGCCATTCTGGTCGCTATCCTCAAGTGCCAAAATATCGCCTTGTTCGCGGCGAGTCACGTAAAGAATGCCATTCGGAGCCATGGCCAGCATGCGGGCATTACCAACATCCTTGGCCCAGACATCAATCCAAAATCCAGCTGGCAAGCGTAGTTGCTGCACGAGTACTGGGTCAAAGGGCAGTTTGGTCGGCTCCACAATTTCGCCATTCGGGGGTGGTGGGGCATTTTCGGCAAAAACGTGGCCTTGCATACTTAGCAGCAGTGCAATACTGGCGATGCCAAGCAATCGTCCAACGCGGCGGTGTGCCATTGCGCTTCCTCCTATGTGGTTATAACCGAATTCTCTTGCATGGTTACTGGCACATTCCGTACCAACCAAGGCTGGCAAGCAATAGCCAGCTTTGGCAAAACGCGCTATGCTTTGCGCATATCCTTAACCCAAACGCTGTTGTTTGGGCGTTGACGCAAAGGAAGATCGCAATGGACGCATGGTCTGAGATTGTCCGCGAGCTTACGCTCAAGCTCGTAGGTTGGCCGAGTGTCACCAATACCTTGGGTGAGTGCCAGTGGTCACAACAGTTGGCAGAATGGTTGGGCCAACAGCCTTATTTTGCCGCCCATCCGAGCCAGCTCCGCCTCGAGCGCACCGTCGACGATGGCTATGAGCGCTCGAATCTGTATGCACTCGTGCGCGGCACAGGCCCAACTACCGTGGTTTTGGCCGGCCACTACGATATGGTGAGTATCGAGAATTATGGCAGTTTAGCCGAGTGGGCGACTGATCCAGAGGCGTTGTTGCCGCGCTTGATTGCGAGCTTGGAGCATGGCTCAAGCCCAACCGACCAGCTGGCGCTTGACGATTTGCGTTCTGGCGATTTTCTGCCTGGGCGTGGCGCTTTAGATATGAAGAGCGGCTTGGCGGTTGGCTTAGCCGTGCTATTACACTTTGCTGCCCAACCAGAGTGCCGTGGGAATTTGCTGTTTATTGCCACCCCCGATGAAGAGGAAGCCTCGCATGGTGCGCGCTCGGCGGCTATTCAATTGCATGAGCTGGCCAAGGAGTGGGGCCTTGATCTGGCGGCAGCAATTAATCTTGATGCTACCAGCGATCAAGCTGCTGGCGAGCAGGGTCAAGCGGTGTTTTTGGGCACGGTGGGGAAGTTTCTGCCATTAATCTATTTGGTTGGACGCGAAACCCACGCTGGCTATCCATTCGATGGAATTAATGTTAATCGCATGGCGGCAGCAGTAACCCAAGCAATCGAGTGTAATATTGATCTCTGCGATGAGGCCGAGGGCGAGCTTGCACCACCACCAATTAGCCTCAAACAGAGTGACCTCAAAGCGTTCTACGATGTGACAACCCCGAGCACTGCGTGGTGCTATTTTAACTATTTGACCCATGGCCGCCCAGCAAACATGGTTCTCGAGCAATTTATGGCTGCGACTCATGAAGCTCTCGACGCGGTGCTAACAACTCAGTTTGCGCAGGCACAACGCTATGCAACTTTGGTTGGTTCGGCAGCTCCAGTGCGTTGGCAAGCGCAGGTGCTGAGCTATGCTGAACTTGTGCTGCTTGCTCAGCAGCATGGCGGCCCTGCATTTGCGAGCAATTTGGCAGAATTCACGGCGCAATTGCTGGCCGATCGTACCCTCGATGCCCCAAACTTCAGCCGTCAATTGGTTGCCTATCTCTGGCGTTGCGCTGGAATGAGTGGCCCGGCAGCGGTGGTCTGCTTTGGCTCGTTGCATTATCCTCATAGTTTGGTTGCTGGGCATAACGAGCGCGAACGCCGCCTACGAGCTGCCTGTGAACGCCATGCCCAATCGCTGGCAGCTGAACATGCCACCACGATTAAGCTACGGCCATTTTTTGCTGGAATTTCGGATATGAGCTTTTATGGCAGTGCAATGGAACACGATGATCAAACGATTGTTGCTGCCAATACGCCGCTGTGGGGTTCACGCCTGAAATTCGATTACAACCTTGTGCGCACGCTCAATCTGCCTACAATCAATATTGGGCCTTGGGGTCGCGATTACCATCAGCGGTTGGAGCGGGTCTACATGCCCTATTTGCTCAACACCCTGCCCGAGCTAATTTGGCGGGTGGCGTGCGATGTGTTGGAGTTCGATAAATAGTGTTGATGAAAGGTGAAAGCATGATTCCTGCAAGTGTTCGGTTTAAGCTTGGCGATTTTACCTGCACCGTGCTCTGCGATGGGACTAGTCAAATCGCCGAGGAAGCACTTCGTTCGATATTTTTAAGCCATAGTGATGAGTTGATTAGTGCATTTCGGGCGCTATCCAGCCCACTTTCGATCAGTCGCAATGTCTTATTGGTGGAAAATGCTGGCAAGTATGTGCTGATTGATACTGGCCAAGGCTCTATTGATCCCGCTGAGCCTGGCCACCTGAGCGAGTTGCTGGCCAAGCTCGCAGTCCCAGCAGCGGCAATTGAGACAATTATCATCTCGCATTATCACGGCGATCATCTTGGCGGATTATTCGATGCTGACAATAACCCCTGCTTTCCGAATGCCCGTTTGGTTGTGCCCAAGCGTGAACATGAAGCGGCCATGAGCGAGGAATCGCTGGCACGCATGAATCCGCGCAATGCAAACTTTTTGCGCCAAACCTTTGAGTTCTATACTCAGCGCTTGGAATTGCTTGATGCCAATCAGGAAATTGTGCCAGGCATCAGCTACGTAGATCTGCCCGGGCATACCCTTGGCCATAGCGGCGTTCTGCTTGAATCACAAGGCGCACGCTTGTTGCACGTGGTCGATGCAATCCATGTGCCGCTCCAACTGAATGTGGTTGATGCGATCCTTAAGTATGATGCTGATGCTGCTACGGCAGTTGCAACACGGCGAACGATTGCCCAACCAAGCGACAGCGCTACCATGTTGATGGCCTATCATTTCCCATTTCCTGGGGTTGGCCGAATTGTTTCCAAGGCAGACCAACTCGAATGGCAGCCTGCTGAATTTGCCTCCACAATCCCAGCCTAAACAATAACCTTCATTCAGCGACGACAAACAACTCCCGTAGGAGTTGTTTGTCGTTTTAGGCCTAGCGGCCCAATCAATAACAGCGTGCTGAAAATATAATTTTTTATTGACATAATAATTATATTAATTAACCTTAAATTAGTGATTGACGTAGCGCGATTTTCTTGCTATGGTCTGGCTAGTACGCTTGATCGTTGCACAGAAAGGAATTCATATGCCAATGCTTGAAACCCTCATGCAGGCGGGGATGACAGTTCAGGAGGCGTATCGAGCAGTTCGCAACCAGATTACCCCCGCCATGATCGAGAATCTGCGTTGGATGCAGCAGCATCGGCCAGACCAGTTGGCGCGCTATGCCGCCGAATGGGAACGAGCTGGCTGCACGCCGCCATGGGCCGATTTGCTCGATGGTTGGTCAGGCCCTAGTACGAATGCTGATGACAGCACATAAGTGCATTAATCTCAATCACTGCTGGCTGATCGCCGCGCGGTTTGGGTGCGCAGATGCAGCAAATAGCCTTCTTCTATGGCTGGCTCGACTTCGACACTGCCCAGCGCTGGCTCACCAAGTACACGCAGGGTCGCGGTTGAGCCATGCTGGGTCATGCTGCTGAACACACTACAACCTGCCTGCACAAGCTTGGCGGGCGGCCCGCTAAACAGCAATTTGCTGCGTCGAAGCACCGCAACGCCACTACAACTGGCTTCAATATCGGCCACAATATGGGTCGATAACACCACTGTGCGCTGGCCGGCAATGCGGGCTAACACATTGCGAAAGCGAATCCGTTCTTCTGGGTCTAGCCCCACCGTTGGCTCGTCAACAACCAGTAATTGGTGATTGCCAAGCATGGATTGGGCAATGCCAAGCCGTTGTTTCATGCCGCTCGAATAGCCGCCAAGTTTGCGTTTGGCCTCGCTGGTCAAATTCACCTCGTGCAAAACCCGTTCAATTTCTTGGGCACGTTGGGCGCAAGGAATATTTTTCATGGCCGCAATGTAATCGAGCATCGCGAATGCACTTAGGCTCTGATAAAAGCCAAACTCCTGCGGCAGATAGCCAAGCTGCTGGCGAATTGCGCTTGGTTCGCGCTCAACGTCCACCCCGCCAACCACAACCTCGCCCGAGGTCGGCACAAGTTGGGTGGTCAAAATGCGCATGAATGTGGTTTTGCCAGCGCCATTTGGCCCCAACAAACCAAACATTCCCGCCCCAATCGAGAGTGAACTATCATCCAATGCGCGATAGCTACCGTATTGTTTAACCAGATGTCTAATCTGAATATCCATCGTTTGCTCCCCATGAATCTGCCGATATTATTTAAGACGAGATAGCCCAAACGAGGGTTCAATCGATGTGTCATCGCAGCTATAATTGGCTTCTATCCTACTTGGTGAGGAGCAAACGACTCTATGACGCAACCATCCAATGGTTTCTGGTTTCGATTTTTCTGGATTCCCTATCGCGCTGGCGGCCATTCAGGTCCGCCAATTTTCCATGGACGAACTGAGGTCTATATCCTTAACGAATTGCATCAACAAGATAAAGCCGATTATGGGCGCGATATTCGTTGGGAAGCGATTCGCTACGACCCTAGCATTCAGGGTGGAGTGGCATATGCCGCATTTGCAGATACCATGCCTGAGGATTACTTTTACCCAAGCCGCCGGATCATGATTCGTACAGGGCCATGTGTGTTATGTATAGGAATCGTGATTGAACCACCAAGCGAATAGCCATAGCTAGTGAATACAACAAAGGAGAACTATGGGCGAAGCAATTACTGTGCATGTGGTATGGCTACCACACGAGTTTGGTGGTAGCGACGAGCTTCCACAGCCACTACTTGAAACCGATATTTACTGGCAAAGCGATCTATTTTTGCAACGGCTGCCAATCACCAGCATTCACTGGACGCATATTGACTACGATCCAATAACCAGAGCTGGCATCGCCCATGGCATGCTCAACGATCATCGTCAGTTTCCTCAAAGTTATTGGGAAGCTCGTGGTCGTGACGCATCATGGCGGCAGCGTCGAATTGCCCTCGTGGCTGGCCCAAGTTTGTTGGCGCTTGGGGTCGTACTTAAGGATGACGAATCCGACCTAATCCCACCACACGCTAATGAGCTTTAACTGTTTGATTACGAGCACCTGTGCGCATAGATTCGTTGGGTTAATGCGCAAACTAGTGCTAGCATTAGGGGTAGGTTCTCTGCTGAAAGGATAGATCATGACCGTAAGCGATCTCGACCAGTGTGCAACCGAACCCATTCATATTCCAGGTATGATTCAGGCTCATGGCTTGTTGCTGGTGCTCAGTGAGCCGGATTTTCAGATTCTGCAAATTAGTGCCAACAGTCTGGATTTTACTGGCTACACGCCTGAACACTTGTTAAATCAATCGTTAGAACTGCTGATTACCAGCGATCAACTTGAGTATTTGCGCTCGGTTGTCGCCCATGAACAGCTCGATCAAAATCCGCTCTATCTCTGGACGGTGCCATTACAAACTACGCAGCAGGTGTGTGACGGGATTTTACACCGCCATCAGGGGAAGCTTATTCTTGAATTCGAGCCTGCGCTCACCAGCGGAACAGGGCCACACGATGCCTATCGGATGGTGCGTAGCATCGTTGCCCGTTTGCAACAGATTCCTGAGTTTCAGCCATTTTGCGCTGAAACTGTGCGGGCGGTGCGCCAACTTACGGGCTTTGATCGGGTGATGATCTATCAATTCGATGCAGATGGCCATGGGACAGTGATTGCTGAGGCCGTTGATCCGAGCCAAGAATCGTTTCTCGGCTTGCATTATCCAGCCTCGGATATTCCGCCCCAAGCGCGGGTCTTATATCTGCGCAATTGGCTGCGGCTGATTCCCGATGCGCGCTATACGCCAGTTGCGATTGTGACCCAAGCAACAAATTCCGAGCCGCTTGATCTCAGTTATAGCGTTTTGCGCAGTGTCTCACCAGTGCATCGCGAATATCTCGCCAACATGGGCGTGCGGGCCTCGATGTCGGTTTCATTGGTCTATGAAGGCCAGTTATGGGGCTTGATTGCCTGTCATCATGCCGAACCGCACTATCTTTCGTGCACCCTGCGTTCTGCATGCGAAGTCTTGGGCCAGTCGGTATCGTTGGCGCTAACCAGTAAAGTTCACCACCACGATCATGCAGCCACCCAGCAGCTCGCGGCGATTCAAACCAGCTTGCTTCAGCAGATGACCAGCGCCCAGCGCTGGATGGATGGCCTCGTTGAAGGCCAACATACGCTGCTCGATTTAATTGCTGCTGGTGGCGTGGCGATTCATACCAACGATGAACTCGTAGTGCTTGGCCATACTCCCAGCACCCAACATATTCGGGCCATTATTAGCTGGATTCGTTCTCAGCCAGCTACGATCGATGATGGCTATCACACAACATCACTGGCGACCAAGCATCCGCCATTTGCGGCCTTTGCTGCGGTGGCAAGTGGCGTACTGGCATTGCCATTGGTTGGCGCAACCGATCAATATTTACTCTGGTTTCGCCCAGAAGAGCTGCAAACCATTACGTGGGCTGGCGAACCAACCAAGGCTGTCACTATCACCGATGATGGCATTCGGATTAGCCCGCGCCAATCGTTTGCCCAATGGAAAGAGCAACGCGCCTTGCATAGTATTACTTGGACAGACGCAGAGCTGTCTGTAGCACGAACCATGCGTGATACCATTCGCACGCTACTTTTACAACAGGCGACCGCGCTAACCACGCTTAATCGCGCTTTGGAGCAAAGTAATGCAGAGCTTGATGCGTTTGCCTATAGCGCCTCGCACGATTTAAAAGAACCGTTGCGCGGCATTCACACCTATGCTCATTTTCTGCTTGAAGACTATGCAGATAAAGTTGATGCTGCTGGCCAAGCCAAACTTCAAACGATGCTGCGCTTGACCCAACGCATGGATGCTTTGCTCGATTCGCTGTTGCATCATTCGCGGCTTGGGCGGGTTGAATTACAATTTCAGCCAGTTAATTTGGCCAGCCTAATCAATGATGTGGCTGAAACCTTATTAATTCAGCCAGAAATGCTTGAAATTCGGATTCCTCGCCCATTGCCGATGCTGTTTGCCGATCCGCTGCATCTAAGCGAGGTGATGCAAAATCTGCTGAGCAATGCGCTCAAATATTCGCAAGCAGCGCATAAATGGGTCGAAATTACGGCCACCGCGCTACCATTAGATGCAGAGCAGCAGCCGTGGTATCGAATTGCGGTCGAAGATAATGGGATTGGCATTGCCGAAGCGCATTATGAAACGATCTTTCGGCTGTTTAAGCGGCTCCATGGCCGCGATCACTTTGGCGGCGGCACGGGCGTTGGCCTGACTATTGCAAAGAAAATCATCGAGCGCCATGGTGGTATAGTAGCGGTGCAATCAACGCTCGGGAAGGGAACAACCTTTACCTTTACCCTCCGTGGGGCCTAGTATGTATCAAGCATTACGCAAACGCCAACTCTTAGTTATTGATGATAGTGATGAAGACTGTGCTCTCATTGAGCGCAGTTTTTCGCGCTTTAATTCTGCGCTGGAGATTGTGCGTTGTCACGATGGCGATCAAGCACTGCATTTCTTGCACGAAACATCGGTGGCGCTGCCGCGCGGCTCGCTGCCCGACCTGATTCTTTTGGATTTGAATTTGCCAGCAATGGATGGATTTACGGTTTTAGCTCAGATCAAAACATCGCCAGTGTTGCGCCAAATTCCAGTCGTTATTCTCACCACATCGTCAAATCCTGATGCGATCACGCGTTGCTATCAGGATGGGGCTAATAGCTATTTGGTTAAATCGCTTAATGTCGCAGGCTTTCAACAGACGATGCATGTCCTCTATCGGTATTGGTTTGAGGTCGTGTGTCATCCTTATGGACGGTAACGAATGCTCGATTCACATGCTTGGACTATTTTGATTCTTGATGATCAGGAGGCTGATCGTTATCGCTATCGGCGGCTGATTCAGCGCGATCAGGCCGCGACGTATCGGGTGCTCGAAGCTGAAACTGCTGACCAAGCGCGGCAGATTTGGCAGACAACTGCATTGGATGTGCTGATTCTTGATTATTCGCTGCCGCCTACCGACGGCCTGCAAGTGTTAATCGAGATGCTTGCCTATCCTCACGACCATGAAGTGGCCTGCATTATGCTGACCGGTGTTGGCAATGAACAGGTGGCGGTTGAGGCCATGAAGCATGGAGCCTACGACTATGTTGTGAAATCGACGGCGCTTGATCAGACATTTGTGATTACGTTGCAGAAAACAATCGAGCGGGTGCAGTTGCGCCGGCAAATTGTGGCCCAACAAGCAGCTTTACAGCAAACCAACCAACAATTGCGCGAAGCATTGATTATTCAAGCTCGCACTGAAGCCCAAGCCACCTGTTTGGCCGAAATTGGCATGCTCCTGTATCGGCTGCAAACCGACCCAGCCAGCATTACTGGCGTGCTAGAACGGATTATTCAGACGCTTGGCCACGGCTGGATTTGTTTGGTTGCCCTGCTTGATCGTGATGAGCAATGGTTGCCTGAACTTGCGCTGGCAAGCGCGCCCGATTGTGCAGTGGTTGGCAAGCAAATTATGCATATCTATGCCACCGATCCGCATGTTCAGGGCTGTTTATCACGCATTATTCAGGCCGCCGATAGTCTAGAATTTGCCCAACTGGTGAGTACAACCAAGCTCTTTCCGATTGATGGTGTAAGCCAACTGTTGGCCTTGCAATCAGCCCATCACTGCTATGGAATTTTTGGCATTTATCAGCCAGTGCCGAGCGAGCAGGTTGCGATTGATCCGCAGTTTCTGCAGGAGATTTGCTTGCGCCTAACCAATGCATTCGAACATGCATCGCTTTATCGCGATGCCCAAACCGCGATTGCCGATCGCGAAGCCTTTTTATCGATCGCTTCGCACGAACTGAAAAATCCTTTGGCTGGGTTACTTGGTCGTACTCAATTATTACAACGGCGTATGGCACGTTCAGCGCCACTCGCCCAGATGCAGGCCGATCTGACGATGATTCTCGAACAAGGCAATCGGCTCAATACCTTGCTGAGCGAATTGCTTGATATTTCGCGCCTGACGGAAGGCCAACTCGAAATTCAGCGCCAGCCAGTCGATCTTGGTTCGTTGCTTGATGATGTGCTGATTGCGATGCAAGCAATGACCACGCGCCATCACATTGTTCAAGTCTCGGAGCCTGGCTCAATGATGGTCGATGGCGATGCGCGGCGCTTAGAGCAGGTATTGGTTAATTTATTGCAAAATGCAGTTAAATATAGCCCCAATGGTGGCACAATTACCGTCCAAGCAACAATGAACGCTCATGAGGTCAGCATCCAAATTCACGATCAGGGAATTGGGATTCCCAAAACAGCCATGCCGCATGTGTTTAAACGCTTTTATCGTGTGCCATCAGAACGAATGAATATGATTTCTGGCTCGGGGATTGGCTTGTATGTGGTGAAGGAAATTGTAGCGGCTCACGGCGGCAACATTGAAGTCGATTCACAAGAGGGCATCGGTAGTTGCTTTACGATTCGGATTCCAACCATGAGTTCTGATCGACCAATAGCCTAACCAAATCAAGCAAGCAACGCACTGCTCACTTAATCATATGAGCAGTGCGTTTTTGATTAAGTGCTTATTTCGATTCGATTGGCACGCCGCCGAAATTGGTTTTGAACATAACGCCATCGAATGCGCCACCGACAAATTGCAGCGTCTTTGGACTACTCGCTGGAATCAGGGCAACATTATTCTTTACATCGTATAGATTCCCTTGATCGGTACGGATAGCTGTAACTCCATCAGGTACAATCATTGCTACATTGACCAACCCAGAAGCATCGGTTTCACCAAGATAGATGCCCGAAGTGGCCAGTCGAGCCGATTTCTCACATGTTCCGGAAGCCATAAGTTGCTCCCCTGACCCAGATGTAGATAAAAGGCATAGCTCATCGTTGATTGCTGGGGCTATATAATAGTGGCGCTCAGCATCTGCTATCGCCAGCCGTACCCGCGACACATCTTGAATCCGATCATTGACTGGGAGTTGCTGAAAACCCTCAGGAAGTTTATCGAGATTGGTCATAGAGCGTTGCAAAATAGCTATATGAGGCTGTGGCAGTTCTTTACCCGAAGTTGCAGAACTACCATTTGTTGGGATTAGCGCAAAGACACCTATAATTCCAATCACAACGATAGAAAGGCTAAAAATGCTAATAATTTGAATGCTTTCGCGTTTGCGTGAACGTAACATAAACCCATCCTTTTATCGAGTTTCGGCATCAAAATAATCACATTTCGCGGTTATAGAATTTGAACTTGTATTCCAGCAGGCAGCTTTCAATGTTCCTGGCGAAATTATCTTGAAGGCATAACTGGAACCATAGGTTGTGTACAAATTATTATTGTTGCTATCCTTAAAGTATATTGCAACCGAAGAACCATTTCCTTCGTAGATTTCGTTGTACTTTTTATACGAAAAGCCTGTAAAAATCGCGTTATTCGCCAAGATAACATCGCAGTGATAACGAAATCGGGGAGTGAAAACCCCTGAACATGCAGCCATAGCCGAAGATGGCGCAGTTATCATGCTTGTTGCAACGAGTATGATAATCAGCAGCAAACGCCAATGATGGGCAGAAGTATGCTTGAATGCTAAAAATTTAAATAGTTGAAACACCGTAAAACCTCCCCTTAATCAAAGATAAAGCGCTTGATTTGAGAAAGTGGAGGATGTAAGGCTGGGGTCTCTCAAAAATATACTACCAGCATGATTATATTTTTGTCAATACAATAATTGAAAAATCTTGATCTGAAATAGGAGTATTTTCCCATGCGTGATCTAGTGCTGCTTGTGGTTTTTAGCGTGGTATTGATACTGCAACTGCGCTATCCTAAGCTATTTTTTCAACTGACTTTTTTTCGCGATCCTAGCGAAGCAACTCCAGCCGATTATGCATTGCTACGGGGCATTACTTTGTTCAGTCTTGTTCTTGTACTGATAATGCTTAGTTGTTTAATTCTGTTATTTATCTGAGCACAATTGAGGGATTTGGTGAATGAAATTTGAATAATTTTCAGCTCTCACTCTGCATGGTTAAGTTAGATAGACACTGGTACTGCAAATCGGGCAGATTCCTTGCTTGAGGTTACAGTAGAGTTGCGTGCCACAGGTACGGCAGATTGCGAATTGACAAAACCCATAATCAAAGCCAACCCATGCTGGATCGACCTGTGTGCTATATGTTTCGTTATACGTGGCGAAATCAGGATAGGCAATCGCGTGGATTTCCCATGGCTCCCAAGCAAGGGTTCCATCGGGCATTTGCTCATAGAGCCGGGTCGCGCTTCCTAGGAAAAAATGCGATTGAACAATCGGAACTTCGGTGCCGGTTAAGGTTCGATCGGCAAAAACTCGTTGCAGGATTGCTAGTAATACTTCATCAGGAGCCGATCGCAGGGTTTCAATCAGCGCATAGTGATCGGGTGTTAGGGTATCCATAAGGCTTTCTCTTGCTCCAATTCTATTATTAATGCACTTTAGCAGAGCACAAAGGATTGAATATCCGTCGTTTGTTGTAGTGCAGGAAACCAAAGGCTCCTCGTCTATGACGAAGAGCCTTTGGTGTATGGGCTTTTGCGAATTACCGTTTAGGCGACATCAATGCTCCATGTCACCCCAAACTGGTCGGTCAGCATGCCAAAGAGCTGCGCCCAAGGCGATTGGGCGATTGGCTCGATGATCGTTGCCTCAACTGCCAGTTGCTCCCATAATTGTAATACTTCGTTGGGCTGCGTGCCACGCAAGGCAATAAAGAATGGTGCTTGGGTAATTGTCATGCCATGTTCGCGGTAGGTGGTCGGCTGCGCTGCTGGAGCCGACGCTGGAGTTGGCACATCGTAGGCCATCAACTGAAAGCCGCTATCGGCAAGTACTTGGCCCCACACAACCTGATTGGCAAGTGGTGTTTCCTGAGGTGCACCAAAATCGCCGTAGGTTCGCACGGTCAGCGTGCCACCAAACACGGCGTGATAAAATTCGAGCGCTTGGCGAGCATTGCCATGAAAGTTCAAATGGGTAATTGCGGTAATCGACATAGAATGGCTCCTTGATGATTGCTGAAATGAGCAGCGACAGCACAACAACTGCTATCTACCAATGAGTATAGAGTATGATTAGGTCAGAATCAGTCCTAATTAGCGAAAGATAGTTGTATGTATAGCCCAACCACCCGTCTTTTGACGATCCTCGAATTATTGCAATCGCATCGCCAACTGAGCGGTTCGCAGTTGGCCAGCCGCCTCGAAATTAGCCCGCGCTCAATCCGCCGCTATATTGTGATGTTGCAGGATATGGGGATTCCAATCGAAGCCGAGCGCGGCCCAGATGGAGCCTATTATCTCGGGCGTGGGGTTAAACTGCCGCCGCTGATGATCACCAATCAAGAAGCCAGCGCGTTGGTGCTGGGCTTACTTGTATTGCAGGCCTTTCACTTTCCAGTCGAGCTGGTAGCAATCGAGGGGTCGCTAGCCAAGCTTGAGCGGGTTATGCCAGCAGCGCTTTTAGAGCAGGTGCGGGCCTTGCAAGCAGCGCTGAGTTTTAATGTTGTGGCTACACCAACCGCATTACAGCCGAGCATTATTGCGCGCTTGAGTCTAGCAGTGCATAAATCCCAGTCGCTCAACATGCGCTATATTGCACTCAACGGAACTGAATCAACCAGGCTGTTTGACCCGTATGGAATTGTCTATTATCAGGGTTTTTGGTATGCGGTGGGGTACTGTCATACGCGCCGCGATCTGCGCACCTTTCGGCTCGATCGGATCAGCGAGCTGCAAGCAACTGAGCAATCATTTGTCCAGCCTGTGGGTTTTGATCCTGTCCAGCATGTGCATAATGCCTTTGCCACCATGCCAGGCCAATATCCTATTGAGATTGTGCTTGAGACCAGTATGATCAACGTGCAGCAAGCCTTGCCACCTGCAGCAGGCAGCTTCGAAGCAACAGATGCAGGCATTATCTGGCGGCGTGAGGTCGCTGATTTATGGCCAACGGCCTTATTGCTGCTCAAGTTCGATTTTCCGGTGAGCATTCGTCAGCCACCAGAGCTGCGCGCGATTATGCAGCAACTTGCAGCCAAAGCTCTTCATTTATCCAAAGAATAGTCTGTATTACAGTTTAATAATATTATATTTTATCACCAAGCATAGGATTATTTCCAAGTTATAGAATATTGAAGTGAGGAAACAGAATGCGTCGATGGCTAATTGTAGGAATCGGCTTGCTTGCGCTGGTTGGGATGGGATGGTTTGCATTTACTGAATTTGAGGCGGCGGAACCGCGACGCGCGGTGTATCGCGGCTCAGCGGCAAATATTGCGCTGTGGGGCGATGCATTTACTCAGGCAGGCGTGACCGTGCAATCAACGAGCGATCCGCTACCAACCGATCCATTGAGCATCCTCTATCTTGATGCAGAAGCACTCAACTTGATTGATCTGGAGTGGCTGCGGACGCGCTATGGACGTGAAACCATGATTGTTGGGGTTGACGTGCAAGCAATTGTCTTGCGTACAAGCCTAAACAGTCCGTTGACGGCGGACAATTTGGAATTGCGTGAAGATGCGATTATTACATCGACTGCCCTGAAAATAAACGGAATGTTTAAGAATGGTGAAAGCTTGGGCGTAAGCTATTCGCCCGACATTAGCCGCTTGATTAGCGAAACCCAAGCTGAATATCGCAGCAGTACTGAGTGATGGTTGGCTAGCAGTTAGACCACAACAGCACGTCAAAATCCTATACAAACATCCTAGAATCAACTACTATGAAGCGGAGATGCTTTTGGTTGTTCAAGGAGAATTTGGATGCCACGTTTAACGCAAGAACAAAAGCCAATTCCTGCAATTATCAACTTAACTGATCGCCATTTTAAGGCTGACCCATTTGAAATCTATGCCCGTTTGCGCCGCGATCATCCAGTAGCGAAAGCCAAGCTTGGCCCTATGCAAACCTGGATTGTGACGCGCTACGATGATGTGGTTGAGATTCTGAAAAATGATCGGCTCTTCGTCAAAAACTATAAAAACGCTCAATCGCTGGAGCAGCAACGCAAACGGCCATGGATGCCCAAAGCCTTTCGGGCGCTTGAATCGAATATGCTTGATCAAGATAGCCCTGACCATGGCCGCTTGCGCTCGTTAGTGCATAAAGCTTTCACTCCTCAACGGGTCGAGGAAATGCGCCCACGGATTCAACAGATTGCCGAGGCTTTGTTAATTAGCACCCAACAGCGTGGTCGAGGCGATTTAATTGCCGATTTTGCCTTGCCATTGCCACTGACGGTGATCGTCGAATTATTGGGCATTCCAAGCGAAGATCGCCAGAAATTTCATCGTTGGTCAAAATATGTCTTGAGCACACCCACGATTGGCAATGTGCTATTGGCAATTCCGGCGATTCTGGCGCAGATGAAGTATCTTAAACAGATTTTTGCCAAACGCCGCACCGAGCCGCAAGCTGATTTGCTGACCGCCTTGGTGCAGGCCGAGGCCGATGGCGATCGTTTTAGCGAAGACGAATTGGTGGCGATGGTCTTTTTGTTGATGCTGGCTGGCCATGAAACAACCGTCAATTTACTTTCATCGGGTACGTTGGCATTGTTGCAAAACCCAGAGCAATTGGCCTTATTACGTCGTTCGCCAGAATTGATCAAATCGGCAGTTGAGGAGTTAGTGCGCTTTACGGCCCCGGTTGAAACCGCCACCGAGCGCTATGCAGCAGAAGATGTCATCGTTGCTGATACCAAGATTGCCAAGGGTGATATGCTGTTGGTTGCTTTGGCCTCGGCCAATCGTGATCCGCAGCAATTTGCCAACCCTGATCAACTGGACATAACGCGTGAAAAGAATCGTCATGTTGGCTTTGGGCTAGGCATTCACTATTGTTTGGGCGCACCATTGGCGCGGATGGAAGCGCAAATTGGGCTGCAATTGCTCTTTGATCTGCGGCCAGATTTGCGCTTGGCTGTGCCTGCTGAGCAATTGCGCTGGCGCTCGACCGCAGTTGTGCGTGGCTTACAAAGCTTGCCCGTTGTATGGTAATGGTTTGCACGAAGCAATTCTAAAACGCGAATCGGGGCCAGCAAATCACTGTTTGCTGGCCCCGATTCATTTGCAAAAGCTGAGCGTTGATGTACCAAATGCTTACTTGTGGGTTTGTAAAAAAGCAAGCAAGTCGCTGGTAACTTGGTTTTTATGGCTGGCTAAAAGGCCGTGCGGCGCATCATCGTACTCATGAACTTGGGCGTTGGGCAGGGCTGCGGCAACAGCGCGAGCGGTTGGCTCAATTGGCACAATCGCATCGCCAGTGCCATGAATAACCAAGGTCGGCACGCTGATTGTCGCCAGATCAGGCCGAAAATCGGTTTGCGAAAAAGCCGTAATGCAGTCGAGGGTTGCTTTAAGCCCTGCCTGCATGGCCAATTGTTGCGACCATGCAATCACCTCTGGGCTGACAGGCCGACTAATTACGCCGACTCCATAAAAATCTTTGAAGAAGGTGGCATAAAAGGCTGCCCGATCTTTGGTTATTTGGGCTTGCATCGTTTCAAACACGCTTGCTGCAACGCCATCGGGGTTATCGTCGGTGCGTAACAGATAGGGCACAACCGAGCCTATCAGGGCAGCTTGGGCGACATGCGCACCTTTATGGCGCTGAAAATAGCGGGCAACTTCACCCCCGCCCATCGAAAACCCAACCAGCGTTGCTTGGGTTGCATTCGTCGCCGCAATCACATCGGCAAGATCATCGGCAAAGGTATCGTAGTCATAGCCAGTCCATGGTTGCTCAGAGCGACCAAAGCCCCGTCGATCGTAGGCAATAACTTCAAATCCCGCTGCGGCAATTGGCAATGCCACATCATCCCATGTATCAGCGGTGAGGGGCCAGCCATGAATCAAGATGACTGGACGGCCTGAACCCCAGCGTTTGGCATAAAGCTGAACACCATCACGAGTTGTAATCTGCATAAACACACTCCTTGTTCTTTCATCATATGCTGGTTATGCATAGTGCTGCTGCCCTTCAAGCACAATATATACCAATAGCTGCTAGAAGCCCTGATAAGCAGCGGCAATTGGTTGAATCGCAAAGCCATACTGTGCCAACGCCGCCGCAATGCCATCCTGGAGATGGGCACTGATGTGAACATGCGAAAGCTGAACGCCTAATTGGGTCAGCGTTTGAGCCATTGCGCCATCAATCCCCACCAAAAGCACAGATGCTCCTAGCAGGGTAACTGCTTTGGTCATTTGCACAATTTGGTTAACGCTGGTTGGGTCAATTTCAGGCACGCCCGTCAGATCGATAATGACCTGTTCTGCTTGCCAATCCACAATTGCAGTCAATAAATCTTCGGTTAATTCTTGGGCGCGAATCGTATCCATCTGGCCAATTACTGGGACGACGAGAATCCCATCGTAAACTGGCATAATCGGCATCGAGCGTTCGCGTAAAAGCGCCACGAGTCGTTCGTGGTCGGCCAAACTTGCGCGCAATGCTTGCTCACGCTCGGTAGCATAGACCACAAAACATGCAGTGCTATCGCGTAACACCAGATCGTGCACGGCGGCTTGAATTGCAGGATACTCGGGATCTGCAATTGGATAGCTGCTGTTGACCATGCTGATAAGTGCGGTTGCGATAATTTGAATAATCACCGCAATCGATTCAGGCGTATAGTCTGGGTCATGAACGCGAAGCCTGGTCATGCGCTCAGCAAACATTTCAATCGGTTGGGTTCCCGCAAAGTGGGCAATAACATTCTCGGCGATTACCCCTGCCAAGCGCGCGCAATCGGTTGCGCTCATTGCTGCATAGATTGTGCCCTCGGCGGCGGCAATGCCAGCGGTAAGCAAGCTACAAAATTTGGCTTGTTCAGTGGTTAACGTGGTGGCTAAGCGCTGGTTGATCACAAAAACTCCCTTGTTGTGAAGTGATGTGAGGGGCATAAAGCAAGCTCAATACCAAGCCTAGAGCGCTCGTTGCATCCATTCGAGGGATAGCGTGCGGCAAGTATATTGACATACACATACTCGCCGCCAATGAGTTCCGCAGTTACGCGTTGATTTAACGCAGAATTGCACCCAAGATTGCGCCAGCAGCAATGCCTTTGATCCAGCCGCCAGCGAGCCAGCCAAGCGCCAGTTTCTGGGGAATTGGCATATGAATATAGGTTCCACCGCCAGAGCCAATGCCAAGCGCCAACCCAAGCAGCGCACCAAAGCCAATCCCAGTTGCCAACGACTTTGGATTAATCAGCAGCCAATAGGTTGCGACAAAGATGCTAATTAAGATCAAGGTTACTGCGGTGATTAATGGCGTATTGAGCCGATCAAATGGTCGCCAGAGGGTCGGATTTTCGTCATACAGCGGACGCAGAAAGAGCCGATGCATAATCATGTCGAGCACCGTCCAAGCAACGAGGATAGCGAAGCCAGCCAACACAAGGCGAAGGTTCATGTGATGCTCCTTGCTCTGAAGTAGTCTCTGTGATAATTATCACATTAGCGGAGCCACGTCAAGCACGGGAACATTTTCGCCAAAGCTGGCGTTATTTTAGCCATACACAGATTTATATTATGTAGGAGGTATTTGTATGCGTCACATACTTTATATATTAATTGCGAGCATCTTAATTGTTGGCTGTGGAACCAGCAGTAGCCCAACAGCCCAACCAACCACAGCCCCAACAACCAATCCTGATTCCAACCAAGCAACGTTAATTGGCTCGCGCTGGAACGTGTTAACAATTAATGGTCAACCCTTGGTTGGGCAAAAAGCCTTGCCATTCACAATTGAATCGGCCAGCACTGTATCAGGGCATAGCGGCTGTAATTCATACGGTGGGCCGATTAGCATTGATGGCTCAAATATCCAAATTGGGCCGCTTGTTTCGACATTAATGGCCTGTGCTGAAAACGACATTCAAACCCAAGAAACGAACTTACTGCGTGCCTTTGAGCAAGTTCGCAGCTATCAACAAACCGACACAAGCTTAAGTTTGCTTGATGAGCAGGGAAGCGTCGTGGTGACGCTCGCACAACAACCCTAATCAAACGAATATTTTATTTTGTTGATATAATGAATTATTCGCTTCAATTGCTTCGTGCTGGTAGAAGCTAGAATTGGCCAATGCAGTGTTGAAAATCAACAACACTGCATTGGCTTTCGTATAGGTATTATTTGCGTTTGTAAACCCGCATCGCAAACCCATAGGCCACCAACATAATGCCCACACACCAGGCGAGCGCAACCCATCCTGTATTTCCGAGCGACTGGCCCAACAACAGCGCCCGAATGGATTCGACAATCGGGGTCACAGGCTGATAGTCGGCAAAGAAGCGCACTGGTCGTGGCATCGATGCGGTCGGCACAAACGCCGAACTCACAAACGGCAAGAGGTGAATCGCAAAGGCAAACGCACCAGCACTATCGAGCGATTTGGCAGATAAGCCAGCAATGACGGCTATCCAGGTTAATGCCAAGGTAAACATTCCAAGGATGCCGCCAACTGCCAGCCAGCCCACAATTCCTGCCGCTGGCCGAAAGCCCATTACGAGTGCAACCACAATGATGACCCCAACCGACAGCGTATTTGATACCAGTAATGGAGCCGATCGCGCAATTGGCATCGTGTGAAAGCGCTCGAAAATACCCCGTTGCTGATCCAGAAACAAGCGATATGAGACATAGCCAATCCCGTTTGCAATGGTCATCAGCATAATGCCAGGAATCAGATAATTGATATATGGCACCGTGGTATCGATCTGAATCGCGCCGCCAAACACATAGACAAACAACAGCATAATCGCCATTGGCGACAGACAGACCGTCATAATGGTATCCAAACTGCGGAACACATGGCGCATGGAGCGGCCAAACATGACGCTCATATCAGCCAAAAAGTAACTCTTTGTCGCATGCATTATGATCTCTCCTTTGTGCCAATCATGCTAAGAAATATTTCCTCGAGTGAGCGTTGTTTTTCGACATACTCCACTTCTGCTGGTGGAAAGCGTTTTTTTAGCTCGGCGAGCGTGTCGTTGGCGATAATTGTTCCCTCATGCAGAATCGCAATCCGATCGGCGAGCTGTTCTGCCTCCTCCAAATATTGGGTCGTCAAGAAGACTGTTACCCCATCGGCAGCAAGCGTTTTGATCATCGTCCAAACTGCAATCCGCGCCTCGGGATCAAGCCCGGTGGTTGGTTCATCGAGAAACAGAACGGGCACGTTGCCTACCAAACTCATTGCAATGTCGAGTCGACGACGCATGCCACCAGAATAGGTGGAGACGCGACGGTCAGCAGCATCGGTCAGCCCGAAACGCTGGAGCAGGTCATCGGCGACTTGACGTGGCTGGGCCAGATGGCGCAGGCGGGCGATCATGCGCAGATTTTCCCTGCCCGTTAACATGTCGTCCACGGCAGCGAATTGGCCAGTTAAGCTAATCGACTCGCGAACACGATTGGGCATTGCTGCAACATCAAATCCGTTGACGCTGGCAAAACCAGCATCCTGCTGCAAGAGTGTGGTGAGAATTTTAATGATCGTCGTCTTGCCCGCACCATTCGAGCCGAGCAGCGCAAAAATACTGCCTGTTTCAACATCAAAATCAACGCCTTTGAGCACCTGAAGTTGGTTGTACGCCATGTGCAACCCTTGCACATGCACAGCGATCGATGACATATGGTTCACTCCTTACTCCCATGCGCCGCCCTATGCTACAATAGATTAAACTTGAATATTTAGTGAACAGCGCATAAAATAACTTATCAATGAAGATATATTATTACAATTATCTTGAAAGTCAAGTTAAATTTTTATGGAGGTTACTCAATTGGCACAACATGGACTCACACCATCCTCTGAGCTGCTTCAAGCGCTTATCAACGAACTGCGGCAGAGCTATCGCGTCGGTCCGGCCTTTTTTCGCGCCGCAGCAACCCGACTTGGAATGACCGATATTGACATTCAAGTGCTTGATCTTTTGGAGAGCACCGGAGATACGACTGCTGGTCAGCTTGCACAGCTCCTGGGACTGACAACTGGCACGTTTACGGCGATTCTTAATCGTTTGGAGAAAACCGGCCTTGTGCGGCGGGAGCGCGACCCCAACGATGGGCGGCGGGTGATTGTGCGCCGTGCAACTGACGCGCACGACCAGAACGGCAACAGCGCGCTTTTCGCTGCCCTTGAGCAGGCATGGCACGACCTTGTTGTACACTACGACGATAATCAGA
This sequence comes from Herpetosiphon llansteffanensis, assembly GCF_003205875.1. Classification (GTDB taxonomy): domain Bacteria; phylum Chloroflexota; class Chloroflexia; order Chloroflexales; family Herpetosiphonaceae; genus Herpetosiphon; species Herpetosiphon llansteffanensis. The sequence continues at coordinate 283,474 of NZ_PUBZ01000081.1, forward strand.
AAGCGCTGCTGCTCGAATTCCTTCAACGCAGCAATGCGCTGGTGGGCGATGATAGCTTGCGTGAAGGATCTACCGTCGACGAGGGCGTATTTTCTGCGCCGCTGGCTGAGCTGAAACAGGCCCAACTGCTCTTCCCATCTGGAGGTGTTCAACTAAGCGTGCGTAGCGGAAATTTGGATGGCGCACTCTATCAGGCTCGTTTTGTGGGGCCACTCCCCGATGTGAAACTCGCTGATGGAGTGTTGACGATCCGCTATCCACGGCGTTTATGGGTGCCTGATACGGAGAAGCGCTCCGCCGAGGTTATCCTCAGCACAGCCATCGCTTGGTCGATTGGAATTCAGAGCGCAGGTTCGGATGTGACAGCAGATTTGGACAATCTTGATCTGCTCGATCTCGATCTGAATGGAGCGGGCAGTGTGTTCCGCATTGGATTGCCCGCACCAACGCGGGTTGTGCCGATTCGGCTGCGTGGTGGCGGCTCTGAATTCAGCGTTCGGCGGCCAGCAGGTGTTGCTGCGCGCCTCCAGCGCAAAGGTTGGGGTTCGGGCGTAATCTTCGATGATCAACCAGTTAGCGATGGCCGCATACAAAGCCTAAACTATGATAGTGCGGTCGTGCGCTACGATCTTGAAGCATCGGGCAATGGCAGTATGTTCACCATTACCACTGATTAAGTTTTTGTTGTGCTTGTTATCACCGCCATGTATTCCTGACATGCTCCACGAGGTTTTGCATGCGAGGATTGGATGGCGGTTTACCCCGCAAAGGGAATAGCAAGAAACCAGAGGAACGCCATGCCGAGCGTCAACGCGATTCCCAAGACCAATCCCCCTCCATACGTCCAGCGTGGTACCAGCGGCATCCCGTGCGTCAGGTAGTACCAATCACTGGCGATCAGTCCGATAATCAAGGGCATGAGCGCCTGTTCAATCAGCAACAGCATGGGTCGATACGTAGACCCATGATACGGGGCATCGTACCAAAACCGAACTGGTGCCAAACGCAGCTCAACGATATGGCGAGCAGCATCAAACCGAAACGCAATGATAATCCCCAGCGCGGGCAACCCACAGCAAAAAAGCAGCACTAGACTGCGGATGATGACCTGTTTCCAAGGCTTCTGTTCCGCTGGCACCTGATACGATGGCGACATGGATACCTCCCTTCAACCATAAACAGTCGGTGAAGGCAAGTATCCCATCGTCTGCGGCACGACACATGTATCCAAAGCACCACCACGCGGATCACACAACGATAAATGGGCTGAAATCATACCCATTGAGGGGTAGGGCAACGATTCGATTAGCCACGGGCCACAGAACATAATGGAGACCAAAAGACAGCGCATATCATCGCTTCGGAACCGAGCAGCGGCTATTTTTTTACTACACAGAACATCTCTTCTGTGTAGCATTTCCAGCAATCTTCTGCTATAGTTACCCACAACCGTGCGGCCTCGCCGCATCAATAACGCACGCTATTCACTTCACAGAAGGTTTCTCGCGATGACGATCCTCACCATCCCGGATTCAGATAGCTGTACCCAGTGGTGTGCCTATTATCTCGGCATGGTTGTGCGCCCCCTCCGATCAACGGCCAGTACCACCAAGCTGACCCTCCACCTCGAACGCTTCCAGCACTTCTTGCTCACAAGTTATGGCCATGATCGCTTGTCCCGGTGTGGGCAACGCGATGTCATTGCGTGGCAACAGTCGCTCAAAGCAGCGGGGCTGGCGGCCACGACGATTAATAATCATCTCGCATCCCTCTCCACCTTCACGACCTGGGTTCATGCCGGGTATCCGCAGATCTTTCCGCTCGGCGATCCGGCCAAAGGGATTCGTGCGCTTGCCCTTCCACCTCTTGAACCACGAACCCTTGATGCTGACCAGGTGCGTTCATTGAAGAATCTCTGTGATCGGCTCCCGATCTATCATCAGCGACACGATGGACAACCCTATGCTACCGCACGTCCGCTCCGTGATCGCGCGATCATTTTTGTCCTCTTGTCCACGGGCCTGCGGCGCGAAGAGTTGGTCAATCTTGATCTCGATCAGGTCGAGCCACCCGATCCAACCCTCTTGCGGCTTGCTCGGAAGGCACGCCTTGTCCGCGTCAAGGGGAAAGGGCAGACCGAACGATCGGTGTTTCTGTCAGCAGATGCTCGCCACGCGCTGGCTGCGTATCTCACCACCGAACGACCGCGCGATGCCCAAGCGCCGACTCGTGCCCTGTTTCTGAGCGCGGTCGAACTGGCTGCGCGTGGGATCGATGGTCGGCTCTCACCACGGGCAATTAACTTGATTCTTGAACAAATTGGGCGCTGGCACGATGCCGATGTGATGAATCCGCAGCGCCGGATTATGCCACTCAGGCCGCATGACTTGCGGCATACCTTTGCCTTTCAACTCGCCCAAACGACGGGTGCTGATGCCTATGAACTTGAACGACGGCTTGGCCATCGCTCTCAACGCTATATTCAGCGCTATACGAACCCTCCCGATGCGATTGCTGCGGGCTATGTCGAAACATTCTAATGGCGAAGGATGGGTGATTGCCTATCCGAATGGGATGCGGCGACCGGAGGCGACTCGTGCCTGGATATCGGTGCTTCGATCACACCTGAATCACCATGTAGACGAGGATTGGATCAATGACGGCGATTCATGACACAGCCTATCCCCGACTCCGAAGCTCCCATTCGCTCCAAGAGTTAACCGATCTGTATACCCCGACGCATGATGATCAGACGATTATGCGCCGTGTTGCTCGTGGTTCCGGTCCATCACTCGGATTGCTGGTCATGCTCAAGACCTTTCAGCGGCTTGGCTATTTTGTCCCGCTGGCGGATGTCCCCACCGATATTGTTCACCACATCGCACAATGGATGCGACTTCCCGTCACGGCTGCTGATTTAGCTGGCTATGATGCGTCAGGAACATGTCGCCGCCACCGCCGTGGAATTCGGAAGGCGTTACGGGTTCAACCCTATGGGGCGGCGGCCCGCCATTGCATTGTCCAAACGATGGCCACTGCCGTCCAAACCAAAGAGGCTCCCGCCGATTTAATCAATAGTGCGATCGAGGAATTAATCCGTCAGCACTATGAACTTCCCGTCTTTGAGACCCTCAAACGGGCGGCGCGGCGCGTGCGGGCGATCATCCATCGCAGCTTTTTTCAGCAGGTAACAGCCGTGCTTGGAAGCGAGGCTGCTGGGATCATGGATACCCTCTTTGTGGTCACGCCTCCCGCAGGACGAACCCCATGGGATCAGTTAAAAGATGAACCCAAAAGCCCAACGCTCAAACACCTCCGCGAATGGCTTGATCGGCTTGATTGGCTTCGGCAATGGCATCAGGGTGCGGCGGTCATCCCCATCCTTCCCGCTGTCAAAATCCATCAGTTTGCCGCCGAAGCCAAAACCCTTGATGCTGCCCGCATGCGGGAGATGGAATCCCACAAGCGTCGTGCCCTCGCCGTGTCGCTCGTCATCACCCAAACCGCCCGGACACGCGATGATATTGCCACGATGCTGATTAAGCGTATGCAGCGGATTCATCGTGATGGCAAAGCTGCGCTTGCGGACTATCGCGTCGATCATGAAGCCCAAACGGATCACCTGATTACGACCCTCCGCGATGTCGTGGTCGCCTATCGCACCCCGGGTGCTGATCCAGAGCGCTTTGCTGCGATTGATGCCGTCCTCAATGACCAAAGTGATCTGGTCTTAGCCCAGTGTGAGGCCCATATTGACCATACGACCAACTCCTACCTGCCCTTCCTCTGGCAGTTCTATCGCAGCCATCGGGCGGCCCTCTTTCGGGTGCTCCGCACACTCACCTTTACGGCGACGACCGAAGCCAAGGGCATGATTTCGGCAATGCACTTTCTGCTTGCCAATGAACATCGCACGGGCGAATGGCTGCTTGCCGCCGAACCGGAAGTGCTTCACGGTCGTGGGATGACGCGCACGCCCACCGTTGACTTAAGCTGGGTTTCTGAGGGGTGGTGGCGACTGCTCACCGATGACCGGCCACGGCCTGCCATGCCGGTTCGCATCCGTCGCCGACCCTTTGAAGTCTGTGTCTTTTCCCAGTTGATGCATGATTTGAAGGCTGGCGATATTGCGGTCGTGGGTGGCGGCGTTTTTGCTGATTATCGCGATCAGTTAATCAGCGATGCGGAGTATCAGCGAGATGTTGCCGCCTATGGGGCCATGGTTGGATTTCCGGTCGATGGCCATGGCTTTGTTGCGCACCTCAAGACCAAACTCACGACCATGGCCATGACCACCGATGCCTCCTTTCCTGAGAATCAGGCTGTTTCGCTCGTCGATGGAGAACCGCTGATCACGAAACCGAGCGCCCGCAGCGTTCCGCCAGACCTCGCAGCTTTAGAGAGTCAATGGGAAACCCTCTTACCAGGCGTGAATTTACTCGATCTCTTAGCCGATACCGATCATTGGCTGAACTGGACACGATGCTTTGGCCCGATTTCAGGCCATGAAGGAAAATTGGCGGATGCCCGTCACCGCTACCTTTTGGCCACCTTGTGTTATGGGTGTCATATTGGCCCATCGCAATTAGCACGGGCCGTTGGTGACATTGATCGTCGCCAAATCGCCTGGGTTAATCTGCGTCATATCAGCGAGGATGCCCTTGATCGCGCCACGCGGATCGTTATTAACGGCTACAATCGCTTTGCCTTACCCAAGCATTGGGGTGACGGGCGGAGTGTCTCAGCCGATGGGACGAAGTGGGATCTCTATGAACAAAATCTTTTGGCGGAATATCATATCCGCTATGGCGGCTATGGCGGCATTGGCTATTACCATGTGTCTGATACCTACATCGCGCTCTTCAGTCACTTCATTCCCTGTGGGGTCTATGAGGCGGTGTATATTCTTGACGAACTGTTACGCAACCCCAGTGACATACAGCCAGATACCGTTCACGCCGATACCCATGGGCAAAGTGAAGCCGTCTTTGGTCTCGCGTCCCTCTTGGGAATTCGGCTCATGCCACGGATTCGCCAATGGAAACACTTAACCTTTTATCGTCCCGATCGCAGCGCCACCTACCAGCATATTGATCCACTCTTTACCGATACCATTGACTGGAATCTGATTGCAACCCATCTGCCGGATATGTTGCGGGTTGTCTTATCCATTAAGGCTGGGCGGCTCAACCCATCCACGATCTTGCGCAAACTCAGTACCTACAGCCAGAAAAATAAGCTCTATCAAGCCCTGCGCGAACTTGGGCGCGTCATTCGAACGCTCTTCCTCCTCGAATATATGAGTGATGAGGAGCTGCGGATTACCATCAATGCGGCGATGAATAAAAGTGAATCCTTTAATAATTTTGCCCAATGGTTGGCATTTGGTGGTGATGGGACGATTCATGAGCAGGATCGGGATGATCAGCGAAAAATTATTAAATATAACCATCTCGTGGCAAACTGCGTGATTTTTTATAATGTCTTTACGATGAGTCACATTTTTCGTGATCTTGAGGCCCAAGGGATCGCGATTAGCAATGCCGTGCTCGCCGCGTTGAGTCCGTATCTGACACTGCATATTAATCGCTTAGGCCGCTATGAACGCGATCGGAACCGCCGTCCTGTGCCCTTGGATTACATGATCTTTGATCGTGCAGTCACCCCAGGAACCCCGCCAACGCCGAGCGTAACGCGATAGCGAGCGTCTTACATTATGTTCTGTGGCCCGTGGCTGATCGAATCGTTGCCATATCCCATCTTACACGATGAATAAGCACCGTTCAGGAGGTTTTGGCAGCGTGGATTCAGCACGCCTCCTGATCAGGAAGAGAAAGCAACTATTGGTTGATTCGGTACAGATCGTGCGTTAAACTAACCCTGCATCCCGCTACGCGATGCACGGACAATCACGCCAATCGAGCACACCGCTCGTGCAAGGAGATTCCGATGGCTATTCAAATAACTGAACATCCCTATGTCGTGACTGATGATCGGATCTTACGCGGCGAACCCATTATCAAGGGAACCCGCACCCCAATTCGGGCGATTGTCGAATCGTGGCGGATGGGCATGGCTCCCGAAGAAATTCGCCAGGGGATGCCGCACCTCACCCTCGCCCAAATCTTTGATGCGCTCAGTTATTATAGTGATCATCACGAGCAGATTAACACCTATATTGAACGCAATCGGATTCCGGATCAGCTGCTTGATGCGTGAGGTACGCCGTTGTGAGCGATCTCTTTCTCCATCTCTATCTTGATGAAGATGTCCATGTGCTCATTGCCGATCTCATTCGCGCACGCGGGTTTGCCGCAACCACGACCCGCGATGCGGCCCTCTTAACGCTGGCTGATAGTGACCAATTGACCTATGCGGCCAGCCAGGGAATGACCCTCGTGACCCATAATCGCGATGATTTTGAGCAGCTGGCGGAAGCCTTCTTTACCGCTGGCCAACCCCATGCAGGGATTATTATTGCCGTGCGCCGCCCGCCCTATGAGATCGCGCGGCGCTTGCTGGTCGTGTTGAACGATGTTCCGCGCGATGAGATGATCAACCAACTCCGCTATATCTAATGCAACACTGACCAACTTGCACGCATGCGGCAGTGTGACAGATTGATTATCTGAATAATCAATCTCATCTTCTTCGAACTCACTATTTGTGCAGCGAACGGGAGAGGAGCCATACGATGTACCCCAAAAACCGTCAGCAAGTGCTTGCATCGTGACCATTGCTTTGCTAGGATAGGGAAACAACAACAACCACACAGCGCCAGCAGGCCGAGGGTTTGTCACGATGAGTAGCGCGTTTGTATCATTCCATCTTACGATTGCCGCCCCCCACGGGGATCGCTATCCCGTGACCGCCCGTACCCAAGCGGGGCATGAGGTCAGCGAAGCGCTGCTGCTGCCGCTTGATGATCCGACCCTGACCGTTTACCAGACAGCGCTCGATTATCACACACCGATTGACGAATTGGTGGTGATCGCGGTTGGCCAACTGCTCTACTGCACCCTGTTTCAAGGAACGATTGCCGAAGCCTTTGCCACGGCTCGCACCCACGCCGATCAGCACAACGCGGCGTTGCGCATCCAGCTGGCCATTGATACGGATACGCGCCTGAGTGCGGCTGCCGCCCTGCCCTGGGAGTTGATGGCCACCGCTGCGGGCCGTCCCCTCATGCTGGAACATTCGCTCGTTCGCACGTTTCCCTGGAACGATCCAATTCCCGATCTGAGGATTCCCCATGGCGAGCGTATCCGCCTCGCCGTGACCTCAGCCTTACCTGCGGAGTTGGCTAATCACCCGATTGCGGCAGAAGCCGAAGTTGCCGCCATTCGCGCTGCCATCGCGCACAGTGCACGGCCAATCGATCTCATCGAAGTCCCGCATCTAACACGCGAGCGATTGACCGATCTGCTCACCAACCAACGACCGCACATCGTGCATCACATCGGCCATGGCAGTATCCAACGGGGGATGGGCTACCTCGAGATCGAACGCGCCGATCAATCGCGGGATCGGCTCTCGGCTCGCGAGTTCAGCACCATGCTCCATCAGTCAGGGGTGCAGCTAGTCGTCTTGAATGCCTGCCATACCAGCAGCGCTGGTGAGAGCCTGCTCACGAACTTTGCCCCGATTTTCATCACCGATCGCATTCCTGCCGTGATTGGGATGCAGACCGCGATCCTGAATCGAACGGGACACTGCTTTGCCAACGCCTTCTATGCCACCTTGGGCACGAGCGGATCAATTGATCAGGCATTGATTACAGCTCGCAAGGTGATTCATGCCGATGGCCATGAGCACGGGGCATGGGGGTTTCCAACCCTCTATAGTCGGGTTCCGCATGGCCAGCTATGGCAGACAAAGGATGCCGATCATACCAGTCATTCATCTGCACCAACGGTGATCCAAAATACACTAGGGTCAGTGCACGTATCCCAATCCAATGTCTTGATCGGCAACCAGATTATCGGCGATGTCTATCAACAGGTTGATCTTCCTGAAGCGGCATTAAAAGCGTCACTTGCGGTACTCGAACAGGAAAAAACTTTGGCGTGGATTCGCCATGCGGCACAACAAATCGAAAGTGATCGGCTATATACACAGAGTCTTGATGGCTTTGTCGGTCGGATCGCAGAACTAGCGGATATTCGTAAGAAAATCGAAACGATACGTCCGACAGGTGGCTATGTCATCATCAAGGCTCTGGCTGGTGAAGGAAAAAGCAGCGTCATTGCCAAACTGATTCATGATGCGGGCATTGCGCAGACACCTCATCACTTTATTGAACTGACCACGGGCCACGAGTACCAATTAAAATTGTTACATACGATCGTGGCTCAGCTGATTCTCAAACACAATCTCTCAAGTGTATTCGCTCTCATAGATAACCTTCAGCTATTAAAAGGAATATTTTTCCGTCTGCTTGACTACCTCTCGAAACAGGGGATACAGGAAACGATCTATGTGGATGGGCTTGATCAACTTAAGCCAGAGAGTGATGGCTCACGCGATCTCTCGTTCCTGCCGCCGCAGCCGCCACCAGGCATTGTGATCGTGCTTGGCTCGCGGCAGGATGAGACGTTGATATTGTTTCAGAATAACCCATATTGCATTGATTATCATCTGCCGCCGTTGAGTGAAATAGATGCGTTCTCGTTGTGGCGAGCCAGCCAACCCGATGTAGCAGATAGAATCCTGAATGACCTCTATACAGCGCTCAAGGGGAATGCGCTGTTTGTTCATTTGGCTGCCAATACTATGCGCAATCAATCCGTGGCCGACGTAGACAGTTTGATCAAACAGATTAAGCAGAATCCAAATAACCTCTTTGGCGTTACATTGGAACGGATTAAACGCATGCCGCATACCAAGTGGGATGTGGTATGGAAGCCTATGCTGGCGCTGTTGCTCGTCACCCAAGAACCATTGCAGCTTGATGTGATGGGGGATTTGCTTAACCAAGACCATGATACCATGCAGGATGCAATAGATGTCTTAGGTGGACTAGTCAGCAAAGGAAATGATCATCACGCTGCGCTCCATCACCTGCTCTTTCGCGACTATTTGGTGGCAGTAATATTCAATGAGCGCGAGGTAAAACGCTGGCAGCAACGGCTGGCTGATTGGTGTGCGAAGGATATAGATACGATTTGGGCTGATGATCGTGACCTCATTGAGCAGGCACGGCGGATGTATGCGCGGCATCATTACATAACACATCTATTCATGGCTGAGAACTGGACAATGCTGTGGCAGGTCTTAGATGCGGGAGATTATGGGGAACAGAAAACGCGATTCGATCCGAGTACCCGGCTCTATGCGCTGGATCTTGATCGGGGGCGCGAGAGTGCGATTCAAGCGGGTCAATCGGTCGATGAGCATATTCAAAACTTACCACGATTGTGGAAGTATAGTTTGTTGCGGACAAGTTTAACCAGCTATATTGATCAGTGGCCCGATGAGGCGTTTGAAGTTTTGGCGATGCTAGGAAGAACCCAGGAATCACTTGATCGGATTGAATTGGTTTCTAATACGATGCGTAAGATTCAGCTTTGGGGGAAAGTTATTAAGTTCATTGATTTCCGGCAACAAAAAACAATCCTTTTACGGATGAGACAATATTTATTAGAAACAAAAAGCATTACCCCCCTGCTTATTACTGTTACTGCCGCTATAAATACACATGATACAGAATTATCTACCTATCTACTTAATCAGTCTATAATAATGACCCAGGAAATAATGAATCAAGGGATTAGAGTCGAGTCTTTAATAGAAGTTGCTAATACCGCTGCAAAAATTGAAAATATTGATTTAGCAACAAAATTACTTAATGATGTGATTAACATTGTACTTACGATAGAAGATACGCTGGAAAAAAGCTTGATAATTAAAGATATCGCCAATGCTGCTGCAAAAATTGAAAATATTGATTTAGCAACAAAATTACTTAATGATGTGATTAACATTGTACTTACGATAGAAGATGAGTTGGAAAAAAGCTTGATAATTGAAGATATTGCTGCTGCTACCGCAAAGATTGGAAATCTAGATCTAGCAATAAATTTACTTGACGATTTAATTACTCTAGTACATATGCTGGAGGAAGATTCAATAAGTAGAAATATTGATATTGCTGCTGCAAAGATTAGAAATCTGGATCTAGCAATAAATTTACTTGAATATTTAATGAACCGATTACCATACCTTAAAGAAAATTTTTTCTATGATAATATCATTTCAAGTATAGTCATTATCGCCGCAATGATTGGAGAATTTGATAGGGCTACTATGCTTATAAATATGATTCACGATAAGCCTTCTATTGCCAGTATTTTCATCGATATTGCAATTATAACTGCAAATAATGGTAATATTAACCATGCAATGAGATTTATTGAGAATGCTACTACGCATAAAAAATCTATTAATCGCACTAGGGAGTATGCTGAAGCTATCAATATTATTGCAAGAACTATGGAATACAATGGAGATATTGGACAAGCTAATGAGCTTATAAGCACTATAGAAAATCCTCTTTTTCGCTCTAAAATCATTGCTTCTGTTGCTCTTTCTTCTATTACTAGCGGCAATTTCTCGTATGCAAATACCCTATTAGGACAGATTACCAAATTTAATTATCATCAAAATAAGAATCGATCTGATACTCTCACAGATTTTGCTATTGCTACAGCAATTGTTGGTAACTTCAACACTGCTACTATGATTGCTAAATCTCTTCCAGATAATGATAGTGATTTTCCTCCTCAACCAACCACAGATCTTAGCATTTATTTAGCAATAATTGGTCATTTTAATGAAGCTATTATCATTGCAAATTCTCTGTCATTTATTTACTTTCGTGCCGAAGCACTTATGAATATCGCCTCTATTATGATCCAATCTGAGGATGTTGTCCATGCTACTATTCTATTGGAGCAAGCGGTAACATTGCTTCATAAAATAGGACATATAAATAGTAATCTTTATGGTTTTACCTATATCAAAACAACTATGGAAATTTCCCTTGCTGTTGCAAACCAAGGAGATTTCGATCAAGCTATCATACTTGCAAATACCCTTAATCCTCCATGTTTTCGTACTGAAACCCTTACAGCCATTGCCAATATAGAGGCAACTAATGGTGGAATCAACAACTCACCTATTTTATTAACACAAGCTATACTTCAACGATATCCTCTAAGCTTGCAAGGAATTCAAAATCATAATAAAGCTTTAGTTAATACTGCTCGGACTGCTGTTACTAATGATAACTTTGCTCAAGCTTTAGCTATTGCTAAAGGTATTTCAGATAGTCAAGATAGAGTAAATACTCTCATCTATATTTTTCAAACAAATCAGTTTAATCTAGTAGAAATATTATCCCTTCAGGATCAATGGTATAACGCTAATATACAAGATAAAATATGGAAATTATTATCCCTTGCGCTCCCCTTATTAAAGGACTACCCATGGTTCGTGGAACAGATTATTAAAGGCGAAGGATGGGTGAATACCCAGTTGAAACGATTGGGCTGATTTCTCTTCCAAGGGCTGATATTGTATTTTGTATCAGAACCCCAAAAAGCCACCAATACAGCACAGGGAGCTAAAAATATCACCGAAACACAACAACATATGCCTCCTCGCTCGTGACGCTGATAGGGCGAATTCGCTTACTCAAACAGGCGGCCAAAGGTAGCGACGAGTGCTCCATTCAGGAGCAGCAACACCCCATAGACGACCAATTCCCGCCACCGCGTCTGCTTGCCCCGCAGGATGAGCCAGCCAAAAACCCCAATACTCAGGCAACTCCAGCCAAAGGCGACAACCACCCGATCAATCAGCGCGCGTGGTGGCCATGGAAGTTCATAGAGCTGCATGGATGTGAAAATCGCAATGCACCATAACACCCCGAGGATGCCAAAGAACCACGTACCCACTTGGACGAGCATCCAGAGCCACCACGGCGGCGTTGCCCATCGTTCCATAGTTACTCCCTCCCAGTGCCAATCATTCCCGTATACAAAGGATGGTCGGTTCCTGCCTGTGCCGTCGTGTATCGAACGATACATCGCAGGGATACTGACGGCGGGACATCGTGGCTGTGCGTAATCCTGATGATCGCACAAAAAAACCGTCAGTAATCCATTGCCGTATGACCATTGTTCTGTTAGGATAGCGTAACGGCCTGGACGACACAGCATGGCATCTATTGCCGTGGCTCTCCCCTCGTTCTTGGTGTGTTGGAGTGCACGATGACGAACTCGCCTGATCCATCACCATCGACCACGTTCTTCAAAAACGCGATCACCACGTTGAGCGGGATCACGGTCTATCTGGTTGCGCTGCTGTGGTTAATGGGCCGCAGTTACAGCCGAGGCTATCATGAAACTCTTGCCATTCCTCCGTCAAGCTTGGTATTTTCGATCTGGGGTAGGGTGTCCATTTGGCGAAAAACGGCCCTATGATTAATAAATGTAAATAATGGAGTGTGATCGCTCATCGTATTGCTCGATATGCCGCCGACATGGGCATTACAACCCCAATCAACGGCCATAGTTGATATAGTCCTCCCTATTATCGGTTGTATTCTGGGTCAAAAATGGTGCAAAAATCACCGATTAGCAGTCGTTTAGACGATTTCAACCGCCGATAACGAGGATTATCGGCGGTTGACGCGTATTTCTCTGCTGAAAATTAACGGATTTTAAGGCTAGGGCCGTTTTTCGCCGAATGGACATGATACCCGAGCGTGAGTCCCTTGGCAGCGGTGCGGTTGCGCGATCCCGACCTTCAGGCGAAGCCGATGGTCTGTACATTGATGCCACGGCGAATCCTGTGAGCTTTGAAAATGCTGCGCGGCTGCTGTTGGCCAACGACAGTATTGTGATGTAGGCGCGGTTTCTGGAGTCGCAGGTGGTGATTGAGGAATAAGGTAAGGTGGGAGGAGCACTTGGGAATTTCCCAAGTGCTCGCTTTATGCTCGTTTCATTATCGTTTGATGCTCGTTCCATGCTCGCTTCATTGCGGGCATGGACGCGGCTCACCGAGCGGCCTCACGGGGTTATTTGGTGGGCCGACACGCTTTAACCGCGCGAATGCAACAACCACGCACAAATCATGCATCTACCGTGCATCTATCGTGCAGGAATCGTAATGGTCAATGAAGTGGCTCGCTGAGTGGCCTGAGAGGATCATTTGGTGGGCCGACACTCTTTTATATAGCCCTTTTGTGGCCGATCGTTCCTTCTGGCTCGTTTTGCCATAACCGATGGTGGTATCGCTTCGCTTCTACGACTGGCCTTTTGTCTTCATTGTGGCTTGTAAAGAGACGAGATTCGCACGAATAATCTGGGTATCGGGATGATCCGCCCCCAACACCGCTTCATAGATGGCCAAGGCCCGTTCATACAAGGGCTGCGCCTCCGCATACTGCCCTTGACTCTCTAAGACCGAAGCCAGATTGTTGACACTCGTCGCCGTATTGGGATGCTCGGCCCCCAACACCGCTTCAGTAATGGCCAAGGCCCGTTCGTACAAGGGCTGCGCCTCCAAATACCGCCCTTGCCGATCCAAGACTCCCGCCAGATTGTTGACACTCATCGCCGTAGCCGGATGCTCCGCCCCCAACACCGCTTCATGGATGGCCAAGGCCCGTTCATACAAGGGCTGCGCCTCCAAATACCGCCCTTGTCGCACCAAGACCAACGCCAGATTGTTCACACTCATCGCCGTATCGGGATGCTCGGCCCCCAACACCGCTTCATAGATAGCCAACGCCCGTTCAAACAAGGGTTGCGCCTCCAAATACCGCCCTTGCCGCACCAAGACCCCCGCCAGATTGTTGACACTCGAAGCCGTATCGGGATGCTCGGCCCCCAACACCGCTTCCCGCACCGCCAAGGCCCGTTCCAACAAGGGCTGCGCCTCCCCATACCGCCCTTGCCTTTCCAAGACCCCCGCCAGATTGTTGACACTCTGTGCCGTATCGGGATGCTCGGCCCCCAACACCGCTTCCCTGATGGCCAAGGCCCGTTCAAACAACCCCTGCGCCTCACCATATCGCCCTTGCTGTGCCAAGACAAACGCCAGATTGTTCACACTCCCCGCCGTATCGGGATGCTCGGCCCCCAACACCGCTTCAGTGATCGCCAAGGCCCGTTCATACAAGGGCTGCGCCTCCGCATAGGCTCCCCGTAGGTCTTCAAAATACCCAAGGCTATTGGCGAGGTGGGCCGCGAGTGCATCACCGCGATCCAACGCCCGCATGGCGACATACCGCAGATGGGGTTCAAGCGGCAGCATGCGGCTCGGTATCCCTTCATCATTAATAAATGATGCTCTTATGTTAATCTGATCCTCGACTACGGCCAGCATCTCCTCTAATCCCAATCGCGCCTGAACCACCTGTGCCAGCAAGCGATGCAACACCACGGCATCCGTGCCATCGAGCAATCCAAGCTGCTGTAACCGCCGCAATGCATCAACCTTATCATCGGCATCCGTTCCATCGGGAACGAACGACAACACCAGATCGCGCGGGATGGGCACACCTGTCACACACCACGCCGCGCCATCGAGCATGCCCAAGGCCAAGGCATCAAGCGCGTTGGTCGGATCAAGCTGATTAAAGCTGAGCATGAAGGTCGCTTCGACATCCTGTTCATGCCGTGTGGGTGAGGGCAACGCACCTTTGCCCTTGAGTGACTTATGAGCAATCGTTAAATCCTTCCGATATTCTTCGACCGTATGATGCTTGTAGGTATTGAGATAACTGCCCGCCAAATGCAACGCCAGTGGTAAATGCCCCACATCCTCCGCAATTGCATCAGCCTCAGCATCACTCAATCGCGCACACAATCGCTGTAACAAATCCCGACTTTCGGCAGGCGAGAACAACCCTAACCGAATCTGCGTGAGCATTGGCCACTGATCCGACCGCGCCGTCACGAGCACGCGACAGCCACCGACCGTGGGTTTCCATTGGTCAAGAATTGCCCAATCCTCGCAATTGTCGAAAATGAGTAAGCGGGGCATGGGCGATTGCCACGCGTTCAGTACCCGCTGCACCTGCTCATCAAGCGGGATGTCCCGCGTATCGATATCCAATACCAAAGCAAACCCAGCAATTTGGCTGGCGATCTGATCGGGATCGGCACAGTTCAACCAAAACACCCCACCCCGAAAATACCAGCCATACCGATACACAAATTCCGTCACCAAACTCGTTTTCCCAATCCCCCCCAACCCGGTCGCCACTGCCGGAACCACCACCGCTGGCTGATTAGTCCCGACCGCCGCCGCCAACGCTTGCAGTTCTGGTTCTCGTCCCACAAACGAGGGACTCGCAGTGAAAGGAACTCGGGAGGTTTCCGGTAAATCCGCACGCGGTGGGGGAAGCCGATCTAACGGTAAATCGCGCAACACGGCAAGGGCATGGGGTATCGGGTCATACCATGCCAAAAACCAACGACTTGTCTTGTCCCATCCGCTGAGCTGTGGTTCCGGTGCGCCCGTCCATTGCGGCGATTGTGGGCTATCCTTCATGCGATCCGTTAAGTAGGCATGCAATAAACTCAAGGTCACAAAGCCATCGCGGTCATGGCGTGCACCCTTCAGCCCATTGATCAGGTGATAGGTGTAGAGACTCACCTGATTCCATTCCCGCGCGACCGTTAGGTCATGGGTCGATGCCAGCATCTGTCGATGGGCAGGGGCTTCGACGCGCGGTTCCTCAAGGGTCGTCCCCAACAGGCCGCTATAACAACAATCCACAATCAGAATCACATGACCCACCGCATAGCGACCGCTTCGCAGCAGCGTCTTTAACCAGTCGATGCTCAGACAGGCGTCGGGCTGCTGCACAATGACGCGTTCATCGACATCGGGAGTCACCAACACCACATCATCCGCGCCAGCGGGGGTGGTGACCACATAGCCGTGGCCACTGAAATAGATGAGCAAGGTATCTGCCGCAGTGAACGTGGTCATGGCCTGCATAATGGTGGTGCGGAGTGCATCCCGTTGCGCTTGTGCCCCACACCATTCTTCAACGGTAAACTGGCATGCCGGACTGCGAAGCACAGCAGCAAGTTTTGGCACGTCGCCGTGTTCAGGGGCGGTCAAAGAGTCCAACGCCAAGCTGGGATGGCCCGCATTGACCCCGATCAGGATCGCGTGGCGGGTACTCGGCTGGGCAACCAAGGGGTGGTCACGCATGATAGTCCTCCTCTTCCGCGATGCACTCCGTCTGCCGAACTTCCAGGAGAATTGGTTCATGGGGATTGGCGGCCAATAAGGCCGCTAAGAGCGTGTCCTGCGAAGCAGGGTCGGCGGTCATGGTCGCAACCGGGGTCGGGGTATCGATTGGATGATAACACTCGACGGTGACCCGTGCAGCAGGATAGCGTGCCCTGATGCGTCTGACGAGTTCGACGAAGGCCGCAATCAGGCTCAGACAAAAGGCGGGGGACAGGTAGGGAAGCGCCTCCCCTAGCGTCTGAATGGCGTACTGCGATCCCCCTTTGGTGCCGCTTCCCGCGCCACCTACCTGAAGGGGGGGCGTGACACATGCATGCAGCATCGCCCCAAGCTCTTGCTGGACCTGAATGGTCTTGGACGATGAGGGATCACTGGAATCCAACAGGATGGAGACATAGACGCGACTCATCAATTACATCCTCCATAGCAAAAAAGAACACTACCACCCAGCCGCATGAACTTTAGGGACTGCGAGAAAGGGGAACCGTGTGGGACATCGGACTGGTGAGCACGAGCGGGAGCGTTGCGGTGATCGGCGTGTGTCCGTGGCCACACGGAAGGGTTGCCAGCGATGCCTGCTGATACGCAACGCTGTGAATATCCGCCAGCTTGACCATGTGGACGGTCTGCGGGAGACAGTCAGGAGTCAGGGCGGTTGCCACAAAATATTGGTCGCTATTAATGGTGACCACAACCACTTGGGGATAGGCATACAGTCCCAGCGTGGGCGATAACGGGAGCACGGGGGTCGTGCCAAAGAGCGGTTTGGTTAAGATGATATCCGCCACCAACGGCGTATCCCGAAAATCGGTATATGCCTGGTGCTGACCCGCCCGAAAGGCCATATCTGCGGTCCCAAGGACGATCACCATCGCCACAATGAGCAGACTCACGCCGTCAAAGAGGGGCATTCGCATCGTGGCGGGCAGGCTCTGCGATCCGCGTTCCCAAAGACTCCGCGTCGCACCCAGACTCCCCGTGGTGCAGCCAAGCACCAATGGCCACCATCCCCTTAATCCGAGCAGCCATGCGATTCCTCCAGTCATCCCGCCAGCAAACAACCCCAGCACGATAATGACCATTCCGCGTCGTGGCGAGCGTACCAGCACCAGCCACATCCCGAGGCTGAACAACAGGAGCAACAATGCCCGTGTAACGGCAACCCAGCCAAATTCGCCATAGTCCCACAGCGTCCATGTTAATTCACTGCGCGGAATGACTAAGGCTTCATAGTAGCCAAAACTAAACTGGCGACCAACGAACCAGAGCGGGGCAACCACCAGTGGAATAACCCCACCCACCCCCAGCAGGAGGTTCTTTAACGCGGTGAGCGATGGCTGTGGATCAGGAGGTACGGTCATGATGCCTCCGCAATGGGATCGCCTGATCATCATGGGGGCACTTAAGCAGAATCGTATCGATCGGAACAGCAGGAAGGACTGACAAATCCATGGGCGACTCCTCAGACAGCGCTTAAGCGAGGCTTCTTCTTTAATAGATACCGTTCATTGCGATTTCTGGCATGGGTGGCAGAAAAATCACCCGCATGGGGGACGAAAGCGATAGGAATGAGTGGCGCGGCGATGATGGGGAAACAGCGTCCGTTTGCTGGATCACTTAATGATTGATTAGCCGAATAATCAATAATGGGTATCTTTTGTCCATTATCCTTCACAATACTGGAATTTATTCACATTGACCAACATTCGTGCGGTAAGCCGCAGACTGAACATAACGCTTTTTTGTAAATTCGTCGATGAACAAAGCTTTCGATGTTGTTCACAAGCCCAAGATTCGTGCTACCGAACGCCACGCCATTAAAAACATTAATACTGGGGCCGTTTTTCGCCGAATGGACATGCAGGGCATTTGCCTTCAGCAACGTAGATTTCCTCGGTTGGTACAGCTAACAATTGTACTGAAGTGATGGTTTTTTAGGGAAATTACTGTTGATTAATAGCGCGCTGGAGTAACAAGTGTCCAGTATATGGTCAGGATGTGGATGGCTCGGTCGCATGGCTTGCCATATGCTATAATTATACGAACATAAGTACCAAAAGGAGAGGTAAATGGCTTATACTGTCTGGGGGTCATTTGATTACTTTCGCAGCAACTATGTAGACCTCGGTTCTAAGAACACACAAACAGCTCGTTCAAGTAGGGATTATTTGCAAGGACAAATAAAAACCCTTGATGGAACATATCCCGGATTTCCTAAATTACTAGGCACTTTTATGGGGTTTGGATCATTTGCGAGAAGAACAAAAATTTTACCCCTAGATGACATAGATTTTTTTGTAATAATCAAAAGTAGTAATACTACAGAATCTCTTAGGCCAGAAGGTCATGTATGGTTGTATATTGAAGATACTTCATCACCTCTTTATCAATATAGAGATGACTTTGGCTATGTAAATTCAACAAAGATTTTACATAAAATTAGGGATGGTCTATCTACCGTTAGTATTTATGGCAAGGCTGATTTGAAAAAAAATATGCAGGCTGTAACATTAAAATTATCATCATACTCTTGGAATTTTGATATAGTTCCGGCAGTAGAGGTTCATAACTTAAGCGGAAAGATTACGCATTATTTGATTCCTAGTGGTCACGGGGAATGGATTAGAACAGATCCAAGAAGAGATGCAGAGTTTGTTACAACCGTAAATAAAAGTCACTCATCATTGTTTTTACCTACTATGCGTCTATTGAAATATTGGAATAAAAGAGTTCATAAACCAACTCTTTCATCATACTATTTTGAAACTTTAGTATTGAATATTTTTCAGTACGCATCATCTATAACATCTTACCAATCAGCGATTAAGTATTTCTTTGATAATCTTTCAACAAGGTTATTATTCCCTTGTCCAGACCCTAAAGGTCTCGGTTCAAATTTAGATGAAACTGTATCACTTGAAACAAAAATGAAAATTAATAGTGCTGCTATTGATGATGCTAATAATGCTAGATTGGCTATGTATCACGAAGGCCAAAACAATCACCAAGAAGCCATAAGCTATTGGCAAAAAATATTTGGTTTGGAGTTTCCTGCATATGGATAATGCGTCAAATCAATTAAAGCATGACCCCAGGGCCATTAGTAGATACCTTTTTGAGCGATCAAAACTTTGGTTTTCCATATCAATGACATTAAAGGCAAGTATACTGATAGTAGCCTCTATCGCTATATTTACTACTAACTTTTTTGCATTAGTAGCGCCATATACTGTTTATATATTTTCTATATGTTCTGAATTATGCATTTGGAGATCAGATACTATTAAAGGTATAGCTGATGGACTGTTGAGAAAATTGGATATGCGAGACTCTCTCGGATGGTCTTTACGGGCACAAGATATAAGAGATATCGTAATTCGATTGCCAAAGAAAATTAGAGAGTCTTTGCCTAATGAGAGAAGTGGAGAACAGTACTTTGAAAATAATAATCCTTACGGTATAGAAAAAACGATAGCAAATATTCAAGAAACCTCTTGGTGGAGTAAGCAAATTGCAAATTCTGCTTGGGTATTTACTTTGGTAATAAGTTGTATTCTACTTATTATATCCATTATCTTGCTTATTGTAAGTATTCAACTAACTCTCAAATCTGCAATTCTTAGCAATATTAGTCGTGTTGTAACTGCTACTATAACCTCTGTATTTACATCAGGATTATTCAAGTTGACGGTAAGTTATTATAGATTCTCTCAAAAGTCGGCACAAATTGAAAATCAGGCTATACATTTGATGCAAAATTCTTCAACTGAAATACAAATAGTAAAACTTTTTCATGAATATCAAGTCGCTCGTGCTACTGCTCCACTACTCCCAAGCTGGATTTGGAAGCTAAGAAATCAAGAACTGACGCAAATGTGGCATGATTACATGGATAAGAAAAAAATATAATTTAGTTGAATGTACTTTTATTTTTTAATGTTAGGCCGAATGGACAATCTTCCTACAATCGAAGATTTTGATTCACTCATACATGTAAGGTATAAAGTCAAAGGATAATGGAATCATGTCGAGGATTCTTATCATCATCAATTTATAGCCAAATAAGTCAATTTCCAACTGGCACAATATCCTTAGATCGCACTAAGTTACTGCGGATTTCAGGGAGGTACAAACTATCAAGACAATCGGTTTGGTATAAATTAAAAGATACTGGTAGTTCCAGTATTCTGTACAAACAGCAATCATGGCGATTAAATTGGATTTGATGAGGCTGAGTCGGAAATAATATTATGAAATAGGGTTAAGTACTTCTATCTATGAGGATCACTATGAACTATATTCAATTGTATGAGAAGGTTTGGATAGCAGCGATAACTATTTATAAAAGTGATCCAATAGCAGCACAAATGAAAGGTGTAAGTGTCACTAGTATAGCACAGTATATTTTGGAGGAAGGGCAATACATAACAAAAGATATTGAAGATGCGGTAAGATATGCTATGGAAGATCTTAAGTCAAATCACGTTGTATCACCACCTCCTATTACCACATCCAACCGCGATCGCTATATCCTAAAGCGTAGTGGATTAAATTTTTTCGCATATCGAGATACCTTACACATATATTTCAAGTGTATCACCGTTTCTCCTCTAGGTGTACAGATGCTTATTGTAATAGCTGATCGTACAAAAGATTTTTTGAGCGATCTTAACACCCACATGTGTCTAGATGATGAGGATCTCTATTGTAATGTAGGAATAGATGATTTTGCACTGATCGATATTGAGTTGAACCGACTAAAGAATAATAAGCTAATAACTGCTCTACAAACCAAGGATAATTGGTCAAACATCAGAATTACTTATGCAGGATTAATATGGCTGGATAAAAATAAAACTTTGTATTTTCCACAAGAATAGAAAAGAATACCTCTTTGATGTACTATCAACACAAACACTCATCCTTTGTGCTACCATAAGTAAGACAGGGCCGATATAGGGATTTTAAGTCGAGGGATGTAAGGAATTCCTAACCGCCCACA
Organism: Herpetosiphon llansteffanensis; assembly: GCF_003205875.1. Taxonomy (GTDB): domain Bacteria; phylum Chloroflexota; class Chloroflexia; order Chloroflexales; family Herpetosiphonaceae; genus Herpetosiphon; species Herpetosiphon llansteffanensis. Next base: position 304,754 of record NZ_PUBZ01000081.1, read on the forward strand.
AAACCAACACTAGGCAAACCTCCAAGTTCGCCCATGAGCTACTTATACCTAGTAAAATGCACGGCTACTAAACCATAAAATAATATTTCAAGAGGATTTCTATGCAGTATTCATTCGAATTACCTCTCCCTAATAGAGAAGCAATAGATATTTTCAGCTCCGTAAATAATGAGCCTCTTTTAGAAGACTTTACTGATCGTGGTGCAGTCTATACACGCTCTGAGGTGATAGATCTCATCCTTAATATTGCAGAATATACGGTTGATAAACCATTATGGTCATATAGGATATTAGAGCCATCCTGTGGTGAAGGTGATTTCTTAGAGGTCATTGTGGATAGGCTCTTATCTGTCTATGCTCCTTATTTGTCCCACAAAACTGATCCAGAGATTATTCATGATCTTAAAAGTACAATTCTTGCATTTGATATTCATTTACCGAGCCTCCAATATACAATAAAACGATTAAGTCGTATTTTTCATGCGCATAACGTATCGATAAATGTTACGAATCAACTCCTTAGCGTATGGTTACATCATGGTGATTTTCTCCTAGAAGATATTCCTCCTGTCTTTACTCACGTTATAGGGAATCCACCATACATTCGTCATGAGTCTATCGCATCACATCTCATTAAACAATATAGAAGTCGCTATAACACAATGACCGATCGTGCAGATATATATATACCTTTTATTGAAAAAGGGTTGCAGTGTTTGGTTCCAGGTGGGACTATCGCTATCATTTGTTCAGATCGTTGGACAAAGAATCGCTATGGAGAAAAACTCCGTAACCTTATAACCACAAAATACCATCTTGATATTTATATTGATATGTCGAAGGTGAATCCCTTCCAGCAAACGGTGGCAGCATATCCTGCGATTACCCTGATTCGCAATGCAAAACCCAGCAAAACACGGGTGGCCTATTGTCCGTCCTTAGATGACATAACGATTCAGAAACTATCGAACGCATTCAATCAAAACGGGACACCCACAAACGCAAGTTTCATCCATGAAACAGTGCAACTTCCTGGCGGAACCTATCCATGGATGTTAAATAACAGCAGCCAGCTACCATTAATAAAACGGCTTGAACGTACCTTTCCGTTGATTGAGGAGACTGGTTGTAGTGTTCGCATAGGAGTTGCAACTGGTGCCGATAAAATCTTTATCCAACCTTACGACAATTTCCCGATTGAAGATGATAGAAAATTGCCGATTGTAAAACCACAAGATATTGTCTCAAATGCCATTCAATGGCACGGTCTAGGAGTATTAAATCCATTTAATGATGATGGAACGCTCATTAACTTACAAGACTATCCACGAGTGTCAGCATATCTTTCGGCTCACGAGTCAGTGTTACGACAACGCCATTGTGCCCGAATGAATCCTCGATCGTGGTATCGAACTATCGATCGGATTCATCCTACCCTTACCACAACACCCAAACTCCTGATTCCCGATATTAAGGATGAGCCACACATCGTCTACGACCAAGGCAATTTTTATCCTCATCATAATTTATATGTAATTACTGCGACTCAATGGGACTTACATGCATTACTCACCGTTTTACGCTCAAAAATAATGCATCTTTTTATCGCTGCGTACTCAACAAAAATAAGTGGCGGTTATTTCCGTTTCCAGGCACAATACCTTCGTCGTATTCGGCTTCCGATGTGGTCGGATATATCACTTGATCTTCAGCAAGCTCTCTGCGAGGCAGGTCGAACAAATAATATTCAAGAAGGATTAAAAGCGACATTCGATCTCTATACTATATCGGCCCATGAACAATCGCTTCTTTTGTCATTAAGCAAGTAATAAGGTACAACAATGACCCTTGATTTAGCAAATTATCACCTAAAAGCGCAAAATGCCATCAAGATTTTTTGGCAGAACAGGGATAGTGCACGCATACAGCACACTACATTAGGAGGAATGGATCGGGGAGAACGCAGTGCCGTAACACAAGGAAAGAATTTGGATGGTTTTATTGATTTGATCAGTGACATCGTAACCCTGAATGGGTTACCAGCGACATCGATTTATCGTAATCGTGGCATTACGACATTACCAGGCTACTTTCGTCCAACAAAAGCATGGGATCTCCTGATTATCCATGAAGAACGATTAGTCGCCGCTTTGGAATTTAAAAGTCATATTGGCCCATCGTTCGGGAATAATTTTAATAACCGTGTTGAAGAAGCATTAGGCAGTGCGATTGACTTATGGACAGCATACCGTGAAGGAGCATTGGGAAGTATCCAACGCCCCTTCATAGGATGGCTTATGCTGCTCGAAGATTGTCCAGAATCACAGCAACCGCGTAAGGAAAGAACGAAATTACGACATTTTACGGTGTTACCCGAATTTCAAGGTAAATCATATGCAGAACGGTATAGCATATTTTGTCAGAAATTAGTCCAAGAACGGCTATATACAACCGCAACTCTCTTGACATCTCCCCGAACGGCATTGCATACGGGAGAGTATACGACATTATCGGAAATAAGTGATCTTACGACATTTGTCTCAACATTAGCTGGTTATATTGCAGCAGAGGCCGCACGTTATAAAAATAAAACAGACTTAATATAGCCTTCCAAGAGAAATACTGGTCTTCTTAGTGGCAATTTACTATTCTCTTTTTAGAACATAGAGTACTGATATTTGGTACTCAATCGGCTAGACCTCATTGTGGGTTGTGAGCTCAATCTAGGTATTATTAGTTACTACACCGGTCTGTATCGTTTAGCGTTGACAACATTTCAAAAGGCAGAACGAGCCTACCGTGAAATGTCGCGGCTCTCGATGATGTATGCCTGTCAGCGCAATCAAGCTCTTGTGCTGAGGGCGCAAGGAGATCTGGTCGCGTCCTTGCGCATTCTTCAAAGTTTGGAAGACCCTATTAAACAAAGCGGCGATAAGCTTGAACAGGCGGAATACTGGCAATCGATTGCCCATATCCAGTCCGATCTCCATCATTATGGACAGGCGATGTACTTTTTTGCCCAAGCACAACACCAATTTCAACAATTGGGTAACCAAGCTGCAGTGGCCGAGTGCTTGTTGGAACAAGCTTGGTTAAACATTATGCACTTATCGTCTAGTGCGATTAGCGAGCAGAGTAATCAGTCTCGGCTCGAGAAGGCCGAGACTGCGTTGCAGCAGGCCGCTACCGAACTCAGGAACCGTCCATTTCATTATTGGCGGGTTCTTTATGCCCAAGGCAAATGTGCAGCCTTACAGAATCGAAAAATTGGCGCACTTAATTTGTATAAACAAGCAAGCGGCATTATTGCCTTGCTGCGACAAGAGATACTCAACATCCATGTCTCCAGCGCCATCTTTCATCAAGCTCAGCGGCTTTATACCGATGCAATACAATTGGCTATGCAGCAATATGACAGCCAAACACTTTTTCTCCTGATTGAGCAACAACGGTCTCTTAACCTTTACCATCATCTTCAGCAAAATCAGCAAACTGGCAAAGGGTTTTCAGGGAGATTGCCTGAGGATTTGCAGCGGCAAGTACAAGCCTTGCTACAAGATGAAGGATCGAGTGAAGCTATTGAATCAGCTCTCCAGTCCTTTACCGAAGCCTTACTGCATGCCAGTGCCATAGCACCACGCATTGATAGAATCATTGCGTTGCAGAGCGATATCGACAGCGTTCGTTCAATTCTGGGGAAGTGGTATCCGAACGGATGGTTGTCTGTTTCATATGCTTTCTGTGACGATCAGTTACTAATAATGGCGCTTGATCAGCATACGATCGAGTGCGTCACTGTGGCTTTTGATGCGAACTTAAAGGCTATGATTGATGAGGTGTGCTTATCGGAGTATCGCCTTTATACCTATGCTGATCTGGCCTATATCGATCGTCCAGAGTGTGGACCTTGGTCGAGATTGTCCACACTGGCAATACGCTTGCTGCCACCGTACATCCAGGGGAAATTACATCCAAACCTGCGCCTACTAATCAGTCCGGCAGGTCTTTTGCATAAGGTTCCATGGGCCGCGTTACGCATTGGTGAGGCATGGTTATGTGAACGCGCCACGATCCAGATCGTTCCAGGAATTGGTTACGTACAGTTTATTCCTAAGCCGCCGACTCAGCCTGGAGAAGGGCTGCTGATTGGCTGTCGCCATTTCAATGGAAGAGCGGATGATTTATTACATGTGGGTGAAGAACTAGATCACATTGCGCACGCCTATACAAACTTGACTATACATCGATGCGAAGATTCCATTGCCACCAGCGAATGTCTAACTATGTTATCTGAAACTAATCCTGTGGTTCACTATCGATTTATACACATCGCGACTCATGCGCAATTAGTGGCGGCTAAAGGCTTGCTGGCACACATTAAGTTTTGGGACCGTGAACTCCTATTCGATGAAATTGCTGCACTGAAGCTTGATGCTAGACTAGTGGTGCTCTCAATGTGCGATGGAAACCTGAGCGAAATTTTGCCAGGAGAGGAGGTATTAAGTCTTAGTCATGGCTTCTTGGCAGCTGGAGTCCAAGCAGTTATCTCAAGCCTTTGGCCGCTCGAAGACGAGCTTTCGCCGGGGATAATGCACATGTTATACGCTGGACTTGCTCAAGGTTTGGATGCCGCAGCCGCCCTTACCGACATGCAACGTGCTTGCATTACTAGTCGAGGCAGAATGAGTCTGCCAATTGCATGGGCGGGCCTGCAAATTATCGGAATTGATCAGTTGAATCACTAGCCTAGTAAAGGATATCACCTGTCATGACGGGCTGACAGCCGACATGCACAATGCTGTATCAATCTTTCGCTTGCCTAGTCTGAATGGTCTCACAATTGGACATAATCCGACCCTAGTGAAATGCTGGTGATTGGATTGATGTGGTATTCAGCCAGTAACAAAATCTCTTTATGAAAAATTCATATACACCGACCAACTACTCTATCGGAGGTATAACAGTGGTAATCGAGGAATGTTAACCGCAAAGTAGTGGGTGGTACCAAGTCCACTATAGCGGTCATATAAAGTTTAACCTCCGCCGCAACCGGTAGGATCACAGGTGATAATCACGATCCCTATATATCTGGCCTTCAGGGTGTTTGCTCCGCCTGAGGCCAATACGAAAGGTATCAGTAATAAAGGTATCCATCGTCGGATAGTTCGCATTACAATGACCTCCATATCCCGTAAAGTTATTCAGCGCTGACATAAAATAACTTTACGAGGTGGGGTAACTGCAAACTATCCCTGAATTGGGATAGTTTGCAGCCATGGAATCATCTATCATCTGACGGGATACATTCGTGGAAGGTGGAATTCAATGGAATTGCGAAGAGCTTTTGTAGCTGATGACGATCTGCTATTTGGCGATGGTTTAATAAGTATGCTCGATCGGCTTGGATATACAACCAAGCGGACTATATCTATAAACGATGCCATAGCAACGATTAACGCAGAGTCGGAAGCCTATGATCTGGCGTTTGTTGACTTGCTAATGCCAATGGATTCCCTGAGCATACAACAGGATAAAGATGCACCCCATGGGACGAGGATCATCACTCATCTAAAGGAACACTCGCCAACGACCGGAATAGTTGTTGTGACATCGTATCGCTGGCTGTTCAAAAATGTGATGAGTCTGTGGGCCAAAAGACTGGGGGGCATTATTGGGGTGGAAAAAGGCTCGTCGATTGCGATCTATCGGCAAGCCATCGATGCGGCTCGTCAGGGCAAAACTCAATTGTTTAGTAAAGATCTTGATGAGCCGCTGGCTGGCGCTCAGGATATTTTCCTGTCCTTGCTTGACCCCAATCTTGTCCCGCGAATTCTCGAGGTCGCTGGCTCTCTTGATATCCTTGGCAGTGGGGAGAAAAAGGTAGCCCAACTGATGGCATGGAGACCAGAGCACATTGCCAAATCGTTGGTATTCTCGGTCGAAACAGTGACGACATACAAACGCAATATTTATAGCAAACTCGATTTATATGATACCAACGAGGGACGAGAAACCTTGATTTTTCTGGCATCGGTGTATCAAAGCCTTGGCTCGGAAGCCCCATGAAAGCATTCAGATTGGTGGGTGCACTTGGGTTATGCATGGCCGTGCTGCTCGCAATGGTCATTAGTGTGCGTAGCAGCCTCAACTCTCTCGATCAGCCTGCGATTGAGATTGTCTACCTTTGGTCAGCAGCTAAAAGTTGCACTGAAGTCCATGTGCTAACTCCAGCATCTTGGATTCCCATAGCAGAGGGTATCCTGCAGCCAGGCGATTGTATTGTGAGTGTTGCCGGTGAGTCGATTGACTCGCCGGCGATGATTGCTAAACTCAAACCATTAGTCGACTTGCCGCTTGGATCACGCATGGTGCCAGTCAGAATTCAGCGCGAAGGTCAGGCTCCATTCAACGAACTTGTCCCCGCGATCAAAATGACATACTACCGCATCTTCCAAATTTATTTTACCCTATTTATTACCGCAATGATATTGTGGATCTTGGGGTTAATTATCTTTTTAACGAACCATCGCCTAGAGCAAAACGTAATATTTGCCCAAGCGCTCTGGTGTATCGCGCTTTGTGTGCTAGGCTCTATGCACAGATTGCCGACTATGGGTCAATATTTCACGCTGCTGACCGTTCTGATACCAATGCCGCTGGTGGGAGCCTTACTTTTTCATCTCGCATGGGTATTTCCCGTTCCAACATCGCGCAAGCTGGTCAAATATAGCTTATATCCCTTGGCATTCTATAGCGCATGGATTCATACCCAAGTGATTATGCACATCGGATCGGGCCTACCATGGGTACCGCTGCTCGCGAGGCGTGCAGGTTTAATTAACGGGTTCTTGATATTCAGCGGCTTTGTTATGCTCCTGTGGCGCTGGAGATATTTTCTGTACCGACAATCGGTACAAGCGCACCTCAACGGAATGTGTCAAGCACGATGAAACAAATGACAATGGAGCAAACGGACGATTAAAGAAGGATTATTCGCGCAATGCCGCCGTGATCGACGGATCCGCTGGCCCGACTGGGCGGTTAATCCACACAGC
>NZ_PUBZ01000082.1 GCF_003205875.1 Herpetosiphon llansteffanensis
CTTCCCAATCGGCTAAACTAGCATGGAACGGCATAGAATTCCTCGTAGACATGGGTGCTGACACGTCCAGTATACGCGAATTCTCTGCCGTTTGTCGTTTCCTCCCCGAACTACCTACCCTTGAAAGGTGGGGGGTGAGGGATGGTTGCCAATCCAATGTACCAGTACAGCTATTGGCTCTCGGAAGAATAGGTGGAATTAGTAAAGACGCTGGGGATTGAACAAGGAACTGATCCCCAGCCCCTAGCCCCCTCTCCCTTGCGTCGAAACCGCGAAGAACGCGAAGGATGCTGTGTCTATAGGCTTGAGGCTATTGGCTTTGGACTATTGGCTTTGGATTTTTGACCTTCATCCCTCATCCTTTCGCTTTTGACTCTGATTTTTGACTTCTGACTTCATCCCTCATCCTTCATCCTTCGGTTATACGGTACACTAAGCAGCAATTAACTGAAGGAAGCAAACCAATGCAATTAGAAATTCTCTACCGCGACGAGCAGATCGTGGTGATTAATAAACCAACTGGCGTGGCAACCCACGCGCCCCAAGGCGATTTGGCCTTAACTGATGTTGAACGGGCATTACGCGCTCAATTACAGCTTGAATATTTGGCAATTCATCAACGGCTTGATCGCGATACCTCTGGCGTGATGCTGTTCGCGATTGATCCCGCCGCCAATGCTAATTTGGCCCTAGCTTTTGCTGAACACACGATTGAAAAAACCTATCAAGCTGTGGTCTATGGCGTGCCCAACCAAGCCCAAGGTGTGATCGATGCGGCAATTGCGCCTGCTGGCGATGGCATGATGCAGATTGCCCCTGAGCATGATCGGCGTGGACAAACAGCAATCACTCATTATCGCGTTCAGGCAAGCAGCCCTGATCGGCGGTTTAGTTTGCTCGAATTGCAACCCAAAACTGGCCGCACTCATCAACTGCGGGTACATTGCGCAGCCTTGGGCCATCCCATTGTTGGCGACCCCCTGTATGATGTGGCGCGAGCTGCCCCACGACTGATGCTACACGCTAGCGCCTTGCGTTTCACCCACCCAATTAGCCAAGAAGCACTGCATATTCAAGCCCCAGTACCAGCCATGTTTGGACGAGTTGCCCAAGGCTTGCCCGAATTACAGCAGAGCAACGAGCCAGCAGCGCTCAATGGCTTAATTGAATTGGCTGCTGAACGGCGCGCCCCATTGCTAGCCGACCCTGCAACCACGATTTTTCGCATATTTCACGGCCCCAGCGATGGCGTGACCCATCCATGGTTGAAAGATTGGACGATTGATAAACTTGATCAGGTGTTGATTGCTTCGTGCTACAACGAGCAGGTGCGCCAAGTGCCCCAGAGCTTAATCAATGCCTTGGTTGCGCAATGGCAGCCGCAGGCAATCTATGCCAAATATCGCCCACGTACTGCTGCCAACGTTGATGAGGCGGCGATGGCTGAGCTAGCGCCAACCACTCCAGTTTGGGGCCAGCCAAGCGAGCAGGTCGTAGTTCAAGAAGCTGGCTTGCGCTATGAATTACGGCCAAGCGATGGCCTGAGCGTTGGGCTGTATGCAGATATGCGCGAGACACGCCAACGGGTGCGCAATTTGCTTGCCAACAGTCAATTGCGGGTGCTCAACACCTTTGCCTATACCTGTGGCTTTGGCGTGGCGGCGGTGGCCGATGCACCAGAGTCGATCGTCACCAATCTCGATCTTTCGCGCCGCTCGTTGGATTGGGGCAAAATCAATTATCAATTGAACGATTTGGCGGTTGAAGATCGCCAGTTTGTGTTTGGCGATGTGTTCGATTGGCTCAGCCGTTGGGTGCGCCAAGGCCGCCAATTTGATCTGATGATTCTTGACCCGCCTTCGTTTGCGCGCAATCGGGGCAAGCGTTGGCGTGCCGAAGAACATTACGCCGAATTGGTAGCGTTGGCGGTGCAATTATTGCCAGCCAATGGTCACTTAATCGCCTGCTGCAACCACGTTGGCTTGTCGCGGCGGCAATTTCGCGGCCACGTTGAGCGCGGCATGCAGCAAGGGCGTTGGCATGGCGTGATTGAAGCCAATTATCCCGCCTCGCCGTTGGATTACCCCGCAGCCTATGGCGAAAGCCACCTTAAAGTTGTGTTGGCAGTTGGCAAAGCAGCTGATTAAACTTCTGGTGTATAGTACAACGTAGAGCATTTTGCTGTTAAGGTCGGAGCACAATGGAACGTCAACCAGTCCAAGTTCGTTTGGCCAGTCAAGCAGATTATCCGGCGGTCATTGAGGTAACGTATGCCGCCTATGCTGCTCAGCGCGCCAAAAGCGAACTCTATGCCTATGTCTACACGGAAACGGTCGAGAGTCTGACGGCATCGCAGGCCAAACATCCCAATTGGCAAGTTTTGGTTGTCGAAGAGGCAGATCAGCTTGTGGCGGCGGTACGAGTTGGCACGTTCAACCCAACCGACACCGATTTGCACCTTTGGCGTTTGAGCGTAACCCCCGAAGCCCAAGGCCGCGGCTATGGCAAGCTTTTGGTTCAAACAGTCGAACAATGGGCCAGCGCCCAAGGCTATCAAAGCATCTCGTTGGGTGCGCTCGAAGTTTCGCCCGAAAACCAAGCCATGTACGAGCGTTGGGGCTATCGCTACCACGAACGGCGCGAGATGACCAGCGCACCTGGTAATTTCTACGCCATCCTGCATAAGCCAACCGATCGCAAGGTTAATCAAACCGTGGCCACCTACGAAATAATGGCCGAGGATTATCAGCAGCGCCGTGGCGCAGTAGGCCCTTGGGTTTTAGAATCACTTGATCGATTTAAGCAACAGCTTGCAGCACCAGCCAAAATTCTCGAAGTTGGCTGTGGGACGGGCCGCGATGCCCGTTTATTACGCGAAGCAGGCTACCACGTGCTTGCGCTTGACCCAACCTGGGCGATGTTACAACTCGCTAAGCAAGCAGAAGTGCCATTGATTGCTGGCGATTCGCGCAGTTTGCCAATTGCGGCGGCTAGTGTGCAAGGGGTTTGGGCGCAAGCCTCGCTGCTCCACCTGCCCCACCTCGAATTTTCGCTGGCCTTAAGCGAGATTGCGCGGGTTTTGCAGCCGAATGGGGTTTGCTACCTAAGCCTCAAAGTTGGCGACGGCGAACAATGGCATGCAGATGGCCGATTGTTTGCCTTTCATCAACCTGAATTGGTGACCAAAGCCTTGGCTGGAGTTGGATTAACCGTGCTTGATCAATGGGTGGTTGATGCCGATTTGCCCGATAACCCGCCGTGGGTCAGGACGATTGCCCGCAAGGAGCATGCATGAGCGAAGCAAAAATACCGTTGACTGCCAAACTGTGGTTTGCTTGGGGCCAAAGTTGCACCTATTGGGGCAATCGCACGCTTTCCAAGCAAATCTATCGCTGGGCCTTTAATGCCTATACCCGCGCCCAAAGCTATGCGCCGTGGTGGAGTATGCCAGTTTTGCGCCGCGCGGTGATTCGCGGGCGCGAGCTTGATGATTATGCAGGCGCAGTCCGCGATTTCAGCGATTTAATTAAGCAAGATCCTAAGTGGGCCGAGCCATATTTGCAACGCGGCATTTTGCATAGTTTTCATGGCTTGCAATCGGCAGCACGAGCAATTGCCGATTTTGATCAATTTTTGAAGCTAGCGCCAGCCACCCATACGTGGCGAGCCGATGCCGAACGGCTGACCGAACGCCTGCGCGAAGATTTGCAAGAACGCGGTTGGAGCGAACAACTCGATTGATTAACTGATGGCATCGAAATAAAAAAAGCGCGATCAAGTATTGATCGCGCTTTTGGTTAATCAGGCTAGGCTTGCTTGAACTAGGGCAGCACATTATCCAAACGCCATGACGATGTTTGATCATTCATCGCGCCCATGCCTGGACATACTTGGGTGCAATCGATGCGTAATCCTGTCCAATTAGCATGTTCATAATGCTCAAAATCGCGACAATTGCTAAACGCTTTGGCCGAACTAATCTGTTTGGTCCAGCCATATTCAACGGTGGCAAACCCATAACTATAGCCATCGCAACCAGCAGTTTGGGTTGTCGTCCAAATTTGGCTCAGCCCACCCTCAGCAATTGAATATTGCGGATTGGCCCATTGAATGCCAATAATTGTGGTCTTGGCAGCAACGGCAGATTCAAGCATTGCTTGGTCGAGCAACTCTGGCGAACTATCCGCTGAAAGCTGCACCAAACCATCAGTTGCATGCTCAATGGCTTGCTGAAACGTAGCAAAACAACGAGCCGCATTCACCTTCGAGCTTTGACCAGCCTTGCTTTTATCGATTGGCTCGATAGTGATAACGCAATGACCTATTGCTTGCTTCTCTCCAGAGATTGCATCTACGGCTGGAATAATCTCGCAACCAGAGTCGGTCACTTCTGAGCTGGTTTGATCATCGACCATTGGTTCAAGATTGGCAAAACAATTAATCACTGGTTCTTGAAAGCTTGTTTCGAGCATTGTTTGGGCTTTAGCATTGCGTTGCACAACCACAAAACCGATGATACCGATCACGCTGATCGCTAGTAATACAAGACGTAAACGCATGAAATACTCCTCAATTAGTCGCCTAGAGTTGGATTAACAAAGCCATATGGTGCGAGACAATTAATTAATGCTGGTGGTGTTTTTGGCGCTTCTTCCAGCAAATAATTGCGAATGATTTGGGCTTCACTTGCCTGCCCGCTCCAAACTGCTTGAACCTGCATACTTGAAGCTGTGGCCTGATTTAAAATAATGATCGCTGGCTCAACTCCTGCTACTTGGGCTTGAAGGCTAATCCAAGCACCACTGCGCTCGATTGACCAAACCTGTTCAAAGCTACTGAATTTTTGTTCAAGCTTTTGGGAAATTGCCACTAAGGCTTGATTTTTGATACTTGTTGCTTGATTTGATTCAGGATAAATCGTTTCCAGCCCATTGCAATCAACTGGCGTTGTTGATGGCAACATCATGTAACGCCATTGATAATAGTGGTTGCCAACATTGCCCATTTCAACTTGCCAACCAAGCGGATTAGCTGGAGTGTAGGTCAAGACTCGCCGCTCATACAACTGCACCAGCACATCGCGCTCAACCCCAGCAACCATAATTCGTGCCCAATAACTTTCGGTAATGGGATGGCCCAAAACATACAACCAATCAAATAATGGTTTGGCGTTAACCTGCGCGCCCGTTTGGTCAACGATTGGCCCCGCTTGGTGCAGATAGTCCCAAAAAACTGCTGGAATATTCGTTCCAGTTACATCGTCGTAGGCTGCAATCGCAGTTTCGGGATATTGGGTGGCTTTGCTTGAATCAGTGCCACCACCACAATCTTGTTGCCACAAGGCAGTAACTGGCTGGCCAAGTTGCTTCGTTGCCGGTTTACCAGTAACAAGCTGCGGCTCGCAAAGCCCAAAGCCAGCATAGGTTGGGGGCCGATAGGTTGGTGGTGTATTTGTGCTATTCAAATCGCCTGCTACGGGAATGATTGCTGGTTGATAGTCGAGAAATGTATCATCACCAATTTGCAGCTTGCTACTAACCATTTCTTTGACAATTAAGCCGTTGGTAACGAACCATTGATCATAGGACGCATCGGGGTTGCTTATTTCCATGCGACTTTTATCGAAATATTGAACTAAGCGTGCGCCATTTGGGCTTTCTGCATAGGCTTCGTAATGGTTCATTGCTGCTTCTGGCCCCCAAAGCCACGTGCGCCCAACCAAACCTTGTTGGACTAAACCATCGGTACGCTGCCAAATAGACTTGAAAGCAGCTTGCTCAAAGGCATTGGCTGAGCTGGGCTGCGGATTTAAGCTAGCAACCAGCAAGAGGCTCACGATCGTTACCCAACCTATTTTGCGTAATAAATTCAACATACAATCCTGCCATTCATATATAGATAGAGTGTCAGAAAAAGTAATAGTTGGATGGGAGAAAGTATCACTGCTAGAAATAATTCGTAGGACTATTAAAAAATTTGGTGACGATGGAGAGAATAGTGGAGGCTGGTTTGTCGTCTTCGTTCTCTGCATTAATGCATGCAGATACTAGCAAATGATCAAGCACGATGTCAATGATACTATGCTGATAGTTCGATTGTAAAAATACAAGCCCCGAGAAGATTATTTTTTTGGCACAAAAAAAACCGAGCCTGATTAATCAGCATTGATCAAGCAGTCTCGGTTATGTTCAGGTACTTAGTTAATTGAATTGGCGTTGAGCCAAGCAGCTAAATCGCTGTAATCGCGATAATGTTGTGCTTGCCAGCCATGGGTTTGGGCAGCAACAACATTAGCTTGCGTATCATCCCAAAAGGCGATGCTCGCGGGCGCTAACCCCAATTGTTGCGTTGCCAGCGCAAAATAGCCAGGCTCTGGTTTGCGCACGCCAAGGCTTCATGACGCTAAAAGGCCATCGCACCAACGCCACATGCCCAAATCGTGCCAAAGATAGTTGCTGCGATGCTGCTCTTGGTTGGTCGCCAAATAGCACTTTATTCCACGATCACGCAGCTGTTGCATGGCATTCAACACGCGAGCATCGATCAGGCTTTCTTCGCCAAACCAGCGGGCTAAAAAGCTATCGAGATCATGCGGCCAAGGCCATTGGGCAAGGTAGGCAGGCAAAGCATCGCACAGATCGGCCTTGCCATCAATACACTCCAAAAACACGCCATGAAAAAACTCACGGGTATGAGCGCTGGTTATGCCATGCTCGCGCTCCAAATAGGCGGCAAAACGCAAGCTTGGCACACACAACACGCCATCAACATCAAACAACACTGCTTGCAGCGTGCTCATTATTGTGGCTCGGCAGCTAAAGTGCGTTGAATTTGGTCGATATGGCCAAGGCCATGGTCGGCATAGGTTTCAACCACATTAAGCAAACTGACTGGGCCATTTTCTGGGTGAAAGCCAGTTCGTTCCCAAGCATCCTCAGGCAATTCGCGCCAAAACTGCACCCAACGGGCATGCAACGAACGCAACAATTGCAACGAAATTTCAACATCAGCCTGCTGCGCATCACCAAAATTGGCCCATAGCTCTTGATCGTATGGTTTGAGAGTTGGGTTTTGCTCGGTGGCGATCAATTTGCAGCGAATATAGCTATTCAGATGCGAATCGGCCAGATGATGAATATTTTGGGCCACGCTCCATTCATTGGCTAAAAATGCTGTGGTCAATTGGCTTGGGCTGAGTGGACGAACAAGTTCAGTTAATTGGGCTGGTAATTGCTCAATTTGGGCAATCCATTGGTCGCGTTGGGCGCTCATGCTTCTGCTCCTACTAGCTTGGGGCTGGTAATGCCTAATGTTGCTAAGACTTTGCAATACACTGCAACGATCACATCATCGCCAGCATCGCGGGCAATATATTCGAAGCCCGGCGAGGCATTGGCCTCAATCAACCACCATTCACCATTACGATCTTGGGCAATATCCAAGCCCGTCCAACGTAAAGGCAGTACATCAAATAATGAAGCGGCAAAATTGCTAATCGTAGTGTGTAATGCCTGATCGTCAATCACCACCGCCTTGCCACCATTCCAGTGCAACGGGCTAAGATTGCCTTCAAACAACGCTTGGTCGATATTTTTTTCGTAGAGTAAGATTAATTGACCATCTAAAAAGACGGCCCGATATTCGTGGGCAATCTCAATTGTGCTCTGAGCCAAGGCAATATAATCAAAATCTTTGCTTGCGCCATCGAAAATTTTGCCCAAGGCCTTGATAATGCCTTCGCGGTCGTGGCAGCGAAACACATTCAGGCCACCAGAGCCACGATTGCGTTTAATCATCACGGGCAAGGCGAATTTGGCCAATACATCATCGGCGATTGCCTCAAAGCTAGCAAAGGCGCGATATTTGGCAAAGCGCTCTGGGCCAAGCGGGTGGAAATAGGATTCGGTTTGCGGTTGCTTAATTGCAGCGTGCGTCAGGGTATAAAAATAATCTTTATCGCGGCAAATTTCGCTCAGCGTGTTGTCGTTGAGCGGAGCTTTCCAATTAACAAACAGCCAATTACGGGTAGGGCCAACGATCCGCAGGATATTTTCGGTCGAGTGTAAATGTTCATACGTCAAACCGAGCCGTTCACAAGCCAGCGACAGCAAACGAATATTCGGGTTCATGGATTGTCCTTAAAAATGTAGGTGGGAACCTCTGGTGGTTGCCTTAGCATACCGCACTCTACGCCGCTTGCAAGTAGGATTTTAGGCTTTAGAGCACAGTAAATTCAGTAAACCTAACACATAATTACATTCACTATTTAATTGTAGCGGCACGAAACCTGCTAATCAACGATCGTTTGCAGAGCGTATCCACATAGCTAGCAACCCCTTTGGAGCCAAGCTGATTAAATTTAGCGCAATAGCAAGCGCTCAAGCGCTTAATTAATGAATTTTTTAAATCTTCAATTTCGTGCTTGTCAATGTTGCCGAATGATGTGATAATGGGGCAACAACCCAGCCTGCAATTTTTGGCACTTGATACTAGAAGCGGGATACTCCGCAGTTGACGTTGTAGGATTACAGCAATGAAATCGTTTGAACATACCCAACTGGGTGAGTATACATTGCAAGAAGAGATTGGCCGTGGTGGGATGGCGCAAGTCTATCGCGCGCAGCACCAAGCCTATGGTCAGGTTGCCTTCAAAGTATTACCACCCTATTTTGCTCACGACAACGATACGCTTCAGCGTTTTATGCGCGAAGCGCGCGCCAATCGCACGTTGCATCATCCGCATATTGTGCAGCTCTACGAAGCCAGCGATATTGCCCAAGCCCAAAATCCCTACCAGCCCATCCATTATATTGCGATGGAATATATTGCTGGTGGTACATTGACCGATCGGTTGCGCCAGCAGCCGCAACAGCCGCTCAATCTGACTCTCGAAATGGGCGAGCAAATTGGCTCGGCACTCGACTACGCTCACGGCAAAGGCTTTATTCACCGCGATATTAAACCAAGCAATATTCTGTTTCGCAGCAATGGCCATGCCGTGCTCGCCGACTTTGGGATTGCCTTGGCCAATAATGAAGCGCGCATGACCAAAGCTGGTGGCTTTGCTGGCACGGTAGCATACACTGCCCCGGAAATCTTCGAGGGCGAAACTGCCGATATGCGCTCGGATATTTATGCACTTGGCTTGATTTTGTATGAATCGTTGGCTGGGCATAATCCCTACGCCAATATCAGCACCAATGCGCAAATCGCCATGAGCAAAATTCTGACAACGCCACTGCCACCATTGCAAGATGTAGCTCCGCATGTGCCACCATTAACTGCTGAAATCTTGGCCCAAGCAACTGCCAAAGATCCAATTCGCCGTTTTGCAACAATGTCAGATTTTGTTGAAGCGTTGAAGCAGGCTAAATTCAATCGGGTCAGTGATCGCCCAGCGCAACAATTGAACGCCAGCGGTCGCCCGATGATTCCAATTGCCAATCGACCTGGTACGCCAAATCGCCCACCACAACGCAATCCACAGGCAGGCAACAATCAAAACCAAGCCTTTGGTGCTGGAGTAGCAGCCTCAGCAGCAGCCTCGGCGTTGCCCGATGCAGGCGAAGGCACCATGATTTATACGCCTCCAGCGGCCAATCCAGTGGTCAATCAACAATCAGTTGCGCCCGTTGATGCAACCCAAATCTATACGCCGGCCCAACCAAATCCGGTGGTCAATCAACAACCAGCTGCGCCAGTGGCTCAACCACCAGTTGATGCAACCCAAATTTATACGCCGGCCCAACCAAATCCGGTGGTCAATCAACAACCAGCTGCGCCAGTGGCTCAACCACCAGTTGATGCAACCCAAATTTACACACCGGCCCAACCAAATCCGGTGGTCAATCAACAATCAACTGCGGCTCAAACACCATTGCGCCAAGCCCCAACAACAAGGCCAGATCAAGAAATTCCAAGAGCGCCCTCGCAGGTCAATCAGCCTGTACCAGTAGCGCCAACCGTACCGCTTGATGATCAAAGCACGATGATGTATACGCCGCATAGTGTGCCCAATCGACCGATTCCAAGCCAAACCAATCAACCGGTCGATAATGAAAGCACCGTTATGTATCCGGCGTATCCAGCAACCGGCAATCAAGCCTACCCGCAAACGGGTAATCAGGCCTACCCACAAACGGGCAATCAAGCCTACCCACAAACGGGCAATCAAGCCTACCCGCAAACGGGCAATCAAGCCTACCCACAAACGGGCAATCAGGCGTATCCGCAAACGGGTAATCAGGCCTATCCGCAAACGGGTAACCAAGCGTATCCACAAACGGGCAATCAGGCCTATCCAGCGATGGGTGGGGCTTCGCTATCAAATGAGCCGATGCCGAAGAAAGGTCCAGCGCGGCCAATTAATGCCCAACGGATTGAGCTAGCACGGCCTGCTGCAGCGCCAGCAGCCCAATCGTTTGAAGCAGATTACGCTGATGCGCCACCGCCATATGCAATGCCACCAAAGGCATCGGCTGTTGGCAAAGCCAAAGATTTCTTCCGTTCACCAAAAGTTCTTGTAGCCTTGGGGAGCGCACTTTTAGCGTTGCTCGTGATTGCATTTTTGAGCTTTGGCCGGGGCAAAGACGATCCAAATATTGCAAGCGTTGCAACCGCGACCTCGGGGGTCAGCGTTGCTGGTGGCGATAGTACACCAACTGCAACGACCACAACCACTGCTGCAACGCCAACTGCTGAGCAAACCAGCGATCCCCAAGAAGCCAAGCGCCTAGAATATGTCGTTGGCCAAGAAGCCTATGCCCAACAAGATTGGCCAAAAGCAGCAGCAGCCTTCGATAAAGTGCTCGAAATCGATCCAGCCTACCTTGATTTGAGCAATATTGGCTCAGCAACCTACTACAACTGGACGATTAACGAATTGACTGGCCCTGACAAAGTGGCGAGTGGGCTTGAGATTTTGAATAAAACCTTTGGCTTCAAGCCCGACCACCAACCAGGGACGAATTTGGCCAAGGTGCTGAATCTGTATCGCACAGGCCAAACAGCTGCCGAACAACAAGATTGGCAAGCAGCGATCAACGCCTATCGCGAAGCCCAAACTGCGGGCAGCGGCGAATTTGGCGACCTGATGGGCAAGCTGCAAACCGTCAAACAGTTGTATGAAGCCTATCTTGGCCGTGGTCGCCAGCTTGAAGAAGCAGGGAATCTCGAGGGAGCCAATGCGATCTATCGTGAAGCGGCTGCGTTGCAAGAGCTTGATGGCAATTTGGATGTCGCCACAGCCAATAGCCGGATTCGCGCGACCGCTCCAACCGAGGTTCCAGCCACGCCAACGCGACCAGCACCACCAACCGCCGCACCAGTTGCGCAACGCTTGTATTTCAGCAAGTATGCAGAAAATGCGGTTGACCCAACCTGTTTTGCCGTCCACATTCGCGGCGTGGGTACCAGTGGTTGGTTTGTCGCGGTTGATGGCTTGGGCAATCGCGGCAACGTCGATGGCGCAGGCAATACCAACGTCTGTGGCTTGGCAGCCAGCCAAGAAGTAACCTTCACGGTCTACAATGCCCAAGGTGGAGCAGTCCCAGGCGGCGGCGGGATTCCGACCCGTGGCGGCGACTTGATGACCGGCTACTGGCAATAACCATATATACCACTTTTACCTAGACCAAAAGTACCTTGCGAAATCCCCTAGTGCTATGTTGATAGCCTAGGGGATTTTTGTGTTTCAAAGCTTCATCACACTTCTTACCATGTTCTTCAATAATGAGCCAGTCTCAAATTTAGATAAATTATAAATTTGGTACTCATAAGGCACGAAATTTCGCATCAAAATGTATCTAAATAGAAAATATCGTCAACATATCGTGCTATGGAACCCTAGCAAAATCAAAATCAACCTTGCGTAGTGAGCAAAATAGTGTGATAATACTTCAATCATTCAATCAGTCTATAGTTCAAACGGACAGGTTCTTGGGCACTTATAAGCGGCGTTCGCTGTTTTTAGTGCTATTTGCTTGTGATGATTTCCAGTTATTCAACGTTACGGGTAAGGGGCCAGTATGAGTAACTCAGCACATCCTCAATTTAGCAACCAACAATTCGGCGAGTATTTCATTCGGCATAAAATTGGCGCAGGCGGTATGGCCGAGGTCTATTATGCGGAACATCCTGCATTTCCACCAATTGCACTAAAAGTATTAAATCCAGATGCAACCAATGATCAAGATAGTTTGCTGCGTTTTCAACGTGAAGCAGCAGCAATCAATAAACTGCACCATCCGCATATTGTTAAAATCTATGAGACAGGCAAATTGTGGCTTGTTGCGACTCAACAGGAAATTCCATTTATTGCCATGGAATATATTAATGGTGGCACACTTGGAGATCGCCTCAATCAGCAGCAAACGCTTGATTTTATGATTAAAGTTGGTGAAGAAATTGGCTCGGCCCTTGATTATGCCCATGGCAAAAACATTATTCACCGTGATATTAAGCCAAGTAATATTCTCTTTCGCAACAATGGTGAGGCCGTATTAGCCGATTTTGGCATTGCGCTCGTAACGAATCAATCTCGCTTAACCCAAACTGGAGGATTTGCAGGTACGATTGCTTATACAGCTCCCGAAATTTTCGAGGGCGAAACGCCCGATATTCGTGCAGATATTTATGCGCTGGGATTAATCCTTTATGAGGCTTTGGCGGGCGAACATCCCTATTATCAAAAAAATGCTGGGCTTCAAAGCATTATTGGCAAGATTCTTAAGGCCAATTTGCCAGCGTTGCCACAACTTGCGCCCCTTGTACCGGTTCGGACAGCTGAAGTAATTGCGCAAGCAACAGCGCGCCAACCAGCCCAACGCTTTGCAACCATGGCAGATTTTATTGAAGCACTCAAACAATCCAAATATCATCAAGCACGTTCAATTCCCAACCAGCCGCTACCAGTTGCGCTTCAGGCTGTTCATCAACCCACAATTGAAAGAACAGTCTATCAAAGTGCTTCAATTCCAGTAACAATCAATCAGAGTATTCCTAATCAGCCAGCCATCATGCCCAACGTCAATCATGGGCCATACTCAATTCCAAACCAAGCAATTCAGCAACCATATCAGCCACCCAGCACACCCAATTTCAACCATGGGCAGCGCTCAATACCAAACCAAGCAATTCAGC
Organism: Herpetosiphon llansteffanensis; assembly: GCF_003205875.1. GTDB lineage: Bacteria > Chloroflexota > Chloroflexia > Chloroflexales > Herpetosiphonaceae > Herpetosiphon > Herpetosiphon llansteffanensis. The sequence goes on from NZ_PUBZ01000082.1 coordinate 13,141, forward strand.
AACCATATCAGCCACCCAGCACGCCCAATTTCAATCCAACACCCAATTCACTAACAAATTTCACACCGCCAATCGCCCCATCACCAACGCCAAATCCATGGCAAACCAAGCAACGTTGGGCAATGATTGGGGCAAGCCTTGTTGGATTAATGTTCATGTTTATGGTTATTAGCAATGCTTTTGGCGATACATCGACGAATCCAAACCCAAAAAATCCCGGTTCAGATGGAGGCGTTAGCAATGGCCTAGGACAACCCCAAGCAACAATAACGCTTGCAGCCCAAGCACCAGCAACTTTAGCGCCGACCTCACCTGATGCGGAGGAACCAAACGATCCCCAAGAAACCAAACGCTTAGAATATAGCGTTGGCCAAGAAGCCTATGAGCAGCAAAATTGGCCGCTCGCAGCCCAGTCCTTTAATCGGGTGTGGGAGCTTGATCAAAATTATATTAACCTTAAGAGTATTGGCTCAGCTACCTATTTTAATTGGGCACTCAGCACACTAACGAGTCCTGATTCGGTTGCTATGAGCAAGCAACATCTTGCTGAAGCCTTTCGTTTTGATCCTGATCACGATTTAGCCAAACAGCTTGATCAGTTGCTTGGCAATTATCAAGCAGGCAAACAAGCATTCAGTGCTGGGGAGTGGGATCAGGCAATCGATCAATTTGATCAAAGCTTGAAACACATTAATGCGGCACAAGAATTTGCATCATTAAAAATGGATTTAGCTGTGATCGATGCGCTCGTCAATGCCTATCGCGAGAAGGGCAAAAATTTTGAAGAAAATGGGCAACTAGCAAAAGCGCGGGAAGTATATAAGCTAGCATTATCAGTAGCCCAAGATGCACCGAATATTGATGTGCGTGACCTAGAAGATCGTTTAGCAGCACTTGCGCCAACTGCTGTGCCAGCTACGCCAACGCGGCCAGCACCACCAACTGCCGTGCCCACCACCGCAAAATCACAACGCTTGTACTTCCAAAAGTATGCAGAAAACGCGGTTGACCCAACCTGTTTTGCCGTCCACATTCGCGGCGCTAACACCAGTGGTTGGTTTGTCGCCGTTGATGGCTTGGGCAATCGCGGCAATGTTGATGGCGCTGGCAATACCAATGTCTGTGGCTTGGCAGCCAGCCAAGAAGTAACCTTCACGGTCTACAATGCCCAAGGTGGGGCAGTCCCAGGTGGCGGCGGGATTCCAACCCGTGGCGGCGACTTGATGGCTGGCTATTGGCAATAGTAAAACTGGTAGCGCCGAGCCATGCTCCATTTGGGTGTGGCTCGCCGCTATTTAACCTTGCTGAAGTCGCTGTTGAGCAAGCTTGCGCACATAGCAATTGCCATCGTTGGCTAGTTGCTCGAGCACAGCCCTTGGACAGCTAGGATTCTCGGCCAAGGCAGCGCGGCCAAGCCACCACGGCGAGTTAACCGCCTTAGCAAGATGCTCAATTGGCGTATCAGGATGAGCGCTTGCTAGCATATGCAGCCACGGATCAAGCGCATACAAGGCTTCGATTAATGCTCGTTGAAGAACTTGTTGGCGGATTTCCGGCGAAACATGCTGGTTCTGAAGCACGGTTTGGCGCACAAGCGAAGCCTGATCTTGGGCCAAAAGCGCTAGAATTTCGGAAGTTGCCACCGGATTACGGGCTGCGGCCAAGCGAATTGGCACTGCCGACCAGCTGTAATCGCGCGCCAGCGTCAATAGCAATTTTGGCGTAATACTAGGGTTACTGGCCAACGCCGCCCGCACATGCTGCACATCATCAAGCTCCAACAGTTGGTGGACTGTGCGCGGGGTTGCTGGATTCTTGGCTACAACAAGCCGAATTTTCGGATCATCGTCTTCGGCCAAAATTGCAAGCCCCTTGAGATCGTTCGAATGCGCAACCAGCAGGCGTTGCGCAAGTGGCGCATCAAGCAGCGTGGCATATTTTGGGCTGAAATCAAGCGTTTGTGGTTCAAATGTTGGCATGCTGCTGGCCGAGTTTTGCGTAAAAAGTCTTTGATGCTGCTCAAGGCTCGATTGGCGCAACCAGCCTAGCATTGGCTCGCTGATCGCCTTCAAACTCAGCAATTCTTGCAATACAATAGTTGTTTCGGCTGTTGGCAACGAAACTTGCTGCTGATAGGTTTGATACTGCGCATACCAATCAGCAGCCAAGGTTGGCTTTGAGCCAGCATGCAATCCAACAGTTTGGCTCATTTCGTGGCTAAGCGTTTGAATCAAGGTCAAACTAGGCGCTGGAATGTTGGCGTGGCGCAGCAACTGCAACACATGCAGCGGCTCGATTTGGCGAAACAAATCGGGATTGGCCAAAAGCCACGAATCCAATGCTGGATTAGCGAAGAAAGCAGCAGGCACAGCGGCGGCAAATTCCAAGGCAATCAGCGCTGGAATATTGGGGTTGGTAACCAAGGCTTCGGCTACAGGCGAGGCGTTGCCCTGTTCTAGGAAAATTGCCAGCGGGCCTTGTGGTGCAAGTGTCGTGAGATAATGCAAGCTTGTGCTAGGTTCGATTGAATGCGGTGCTTGAATGAGCTTAAGCCATGCGGCAAGCGCCTGTAATTGCTCGGGAGTAGTGGCAGGATCGTGGGCAAGCCTAAGCATGGCTGGTTGATCAAGCTGGGTCAAATCGAGCATTATCGCTCCTCTCATGTCAATATGAGAACGTGCTACAATCAGCGTTGCTTAATTACGATGGAGTATACCCCATGTTTAGCTCAAGTCGCTTGACCCTGCGCTCTGTTGGCCAAGAAGATCTGCCGATCTTTCATCAATGGTGGGGTGATCCTGAGATTATGGCCTTGCAGACCGATGGTGATATTCGTTTGCGCCATGAACCGACCAACGTGATGATGTTTGACCATTGGTTTCGCGATGGTGGCAGCGATGTTGGCTTCTCGATTGAACTAACAGCAACTGGTCAATTGATTGGCTTCACCAATGTTTGGGGCGCGCAGTTGAAAAATCGCTCGGCAGAATTGGGCATTATGCTTGATCGAGCATTTTGGGATCATGGCTATGGCACGGAGGCGATGCACTTAGTGGTGCGTTATGTTTTTGCTGAGCTTAATTTTCACCGCTTGCAATTGACAGTGCGCGATTACAACCAACGTGCTCAGCGCGTGTATAGCAAAGTTGGCTTCCAAGTGGCTGGGCGTTTGCGCCAAATCAATTTTCGCAATGGTCGCTGGCACGACGACATTGTGATGGACTTGTTGCAGGACGAGTATTTGGCGGCCCATGGAGCCTATCCCTCTAGCCCAACCATGCCCTAAATAGCTATAGACCACTTGCAACTTCGTGGTATAGTAATAGGCAATCGCGACATGAACCGCGCCTGATTTTTCGGCGCGGTTTTGTATTAGCTTAAAACTCAGAGGATGTTGTGGAAACGCTGCTCTCGATTATTGAAATTTGTGCCACGATTGCCTTTGCCATTTCGGGCATTATTACTGCCCGCCGCCGTTCATTCGATTTAATTGGCGTGTATACGGTGGCGTTTGTCACCACGTTTGGCGGTGGTACGGTGCGAGATATTTTGCTCGATCGTCGCCCATTCTACTGGGTGCAACAGCCAATTTACCCAATGTTGATGTTGGGGTTGGCGATTGGCTCGTTTTTTGTGGCGAAAGCCGATTGGGTTGCGCTGACCGAAAAGGCAATTATGATTCCCGATGCCTTTGGCTTGGGCTTGTTTACGGCGGTTGGCGTGGCCTATGGGCTCGAAGCCTCAATGCCAGCCTTCATTGCCGCCTTGATGGGTGTCATTACGGCCTCGGTTGGTGGCATGTTGCGCGATATTTTGTGCAATGAAATTCCCTTGGTGTTTCAGCGCAGCACCCAATTGTATGTAACCTGTGCTTTTGTCGGCGCGTGTGGCTACCTTTTGTGTACCTATCTCAATTTTGATGCGCTGGCGGTGTTGGTCTGTACGGGCATTACCGCCGCGATGCGCTTGGGGGCAGTGCGCTACGATTGGACACTACCGATCTAGGCGTTGCAACGCGGCCAAAGCACTCTCGTTGATCATCGTGCAATAGGGGCTAGCTTCCAAGCCAACGAGGCTAGCCAAGCACATGCGATAATGCTCCAGCGCGAGGGCCAACTGTTCAGTTTGTTCATATGACCAAGCCAAATTCAAATATAGCGATGGCAGAAAGTCGCTGATTGCTGCGTGGTCAACCAATTGAGCCTGTTCAAGCGCAATTCGGTTCCATTCGAGCATCGTTATTGGGGGTTGATGGCGAGCACAATAATGGGCCGCGATGCAGCCATCCAAGGCAGTTTGGCGCATGCGCCAAGCTTGTTGATAAGCGGCTTGAGCAGCAGCAATCTGATCGTGCATTTCGGCCTGCACACCGCGAATACACAATTGCACTACTGGATTCGTTTGGTCAAGCAAAATACTACTCATAACGAAAACGTTTGGCCGCCAAGCGTCGCCAACGGCGCTGACGATGGCGATAAAAAACTTGGGCGAAAAGCCAGATAATTGGCGTTAGCCAGCCAGCCTCAACCACCACATGGTCGCGATAGCGGGTGCTTGTGCCTTCGACCGCCACCTCAATTGTATGATCCCAGCGTTTGATCATGCGACTATGGCCATTATCGCGCAAGGTGAATGGATGTTGCTGCGGGTGAGAAATTACGATTGCCTGTTTGCCGCAGGGAATTAGGCCAAATAAACGTAACTCGACCCAATACGTGCCATCGTGCCAAATTGTCGGCAGCTGGCTTGGTTGTTTGGGCACAAACGTAACCAATGGTTTGGCCACATATTCCAAAAGGCGTGATGTCGTGACATGCTCAATCGCGGTGCTAGCGGCGCAATCCAAGCGCGTGGAAAGATCAACAATCATACCAACAACCCTTAGCGAGCGGAGCAGCATCGCTCCTAAGCTCTACCTTACAACCTTGAATGCTGCGCGGCAAGCCCCAAATTCAGCATTTTGTCGATAATGTTCAATAATTCTCCACAACTTTTTCATAGCCAGTTGCTAGAATACAGCTCAAGCAAGCCCAAATCGCCAGTGGATGTTGCACTCTGCCTCGAAGCATTGGGCTTGCTGCTAAATTTCTCGTGAAAGAGTTTGTGTATGTTGTATCCTGTTTGGTTCAGCTGGCCATGGAGCCGCAATATCGTCCAACAACTTCGCCGTATCTACCACTTTTGCGAGCCTCAGTAAAGCAGATTAAACAATCAACGGAGAGCCGAAGCTCCCCGCTGAAATCAAAAGCTTGCTGCAAATTTACAATTTAAGCGCTTCAGCAACATCGTTAACCAGAATCGTATATTCACCTGGTTGGAGCTGAGCATCAACTTGAATCGTAGTGCTAAATGGTGAGATTTCTTGGGTACACATGGCATCTTTTGGCCGAATCGTCGTTACTTCAATTTTAATCGTGTTGCCTTCGACCACTTGCTTCGCTTCGTGGAATGCAGTGCAGCCATCGTTGAGCATGCCGTTAATTTCAACCATCACTTGGGGCGGCATCGATTCTTTGACCGTAACTGACACGCTCTCAATCATCATCAGGCCAATTTCGTTTTGGGTCAGATCAGGGGTTGGATAGCTCGCGCTATCGGTTGTGGGGGTTACAGCGACTGTCGCCGTTGGCGCAGCCGTTGGTGTCGTTTGTGCGGTGCCGCATGCTGCTAAAACGGAGGTCAATACGAGCAGCAAAATTCCCTTACGCATTCGGTAAAACTCCTTAATTAGAATTGGCGTTGTGCCAATCGCTATAGCACGATCAACGTTAGGATAGCAGATTTTGTTCCTACCCTTGGCTGATCCACGAAGCGTGAGGCTATTGGCTTTTGGCTTTTGGCTTTTGGAACAATTGTTGGTATTGCCAAGGAATCTCCGATAGCCCAAAGCCCTTAGCCATCTTTCTTCCTCTGCGTCTCTGCGTTAAAATAACGATCCACGAAGCGCACGAAACCACGAAGAACGCGAAGAGCACAAGATTATTTTTTAGCCACAGATTGCACAGATTGGCTCAGATGCTTAGGATTATGTTCTTTGCTCTATGCTCTTTGTTCTGACTTCATCCCTCATCCTTCATCCTTCTAAATTATCCCTGTTCGCTTGCCTGTTCTGCTTTGATCAGGGCATCGGCGGCTTTGAGCATATGCTCGCGGCGCGTAGTGCTGATGTTGCTGCTCTCAAGGTAGATTTCTAATGCGCGGCGTGGCGTAAGCCCTTCGTTCAATTCGCTGGCAACTGCTGCATAGCGGGTGCGTTCGCTGCGTTTGGCATCAATTGCAATGCTGGCAATCACATGGGTTTCGGCAGCTTCAAGCAAACGCCGCAGCTCTGCTTCATCAAGTTGCGGGCGTTGCTCAGCGGCAGCACTAATCAACAGGCGCACGACAGCGCCTGCTAAATCACGTTTGCTAATTGCTTGGGCTACGCGCTCCATTGGGTCGCTGCTACCAGTCACATCAACTTTAATTGTGACAAATGGCCGTGGATGCACCGCAATTGGCTGGAAGGTCGCATCTTCCCAATTATTTTCAATTTCAACAATCACCACCTGTTTTTGCTCGGTTTCTTCGCTAAAATCGATCCGTTCAATCGAGCCAGGATAGATCATCGGTGGATTTTGGCTGAGCACTTGATAGCGATGAATATGACCCAACGCCACGTATTGAATGCCTGGCTGAGCCAAAAGCGAGGGTGGTAAAATCAGATCGTTGCCCAACATCACCGAGCGTTCAGCGCCATAGGTGGCATTGGAAACCGTGCCATGAAAGGTTAAAATCGCAGGTAAATCGCCACGTAATTTTTCTGGCACTTGTTCGAGCCAAGCCCCGACCCGCCGTAATAATTCAGCTTCGAGTTCGGCAAATGGCAATTCACGAATATCATCTTTGGTTAAAATTGCGTGGCGGCTAATCCATGGCACGGCAACAATTTGAATGCTGCCAGCGCGAGTTTCGATCGTATGAATCCCAAGCCGATCGGCAATCGTCACGCCTTCAATCGCCAGCGTATCGAAAATTTCCACCGAGTGGGCTTTGCCAGCAGCAGCAGAAACATCGTGGTTGCCAACCAAAATAAACACCGGAATCCCACGATCCAAGACGCTACGCAGGCGGCGGGCAAATTCGCGTTGATGGGTTGGGTTGGGCGTACGGTTTTTGTAAATATCGCCAGCAATCAGCACCAAATCAACATCTTGCTCGATGCCAATCTCTAACGCTTCTGCAAAACGATCAAGATAATCGATTAAGCGCGTGTTGAGGCCGGTTGCATTATCGAGGCGGCCATAATTTTCCATGCCAATGTGAATATCTGCGAGGTGGAGAATTTTCATTGCCCAATCCCTTTAATAGCTCATGTGTTTGGTTAGTCTACCACAATCGGCGGCTCGTGGTAGACTGAAAAGGCCGCTAGTTAATTGAGGTTTACGCTTGCTTAGCGGCTGTTCTTGCGCGGAAAGGAAAGCTAGTATGTCGGTTAGCGTTGATGTATGGTCGGATTTTGTTTGTCCCTTTTGTTTTCTTGTTTCAACCAGCTTAAAACGCTTGGAAGAAACTCACGATATTGAATTGACATGGCACGCCTTTGAATTGCGGCCATTTGGCTCGCCGCCACCAGACGCGCAATATCGCCAATTTATTGCCGAGAAAACGCCAGCGATGGTGGTCATGGCCAAAGCCCAATATGGCGTGGATATTCAACAAGGGCCGTTTGGCATCGATAGCCGTTGGGCGCATCGGGCGACCAAATGGGCCGAACAACAAGGCGCTGGCAATGCCTTTGCCAAAGCAGTATTGGCCGCCTATTGGTTGCAAGGCCAAGATATTAGCCAAATCGAAGTGCTGGCAAGCTGCGCCGAATCAGTTGGGCTTAATGCGAGCAATTTAGCAGCAAGCTTGGCCGAGCCACTCTACGATGAAGCTGTTGAAGAAGATATTGCGCTGGCGCAGCAACTGCGCTTGAGCGGCGTACCTGCCAGTGTTTTTGCCAAACGCTACTTGGTTGTGGGCGCACAACCCTACGACGTGTTTGCCGATGTTTTGCAACAAGCCCTTGACCCACAACAACCAAGCAACTAGAGGAGGTCGTTGGTTATGAATGAACAGGCGTATCGAGCTGCCAGCGAGCAAGCGGTCTATTTGGATCGCTCATCGGCTGGGTGTGTGGAAATTACAGGCCGTGACCGTTTGGTGTTGATTAATCGGCTTTCGACCAATGCAGTGCTCAATTTGGCTCCTGGCACTGGTCAAATTACGGTGCTGACCACCAACATTGGGCGAATTATCGATTTAATCACGATCTTGGCGATCGATGATGATACGATTTGGGCGATTACGAGCGCCAATCGTGGAGCACAATTAACGACTTATCTTGGCCGCAATAAGTTTTATGGCGATCAATTCAAGGTGCGCGATGTCACCGAGAGCGTGCATCAGATGCGGGTGTATGGCAGCCAAGCCACCGCAATCTTAGAGCAATTGACCAACCAAGCACTCGAGCAGGTTGGTTTGTGGCAGCATGTCAGCGCGGAAATCGATGGCTGTCCGGTGCGCTTGGCGCGTATTCGCCCGATGCGCGGCGCTGGCTGGGCAATTTTTGCCGATCTCGCAGCAGCCGATGCTTTATGTGAAGCCTTCGACGATGCCAAGGCAGCCTTGCTTGACCGCGAAACCTACCATACCTTGCGGGTTGAAGCTGGTTACCCAGCCTTGAATGAACTCAACGAGGAGTATATTCCGCTTGAGGCCAATTTGTGGGATGCAGTCAGCTTCAACAAAGGTTGTTACATTGGCCAAGAAATTATTGCGCGCATGGATAGTCGCGGGCGCTTGGCCAAAAAGCTCCAAGGCTTGCAACTGAGCGGCGTGGTTGAAGTGCCTGCTCAATTGCTTAGCAATGGCAAAGATGCTGGTACATTGACCAGCGTGGTTTGGTCGCCAGACTTGAAGCAGTACATTGGTTTGGGCTATGTGCGTACTGCCCACGAGATTGGCAGCCAATTCAGCGTTGGCGAGCAGCAAGCAACCGTGGTCGAATTGCCATTTATTGCCCAAACCGAGCCAACTACGGTCGAATAATCATCCCACAACCGCCGAAGTTGTCGCCAATTTCGGCGGTTACTGCTTTATTGTTGGGCGCTGGTGTTTTCACCCAAGCCGACGCTTGGCCCCAAAAAGGTTGGTTGCGGCTGGCTGATATGCACTTCAAACAGCGCTTTGCAACGCGCCAACCATTCGCGAGTGGTGTAGCGCACTTGGGTCATTGGCGGATAGTAGGTGGTGGCCTGTTCTGGCTGATGGCTCCAATCAGGAATGCTCAGGCCAATCGCCGCCAACCCCAACTCGCGACAGGTGTAGATTGCACGCGGCAAATGATAGTCTTGGGTCACAAGGATTGCTTGTTCAAGGCCAAAAATCGCTTTGGCTCGATAGCAGGTTTCGTAGGTGCTGAAGCCAGCATAGTCGCGGGTAATCGCGCTAGTAGGCACGCCATGGGCCAGCGCATACTCACGCATCACGCTCACTTCATCATAATTAACTTGGCTATTATCGCCACTCATCAAGAGGTGTTGCACTTTGCCTGCTTGATATAAACGAATTGCGCCATCAAGCCGCTCTCGTAGCGCTGCGCTTGGTTGATTGTTGCGAATGCCAGCCCCAAATACAATTGCAACCTGTTGGCTTGGAATACTCGCCAGATCGTCGAAACGATAAGCGGCGGTTGCCCAACGCACCCAACTATTGACCAGCAATAGAGCAATTGCAAACGCAAGCATTAAGCGCACGCTCCAGCGGAGCAATTTACGTGGTTGTAGGCGGTTGCTCCACCCGTCGCCGAACTTGCTCGCGTACCAAGGCCAAAATCTCTTCACGTCGCACATTCCCCTTACTAACCACGCGCTCAACCGTTGCTTCGAGCTGCTGCCGTTCTTCATCGGTTAGCTCTTTGGCCGAAACCACAATAATTGGCAGATCGCGGAATTGCTCAAGCTCTTGCAAGGCAGCAATCGTTTCAAAACCATCCATTTCAGGCATCATGAGGTCGAGAATCATTGCGCCAAATGGGCGGCTATGCAATGCGCCCAAGGCTTCGCGGCCATTGGCAGCCTCGTAGACCTTCCAGCCAGCGCCTTCGAGCATGCGCCGCAACATCGCCCGACTATCCTGATCGTCATCAACGACCAGCACCAATTGGGTTTTATCGTTTTGCGGGTCGATACAACTGCGCAGGGTGCGCAACAATTGGCCGCGATCAACGGGCTTGATCAAATAATCGTAAACCCCAAACGAAACGCCTTGGTTCGGCTCGGCCACAATCGTATGCATAATGACCGGAATCGCGGCAATCGTTGGATCGGCCTTGATTTCGGCCAAAATTTCCCAGCCATTGATATGGCCTGGCAGCAAAACATCGAGCAAAATCGCCATTGGATGATACGTCCGCACCATCGCCAAACCATCTTCACCATTGAGTGCGCTCAAAACGCTCCAGCCTTCACGCTTGAGGGTGCGCGAAAGCATGTGGTGCACATTACGATCGTCATCAATAATCAGCACTTTTGGTTGATTGGTATTGGCCTCACTAATAATAACTGGCGCTTCATCAAGTAGCGAAACTGGAGCCATATCGATGACCGATTGCGGCAGATGCACGCTAAAGGTCGAGCCAACGCCCAACTCGCTTTGCACCCGAATATCGCCGCCAAGCAGCTGCGCCAAACGGCGACTTAAGGCCAAGCCCAACCCAGTGCCACCATATTTGCGCGTCGTTGAAGCGTCGGCTTGGGTAAATGGCTGAAATAAGCGGGCTAATTGGGCGTTGCTCATGCCAATGCCATTATCGTGCACGCTAAAATTGATCCAACCAGATTCTTCGCTCGGCTGCACTCGGAGCGTAATTCGGCCATGCTCGGTGAATTTGGCAGCGTTACTCAGCAAATTGACCAAAATCTGGCGCAAGCGCGTTTCATCGCTAATCATCGTTAGCAAGCCCGCCGATTCGATCACCAAGCGATTTTCATTTTTGATGATCATTGGATCGACGGTGGAGCGCACATCGTGCAACAATTGAGGCAGCGAAATTTCCTCAGGCAAAATTTCAACCTTGCCCGATTCAATCTTGGCCAAATCCAAAATATCGTTGATCAAGGTCAGCAAATGGCGACCTGAAAGCCGAATCCGATCGAGATCTTCGATCATGGCGGTTTGGCCGAGGTCTTCGCATTCCTCTTGCAGAATTTCGCTATAGCCGATGATCGCGTTGAGGGGCGTGCGCAGTTCGTGGCTCATATTGGCCAAGAAATTACTTTTGGCGCGATTGGCTTCTTCGGCCACAAATTGCAAGCGTTGCGCGTGATCTTTAGCTTGTTCCAGTCGCTCAATTTGGCCGCGAATCGTTTGGGCCATGGTGTTGAAACTGGCGGCAAGCTGGCCAACTTCATCATAACGCCGAATCGGAATATCGCTTGAGAAATCGCCATCAGCAAAGCGTTTCGCACCATCGCGCACCAAATTAAATTGGCCACCAACCCGCCCTAGCAGATAGTAGACGAATAGAATTAGCAGCACAAATATCGCCATACTGCGGCCAGTTAAGGCCACAATCATGCGGCCATTTTGCTTGGTAATCGAGGCTTCGAGCGCTTCAGATTGGTCGTCGATAATATCGGATAAGACTTGGCTGGCATCGTCGAGTTGGTCGGCTCGCTCATGGACGATTTTCCAAACCGAAAGCTCATCAGGCGAACGGTCGTTGCTGGCATTTTGCAAGCGCAAATCGATTTGCGCGAGGTAGGCAATGCCTGCATCTTGATAATCGGTGCTCAGCTTTTGCACCTGATCGAAGGCGGCTTGGGTTTCGGGGCTTGGTTGCATGTGCTGGAAGAATTGTTCGAGTTCGAGGCGTTTATCATCGAAGGCTTGGCGATAACGGGTATAGTGTTCGCGCTCATCGCTATAGCCCAAGGCATAGGCATCGAGCGCATGAGCTTGATATTGGGTATAGAGGCTAATTTCGCGGGCTAAGCGTTCTGCATCTTCGAGATCAATCACATATTCAATATCATCATTGAGCATATTGCGCTCAATAATCCCAACGATATTTAACCCGGTCATTAAGCTCAAAAGCACGGTTGCAATGGTGATCATTGTCCGGCGTACCGACCCTCGTTTCATGCAACCATCCTTCGCCAAGCCAACTGATTCCAATGCTATTATACTCCATTCTGTCTAGTTATCACCATTCGCTACCTTGGTCGCGGAAGCGCTCCAACAGCCCAAAACTTACAAAGGTAACCAGCATCAACAGGCTGCTCATTGCCAAAGCTTGGCCATAGTTGCTTGCGCCAGGTTGGCCCAAAAAGCGAAAGATTACCACGGGCATGGTGGCGGTATCGGGGCTGGTTACGCTCACAACCAGCGCTGCCCCAAAATCGCCTAACGAAACAGTAAAGGCAAAGAGCGCCGAAGCCATGATGCTTGGCCAGAGCAAACCCAAATCGACTTCGCACCAAGCCTGCCATGGTTTTGCACCCAACATACGCGCAGCCTCGCGTAAACGTGGGTTTAAACGCCGCAAAGCTGGCAACATTGTGCGAATCACGAATGGCAAGGCCAGCAAAGTATGGGCGAGTGGCAACAAGCCAGACCAACGCCGCAGATCAGGAGTTTCCCAGCCCCAAAGTTCATACGAACGAAAAGCGATAATATAACCCAAACCAATGGTTACCGCCGATGTTCCCAAGGGCAGCATCAGCATGCCATCGAGCAGCTTGGTTAGGTGGCCTTGGGGCTGAGCCAGCAAATAGGCACAGGGCATACCAAACGCCAACGCCAAGATTGTGGTAATGCCTGCATAGCGCAGCGAATTGAGCATAGCTTGGGTTGGCGGCACATAGGCATAACTACCACGCTGATTGATGCTCAGCATGCGAAAATATTCAAGGCTCCACTGACCATCAAGCCGCAATGCGCCAAGCAGCAAACTGCCCAATGGCAAGACGATCAGACTCCCCACCAGCAGCATAACCAAGCCAATAGCCAAGCGCGTTGGCCAACGCTGAGCACGACGCAACGGCAATTGCTGCGCTTCTTGGGCCACGCTGCTCCGCCGTACAAGCCGCGTATAGGCCAAGGTCAAGCCCAAACTGGTGAGAATTTGCAACAGCGAGAGAGTTGCAGCAACAGGCAAATTAAATTGACGAATCGCTTGATCATAAATTTCGACCTCGATCGTGCGTTGTTGGCTGCTGCCCAATAACAGCACCGTGCCAAAGGCCGAAAACGTAAAGGTAAAAACCAATAATGCTGCTGCTAATAAGGCTGGCATTGCCAAGGGCAAGGTCACTTCGAGCCAAACCCGCCAGCGCGGCGCGCCCAGCACATTGGCCGAAGCCTCCAAACGCTGGTCGTGGTTGCTCCAATAGGCGCTGAGCAAACGCACCACCACCGTCAAGTTGAAAAAAACATGGGCCAGCAAAATCATGCCAAGGCTTTGCTCAAGCTGCAACGGCGCTTGCGTAAGCTCAAACCACGCCATCAACCAGCGATTGACCAAGCCACGCTCGCCAAGCAAAGCCCGAAAAGCCAAGGCTACAACCACAGTTGGTAACACAAATGGCACTGCAATCAACGAGCGAATCAATGCCCGCCCGGGAAAGCGATAGTGCGCCAGAATATAGGCGGTTGGCACGCCGAGCAGCAGGGTAAACAGGGTTGAAAGGCTGGCTTGCCAAGCGCTCCAGGCCACAACATGCAGCAAGCTACGGTTGCTCACGACTGCTTGAATGGCAACCAACAAGCCCTTTTCTGCAAAGGCGCGTTGCATAATTGCCCACAGTGGCACTCCAAAAAAGAGCATAAAAAAAGCGAGCGCTGGCAAGGCCAAAAGCCAATAGAGCCATTGAATGCGCCGCTGGTTGCTGTTTGACATAGCTATTTCTCGGCTACGACCCTAGCGCCATTCGATGCGCTCGGCAACTTGGGCACGCAGTTCTGGGTTAAACCAGGTTTCTAGCAAGGCAAGCGCCAAATCGATGCCTGCTGAAACGCCCGCCGAGCTAGCAATTGGCGGCGCGATGATATAGCGCTGTTCACGCTCGACCATAATCTGGCTATTTTCGGCCAAAAGATCAAAGGCGGTGTAATGGGTTGTGGCTCGTTGGCCATCGAGCAAGCCAGCAGCCGAAAGCACCAAGGCCCCAGTGCAAACCGAAACAACCCAGCCCCGATCACGCTGTTGGCGCAAATAATCGAGAATCAGGTTGTTGTGTCGGGCATGCGTCCGTGCACCAAGCCCACCTGGCACCAACACTACATCAAAAGCTGGCGCATCGGCAAAGCCATAATCTGGCTGAATTTTCAGGCCATAACGGGCTTTGACAGTTTGGGCTTGCTCGGCAACCGTATTGACCGTCAGATCAACCCAATTGCTGGCCATGCCAAACACTTCCATTGGCCCGATAAAATCCAATTCCTCTGCATCGTTGAACAGCAAGATGCCAATTGATTTAATTGTCATTGTTGGTTACCACGCAATATCAAAAGTTGGCTCGCGATGGGTTGCTTCTTCCCACGTGACTTCAACATGTTGCACTTTAGCATGCACTGGGCCGCTATAGCACCAGCTAATCATGCGCTGCACGCCTGCTTGGCTACCCTCGAAGATTGCTTCGACGCTGCCGTCGGGCAGGTTTTTGACCCAACCGCCAACCTTGGCCAAACGCGCTTGGTCGCGGCAATTAGCGCGAAAATTCACCCCCTGCACGGTTCCGGTCACAATCACATGGGCGCGGGTTGTTTCCACACAATCCCCCTTATGCTTAGGTTGAACGAAGTTCTAAGGCTGCCGCCAGGGTTGGTGCAGATAGCACGTTTTGGCGGTTGAGCTTTAACTTTACCATCATTGGCGCGACTTCTGGTTGCAATCCAGCCAAAATCACGCGTGCTCCCAACAATCGTGCGCCTTGGATAATCCGTTCGAGCATCGTCAACAACGTTTCCGAGGCTGCTGGCACGCTGGTCAGATCAAGAATTAAGGTGTTGGCTCGTTGTTCGTGCAGATAGCTAAGCAAGGAAGCTTCCACCGCTTCTGCCCGTTGGGCATCGAAGCCGCCGATTAATGGCAGCACCACCACATCATCGCCAACAGGCAGGGCTGCCACGGTCAGCGCATCCACGGTTTGGCGCAAGGTCGTTTCAGTTGAAACTAATTGTTGATTTGAGGTTTCTAAGCGAATCGCCAACGTGGCTAGCTCATCGGAGCGTTGCTGCATAGCTTGGCGCGATTGCTCCAACGCTTGTTCACGCTGATTAATCACGTGCATCAGCGCAGCAATAATCACTCCCGTGCCAATCAGCAAAATCGTTTGCGAAACCATGGCTAAATATTTGTAATTGTCGCTAACACTCATCATCAGTAACGAATCGGCATCGTTAAAGCCCCACGTGCGATTCATTTCGATACTGATGGCAATTAGATGGGTAAAAATACTAATTGCCACCGCTGCGAAAATCCAACGCCCACGAGCCAAAATAAAGCCAGCCCCAACCAATTCAATACAAATAGTTGCAAAATGATACGAGACAAAGCCGCCAACATTATGATTGATCATTGCGACGGTAATTGAACTGGCAAAGTGCAACAATAAGGTTAATGGATACAGATTATTGGGCTTGACCAGAAAAATATACCCAACGATGAGCAAGCCATGCACAATCGCCACATAAAAATTAATCTGCGAATGCACATTTTCCCAACCGATAATGGGAATTGGCAGAAACAGCGCTGTAATGCCGAGCATAATCCGAGCGTAAAGTTTGGCGCGTTCGACGGGTAGCTGCTTTGAATCTAGCACGGGCTTGCTCCTTGCGGGTTGGGCAGTTATTTGCCAATACAGAAGCGACTAAAGATCATATTCAATAAATCATGCTCGACCGTTTCGCCAGTAATTTCACCCAAGCTGGCAATGGCCTCATGCAAATCGATGGCAATCAGATCAACTGGGCGACCTTCTTGAAAGCCTTGGATGGCTTGCTCAAGGGCGGCGTTGGCGCGGCGCAGGGCATCGCGGTGGCGTGGATTGGTCACTAAACGGGCATCGCTGAGCGGCAAACCACCAAGCAATTGCTCAGCGACCATTGTACCTAAATAATCCAAGCCCGTGCCAGCCTGCGACGAGATTGCGATGCTGCCTCGGAGCGCAGGATGGGTTTGGCGAATTGGGGCCAAATCGGCGTGGTGGCCCAAATCATCCTTGGTCGCAATCAAAATAGTTGGGCGTTCGTGGGTTAATTGGGCAATCGCCAGATCCTCGGCGCTCAACGGCTGCGAGCCATCAATCAAAAGCAACACCAAATCGGCCTTGCTCAAGGCTGCCCGCGAGCGCTCAACGCCAATTCGCTCAACCACATCGTCGGTCTCGGTAATGCCCGCAGTGTCGATCAGCACCACCGGAATGCCGCCAAGATTGGCGGTTTCTTCCAAGGTGTCGCGGGTTGTGCCTGGAATCGCAGTCACGATTGCGCGTTCGGTGCGCAACAAAGCATTCATCAAACTCGATTTGCCAGCGTTTGGGCGACCAACCAGCGCCGCCCGTGCCCCTTCGCGCACGACCACCCCTTGATCGGCTCCGGCCAATAGTTGGCTGAGCAGGAGCTGGGCTTGTTGTAACGGCGGCAGCAATTCCTCGCTTGGCACATCATCTTCGGGGAAATCGGTTAGTGCAGTAACATAGGCCAGCGGATACATCAACTGCTCGCGCAGGCTGCGCAAATCGCGCGAAAGCCCACCACCAAGCTGATCGAGCGCTAAACTCAGGCCCAAATTGGTTTGGGCTTCGATCACATCGAGGGTTGCTTCAGCTTGGGCCAAATCAATGCGGCCATTGGCAAACGCTCGCAAGCTAAATTCGCCTGGATTGGCCAAGCGTGCCCCATGAGCCAAAGCCAAGCTGAGGGTTCGGCGCAACGGCAGCGGGCCGCCATGGCAATGAATTTCAAGAATATCTTCGCCGGTGAAGGAACGTGGGCCTTTGAAAAAAACCGCCAACACTTCATCGACAACCTGGCCTTGTTCATCGACCACATGGCCATAGCGCATTTGGTAGGAGCGCCAAACGCCTTTGCGCCGCGGTTTGATCACGGCTTGGGCGATGGCGAGGCTTTGCGGGCCGCTAACCCGAATAATTCCAACCCCACCAACCCCGGGTGGAGTAGCCAATGCGGCAATCGTATCTGCATAGAGCATTAGCGCAACCTCGATGTGTTGGTTAATGGCGTGGTTGGCGGCATGCCCTGCACATGGCAAAAACCACAGGTTGGCGCAAAGCTATGGTTAAAACTGGGCGCGGTTGGCAGCCCAGCGTTATGACAAGTTTTACAATCAGCGACCGCAACCGTAACATCGTGGTTGGGCAATTCTTTGACATCGGGGCCATAGGCTGCACCAAAGGCAAACACCCAAGTTGCCACAATCACCAAACCAGTCATGGCAAACATCAAACGCATGGGCCAACTGCGCATCATGGCGCGGTAGCGGGCGCGAGCAGCTTCTTTATCGAACACTGGCGCAGCATCTGGCTGCTCGTCGGGCAGCATTTCAGGTGCATCGCTCATAGGGCAACATCCTTACTAGCATCAAGCGAATAGCAGTATCCGCTAGATCATATCATACTTGGGATTACGGGTTAGGGGCACGACATGAAGAACATAGAACATAGAGCATAGAACATAAAATCAAAAATAATCTGTGGAATCTGTGGCTAAAAAAATAATCATTCGTGCAATTTGTGGAATTCGTGGCTAAAAAATCAGGCTTCGTGTCGTTCGTGGATTACTATTTCAACGCAGAGGCGCAGAGCACCGAAGGATGAAGGCAAGAAAGAACATAGAGCATAGAACATAGAGCTTGGGGATCGGTTGGTGGGGACTGGGGATCGGTGACGGGGCTATTGGCTTATGGCTATCGGCTATGGGAACACACGAACCTAATCATAATAATCTGTGGAATCTGTGGCCAACAGAAAGGATGAAGGATGAAGTCATTCCCACCCTTCGCGATCTTCGCGATCTTCGTATTTTCAGGCTTCGTGCTCTTCGTGTCCTTCGTGGATCAAATATTTAACGCAGAGGAACGATGGCTATAGGCTTCAGGCTGTCGGCTATCGGAACAATTGGTAGAATGATCCTGGATTCAATAGCCAAAAGCCAATAGCCCATAGCTAATTTCCCTTCGTGGATCAATATCCATCGTTTGACCAAGCCGATTTTTTCGGGTACAGTGCTTGATACAGGGCCATGCCCAAAGTGAATATCGTCTCGTCGCCGAGACAACCATGGTGGAGTCAGTCGCAGTAATGCGGCTTTTTTAGTTTAGTTTTGGTTGCGTTTGCTGGCCCCAAAGCAGCCAACAAGGAGCTTCGCATGTCGCTGATCGTGGTTCAAGCCAATGCTGCACCAGCGCCAGCAGCCGCTGCTGGTGATGGCATGTCGCCGCTGTTGCAATTGGTGCTAGCGTTGGCGGTGTTGATTGCCGCTGCCAAAATTGGTGGGCTTATCAGCACCAAACTCAAGCAGCCAGCAGTTTTAGGCGAGCTTTTAGTGGGAATTTTGCTTGGACCTAGTGTGCTGAATTTTCTGCAACTTGGCTTTTTTACCAGCCCCCACTTGCAAACAACCGTCTTTGAAATTGCCGAAATTGGCGTGATTTTCTTGATGTTTGTGGCTGGGCTTGAGGTCAAATTGCCTGATCTGTTGGCGGCAGGCAAAGTTTCGACCATCGCAGGCGTGCTGGGTGTGATCATCCCGTTGCTTGGAGGTTTTGCGCTGGCTTGGTTTTGGCCCAACAACTACTCGTTCACCAAAAGCCTGTTTATTGGCATTTTGCTGACCGCAACCAGCGTTTCAATTTCAGCCCAGACCTTGCTGGAGCTAGGCAAATTGCGTTCGCGGGTTGGTTTATCGCTGCTGGGGGCGGCAATTGTCGATGATGTTTTGGTGATTGTGCTGCTTTCGACCTTTGTGGCCTTGACTGCTAGCAGCGGCGGCGGCATTATGACGGTGCTAAGTATTGTGGGCGTAATGCTACTTTATTTCGTCGTGATGAGCATTTTCGGGCTGCGCGCATTGCCATGGCTCATGCGTAAAGCTGCTAAATTGCCAATTAGCCAACCGCTGGTGAGCAGCGCGATTGTGCTGGTGCTGATTGCAGCATGGAGTGCAGAAGCCTTGGGTGGCGTTGCTGCCATTACTGGCGCATTTTTGATTGGCGTATTTCTTGGTCGCACGCCCTATCACAACCGAATTGAGGATGGCATGCAAACGTTGACCTACGCCTTCTTTGTGCCAATCTTCTTTGCCAGCATCGGCTTGCATGCCAATATTTTTGCCTTACCAAGCGATTTGGTGGTATTTGCAGCATTACTGTGTCTGATTGCGATTGTGAGCAAAATTATTGGTTGTGGCTTGGGCGCGAAACTTGGCGGCATGAATAATAAAGAATCGTTGCAGGTTGGCTTGGGCATGATTTCGCGTGGCGAAGTTGGCTTGATTGTCGCTAGCGTCGGCATTCGCCAAGGAATTATTGGCGAAGATGTGTTTGCTATGACCGTGCTGATGGTGTTGGTAACAACCTTGGTCACGCCGTTAGTCTTACGTTGGTCGTTTGGCAACGAGCAAACGCCGAAAGCAGAAACGCCAAGCCCGCAACCAAACTAAAATCAATTCTCGTCAGTGTTGTAGCAAAGGAGCAATTGCCATGAATCAAGGCCAATTAGAAACATTGATCTTTATTTTAAATGATGTTGATCTCTTAAATGAGGTATTGCGGGCGTGGGAAGAGCAAGGCGTGCGCGGCGTTACGGTGCTACGCAGCACAGGTCTTGGCCGAATTGGCAATGCGTTGTATCGCGATGATGCACCCTTGTTTCCCTCGTTGCGCGAATTGCTTGAGGACGATGAGATGCACCATTTTACGCTGCTAACCGTGGTGCAAAGCAGCCAAGTTGAGCATTTGGTCGCAGTCACCGAGCAAATCACTGGCTCGCTGAATAATCCCAATACGGGCTTTATTGTGACAATGCCCGTTGGGCGGGTCTTTGGTGGCACACGCAATTTTGAGTAGGCCGAGGGATCAGGGTTCAGGGGTTAGGGGCCAGAAGGCGTGAAACCGCGAAGAGCGCGAAGAGCGCGAAGGACGATAGGCTGATGGCGATAGGCTATTGGCTATTGGCTTTTGGCTTTTGGCTTTTAGCTTTTGATTTACCAACCCATGTCCGCTAGCCCAAAGCCTGTAGCCCATCGCAATGGCCCTCTAAGTTTTGCTTTTTGACTTTTGACTTTTGCTATGCCAACCCATGTCTGCTAGCCCACAGCCCGTAGCCCATCGCCATTTGCTTTCTGACTTTTGCCTTTTGACTTTTGACTTTTGCCTTTTCCTTCATCCCTCATCCTTCATCCTTCATCCTTCGGCTAATCCGTCCTTGCGTTCTACGCTTCTCTGTCGTATGATTTTGGCGAGAATCTCCTTGTTGAGCATTGTAGAACGGCGAGCCTATGGCAAGTGGTCAAGAAACGATTCTAGTAATCGACGATAGTGAAGCAATTCGGGTGAAACTTCAGGCTCAATTGCGTTCGCTGGGCTATCAGGTCGTGTTGGCTGAAACTGGGCGAAATGGGCTGAACGCAATCAGCCAGCATCATCCCCACCTCATTTTGCTCGATTATCAACTGCCTGATACAACTGGGTTGGATTTACTGCGCAAGCTGCGCACCGATGGCAACACTGTGCCAATTTTGCTCATGACCGCTGAAGGCTCGGAACGGATCGCCGTGACGGCCTTCAAAATGGGCGTGCGCGATTATTTGATCAAGCCATTCGAGCCGCAAGATGTTGCTCAGGCAATCGATCGGGCGCTGCGTGAGTGGCGTTTGCAACGTGAAAAAGAAATTTTGCTTGGCCAATTACAAGGCCAAGTGCGCCAATTAACCGTGTTGCATCGCGTCGGTAAAGCGGTAACCGCCCAACTCGATGCCAGCAATTTGTTGGAACGAATTGTTGAAGCCTCGGTTTTTCTTTCGAATGCAGACGAAGGTTTTGTCCAATTAATTGATGATAATCAGTTGGTTGTGCGAGCCTCGCATAATATTAATCCCTTACATTTGCGTGAGCTGAGTAAGCACACCGATTATGAGTTGGCAACGCGCACAATCAAAACCAACAAACCAATTCGGATTAATTCCGAGCGCGATGGGATTCGCGTGCAAGCCAATTATCTGGCCCAAGCTGTGCTGATGGTGCCATTGTTGGTTGGCACCGAAGCCTTGGGCGTATTGACCGTGGCTGCGACAACCCATCGGCGCAACTTCGACGAAGGCGATGAGCGTTTGATGCAAATGCTCGCCGACTATGCCTCGATTGCCTTGCACAATGCTCGCACCTATAGCACGCTGCGCGAAACCCAAGGCCGCTTGGTCGAGGCCGAAAAGCTGTCGGGCATGGGCCGTATGGCGGCTTCGCTGGCTCACGAAATCAACAATCCACTGGCGATTATTCGCTCGGGCTTGGAGTTGGTGGCGCAGCAACACACGCCTGGCAGTGCCCTTGGCGATTTGGTGCAAGGGCTTGATGAAGAAGTGGCGCGGATTGCGCGCTTGCTCTATACCCTGGTTAATTTTTATCAGCCCAATAATGATGGTGTGCCGCCTGATCTCAATCATTTGATTATTTCATTGATGCACATTACCAAGCCGCAACTTGATAAAGCCAATGTTAAACTCTATCAAGAGTTGGCAACCGATTTGCCAGCGCCAAACATTAGTAGCGATGCCTGTAAGCAAGTGCTGATCAATCTGGTGCGCAATGCAATTGACGCAATGCCCGATGGCGGCAAATTGACCATTCGTTCGGCGCATCAAAAGGGCCAAATTTTTATCAATGTTGAAGATACAGGCATTGGGATTCCGCCTGAACATCGCGAACGTATTTTTGAGCCATTCTTTAGCACTAAAGGTGTGACGGGAACTGGGCTTGGGCTTTCGGTTGTGTATGGGATTTTGCAACAAGTTGGCGGCGCAATTTCGGTCGAAAGCACCGTGGATAAAGGCTCGAACTTTACCTTGCGCATCCCAGTTGCCGCCCAACGCAGCCAATCGCCCGATCTTGATTCCGATGAATTGTTGATTGGTTAATCCGATGAATGAGTTGCCATTACAGATCTTGGTGGTCGATGACGAGCCACGTTTAAGTGGCCAGTTGCGGTTGTTATTGGAAGGGCAAGGCTACAGCGTTACCACTGCGGTTGGGGGTGCTGCCGGAATTGCCACGCTCCAAGCAAGCGACGTTGATGTCGTGCTGACTGATGTCACCATGCCTGATGTTGATGGCTATACGGTGTTGCAATGGGTGCGCGAAAATCGCCCAGACATGCCGATTATCGTCATGACTGGCTATGGTTCGCTGGAAAGTGCCACCCGTGCGCTACGCCTCGGGGCTTACGATTATATTTTGAAGCCCTTTTCGTTGCCAACCGTGCAAGCTGCCTTGAATCGCGCTTCGGCAGCGGTTGCCAAACGCCGCGCCGACGGCCAGCGCACCGCTGAGCTTTCAGCCATTGCCGCAATTGCTCGCCAAATGGGCCGCTCGTTGGAGCCGGTCGCGATGGCCGATGCAACGCTCAGCGCAATTGCCGAATCGACAGGCGCTCAAGTTGCCTTGCTCTACACCGCTGCCGAAAATGGCATGCGCTGGCATTTATGGCGACACGTTGGCTTGAATGAGCAACTTATTCAACAATTAGCCGAATTGTTTCCGCCCAGCCCATTGAGCAAAGCCACGATTGTTTGGGAAGATCGCCCGCCGTGGCTAGCCGAAATGCCCTACGAATTATTGCAAGGCATTTGTAGCAGCGTCGGCGGCAAAGTTGCTTGGGGCGCATTGCCGCTCGATGCAGGCCCGCAAGCGCTGATGTCGCTGGTTCTGGTTGGTTCGAGCCGCAAAACCCAAGCATGGTCGCCGCCATTTTTAATTTCCTTGGGCAATGCCTTGAGCATGGCGCTAGTCAATACACGGCTGTTTAATGCAGTACGCGAAGAGCGCGACCGTTTGCGCTTGCTGTATGGCATTAGCCGCGAATTAGCTAGCTCGCTCGACCCCGACCAATTGCTCTCGCGGATTATTCAACACACGGTGGCGGCAGTCAATGCAGAGCGTGGCAGCATCATCATTTCATCGCAAGATGGCCGCACCACCCAGCGCATCGTCGCCCGCTATGGCATGGATCAATCGGTGACTGAATCGGTGGCGGCAGCCTTATTGCAAGCTGGGCTTTCGGGCTGGGTGTTTCGCCAGCGCGAAGCAGCTCGTATCGCCGATGTGCGGGTTGATAAGCGTTGGGTCGAATTGCCCTCAACCCGTGGCCGTGTACGTTCGGCCTTGGCGGTTCCGCTGTTACGCGAAGATCAAGTGCTGGGTGTGATGACCTTGACCCACCCACGGATCGATCATTTCAGCGCTGCCGATTTGGAATTGGTGCGCTCGGTTTCGGCCCAAGCAGCAGTGGCGATTGAAAATGCCAATTTGTTTGCTGAGCTTGAGCAACGAGTGTTTGATTTAGAGGGCTTGAATTCGACCAGTCGCGAATTGGCTAGCTCGCTTGATCCGCTAGAAGTAGCACGCAAAGTGGCCTATCGCTGTGCCGAAATGCTGGCTGCGCCGATGGTTGCGCTGTTACATGTTGATGATAAACGAGGAACGTTACCCTTAGTTTCGTTAATTAATGGCCAAGAGCAACCGCTGCTGAAATTAGGGCCAATTAGTGCAGCCCTGAATGACCAAGAGCCAGTGCTCTTAACTTCGGCAGGCAGCCAAATTGAGCTTTTGGTCAATAACGAAGAGCCATTAGGCGAAAGCTGGATCGGCGTGCCACTGATGCTTGGCGATGGCATTAATGGCTTGTTGATTGCCGCCGATGAGCGCCGCGATGCCTTCGATGCCTACGAACGCCAATTATTGACGGCGTTGGCGGGACAAGCAGCAGTTGCCATGGAAAGCGCGCGGCTGTATGTGACGGCTTCCGAGGAGCGCACGCTCTTGGCAGCGGTGATTGAATCGGTCAGTGACGGTATTTTGCTGACTGATGAAGGCCAAATTGTGGTTGCCAACCCTGCTGCTGGCGCGATTGCTGGCGTTTCAAATAGTCGTTTGGTCAACCAACCATTGCTAACATTCTTCCCAATGTTGGCAATCTTGGCACGCCGTGAAGATCACGAAAGCAAAGAAATCGCGATCAACAATCGCTACTATGCGGTTAATACAGCGCCCTTGCAAAACAGCTCGTTGGGCGGCCAAGTGATTGTGCTGCAAGATATTACCCATTTCAAAGAGCTAGACCAAATCAAGAGCCGCTTTGTTTCGATGGTTTCGCACGACCTTAAATCGCCATTGACCGCGATTCAAGGCTATGCTCAATTGGTTGCCGATGGCCATATGGGCACAGTCAACGAGATGCAGCGCGATGCCTTGCAAGCAGTGGTGCGCAACACCGGAGCAATGACCGCCTTGATTAGCGATTTGCTCGATTTGGGCAAAATCGAAGCAGGAATTGGCATTTCGCCGCAAGAAACCGATCTGTCGGTGGTCCTACGCGAAGTGATCGATGAATTGAAACTGCGAGCCAAGCAGGGGCAAATCAGCGTCCAGCCAGAAATTCCGCCAAGTTTGCCATTATTAGCCGATCCATCGCGCATGCGCCAAGTTTTTACCAATATTCTCTCGAATGCGATCAAATACACCCCAGCAGGCGGCAAGGTGTTGGTCAAAGCGAGCAATGGCGATACCAAAGTGCATGTGCAAATTCAAGATAGCGGTTTGGGCATTCCCGAGGATTCATTGCCGCATATTTTCGAGCGCTTCTATCGCGTCAAGCGCGATATTGATTCGCCAGTGGAAGGCACGGGCCTTGGGCTAGCCATTACCAAGAGCATTGTCGATGAGCATGGCGGCACAATCGAGGTGCAAAGCAGCATTGGCCAAGGCACAACCTTCAACGTCTACCTTCCCCAACACAAATAAATCCAAACAGGGCAGCCCAACCTGCCCTGTTTTTTTATGAGCATCGCCCCTTTGATGCTCGCTTAAGCCTTACGGTAGCCCAATTGTGGGTTGCTTAGTCTAAGGAGGAAGCTAGCAATGCGACAATTTTTTGGATGCGCCTGCGTCCTACTCGTGATGCTGAGTTTCAGTTTATCCCCGCGCCAGCCCGCTCAAGCGGCCCCCATGATCGAATATCGCGACCCTGTGCCATTGGCCAAGGCGGTAAACCCAAACACGACAATTGCAATCCGCCTAGGGCCGCAGTTAACCAAAGCCACAGTTGCAACGCTTGATTTCCAAGTGCTCGGCGCGCAGAGTGGCTTGCATCAAGGCAGCGTTGTGCTCGCCGAGGATCAACGCACCATCATCTTCAAGCCAACCATAGCTTTTAGCTTTGGCGAAACTGTGAATGTCAGCATCAATAGCCCTGAACTTGCAGCGCTTGAGCAACAATCATGGTCGTTTACGGTTGTTGAGCGCTTGCTCGAACAGCCAAAGCAAAGCCAACAACTGCGCACCGAACAGGCCAGCAACCAAAGCCAACCAAGCAAATCGGCCCAGCCAACCGGCGGCATGCAAGCGCTCCGCACCTTGCCCTTCAACATTCCGCCATTAACCGTAACTTTAGCCATCAGCACTACGCCTGGCTATATTTTCATTAGCCCATTTGATTGGGTCAGCGATGTTACGCCCAATCGCTATTTGCTGATGCTGGATAACGCTGGCGCGCCGATTTATCATCATGGAGCAGGGGCTGGCGATTTCTTGCTCGATTTTCGCAAAATTGGTCCCAATCGGCTGACCTATTACGATAGTTCAACCCTCAAATACCACGTGCTCAATCAGCATTATCAAGAAGTTGCGAGCTATCAAGCTGGCAATGGCTATCAAATTGATTACCATGAATTGTTGCTTACCCCAGATAATCATGCCATTTTTATGATTTACGCAAATATTCCCTATGATTTAAGCCCATATGGCGGTGAGCAAAACGCAATTCTGACTGAATTAGTGCTTCAGGAGCTGGATGCGGCGGGCAATGTGGTTTTTCAGTGGCGTTCATCTGAGCATATTCCAGTTGGCGATAGTAGCCATAGTTTAGCCGGCAGCGCGCCGGTTGATTATATTCATGGCAATGCGATTGAGGTTGATACTGATGGCCATTGGTTGATCTCCAGCCGCCATACTGATGAAATTACCAAGATCAATCGCCAAACGGGAGCGGTTATTTGGCGCTTTGGGGGCGAGGGCAATCAATTTCAATTTCTCGATAATAGTCCACGCTTCTTTCATCAGCACGATATTCGGCGCTTGGCCAATGGCAATATTATGCTCTACAACAATTGGAATAGCTTGCCACCAAGTGCCAATGCCTTCTCAATGGCCATGGAATATAAGCTCGATGAAATCAACAAAACTGCCCGTTTAGTCAAGAGCTTTCGCACCAATCCCGATCAATATGGCGTGGCCATGGGCAGTGCCCAACGGCTTGACAACGGCAATACAGGCGTTGGCTGGGGCAGCACAAGCACGCTCTATACTGAGTTTAATCAACTTGGTCAGACAGTTTTTGAGTTAACCACGCTTGAGCCAATCGTCAGCTATCGAGCCAAACGCTACGAATGGCAGGGACAGCCGATGTGGCCGCCAACCCTCGTGCCCGAAAGCAATGGCAACACCACAAGCTTGTACTATAGCTGGAATGGCGCAACCGAGGTTGCCGATTATCTGGTTTATACTGGACCAACCACAACCAGTTTGAGTTTGCAAAATACCACACCCAAAACCAGCTTTGAAACCAGCACAAGTCTGGCGAATAATGCCCACTGCTTTGTCCAAGTGCGAGCGCGCAATAGCCAAGGCACTGTTTTAGGCACCTCGGCAATTGCCTTTTTAGCCAGTGATAACTGTACGCCAAACCGCTTGTATTTGCCAAGCATCAGTATCCAATAGCGCTTGCAGCGCGGCAGGTAATTGAACAGTGCCGCGCTGCTACTCACAACGCGCAGGAATCGCTTGCTCACGATCAATCCGCTGGCAAATATACCAAAGCCCATCGGTTTTTTGCAGCAACAATTGGCTGGTCTGCGAGACAGTGTTACTAAGATCAAAATAATAGTGAACTTCGATCGTGGCATAATCGGCCTGGATATAGCGAGGTGCTTCATGAGTCATTGAATAGATTGGCCCATGGACTCGAAATGGCCCGCCATAGCCAGCAGCAAAACTTTGTTGATTATTGAGGGTAAAGCCAGCCCGCGCTTTGGGCGTATACAATGGCTCAATTTCAGCATAGTGCTGATTAATGCTCAACTCGCCCAACAATTGCACCACGCGTTCCGGTGCTTGTTGGGCAGTTTGATGGGTTGCATTAGCCAGCACTGCGGTTGGCTGGCTACTACCGCTACAAGCGCTCAACAAAAGCCAACAGCCGAAAATAACCAAGCGTCGTTGCATTACAAAGTCCTCTCTAGATTCTCATCAACCAGGCCTCTATCATACATTGTGACAGTATTTGACACAAGCATGTGCTATAGCTAGGCCGATTGATTTTGTGAGAGCAACGGCCTATGCCAGAATATCCCACCCTACGCATTGATACGCGTAGTTTACGCAATCGATTTGCCGCGATTCGGCAGCAAGCCAAGCACCAATCGGTCAAATCGCGTTATGGTGAGTTAGCTCGGATTGCCTATTTTCTGCGCGACCCCAAAGCACCCTACTATTTGCAAAAAGCAGCAGAATCCAAAGTATGGCATGCGAGCCGCTTAAATTTCTATCGGATGGCTGGCGATTGGGCGAGCATGCAAACGATCTATGCGCAATTGCTTCAGCAAGCAGCAACTGCTGAGCACAAGCAGTATGATCACTATCAGCGGGAAATATTCGAAGCCTTGTTTTGGCTCGGCAACGATCGCGAATGTAGCAACGCCTATCAACAGCAGGATGCGGTGCAGAATATACGACTCGCTGACATTATCAGCCAATTGGCCGAAGCGCGGCTCAATCGCAATTCACAGCAAGCCTTGGCAGTTGCCCAAGGTTTGTCCAGAACAATTCGCGATCAACGGCTTGAGCCATGGAGCGATTTATCATTTAATCACTGGGATTTGTACGAAATTGCCTGTCAGCAGCTTGATCCGCCGTTAGCAATCGATGGCCCAATCACAACCCCCTCGGATGACCTCGATTTGCGTTTGCTCGCATTGCTTAACGAGCAACAGATTGCAGCCTTGGAATGGTCAATCTACAACAACCAAGATCAGACTGACGAAGGCTTTTGCAGCTATATCTTGGCCAATGGCAGTCGGCGGCGCTTTGCCCAAGGCATTGATAACCCTGAACTGGAACGGATTGTTTGGGATTTATTAAACAATGATTGGCCATATCTCATGCCACCCCGCCAGCTTTCGGTCTATGGAATTTATCGGCTTGAGGTTGCAGAAGCGGCTGTCTATCACGTTGGCGATCTGTGGAGCTACTACGATTATGTGGAATTTCAGACCTGGAGTGAACTAGATTTTGAGGCAACTCCGCATCCCGACAACCCCGATGTCTATGTCTACTACTTTCCATACCCACGGGCCAAGGTGCTGCTGGAAGATTGGGCGCAAACCCAACGTGACATGGATCGTTTTCTCTAAACTTAATCGAGAGGAGTTTGATGAACCTCAAATACCCCAGCTTGCTGCTTAACCACCAAAGTTTGCTCAACACCATGCGGCAGTTGCAACCCAAAGAACCTGGCTTGCTACGAGCCAATGAATGGGTGAAACTCGCACGCTGTGCCTACTATTTGCGTGATCCACAGGCAGCGAGCTATTTGCGCCAAGCAGCCCAACAACAAGCAACCACAATCAACCAGCAGTTTGCTAGCTTAAATTTCTATCGGATGGCTGGCGATTTGGATGCAATGCACGAATGCTTTCAAAAACTGCCAACCATGCCAGTTAATGTAAGCCAATGGCAGCAAAAAAACTATCATTGGAATTATTTTCAAGCCTTATTTTGGCTGGGCGACGATCACAAATTAATTGACTACTACTACCGTGAGTTTGCCTTGCAAGCGATTCAATTGGCGGGCATGATGATGCAATTGGCCGAAGCCCGACTCAAGCGCAATTTCCTGCAAGCCTTGACTGTTGCCCAACGGCTGGCAACGACAATTCGCGAGGAGCGAATCGAGCCATGGAGCAATCTGCCGCTGAATCCGTGGGATCTGTATGAGCTTAGTTGCCAGTTGCTCAACCCGCCACTCAGCATCGATGCCCCCGTGCTTGAAGTTAGCCCAAATCCCGCTCAGCGCTTAATTGAGCTGTTGCAAGCCCAACAGATTGTGGCGCTCGAATGGTCAATCTATAACAACAATGACGAAGCCGAGGAAGGCTACTGTTACTACCTTTTAGCCGATGGCACAACCCAGCTGTTTAATCAAGGCATGGCCAACCAAGAATTAGAGCGCTTGGTCTGGGATATGACGAATTTCGATTGGTCATTGCCTGGTTGGCAGCCCTATGGCCTCTATCGGCTTGAGGTAGCAAGCGCCAAGGTTCATTGTGTGGGCCAGATTTGGAGCCAATACGAACATGCAGCAATGGTTGAGAGCAAGAGCGAATGGTTGGGCGATTTACCAACCTATCCCACCAGCGAACATGTGCTAGATCCCGATTTGTTGGTTGTGTTGTTGCCCAATCCAGAAGAACGCATGCTCGATTTGAACCGCTGGAATGGCGAGCAACGGAGTTATTAGCTGTGAGTGGAGAAATAATGCAGATCGAATACCCGACCCTGCGCGTGAATCAACAACGCTTGCTCGATACTGCGCAACGAATGTACAAGCAAGCCCAAGCCAACAGTGAAATTAATGGCTTGAGCCAACCAGATTTTGCGCGTTGTTTATATTATTTGCGTAAACCGCAGGCCGCTGATTATTTGCGCCAAGTCGCGCAGAAACGGCCTAATTTGCTAAATTATGAAGCAGCGCGGATCAATTGGTATCGCCTAGCAGGCGATCAGGCAGCGATGCAAACCGTCTATCAGCAATTATTACACAAAGCAGCCAAAGCAGACCGCCGCGCGTATGCTGATTATCAAGTGCAAATCTTCCAAGCCCACTTTTGGCTCGCCAATGATCGCGAATGTATCCAGCTCTATCAACGCGAAGCCAGCCTGCAAGAATGGCCATTATTTGGTTTAATTGCCCAAATTGCTGAAGCCCGCTTAACTCGTAATCAGCAACGAGCCTTGGCAATGGCGCAGCGTTTCGCCCAAGAAATCCGCACCGAATTACTTGAACCTTGGGACGATTGGATACTCAATTATTGGGATCTCTATGAAATTTGCTGTGGCTTGCTCGACCCGCCGCTCCAACTCGATACCGCCTTGCTTGCGCCAGCCAGCAACCCGAGCCAACGCTTGCTTGAGCTATGCCGTGCCGAACAGGTTGTTGCCGTTGAATGGGCAACTTACAATAATCAGGATGAGGGCGAAATTGGCTATCAAAGCTATACCCTCGCCGATGGCACAACCAAATCGTTTGGGGAAGGCTTTGTCAACCAAGAATTAGAGCGCTTGGTGTGGGACATCATGAATTTTGATTGGTTTCAAGCACTATCCCAATATCAACAATATGGAATTTACCGGCTTGATGTTGCCAAAGCTGTTGTCAATCATGTGGGCGAGATTTGGACGAGCTACGATTACGACGAAATGGAAGCCCAAGGCTGGCTTGATGAAAATTATGCCCTCACGCCGCATCCTACCGATCCTGACTTGTATGTCATGTCTTTGCCTGAAGCACAACATCAAACCATTGATGTGACTTTTTGGCAGGGCGAACGGCGGAATTACTAGCTGTGAGTGGAGAAGCTATGGACTTAGAATACCCGAACCTGCGCTTGAATCAACAACGCTTGCACGAAATGGTGCAACAAATTTACAAAAATAACGAAACTCAACCGCAGGGTTCCTTCTATCAACTCCCCGAGTTAGCCCGCTGCCTGTATTATTTGCGTGATCCGCAGGCCGCTGACTATTTACGCCAAGCAGCTCAGAAACAAGCTCCAAGCATCATTTATAAAACAGCAATGATCGATTATGAAGCAGAGCGGATCAATTGGTATCGTCTAGCAGGCGATCGGGCCACAATGCAAAGGCTCTATCTGCAATTATTATACAAAGCAACCAAGGCCGACAATTCGGATTATGTCAGATATCAACCACAACTTTTCGCAGCTCACTTTTGGCTCGGCAACGATCGCGAATGTATCCAGCTCTATCTACAAGATTCAAACCTGCAAGAATGGTCAATCTGTGGCTGGATCGCCCAAATTGCTGAAGCACGCTTAACCAATAACCCACAACTGGCCTTAGAAATAGCGCGGCGCTGTGCGCGCGAAATCCGCGCCGAACGGGTTGAACCGTGGGATCATTGGGCAATGTATTGGGATTTGTACGAAATTTGCTGTGGATTACTCGACCCGCCGCTCAACATTGACCAACCGCTGGCTAGCGATGATCCGCTTGATAGCGACGGACGTATCGATTTGGCGCACCCTGCCGAACGCTTGATCGAGCTGTTGCAAGCAGAACAAATTACGAGCCTCGAATGGGCAATTTACAACAATCACGACGAGGCCGAAGTTGGCTATAGGCTCTATCGTTTAGCCGATGGAACCAGCAAACCGCTCAGTGAAGGCTTTATCAACCAAGAATTAGAGCGCTTGGTATGGGATTTCATGAATTTTGATTGGGCCGGAGCATTGCCAGAATATCAACCCCATGGCGTGTATCAGCTTGATATAGCCAACGCCATGGTCAATTATGTGGGCATGATCTGGAATGAATATGATTATGCAGAAGAGCAAGCCTACGAAATTAACTCTTTGCTCTATCCGGTAACAGTCCACCCTGCGAACCCAGAATTGTATGTGATGTATCTGCCTGAGGATCAACACCAAGGAGTTGATGTGGCCTTTTGGCATGGCGAACAGCGAGGCTATTGATGTCACATCCCTATTATCACGCTCGCAGCGCAGCCCAGCGCTGGGGCGGCATTTGGCAAGATTATTGGCCAATTGAACATTGGTTTGATAGCAGCAAAAGCTATTGTATCGATCCGCGCCATCGCATGCTGTTGCATCAGCCCTATGGCATCGAATTATGTCTAGCAATCTTTGGTGACGTTTGGCAACGCCCATCCGATCAACAAACCGTCGCCACTGAGTTAATTGCCAACCAGCATATTCAAGAGGATTTTGCTGGCACAGTGCCAAGCCTTGAGCAATGGTTTGCCAGCACTACTACGCCAGCGTGGCTACGCCCGCGAGCTTCGATTACTGAAATTTGTATGCAACGTTTTGGCGGCCACGAAACCGATTATGCCGACTTTGAAACGTGGTTTAATCGGCCAAGTCGTTATGGCGACGATCCCCACTATCAATTATTGGTGTTGAACACATTCGCAGCATTTTTGTGCGAGCAAACTTTAGGCGTGCTTTGGCAACGCCCATCGGATGCTAAGCCGTTTCCAACGCGGATTATTGCCGAAGCAATTATCAACCGCATATGTGGCGGCTATATTCCCGCACCGCTCGAAGTGCTCAAGTTCACGCCGGTTAAGCCATGGATGAGCCAAGGAGCTAAAGCCCTGTCACGCCAATTCGATTAAAATAATTGCTCACCCCAACCTTGCTCCGTGGGCGCGGGGTGAGCAATTATCCAATTGATTATTGCGCATAATGCTGGCTGACCCATTCGTGCAATACCTGATGCAGCGCCGCCGCCGCTGGCGAAGGTTGGCGTTGACTATGGCGAATCAGCCGCAAGGTGCGTTGCAAGCTGCCATCAGCAATCGTCAAGGCATGCAAGCCGATGCGCTGATCGATGGCTAATTGCGGGACAACCGCCACGCCCAAGCCTGCCGCCACCAAACTCACCACCGTATCCATCTCGCCGCCATCGAGCACAATCCGTGGCGCAAAGCCAGCCTGCTCGCAGAGTTGCAAGGTATAATTGCGCAGCTCGTAGCCCTGCGGAAATAGAATAAAGCCTTCATCGCGTAGCTCGCTGGCAACCACACTCTGACGCTCGGCAAACCGATGCTGCTGGCTAACCGCCACGACTAGCGGCTCGCTCAGCAAGGTGGTCGATTCTACGCCATGCACAAGCGCTGAAACAATCGCTAGATCAACCACGCCTGCATTGAGCAATTCGACCAACTCGCTAGCTCCAGCTTCGTGCAATTCGAGTTGAATGCCCTGATAGCGCCGATTGAACGCGGCCAAGGCCTGCGGAATCAGCCGCGTGCCGACCGTTGGCGTAACCCCCAACGAAACATGACCAACCGTCAGATCAGCGCGGGCTTGTATGGCTTGGCGCGCTGCCTGAATTTCGGCCAAAACCCGTCGGGCATAGGGCAACAGCATATGGCCAGCATCGCTTAACTCAACCCCACGCCCAACCCGATCAAACAACTGCACCCCCACTTCCTGCTCCAACGCTTGCAGTGCTTTGCTCAACGAAGGCTGGGCAATATGCTGTTCGTGGGCAGCTTTGGTAACATTGCCCAAGCGTGCCACCGCTTCAAAATAGCGTAATTGACTAAATTCCATCACCGCTCCTTGATTAATATTTGATAGCCTCAGGCTATGATTTATAGAGCAATCATATCTTAGACGTAGCGATTTGTTAACGGTAGAGTACCCAACAACAACTATATGCCTTGGCGCAATACGGGGCAATCGTTGATTGATTGCGCTAAGGCTTCATGCTACACAATGAGGTATGCTATGCGGCAGCGTTACACAAGCGATGTTTTGGTGATTGGCACAGGCGGGGCTGGTTTACGGGCAGCAATTGAGTTGCACGATCAAGGCTTGAAGGTTTTGTTGGTTGGTAAGCGGCCAAAAGCCGATGCCCACACGGTTTTGGCTGCTGGCGGCATCAATGCAGCCTTAGCGACGGTCGATCCTGAAGATACATGGGCGATTCACGCCGCCGATACCTTGCAAGAGGGTCGCATGCTCGGCGACCCGCGCATGGTCGAATTGCTCTGTCAACAAGCGCCGCAGGTAATTGCCGAATTAGAAGCCTGGGGCATGCCCTTCGCACGCACCAGCACTGGCCTGATCGATCAGCGCTATTTTGGCGCGCATCGCTATCGCCGTACTAGCTTTGTTGGCGATTACACCGGGCTTGAGATTATTAATGCCTTAATGCGCGAAGTTGAGCATCGCCAAATTCCGATTCTCGAACGAGCGTATATCAGCGATTTGCTGCACACTGGCAATCGGGTTAATGGTGCATATGGCTTTTGGCTGGCTGATCAACGCCAATTTGTGATTGAAAGCAACGCCGTCATTTTGGCGACTGGCGGCCATATTCATATTTACCAACGTTCCTCGTCGCGGCGACGCGAAAATACTGGCGATGGCATGGCCTTGGGTTTGCAGGTTGGCGCACATTTGGCCGATATGGAGTTGGTGCAATTTCACCCATCGGGCATGATTTTCCCGCACGAATTGGCAGGAACTTTGGTGACAGAAGCAGTGCGCGGCGAAGGTGGGCGATTGTACAACCGCCATGGCGAACGGTTTATGCAGCGCTACGATGCTGAACGCATGGAATTATCGACCCGCGACCGCGTGGCCTTGGCCAATTACACTGAAATTATGGCCGGGCGTGGCAGTGAGCATGGCGGGGTTTGGCTCGATATTAGCCATATGCCAGCGAACTTAATTCGCGAACGCTTGCCACGCATGGTTGAGCAATTTCAAGCTGTGGGCGTTGATATTACTCGCGAGGCCATGCAAATTGCGCCAACCGCGCATTATTCGATGGGTGGCTTGAAAGTCGATCCATTCAGCCATGCGACCAATGTAGCTGGCTTGTATGCTGCTGGCGAGGTAACCGCTGGCGTGCATGGAGCCAATCGCTTAGGCGGCAATAGTTTGGCCGAAATTTTGGTTTTTGGGCGGATTGCAGCTCAGCATGCTGCCGAGTATGTGCGCCAACATAGCGAGCAGCCAGTCCAAGCGGCGCAAATTGAGCAAGCAGCTGAACGCTTGGCATGGGCTAGCCAGCAAGCAGGCGATTTCCACCGCAGCCTGATCGATCAATTGCAGCAGGTGGTTTGGCACGGAGCAGGCGTGGTGCGCAACGAACAAACGATCGAAGCTAGTCTTGATCAACTGCATACGCTGCGCTCACAAGCCCAGCAACGTTCGCTT
This sequence comes from Herpetosiphon llansteffanensis, assembly GCF_003205875.1. Classification (GTDB taxonomy): domain Bacteria; phylum Chloroflexota; class Chloroflexia; order Chloroflexales; family Herpetosiphonaceae; genus Herpetosiphon; species Herpetosiphon llansteffanensis. The sequence goes on from NZ_PUBZ01000082.1 coordinate 48,454, forward strand.
GGAGCAGCCGATTTGGCCGCCAGCTTAGATTTACAATCGATGTTGCTGACTGCCGAAGCCACAATGTTGGCAGCCTTGATGCGGCCAGAAAGCCGTGGCGCACATCAGCGTAGCGATTTTCCGGCAACTGATCCCTTGTGGCAACGCACAATCGTCATCAAGCCTTATCGCGATCAAACCGAGCAGCTACGGCTTCAGCTGGATACAGAGTTAATTCCGACCGCTAGCGAAGCAGTGCAAGCAGCCTTCAGCCAGCAAGAATATAGTGTAGCTGGAAGGCTCGTTGAATAACTATTTTTAATCCACACAGGGATGAAATCGCGAAGAACACGAAGAGCGCGAAGTTTTTAGCCCCAGATTGCCACAGATTTGTAGGATTAGATTCTCTGTTCTTTGGCGGTTCATCCCTCATCCTTCATCCTTCTTCCTTCAGTTGCTCTGCGCCGCTGCGTTAAAGAATTGATCCACGAAGCGCACGAAGAGCACGAAGGACGGTCCGCTAGCCCATAGCCAATCGCCCATAGCCATACCTTCTCTGCGCTTCTGCGTTTCAGAAATCAAAAATCAGAACAAAGAGCATAGAGCATAGAACATAAGGCTATAAGCTACAGGCTTTCGGACATTGATTTGGAACCCACAGCATTAAAGCCAATAGCCAATAGCCAATAGCCAATAGCCAATTGGTAATCTGTGGCCAAAAAACTTAACCTTCGTGTCCTTCGTGGATCAACAACGTAGCCTTCGCGTTCTTCGCGGTTACTGCCCCCTGACCCCTCGCAAAAACGTCTGCTTGCAAGCATCGTGTATAATAGGCCGCAGTACTTGTTAATGGTTTTTTGAGCCTTGCTGCTGGCTTGCGGCTTAACTGCATGGGAGGCCAACGATGAGCCGGTTATCGCCCTCTGTCCTCGTGATTATCCTGCTGGTAAGCTGTTTATTTATTTATATCGGGCCAGCCCAATCGCAAGCAAATCAAGGTCTGGTTGGGATAATTCTGCTCCTAATTGTCCTAATTGGGCTTTTTTTGGCGTTTAGTCGTGGCTCGATTGCCCAACGCGAATCGGCGCGGAATATGCTAGGCACCTTAACTGGCATTACGGCAGTTTCGTGTGCCGCTTTGCTTGGCCAACAAGCTTTGAATGGCAATTTGTTGGGCTTGATGTGTGCTCCGGTGCTGCTTGCTGGCGTATATATGGTCTTTTTGGCCATGACTGCACGGATTGGCCAGCATGTTGAAGAAGGCGAAGTGTTGCTGATTCAACGCCGTATGGATCATCAACATATTATTCGCCCGCCTGGCTTGCATTCGCCAATTGTGCCCGCCCTCGAAGTTGGGGTCGCGGTAATGCCAACCTACAATATTCAGACTGATGTTGAAGTTGATATGGTTGATACTGCGTCGTTGCATAAAGTCGATAAAATTATGGTCGATACGCAATCGCGAATTATTCAGCGCTTTCCCGATGAGGGCGAAAGCATGGCCGTGGAAATGCGCTATGAAGGCTTTTTGAAACTACCCTACAACTATCCCAACCGTGACCATATTTTTAAAGAAATTGCCGACCGCCGCAATATCGATGTGATGCAAGTGCGTATGAGTGCCGATTTTTGGATCGAAGCGATTCAATCGCAATTACGTCGCGACGTTGAAGAAGATTTACGGGCAATTATCCACGATAGCACCTTTTATAACCCCGAAAAACGGAGTTATGGCAAGCTTACACCTGCTGATATTTCTGCACGGCGAGCTGAAATTGCTGCCCAATTAAAAAATCGCTTGCAAGAAAAAGTGCAGCAATGGGGCATCGAAGTGCTTGATATTGGCATTACCCAAGTTATCTTGAATGCTGATCGAATTAAGGCCTTTTATCGGGGCATTACCGCTGATCTCGAAATTCAAGCTGCCAATCGGCTATCGGAGCAAGAAATTAAGCGCACCATGGCAATGGCTGACGCAGAAGCCTATCAACGCAAGAAATTGGCTGAAACAGATCTGGAAATTCAACGCCAACGCAACGAAATTGAAAATGCTTCTAGCTTGCAAATGCTGCAAGATTGGATGAATACAATCATCGCTGATAACCCAGAAATGAAACCAGATGATTTGAAACATTTGCTCACCTTGGCGCTCGATGAGCACGAAAAACGCAAGGTCTACCGCGAACACAATCTGATTGACCAAGAATAATGCTATAACAGGGAGTTGGCTGGCATGGAACATTTTGATACAGATTGGCGCGTGGTAGTCATTGGCGGGGCAGGGCTGGATATTAAAGGGCGCATGCTTGAGCCAATGCTTGAAAAAACTTCAAATCCAGGGCGCTTGACGATTAGTGTTGGGGGGGTGGCACGCAATATTGCCGAAAATATCGCCCGTTTGGGTGCGCATAGCTCGCTGATTGCCGCTGTGGGCAACGATGAATTTGGCCGCTTAATTATTCAGCAAACGGAAGATGCTGGGGTCGATACCGATGCCATGATGATTTTGGAAGATCAGCATTCGGCAGCCTATTTGGCGCTGCTTGATCGTAATGGCTTGTTGTATACGGCGCTTGATGATAGCCATTGTGCACGCGCCGTCACGCCAGAATATATTCAGGATAATATTCAGCTTTTGCGTTCTGCCGATGCGGTGTTTATTGATGCCAACTTGTCGCGCGCTACTGCCGATGTGATTTTGCAAATCTGTGCTGAGGAAGATATTCCGGTCTGCTTCGAGCCAGTGGCCTATGGCTTGGCGGGCCGCTACCGCGATCGTTTGCGCGGCATGTATCTGATTACGCCCAACGAGCGTGAAGCCGAGGCATTAACAGGTTTACCAGTAACCTCGCCAGCAGAGGCGACCGCTGCGGCCAAAGAGTTGGTACGGCTTGGCGTGGAAATTGCGATCATCACGTTGGCACGCGAAGGCTTAGTCTATGCGACTGTCGATGGTCATGGCCATATTCCGACCTTGGTGCGCGATCTTGTCGATGCAACCGGCGCAGGCGATGCCTTGGCAGCGGCTGTCTTGTTTGGTCTAATGAACGAATTGCCCTTGGATGAGGCTGTGCGCTTGGGAGCCAGTGCCGCAGCCCTCACCGTTGCCTCGCCCGATACCGTGCGCCGCGACCTGAGCCTAGAGAGCTTGTACGCCCAGTTGTTAATCTGAGCCTAGCATTTTTGCTAGGTGCTGCCTTGGGAACAGTATGCCTGAACGTATTCTCGTTGCTGACGATAATGAAGCGCTAAGCCAATTGCTCGAACTTATTTTAGTTGAGCATGGCTATGAGGTTACTCTGGCCAACGATGGTAGCGACCTGTTAGCCAAGGCCCAACTGCATATTCCCGATTTGATGATCGTTGATATTTTGATGCCACGGATCGATGGTTACGAGGCGATTCGCCAATTGCGTAACGATACGCGGCTGGCGCATATTCCAATTATTGTGTTAACTGCGCGCACGGCAATTGAGGATGTGGTGACGGGTTTTGAATTGGGCGCTGATGATTATATCGTCAAGCCATTTCAAATGCCCGAATTGCTGGCGCGGGTGCGTGCCCAATTGCTGCGCGCTACGCGGCGGCCAGTGCTCAATCCACTGACCGGCTTGCCAGGCAATATTTTAATCGAAGAAGAAGTAAATCATCGCTTGCGCCAAGCCCAAGCCTTTGCCCTGTTATACCTCGATTTGGATAATTTCAAGGCCTATAACGATAGCTATGGCTTTGCCCGTGGCGATTTGGTGATTAAGCTTTTGGCCGCTATTTTGAGCGAAATCAAGGCCGAACACAACGACGAAGGCTTGTTTATTGGCCATATTGGTGGCGATGATTTTGCAATTATTACCCTTGCAGAGCAGGTTAATGCCTTGTGCGAAGATGTGATTCGGCGTTTTGATCAACGGATTCTGACGTTGTACGACCCAAGTAACAGCAATAAACCTGTGCCAATTCAAACCCTTTCGGTTGGAGTGGTTTTGCATCGTGGCGATATGCAACAAAGTTACCACGATCTCAGCCGAATTGCTGCCGAAATGAAACGGGTCGCCAAACAACAAACCGGCAGCGTGTATGTGGTTGATCGGCGCTCGAACGCGCAGAGCATCGAGCAAGATCGGCGCAAACGTGGCCCAACAATTGGCTTGCTTACCCAAGATGCCAGCTTGGTTGCTATTCTCAGCGATTTGCTGCAGCAGCAATCGTTATTTGTGGTTACCGCCGAAAGCGAGCTTATGCCTGATGCGTTGGTGCTTGGCTATCGTGATCGCTTGCCGAAAGTTCCCAAACATTGGCAAGGCTTGCCGCAAATTAGCCTGAAAATTGATCAATCACATGAAGAGCAACGCTTTGCCCAGCTTCAAATTCAAACCAATTTGAAGCCGACCATTCCTATTCACGAGTATCTTTCGTTGGCTTTGCACTTGGTGCGGCTGGAGGCTCGATGATCGGATGGATTTTTGTTATTTTGTTATGCGGGCTTTTTGCCTATAACCTCTATCGAACTGGCCATATGCAACGCTTGATTGCAATTCGCCAACGCCGCCAAACGCCGCGGCCTAGTGGTGCTATGGCTCCAACGTTGCGCGCCCGCGATTTGCGAACCCAACGCTCATGGGCGGTGCGTGTTCGCGATGAAGTCCAATCTCGTGGTCGCATGGGCGTTGTTATTTTTTTCCTGATTATCTTGGTTGCTTTTTTCGGCAGCTTGAATTTGTTGGGCTTTTTTGGTAGTAAGCCAGTTGAAAGTAGTCGGGCGCGGGTGATTCTCTCGCCATTTACCAATAATGCTGGTCAGCCCGCTCAAGAAGGCTTTGCAGCTGCAACCACGATGGCCCAAGCGTGGCAAACTCGTTCAGCCAATTTGCAATTTGCTGTGCTCAAAACGCCAATTGCCGATGCCCAAAGTGCTTGGAGTTTGCCCGATCGCCCACAATATGATGTGGTGATTTGGGGGTCGATTGTGGCTGGTGGCGATGCCAATAGTGCCAGCATTGAGCCGCAATTGCTCTGGACTCCGCGCCAACCCTTGCCACACGATCGCGCCTTGGGCCTGCGCGAACGCTTGATTTTGCCGCTCGTCTATAACTTGGCTGATCAGCCGTTTAATGCCCAAGCATTGCTTGGCGAAATTTTGGTTGTGCTCGATCTCTATCAAGTTGGTGATTACGATCAAACGGTGCAAGCGATTAACAGTTTGCTCGATCGCTATGCCGTCGATGGGCCGCTGCGTCCTGATTTGCTCTTGGGTATTCGTGGCTCAATTGCCGCCTTGCAAGAGCAATGGAGCCTCGCCGAGGGCGATTTTCGCCGCGCCTTGGAAACTGCCGATAAAGCAGAATACTGGAATAATCTTGGGGTTACGCTGCTTGAGCAAGGCCGTTTTTCCGAGGCCACGCAAGCCTTCAATAATGCCCAAGATCGGATGAAAGGCACCAATAGCGACCTAACCGCGCTGCATCTGAATCGCGGTATTTTGGCCTTGCGCGGCGTTGATCCAGCAGTGGCAGTAGGCGAATTAGCCTTGGCAGTCAAACTTAATCCCAATGGCATTAGTAATAAATTGGCTTTGGTTGAGGCTCAATTGCAAGCCAATCAACTGGCCGAGGCGATCGAAACCATCAATAACCTCAATGGCTATGCCAGCGACGATCCATTGGTGCAATTGATGACCGCGCGCGTTCAGATGGCCCAATTGGTCAACAATGGCGATCAGCCCTTGTGGGAATTGGAGATTGTGCCGCCCTTAGCGCGCGAAACCTTGACGATTGTGCGCCAACGGCTCGATGCTGCGGTTATTACGCTTGAAACGATTTCGACCCAACAACGCCAAATTGCTGCCCGCGATGATGCTGCGGGTTTGCCTGAATCAGGGCGGGTGCACGAAGCTCATTCGCGCCAAGCCTTTGAATTGCTCAACCAAGTGCGCTATTGGCAGGCAGTAGCCATGACCGAGGAAGGAATTTCGGCTTCGGTTGAGCCAAAAGGCCGCTTGCGCGGCATGTGGGATGGCATGTTTGGCGATGATCCACCACTTGAGCTTGCCCAAGCAGTGATTGATCCGCTGGCCAAAACGCAAGACCAGAATTATGCAATTTTGATTCAAGCAGGGCGGGTACATCGGATTTTGGGCGAGCCAAAAACTGCCATGGATTATTACACCCAAGCCACGACCTTGAACGCCAATCGGCCTGAGGGTTGGTATGGCTTGGCAATTACTCGCTTCAATACAGAAGGCCCAAGCCCTGAGCGTAATCAGGCGGTACGCGATTATTTGCAAAAAACCTTGGCAGCCGCGCCAAACTTCACGCCAGGCTACATTTTGGCTGCGCGCTTAGAAACGCGCGATAAACAGTGGGCCGCAGCCTTGCCCTATCTGCAATGGATTGTGGCCAATCGCCCTGATAATCTTGGGGCGCGAATTACGCTTGGCACAACCCAACGCGAGCTTGGGGCCTTGGCGGAGGCCGAAGTTACCTTATTGCCCTTGGCCAATGCCAATAACAGCACGGCCTTGGTCGAATTAGGCAAGGTCTACGCCCAAGCTGGCCAAGATCAAGCTGCCGAAGATATTTACTTGCGGGCGTTGAATGTTGATGCCAGCAATGCCAGTGCTGCCTATGAAATTGGGCGTTTGCGTCAAAATCGTGGCGATTACGCTGGTGCAGAAAAAGCCTATCAGGTTGCAACCGAAATCAATACAGGCTATGTGGAAGCACATTTGGCCTTGGGTCAGCTCTATGCCCGTTACCTCGATCAGCCAGATAATGCGGTTGCTGCCTATCAGCGGGCGATTGATGCTGGCGGCGAAGATCCACGCAACTTCGAAGATATGGGCCGCGAATTTTTGGAGATTGGGCGTTATAGCGAGGCCGCCGATGCCTTGGAGCAATCGGTGCGCTTAAACCCGAATGTGCCTGAATCGCGCCATTATTTGGCCCAAGCCTACCTTGAGCAAGGCCGCTTTGAGGCTGCTCGCGAGCAAGAACGGGCGGCGATTGCCCGCGATGCAGACGGGGTGTATATCGAGGCCCAACTTGGCATTGCCGAGAGTTTTCGCCGCGAACGGCGCTTCGATGAAGCAATTAGTGCCTATAACGAAATTTTGGATAACGATTCGACGATTATTCCTGCCTATATTGGCTTAGGCCGCACTGCTGCCGATCGCGGTGAGTGGCAAGGTGCGATTGGCTACTACAACCAAGCGCTCGCCCGTGAGCCAAATAGCACGAATGCCCATTTTTGGCTAGGCCAAGCTTTGATTGAGCAAGGCTTCTACGAGCGGGCGCTTGATGAATTTAATCTTGTGCTGGCAACCGACCAGAATAATGTTGAGGCATTGTTTGGGGCTGGGCGAGCCTATAGCAATATGGCAATTAATAATTATGCCTATGATCCAGCCCAAGCTGCCGAATATGATGCCGAAGCGCGGCGCTTGCTTGATCGAGCCTTGAGCTATCGGCCCAACGATGGTCGCGCCTTGTTTGAGCGCGGGAAGCTCAACGAGCGCCAAAATCAACTTGCCGCAGCAATTAGCGATTATGGGCGGGCGGCGCAAATCGATACCCAAAATAGCGAAGCGCTCTATTTGCAAGGCAAGCTTTATCTAAGCCAAAACAACTTGCAAGCAGCAGAAGAGGCGCTTGATCAATCGGTGCGGCGTAATCAAACTGATCCAATGGCCTTGTATTGGCTTGGCCGAACCTATCGTGCTCAAAATCGCACCACCGATGCGATTAAGGCCTTTGAGCGGGCATTAGCGGTTAATGGCAATTTCCACGAAGCTCGCTATTATCAAGGCTTGACCGCCGAAGAATCCAACCAGCTTGATTTGGCGCGCGAGGCCTATAAGCTGATTAGCCAACAAGCCAGCCCTGATGATCGCTGGCGCTTGCAAGCAGAGGAACGCCTGCGCGATTTGGGTCAATAGTTGATCTGTAAAGGGCAGAGGGGTCAGTGGTCAGGGGCTAGTTTTGAAACCGCGAAGGACGCGAAGAGCGCGAAGTTTAGATTTTTAGCCACAGATTCCACAGATTATTCAAGAATAGAGTATTAAAATCTTATTAGTAAGGTTTTTATTATGGTAATAAAAGACCAAGAAATTAGACAGTCATTATACCGAGATATACACTATGAAAATGTAGTAAATTATGACTTTCTTATCCTAATGATTAGATCTGCACTTAAGGTTGATATTAGTACGGCAAAAGTTGTCTTTCATAAATATATTTTACCAAGTATTCAAAAACTACTTCAGCAAGGATTTATTGAATATTATAAGAAATATATGTCAATAAATAATAATGATGGTTGGATATTAAAGGTTTCAAAGAGATATCATCCTTTATCTTATGGATCGCTATTTCTACTGTTTCAGAGTAAATTATCAGATTTTAATAAACAAAGTAATCTGTTTTATTTTATTGATGAAAATTATAGTTTATATGAAAATAAAGATGATAACCTGAATTTATCTCCTATTGAGGAAATGCAACTAAAAAATGAAGACGATTTCATACTACAAAATTATCAAATCGATCTACGCAAGAAGGCTAGCAGAAATATAACTATTAGACAAGGACAGCCTGAATTTAGAAAGAAGTTAATAGAAATATTTGATGGCAAATGTGTTATTACGGAATGTGAATTTTTGCCTATTCTTGAGGCTGCACATATTTTACCTTATAAAGGATCTCATACTAATATCTTATCAAATGGTTTATTGTTAAGAACAGATATACATAATCTTTTTGATCAAGGATATATTTATATCGATTATAAAAGTTTAAAAGTCCATATTGCTATCGAACTGTATAAATCTGAGTATAACCAAATCCATCAATTTCGAGTTATTGACCCTATTAAGAATCGTATTCGTATCTCAAGGAATGCGTTAAAAATACATCAAGAATGGGCTACAAGTATGCATAAATTTGAGTAACTGTCGGCGCTTGCAAGCAGAGGAACGCCTGCGCGATTTGGGCCAATAGTTGATCCGCGAAGAGCACGAAGGGCACGAAGGTTGAGATTTTAGCCACGAATTGCACGAATTCCACGAATTAGCGTTATTTTGGCCACAGATTTCACAGATTTTTTTGATTATCGTTCCCATAGCCAAACGCCTATAGCCTATAGCCTCATTTCTTCGTGCTCTTCGTGCCTTTCGTGGTTAAAACTGCTTTTTGACTTTTGCCTTCTGACTTTTGATTTTCCCCTTCATCCCTCATCCTTCATCCTTCATCCTTTTAAAAACTGTGGTATAGTAATAACGCAGTGCGTCATCCTCGATCCGACGCAAAATCATAGAAGGAGATCCATCAATGACGATGCAAGAGCATACCAACGATCCCGCCTTGGACTTCTACCAATTTGATTTGCTGTTAACGCCTGAAGAGCGCGAAGTCCGTGATCGGGTGCGCAGCTTTATGCAGCGTGAAGTTAAGCCAATCATCAACGAATATTGGGAGAAGGGCGAATTTCCGTTCGAATTGATTCCCAAGTTGGCTGAACTCAAGGTGTGTGGCGGCACGATTCAGGGCTATGGCTGCCCCGGTTTATCGAGCGTGGCAACCGGCTTGGTTGCTGCCGAAATGGCTAAGGTCGATGGCTCAGTCTGTACCTTTTTTGGCGTAACCAGTGGCTTGGCAATGTCGAGCATCTACTATTGTGGCTCGGAAGCCCAAAAAGAATATTGGTTGCCCAAATTGGCCTCAATGGAGAAAATTGGCGCATTCGCCCTCACCGAGCCAGATAACGGCTCAGATGCTTCGCATATCCAAACCACGGCGCGGCTTGAAGGCGACCACTATGTGCTCAACGGCCAAAAACGCTGGATTGGCAATGCCTCGTTTGCAGATGTGATTATTGTTTGGGCCCGCGATGAAGCAACCAACCAAGTCAGCGGCTTCTTGGTCGAAAAAGATACACCTGGCTTTGAAGCAACCGTGATGCACGGCAAAATTGCCAAGCGCGCGCTGTGGAATGCAGAAATCAAACTCGACAATTGCCGAATTCCTGCTAGCAATCGGCTTGAAAAAGCTCGCTCCTTCAAAGATACCGCCGTTGTGCTGGCCAACACCCGCTTTGGTGTTGCATGGGAAGGCGTTGGCCATGCCCAAGCTGCCTACGAAATGGCCTTGCGCTATAGCCAAGAACGCAAACAATTTGGTAAGCCAATCGCTGGCTATCAATTAATCCAAGAAAAATTGGTCAAGATGTTGGCTGAAGTCGTGGCCATGGAATTAACCACTTGGCGCTTGAGCGTGCTGCGCGACCAAGGCTTGATGACCGATGGTCAATCGTCGCTGGCCAAGATGAATAATTCGGCCAAAGCCCGCCAAATTGTGGCGCTGGGCCGCGAAATCTTTGGCGGCAACGGCCTGCTGCTCGAAAACCATATTGCGCGCCATTTTGCCGATATGGAAGCGGTGTACACCTACGAGGGCAGCAACGAAATCAATACGCTCGTCGTTGGCCGCGAAATTACTGGTGTGGCCGCCTTCGTCTAAATCGTAATCAATTCGGGTTTTCAATCGCAGGCCGCTTTGGTCTGCGATTGGGCGTTAAATTGCATCAAATGGCCGATGTTGAATTGGCGACTGTTGGCTATGCTCAAGGCTTGATAGTGTATAGGAGTAAGCCAATGTCAATTCAACATGCCTACAATCAATGGGCCACAAGCTATGATACTGACCATAATCGTACCCGCGACCTTGATCAACAATTGATGCGCGAGCTGTTGCAGGGCCAAAACTATCGAGCAATTCTGGAGTTGGGCTGTGGCACGGGCAAAAATACGCAGTTTTTTAGCACACTTGGCGCTGAAGTGGTGGCGCTCGATTTCTCAGCAGGCATGCTTGAGCAAGCACGCAGCAAAATCAATGCAAGCCATGTGCAATTTCAGCAGGCCGATTTAACCCAAGCATGGCCAGTTGCCAGCGGTCATTTCGATTTGGTGGTGACGAACCTGGTGCTTGAGCATCTGGCTGATCTCGATCATTTTTTTGCCCAAGCCAGCCAAGCTATGGCCGCTCATGGGCAATTATTGGTTTCTGAATTACACCCATTTCGCCAGTATCAAGGCTCGCAGGCTCGTTTCCAAGGCCAAACAGGCGTGATTCAAGTTCCTGCTTTTACCCATCATATCAGCGATTTTTTGCTGGCGGCGGCCAAGGCTGGCTTGCAGCTGAGCCAATTGCACGAACATTGGCATAACGATGATCTTAATCTTCCTCCACGCTTGCTCACGCTGCGTTGGCACAAATAAGCGAACGCTGGCAGAGATTGTGCTAGCAATCACCCTTTAATTGCAGCGCTTGTAACACCACTACGGCCAAGTACGTAGAAGCGCCAACATACTCTCAGCAGAATCTCAGCTTGCGCAGCCCTGCAACTATTCACAAAAGCCCTGAGATCGTCTAGACTGAGCCGACACAATGAATTATTGTGAGGTCTTTTTATATGCAAGATCCCCAGTTGATTGGGCGCATGCTCAATCATTTCAAAATTGTTGATAAACTTGGTCAGGGTGGGATGGCGATGGTCTATCGTGCCTACCAAGAAAACCTCAATCGTACGGTGGCGCTCAAATTGTTGCCCCCAGAGATGACGTTTGACCAAAGTTATATTGCACGCTTTCAGCAAGAAGCTCGGGCAGCTGCTGGGCTTGAACATACCCATATTGTGCCAATCTACGAAATTGGCCAAGCTGAAGGCTTTTACTATATCGTGATGAAATACATTGAGGGCAATACGCTCAAGGAAAATATTGAGCAAGAAGCCCCAATGTCGGTCAATCGCGTGTTGGAGTTGCTTGAGCCAATTGGCAAGGCACTCGATTATGCTCATAAGAAGGGTGTCATTCACCGTGACATCAAGCCCTCGAATGTGATGCTCACGCCAGAAGGTTGGGTTTATTTGACCGACTTTGGCTTGGCGCGTGGCGGTAGCAGCGACTCAGGGCTAACCCAAATTGGTACGGTAATGGGCACGCCTGAATATATGTCGCCGGAGCAGGCCCAAGGCTTGGCGGTGGGCGCGGCGAGCGATTTGTATTCGTTGGCAATTATGGCCTACGAAATGCTGACCAAGCAAATGCCATTTGTGGCCAATAATCCCCAAGCAGTGCTGTTGGCGCGGGTCATTCGTGCGCCGCGAGCACCAAGCGATTTGCTGCCAACGATGCGTTCGGCGGTTGAAGATGTGTTGATGAAAGCCTTGGCGCGCACGCCCGAGGCGCGTTATGCAACCGCTGCTGATTTCTTTGAAGCCTTGCGTCAAGCCAATAATGGGGCGCAGCCAAACATTCCTGCAACGCCAGCCTTTGTGCCAAACCAACAACCAAATTATGCGCCAACGCCAAGTTACCCAGCAACTCCGATGAGTAATCAACAGGCGGCTGTGCCACCGTATCAGCCAACGCCATTGAGTAATCAGCAGATTCGGCCTAGTTATCCAAGCAATCCAAGCAATCAACACGTGCCAATGCACAATCAATCGCCGTATGATGGCTATATTGCGGCCAATACCCAAGCGACGAAGCCAGCGATTATGCCGGTAACTGGCCAAACCGTGCACTATCATCAGCAGCCAATTAGCCAACCAAGTCCTGCCGCATACACGCCACCAGCAACCGCTTCGGCCCAGCGCAATAAACAAAAATTGACGATCTGGATTGGCGTAGGGGTTCTGCTGCTGATTGCGGCAGTCGTTGGGATTATTTTGGCCAATAGCAGCGATGCTGAAGATATTATTGCTCAAGGCGATGCAGCATTTGAACGGCGTGGCGGCTTGATCGAGGCGATTAATCTCTACAAAGAAGCAACTGCTGCCGATGATGAGAGTTTCGATGCCCACGAAAAACTGGCGATTGCCTACCTGATGCGTGGCCAAACGCCCGATGCCAACGAGGCAATTCGCAAAGCAATCGCGCTTGATGCCGATCAAGCCAGTGGCCATGCTTGGTTAAGCCAAGTACACTCAGATAATCGTCAACATAACGATGCCTTGGCCGAGGCCGAAGAAGCAGTACGTTTGGATGGCAATAATCCCTTGGCCTATATAGCGCGGGCTACTGCTCGCTCTGATGTTGGCAACGAGCTAGGCGATAGCGATTTGCTCAAGCAAGCGTTGGCCGATGCAGATAAGTCGATTGAGTTGGCGGCCAATCGTTCGCGCTTTGAACAAGCCATGGCCTATAGCGCCAAAGGCTATGTGCAATGGGTTCTCTATCAAGACGAAACCAGCCGCGACGCGGGAGCTGGCAAAGAATATGTCGTCGATGGCATTGATAATTTCAATCGGGCGATTGGTTTGCAAGAGCAATTGCCATTGCTGCGCAATAATATTGGCTATTTTTATGCTGAACAAGGGCGGGTTGCGCTCTACTTAGGTGAATCGGAAACCGCTGAGCAGCGTTTTGCTAAAGCCTATCAATCATTTGACGATGCCTTAGCGCTCGATCCCAATTATGGTTTGGCCTTTGCGGGCAAGGGCTGGACGCAAATTTACGAACGTAAATATGAAGAAGCCCAGCAATTTTTCGATCAGGCACTTGAACGCAACCCCAAAGATGCCAATGCCTTAAATGGCCGCGCGCTAACCAACTGGTGGCTTGGCCGCAACAATTCGAGCGATCCGCAGAGCGATTATGCAGCTGCGATTCGCGATTATGAGGCTGCTTTGGCAGGCGCGCCATCGTGGCTTTCGGTCTATGTCGATTTGGGCTATGTCTATCTCTACGACACCAAAGATACCGATAAAGCGATTGCAACCTTCAAAAAGGCCTTAGAGCGTGATCCCGATTACCCAAATGCGATTGCTGGCCTTGCTGATACCTACTATGAAACGCGCTATTACGATGAGGCGTTGAAGCTCTACGAGCAAACAATTGACCTCAAGCCCGATTTTGCGACCGCCTACCTCGGCAAAGCCAATGTCTTGTACTCTAGAAAAGAGTACGATGCGGCAATTGACCAATACAGTACGGCGCTTGAATATGATTCCTCGCTCAAAAACGCCTATATCGGCAAAGCCTATTGTTACCAAGGCAAAGGCAATATTGAAGAGGCGCGCAAAGTGCTTGAAGATGGAATCGATTCGGTATCGTATAATGATCAATCAGAATTGAAAGCTATATTGGATAAACTGAAATAATGCGACCACTGATTCTCTCACTTCCAGCAGTCATTATGTGCTGCGGCATCATTTGGATGGCCGCAGCAACCACGTTTTTCGCCAATCGTTCTGGTCGGGTAGCCGACCTGCGCAAATTATTTAGTCAGATGAGCCTTGGCATTGGGGCAGCGTTTTTAGTTTGGGCGGGCATTGTGATGCTGCTCGATATTGTTAAAATCGCGTATCCCACCATCTTTGCGATTGTTGGGGCCATCTTTCTGTTTCAAGGTTGGGCATTTAGCCGTTTCAAGCTATTCTAAACCAGCAAGGAGCCTGCTATGGGGGTTGTACCACTGATCGAGCTTGGAAACCCATTGTTACGCCAGCCAGCAACCCCATTTGCAGACCCAACCAGCCCTGAAGTGGCGCGGATTTTGAATGATATGCGCGATACGTTGGCCGATATGCGCCAACGCATTGGCTATGGCCGAGGCATTGCCGCCCCGCAAATTGGCGTGCTCAAACGCCTAATATTGATCGATACTCCCGAAGCGAATTTGGTCTTGGTTAACCCACGTTTCGAGCGCTGGAGCCGCGAGGAAGATGAGCGCTATGAATCGTGTTTTAGTTTTTCTGGCATTTGGGGGCTGGTGCAACGCCCGCTGGGCGTAACCGTTGTCGCTTATACCTTGGCTGGCGAGGAGCAACGCATCGAAGCAACTGGCAGTCTCTCGCGCATCATCCAGCACGAAATGGATCATCTTGATGGCTTTATATGGCTCGATCGTAACCCCGATTTGCATAGCCTCTGCACAACCCAAGAATATGAAAAACGCTACGTCAGCCGCGAATCACATTAATTGCTTGAGCATGGTTTGGGCTGCCTGAGCTGCAAGTTGCGCATGGCGATCATCAATTCCATAGACTGCAATGTAGATTGTAATTTCGGCCTTGGTTGCAGCAACCAATGGCTTCGGTGCATTGCGCCACGAATTATGGCCATTGGCCTCGGTGCGCGAAACATAACACACCTGATCGCCTGTATCCATCATTAATTTACAATGGCCAAGCCACTCTGGCGCGGCGGTGCAAATGCACTCGTCGGCTGCTTGCAAGGCTGCTTCAAAAAGCGCTTGCAGCTGGTTGGTTGCTGAAAGTTCGAGTTGTTCGACAAGCGTTGCTGCGCCAATTTCTAGCATGCAGTTGCTCCTTTAGCGCAATGGCTCACTAAATGCCCGTAGCATCAAGGTGGTAGCTGCTGGATCATCGGCAGTAAACGGAATCACTGGCACATCTGGGCGCAAACTACGAATCTCGGCGGCGACATGCTCCAGCACACTTGGCTCTACTAAATCGCTTTTGGGCAACACAATCACATCGGCGATATTAATTTGGCCGCGCAACAAATCGCCTAAGCCATAGCTATCGTGCCACATTTTGCCAAAGCGCACCGGATCGACCAAAGCAATAAAACGCCAATTGATCTGGCTGATCATTGGGTGTTGCAAGCTGGCTTTGAGCAATTCAGGCTTGGCAATACCGCTGGCTTCAAGCAGCAGCCAATCTGGCTCATAATGTTCGCTCAAACGCTGCACCGTAATTTGCAAGGGCAAGGCCAAATCGCAACAAACGCAGCCAGCCCGCAATTCGCGCACCGTCATGCCCTGCGATTGCAGATAGCGGCCATCGATGCCAACGCTACCACGCTCGTTTTCGATAATCGCCACATACTCGCCACGATCAGCCAAGGCATTGGCGACCGCTAATAGCAAGGTTGTTTTGCCTGTTCCCAAAAAGCCAGTTAATACCGCCGCGCGCATAGCCGTGCCCTCCGCTGAATCACCTTGGTATTATAGACCATGTGCTTGGCGAAACGTCGCCTCTGTCGCCGCCAATAATGCCTCGCGCTGCTCCAAGGGCAAATGATATTCGTGGTGTTTTAGTGTATCAGGGTAGATTTGAATTGATTGGGCTTCGCTTTGGGCAATAATTTCAGTGAAAAAATTAAATGCTTGATTTTGATGAGCATCGAGTAATTTAGTTTTAATTGTTTCCCATGCAGCTGCATAATCCACAATTGGTAAGGTTACGTGCTGACCGACGATTTGCTGATATTGGCTAAAATCATAGCCATAGTGATGCAAGCGCCAGCCAGTCCAAGGATGCGGCAACAATTGCATGTTTGCGTTAATCTCAGCACTCCAGACATAGACAACCTGCTGTTGCAGATCAAGATGCAAACAATCAACTAACTCTTTATGCATCAAACTTAAATCAAATGTTTGATAGATTAAATGCTGCTGTAAACCATCAAAAGCTTGCAGCGGTGCATAGAGCAAATTAAATATATCTTCTTGTAAAGGAAAGAAATACACTTGGTCATCATTAAACCGGATACTGAGCAAGGTCCACACCTTAGCATCAGCAGTAAGCACCTGAAATTGAGGTGTTTCTACTTGATACATACGCTCAGTTCGTTCATTCGTTAGCGGAAAGCTTTGGCAAAAATCATCGAATATGCCAAGATAGAGCGCAAAATCATACATTTTGCGATAGGCCCATTGAATTTTCCAGCTAGGCCAGCGGTAACCCATACACTCAACCAAAATAGCTTGCTTGCTAAGATCGAGTGGCTCATTCTCGCAACCAAAGAGCAGCACGATCTGTTTAAAGGGATCGATTAAGATTCCAGACTCAATGATATAGGGATCTGTCCATTGATCTGGCTGGCGTTGAGCTTGCATGCGAATGAGTTTGAGCGCATGCTCAGGCCCCCAAAAAACCTGAAACGGCAAAGTATTCGCAATCCAATGATCGTAGTAGAGTTCATAGCCGGTTTCGGTCACGATAATTAAATTGGTTCGATGCCCCATCGCTAGCTCCCTTCACTGATTATTTTGGTTGGTTAATGCAATAAGCCTTCGTCGCGGGCAATTGCCACTGCTTCGGTGCGGCTGCGGGCATTCAACTTGCCAAGCAAATTATTGACATGGCGTTTAACTGTACCAATCGCAATGATTAAACGTTCAGCAATTTCGGCGTTGCTATGGCCCAATGCCAATAATTTCAGCACTTCGATTTCGCGTTCGCTCAGCGGCTCGTTGAGGCTTTGGGCGGCGCTGGCAGTGCTGCTTTGTTGCAGCATTGCGGCTACAATCGCTGCTCGTTGGGCGGCATAGCTCGTGCCTTCGCGCAGCAATTGGGCCAGCACTGGGCCTGCATCAAGAAAGCCGCGCAACGCGCCTTCATGCTCGCTGATTGCCAACGCTTGTTCGAGTTGGGTTTGGGCTGGCTTGGGATTATTTTGGGCGGTATAAGCCAAGGCCAAGCTCAGCAGCCATTCCAACCGATTGCCGCCATATTTGATCGTTTGTTGCAGCAATGGTTGTACCAGTTGAATTGCTTGGGCTGGCTCGTTATTGGCAATCAGCCAGCGAGCATAGGTGTTGGCCGCGCCGACCTGCTGCCACTGCCAAACTGTTTGCTGCACACTTTGCGCCCAACGCCGCACCGTAGCAAGATCGCCGAGAATCAAGGCCATACGAGCTTGGGTGGCTTGCACTTCGTTGACAAAGCGCCCAACATTATTGCGTTGGGCAAAATGCAGTGCTTGCTCGATTGAGGCTTGGCTATTGCGCCGCTCGTTATTGGCATGCTCAACCCGCGCGCGCAAACGATAGCCATCGGTGGCAATATCCAAATAGCCATTAATTTGAGCGATTGCAATCGCCTGCTCGGCGTGGGTTTGGGCTTGCTCAAGCTGGTTCCATTCGTAACAAACTTCGCCCAAGCCAACGTGAATTAAGCCCAAGGCTGGCACTTGATGCCAACCACGCTCGCTGGCTAGCTCGATGCCACGGCGATAGGTTGCTGCTGCCTTGCGCAAATCGCCTTGTTGGGCTTGAATTTGGCCGAGATCGGCAATTGCCAAGAGCATGGCAAAGGTGTTGCCGCTGCGTTGATTGATCGTCACTGCATCGCTGGCCGCCGCCACAGCAATAGTTAAATTGCCAGTTAAGCGCGCCGAAACGGTTAAGTTGCCGAGCAAAATTCCGCGCAACACCAAATCGTCGTGTTCGACGAGTTCAAGCGCTGCCTGCGAATGGCGCATCGAATGCTCAATATTATCGCCAAAGCGCAACAAGACCGCCTCGATGGTGGCAATTTCGGCTTTGGCGCGGGCTTGTTCGGCTTCTGGTAAGGCGGTAAGTTGGGCACTGGCTTGGTTAAGATGTTCTTCGATGCCCAAAATATCGACGGTCAGCAATTGCGACCAAGCAGCAATTAAGGCCAAATGGCTTGATTGGCTGAGTTGGCTGGCTGGCAAACGCGCCAACCAATTGCGCACACTCAAGGCTTCGCCACGCATCAAGGCATCGCGGCCAAATTGGGCAATCAAATTGGTAGCTTGTTGATGATCGTTGGCTGCAAGACTGTAGTTAATTGCCGTGTTCAAATCGTTGTTGGCTGCATGCCAAGCACTGGCGCGTTGCAAATACTCGGTTGGGGCTTGCGGATCGAGCTGCTGGAGCCGAAAACGCAAAAATTCGGCAAATAAATGATGATAGCGATACCAGCGCCGTTCATCATCGAGCGCGACCAAAAAGAGTTGCGCCGCCTCCAATTGCACTAGCATTTGCGCGCCTGTGCCTGGCTGCCAATCCAAGAGATGGTCGCATAAGGCTCCGGTCAAGCGTTCAGCTACGCTGGTTGCAAGCAGAAATTCAACCGTGGCTGGGTCAAGCCGATCAAGCACTTCTTCGGCCAAGTAATCGAAAATATAGCGATGGCTGCCGCTAAACCCACTTAATAATTGTTGCACATTGGTGCGATCTTTGGCCGAAAGCGCTGCCAATTGTAGCCCAGCAACCCAGCCTTCGGTGCGCTCGGTCAGCCAATCGATCGTTGCTTGATCGGGTAAATCGCTGAGGGTTTGGCGCAACAATTGGCTTGTTTCAGCAGCATTAAATCGCAGCACGCTAGCATCGATTTCGCTGAGGTAACCGCGCCCACGCCAACGCCCCAAAGGCAAGGGCGGCACGCTGCGGCTGGCGATAATCAGGTGCAATTGGGCTGGGAGTTGATCGACGAACCAAGCCAGCGCAGTATGCACAACTGGCGTATCGATCCAATGATAATCATCGAGCACCAGCACGATTGGCGCGAGCTGAGCCACGCTAATTTCATTGATCAACAAGGTTAACACTGCTTCGATTGCTGGTTGCTGCAAGCCGTTCAACAACGCCAAGGCATTGCGGCCTAAGGCTGGTTCAAGCGTTTGCAGGGCGGCAATCAGATAGCGTGCAAAGCGAATTGCATCATTGTCGTTACTATCTAGGGTGAGCCATGCAACGCGCTGATGCTCAGCGGCCAGCGCACTCAGCAAGGTGGTTTTGCCGCTGCCAGCGCTCGCGGTAATTAGGGTTACTCGCCCGCGCACAGCTATGCGCTCAAGCACATGCTGGCGCTCAACCAGCGTACTTGGGGTGTGCGGAGCTGCCAATTTGGTCAACAAAACTAATTGATGCAAGTCGCTCATAGTGCTCATTTGGCAACATAGACCACCATGGTTTGGTGGTCTATGCTCCTGCTAGAATGGGTTTGATTCGGTCAGAAGGTTATTCCCATTCGATGGTGGCTGGTGGTTTTGAGGAAATATCATAGACCACCCGATTGACCCCATTGACTTCGTTAACGATCCTGCTGGAGACTTTTGCTAACAGTTCGTAGGGCAAGCGTGCCCAATCGGCGGTCATAAAGTCCTCGGTGCTGACCGCGCGAATCGCAATTGTATCTGCATAGGTGCGATAATCACCCATCACGCCAACGCTCTGGACTGGCAACAACACCGCAAAAGCTTGTTGGGTGGCGCGATACAAGCCAGCTGCTCGCAATTCTTCGAGGAAAATCGCATCTGCATGGCGCAAGGTTTCCAAGCGCTCGAAGCTAATTGCGCCCAGCAAACGCACGGCCAAACCAGGGCCAGGGAAGGGATGCCGCCAAACCCAATCTTCGGGCAAGCCCAACGCCAAGCCTGCTGCTCGCACTTCATCCTTGAACAACATGCGCAACGGCTCGATCACCTTCAATTTCATATCAGCGGGCAAGCCGCCAACATTATGATGGGTTTTGATTTTAACCGCCACGTTGCGATCTGGCGCTGTCGATTCGATCACGTCGGGATAGAGCGTGCCTTGTACCAAGTAGGCTGCATCGTCGAGGTTGCGGGCTTCGCGCTCGAAAATCCGAATAAACTTCTCGCCGATGATTTTGCGCTTTTGCTCTGGGTCGGTCACGCCAGCCAGCGCAGCCAAAAATTCGTCGGCAGCATCAACCGTGATCAACTCAATTTGGAAGTGATCGCGGAAGGTGCGCGAAACTTGTTCGGCCTCGCCACGGCGCAACAAGCCGTTATCAACAAAAATACAGGTCAAGCGTTCGCCGATGGCTTGATGCGCCAACAAGGCCGCAACTGCCGAATCAACTCCACCGCTGAGCGCACAAATCACTTGGCCACTTGGCGCTTGCTGCTGAATGCGCTCGACTGCTTCTTGGATAAATTGGCTTGGTTGCCAGCTACCAGCACATTCGCAAATGCGGTAGATAAAATTGTGCAGCACTTGCTTGCCATACGGCGAATGCACGACTTCGGGGTGAAATTGCAGCCCATACCAGCGCCGCGCTTCATCGGCAGCAGCTGCGTAGGGCGAATTGGGGCTAACCGCAATCGGATGCCAGCCAGCAGGCAGGGTTTCCAAGCGATCGCCGTGGCTCATCCAGACCGAATGTTCGCTGGGAATATCGGCCAAAAGCGGCGATTCAGCAGTAATCGTAATCACGGCATGGCCAAATTCGCGGTCGTTGGATGGCGCAACTTTGCCGCCCAAATGATGCGCTTGCAACTGCAACCCATAGCAAATGCCCAAAACTGGCAAATTGCTGGCCAAAACCCAATCTGGCAGTTGCGGCGCGCCTTCAGCATAAACGCTATTCGGCCCGCCCGAAAGAATCACGCCCTTGGGCTGGAGTGCGGCAATCGTCGCCTCATCTGCATCGAAGCGCACTAATTCGCTATAAACGCCCGCCTCACGAACCCGCCGCACAATCAACTGACTATATTGTGAGCCATAATCAAGCACCACAATTGCTTCATTCTGTGTCATTGTTTCCTCAGTTTGGCACAACAACGGCGTTGTTATTCTGGTTGAGCATACGATGCGGCTAGTTTAACATAGGAATGCAGAAGGTAGAACATAGAACAAAGAGCAAAGAACAGAGATGTAATGGTTCATAACATTAACAACCGGGCAGTGGTATGCCTGGCATACGCGAGACGAAACACCACATCGCTGGTTTGGGTCGGATGGATTGCGGAATAGCTGTATTGATTTTGTCTTCCCTGCTCCGTTGGCGCTGAATCGCGGGCCATTCCTGCACATTCCAATTGCCCGCGATAGCGACCAACCGGAATGTGCAACGCTAGCCATTTTTATGGGCGTGGTCTGATCTGGCCTGCGGCATGGAGAATCCGCCAGATAGAAGCTTTATTGGCGGTTGCTCTGCGCCGCTGCGTTAAAGATGAAACCGCGAAGGACACGAAGAGCATTTTAGCCACGAATTCCACGAATTGCACGAATTAGGGTTATTTTGGCCACAGATTGGCACAGATGCTTAGGATTATGCTCTATGCTCTTTGTTCTGATTTTTGCCTTCATCCCTCATCCTGCATCCTTTTCTATGTTCTATGCTCTTTGCTCTATGTTCTGACTTTTGCCTTCTGACTTCATCCCTCATCCTTCCTCTTTCATACTTTCGGTCAGCCGTTCGCCGAAGCGTGCACCGCGTGAGAGATTAATCAAATCGAAAAGCTCGTCTTGTTCAACATCAATAATTTCGCGTTTGGCAAGCTCCAACACAGTCCATAAAGCAACAATCACTTCGCTGCGGGTCGTGGCAAGGCTCAGCAAATCATCAAACGCCACATAGCGTTGACGTTGCAAACGTTCGCTAATCAATTCGGTCATTTCGGCAATCGTAATAACTTTGGCCTTGGGAATTGGAATCGGTGGCGTTTCGCGCTCGATCAAGCTTAAACGCCGCGATAAGGCATTGACCAAAGCGCCCAATGTATGCGCTGCCAGTTGGGGGGCTGGTAAATCTGGTTGCGGCGGTAGTGTCACCCGTTCCCAGACTCGCAAGCCAGCGCTTTCCCACTCGCGCAATTTGGTTGCTGCTTGTTTAAATTGTTGATATTCGCGCAAACGTTGGGCCAATTGTTCGGCCACATCTTCCTCTGGTGGTGCTGGCGGCGGCTCTCGCCGTGGCAACAAAGCCCGCGATTTAATCAACAATAATTGGGCTGCCAAGGCCAAAAAATCGGCTACCGTCAGCGGGTCGGGGTCGGTCATCGCCCGCACATGAGCCAAATATTGGTCGGCAACTGTGGCCAACGAAATCGCCGTGATCGCCAATTCTTCGCGCTCAATCAAGCGCAACAATAAATCCAAGGGGCCAGCAAATTCGGGCAATTGCAAGGTATATGGGTGGTGGCTTGCTAATGGCATCGTTGTAAGGATGAGGGATGAGGGATGAAGGATGAATTCATTACTTATCGCTCATTATAGAGAACATTGATATAGGGATCGGAGGTCGGGGGCTGGGGATCGGGCAATGATTCCAAGTGCTAAAGTAGACTCAATAGCTTACTTTGTGCTCTTCGTGTTCTTCGTGGATAAACATACCCAATCCCCAACAACCAATCCCCAACCTCCAACTACTATGGATAAATCCCGCGCATCGCCATCGCGCGCACGACGCGATCAACGGCGAGCAGGTAGGCAGCGGTGCGCAAGGGCACAAAGCGCTCTTGGGCGACTGTAAAGACCTCGTTAAAAGCTCGCTCCATGGTTGTCGACAATTCGCCATGCACTTCGCGCTCAGTCCAGAAAAACTCTTGCAAGCCTTGGACCCATTCGAAGTAGGAGACGACAATCCCGCCAGCGTTGGCCAAAATATCGGGCACAACCATAATATGTTTGTTGGCCAGAATCGAGTCGCCAGTTGGCGTGATAGGGCCATTGGCCAGCTCGACCACGATTTTGGCTTGCACGCGGCCTGCATTAGCCCCGCTAATATCGTTTTGGCCTGCTGCCAACACCAAAATATCGCATGGCAATTCGAGCAATTCGCTGTGGCTAATTGGCTTTGTGCCAGCAAAATTGGCCACACCATCGGTCGCGCGCCGATGCTCGATCAAAGCAGCTACATCAATTCCAGCCTCAGTTTCGGCAACCACGCCGGTGATATCGTCGCTGGCTGCGATAATCTGGCAGCCCATTTCGGCCAAAAATTGCAAAACCAAGCGCCCAGTCGTGCCCGAGCCTTGCATGACAACCCGCGCTCCCGCCAAATCGAGGCCAATTTTGCTGGCTGCTTGGCGCACGGTATAGCACAAACCACGGGCGGTTCCTTGGCCATGGCCCTGCGAGCCGCCAACTTGAACCGGCTTGCCCGTTGCTACCGAGGGCATGGTATAGCCATGATGCATTGAATAGGTATCCATCACCCAGGCCATGGTTTGCTCGTTGGTATTGAGATCAGGCATCATCACATCGCGTTCAGCGCCGATCAAGGGGGTAATTTCGGTCACATAGCGCCGAATAATCCGCTCTAATTCGCCGCTGCTTAGCTCGCGATGGTCACAAACAATTGCCCCTTTGGCTCCGCCATAGGGAATTTGCACAATCGCACAACTCCAGGTCATCCACATGGCGAGGGCTTGCATTTCTTCGAGCGTCGCTGCCGATTGCAAGCGCAAGCCACCAAGGGTTGGGCCACGCGTAATATTGTGGTGCACACGATAACCAGTTAAATTGCGCACCCGACCGTTATCCAACTTGACCGGAAAATGCACGATCAACTCACGCCGGGGCGCGCGCAACAAATCCCGAACTTCCGGTTCCAAGTCCAGCAATTCAGCGGCAATATCAAATTGGCGCTGAGCGGTTGCCATTGTGGTTTCAATCATCGTAAAACTCCTCGGCAGTGAGTGTAAGCAGCATTGCTTTAGCGAGAATCATTAATATCATCTATCTTAACATACTCCGTCTGCTTCATGGTGGCTTGGGCTAGGCGAAAACGCCGCACTTCGTGCCACATATGACCAAAACGTTCTTCAAACAACACAACCTCGGTTACCTGCCACGTTTGAGGTTGCCACGTCTCGGCCACCCACGCTTGCGCACTTGCCAAACTACTATATTGCAACAATTTGCCAAGCGTCAGCGCTGGCCATGGCCGCCGTTCGATTGGCCGAGTTGTCGGCAACATGGCTTGGAGTTGTTCAAGCGCTGCCTGGCCTTGGCTGGGCGTAACCACCAAACGATGCTGAATTGGGGCAATTTGCACCTGATCAAGCGTCAATGCAAACGCGGGATACTGTTGCAGGGCTGTCACGATCTGCGCTTCAAATTGATCACGATCAAGCGGCAGGCTACTTGGCACCAACACAATATGCGGCGGCAAGCCATGCCGATAACTTGGATCATAGCGCAGTCGATAGTGATTAAGCTCGCTAATAACCGCTGCTGGTGGCACAATCGCCAAGCGAATTAATCGATGCTTGCGATAATAGCGCGCGCGGTAATCCTTCAAACGCTGAATTTGCTGATTGAGGGTACGCAACGAACGAATGCCAAATTGGCCGATCCAAGCAATTACTCGATTGCGCCGCGTTGCCAGCCAACGTAAAAAACGTTTATACAGTACACGCGTCAGCCGAATCAGCCGATGGCGTGGGCCAATCAGCGCCGAGCCAAGCACCAAGAAAATCAGCCCTTGCAAAATTGGCAAAATGACACCCAAAATGCCAATGAAAATAAACAACCAGCCCAAAATTGGCCGTAAACGCGGCCAAATACGCAAAAACCACCCCCAGAGAATTTGGCGTTCTTGGGGGCGGTAGCTACACCACACTAGGTTCAACAGCACAATGCCAATTAATAAGCGCATAGATTTAGCTTAATCCATGTTGGTTGTCATTTGTTCAGTTCGATTGATTAAGCATAATCCACGCCGTTAGCGTTGCCAAGCACTCAAGTTCCAGGTAATTGGTGCTAATGGCTGGGGCCGAACACCACGAATAGCAGGCGCAAGCAGCACCGTAGTTTGGCGCGTAATCACGGGCAAAACCGGCAACTCGCGGGTAAAAATTTCCTGCTGTTGGCTATAGGCTGCTTTGCGCACTGCGGGATCAAGCGAACTGGTGGCGGTGCGAATTGCTTTATCAGCAGTATCCATACACCAACCAGTAAAGTTATCGCCGGAGTAGCCATTGATTTGGTTGGGAATTGCAGCACAACTCCACAGCACCGCGCCATCAGGATCGACGCTGCGCAGCCAGCCAAACAGGGCTAGCTCAAAACGCCGACCAAACAATGGCCCTTGCTGGCTATAGAGGTCGGTCGTTGACAAGGCCTCAATTTTAATATCAATCCCAATCGCTCGCATATCGCTGACAAATTGCTCGCTCAGGCGTTGGCGAATTGGGGTTTGAGCCGAAGTCGTCAAGGTTAATTGGAATGGCGAGCCATCAGGGCGTTCGCGCAGACCATCGCTATTCGTATCAAGATAATTCATCTGATCAAGCAATTCGCGCGAGTAATCGGGATCAAAGGTATAGCTGACAGCAGTGGTGGGATCAAAGGCCCACGATTCGGCAGCCAACCAGCTATGCAACACAGCATTGGGCGAGCCATACAAGGTTGTGCTAATTGCCTCGCGGTTGAAACCATGGGCAATCGCTTGGCGCATACGAATATCTTGCAACGCCACAACCGCCAAGTTCATATCAATATGTTCCCAAATTGGGTTGGGTGCTTGCAAGAGTTGCAAAGTTTTGGATTGCACGTCGGTTTTAAGCTCAGGCGCTAATTGCTCCAACGAGCCTTCAGTCCAAGCCACGTCAACCCGCCCACTCAGCACATCATCGCGCATCATGGCAATATCGGGGTATAAGCGCGCAACAATCGTGCTTGGCAATTGTTCAGCTTGGCCTTCACGACGCACAAACTCCAATTGCGTGCCAGCAGTCCATGCTTTAAGTTTATACGGGCCATAGCCAACTGGCGATTGGCCTAGGCGATCGCTCACTTGTTTGGCGCTTGGCTCGCCTTCAAAAAGATGAGCTGGCAACGGAGTCCAAACCGTAATCAAATAATTGGGATCATCGCGTTCTGGTGGCAAATACGCGCGGGTCGTATATTGATCAAGCGCCACATAATCGGCGGTTAGGTCGCTTTGGGTAGCCAATTGCGCGGTCGAGGCGCTACCACGCAGCAAATTATAGGCAAATACCGAATCAGCAGCGGTTAATGGCTGGCCATCATCCCATTGCAGATTTTTATTCCAGCGATAGGTCACGGTCAACTGGCGCACGCTGGTAATGGTTTCAGTTTGGGTCGTGGTAATCACGCCATTCGAATCAAGATTAACCGTGGTTGTAATATA
Source organism: Herpetosiphon llansteffanensis (assembly GCF_003205875.1). Classification (GTDB taxonomy): domain Bacteria; phylum Chloroflexota; class Chloroflexia; order Chloroflexales; family Herpetosiphonaceae; genus Herpetosiphon; species Herpetosiphon llansteffanensis. The sequence continues at coordinate 75,055 of NZ_PUBZ01000082.1, forward strand.
TTGCACATCGCCATTTTCAAACGATGGCACGCGCTCCAAGACCCCAGTTGTGGTATAGGCTTCGTTCACCACCGTCAACGGAGCTGGGTAGAGCAATTCAATCAAGGGTGCAGCGCCCCGAAAGGCATAACTATACGGATACAGATCGACTGGTTCTTCAGTCAGACCCAATGTCCATAGATTGCTTGTGGCGGGATTGGTTGTTGGCAGCGGAGTTTGAACCTGCACCGTTGGCTGTCCAACAGGCGCACCACCCTCAACACTACAGCCAACCAAACTAAAACACAGGAGCAGCGCAAAGCTAAAACGCAATTTCATTAGCATCAATCCAAGGCGAACCATCGTGCAAGCACAAAAAACTTGCCGATCGTTGACGCTCTAATTTATTCAAACCGCAACGTTCGATCACTTTTAAGCAACAGGCAGTGTAGCGCAGCCATGCATTTTTGTCGAATGCAGCCAAGCCATATTTGCTGGATAAATGGGGTTTCTCATCAGATCTTTAGCTAGTTAAACAACGAACCGAGGTAGCAAAGCCGCCTCGGTTCTGATGCTTGATCCCAACAAGTTGTTTAACCCTGAGCAAAGTGACAAGCAACAAAGTGGCCTGGCTCTTTTTCCTCAAAGGCTGGGTCGTCGTGTTTACAAATATCTTGTGCCAGCCAGCAGCGTGGGTGGAAGCGACAGCCGCTTGGTGGATTAACCGGGCTTGGAACGTCGCCTTCCAAGATAATGCGGTCGCGCTTGATGGTTGGGTCGGGCAAGGGAATTGCCGACATCAAGGCTTTGGTATAGGGGTGCATTGGCTTGCTGAAGAGTTGATCGCGGCTTGCCAGCTCGACCATGCGCCCCAAATACATCACACCCACTCGATTGCTGATATGCTCGACAACGCTTAAGTTGTGGGCGATAAACAGATAGGTCAGACCCAAATCTTTTTGCAAGTCGTTCAATAAGTTGAGCACTTGGGCTTGAATCGACACGTCCAAGGCCGAAACTGGCTCATCGCAGACGATCAGTTTGGGCTGCATCACCAAGGCGCGGGCAATCCCGATCCGTTGGCGTTGGCCGCCAGAAAACTCGTGGGGAAAGCGGCGCATGTGGCCTGAATTCAAGCCGACTCGTTCTAGCACCTGGGCAACTTGGTCAAGCCGCTCTCTGGGCGTGCCAATATTATGAATTTTCAAGCCCTCGGCAATACTGTGGCCCACCGGAATCCGCGGGTTGAGCGAGGCATACGGGTCTTGAAACACAATTTGCATATCGCGACGGAGGGCGCGCATCCGGCCAGCGCTTGCCTTAAGCACATCTTGGCCTTCGAACAGCACTTCGCCAGCAGAAGGCGGAATCAAGCGCAAGACCGTCCGACCAGTGGTCGTTTTGCCACAGCCTGATTCACCCACCAAGCCCAGCGTTTCGCCTTTTTTAATGCTGAAACTAACGCCATCAAGGGCCTTGACTTGAGCGACAGTGCGCCGCATCAAGCCACCTTTAATTGGAAAATATTTCTTGAGATTGCGTACCTCAAGCAAATGCTCACTGGTACTGTTGGAAACAGTCATGTAAAACCTCTTCTAGTACAACCAGCAACGTACCAGTCGATCACCTTCGAGCTTGATCAACGGGGGTTCTTCTTGGGTACATTGATCCATGCGATGAGCACAGCGTGAAGCAAAACGACAACCAGCTGGCGGGTTCAACAAGCTGGGAACTTGGCCAGGAATTGTTTCTAATTCGTCACGCACATTGCCCAAAACCGGGGTTGAAGCGATCAAGCCTTGGGTATAGGGGTGTTTGGGTGCTTCAAACAAGGCATGGACAGGGGCGTATTCGACAGCCCTGCCTGCATACATAACCATCACATTTTCGGCCATTTCGGCCACAACCCCTAAATCGTGGGTAATCAAAATAATTGCGGTATTGACTTTTTCGCGCAACTCGCGCATCAGATCCAAGATTTGGGCTTGAATCGTTACGTCAAGTGCGGTGGTTGGTTCGTCAGCAATCAACAACTCTGGGTTACATGCCAAGGCCATGGCGATCATCACCCGTTGGGCCTGACCGCCTGAAATTTCGTGGGGGAACGAGCGCATCCGACGCACGGGGTCGGGCAAACCAACTAAGGTCAGAAGCTCAATCGTGCGTTTATTGCCTTCCTCGCCAGAAAGCCCTTGGTGAATTTGCAAGGCCTCGATAATCTGTTCGCCAATGCGGAAAACAGGATTCAGACAGGTCGTTGGCTGTTGAAAAATCATTGAAATCCGATTACCACGGATTTTGCGCATTTCTTCTTCACTCAAGTCGAGCAAATTTTCGCCATCGAACATGATTTCGCCTTCGATGACTTTACCAGTTTTGCCCAGCAAGCGTAAGATCGACATGGAGGTTACGCTTTTGCCACACCCTGATTCACCGACAATGCCTAAGGTTTCGCCACGACGCACCTGAAAATCGAGGCCATCGACGGCATGGACAGTGCCTTCATCGGTGAAAAAGTAGGTTTTGACACCCTTGAGTTTCAACAAAACATCGGATTGAGCCACAAGCATGCCCCTATCTAGCAAGAATTACAGGTTAGCGTTTGGCGCGTGGGTCAAGAGCGTCGCGCAAGCCATCGCCAATAAAATTGAAGCACAATGAACAAATAAAGATCGCCAGCCCCGGGAAGAAGGCTTGCCACGTATATTTTTCCAGAATCGTGGTGTTGACACCTTTGAGCATATTGCCCCATGAAGCAGCTGGCAACTTGACCCCGAAGCCTAAGAAGCTCAATGCTGCTTCGGTAATCATCACACCGCTCAAGGCCAACGAGGCATTAACGATGTTGGGAGCCAAGGCGTTTGGTACAAGGTGGCGGAACATAATCCGCAAGTTGGAAGCACCTAAGGCCCGCGAAGCAGAAACATATTCTTGCTCGCGTAAGCTCAAGATTTGGCCGCGCATCAAGCGTGCGCCACCAGTCCAACTAAAGAACACCAAGATCAAAATCAGCAGATTGACCGTTGGCTCAAGAATTGTCGAGATAATCAGCAGAATTGGCAGCAATGGCAAGGTATTGAGGAAGTCGACAAAGCGCATTGCAAAGGCATCGACAATCCCACCAAAGTAGCCACTCATCACGCCAATAATAATCCCGATCAATTCGCTGAGCAAGGTAACCGCAACCGCAATGTACAGCGATACGCGGCCTGCATACAGCAAACGGGTCAGCAAATCGCGGCCAATCCCATCTGAGCCAAGCCAGAAGGTAAGGGTCGTGCCGGCGGCAGTTCGAATCTCACCACCAATACTATTATAGTAAAGATTTTTAGGGACGACATATTCGGTACCTGGTGGTTGATCCTTTTTGGTAACGGCGGTATCAGTTTCGCCAAATGGCATAAACAATGGCCCAAAGGTCACTGCCAAAATCATCAAAAACAAAACCACCACGCTTGCAACCGCAAAGCGGTGGCGTGAAAAGCGTTTGAGAATCTCAAGCCACGGGCGCTCATATTCTTCTTTTTTTGCCTCACGGGCCTCGACTTGAGTTGTTGAAACAGCCATGGATTTTCCTTTCACAAGGGTCGCTAAACCAATCGAAAACTACGAGCCTCAACTAGTCAAGTCGAATTCGTGGGTCAACAATGGTATAGAGCACATCAGCCAGCAAGGTAGCAAACACCAGCAAGATCGATGAGATCAGCAAGAAGGCCATTGCCAAGGGATAATCTTTGAGGTTGAGGGCGCTAATAAAGGTAAAACCGAGCGCCTTGTAGTTGAACACCGTTTCGGTAAACAACGCACCGCCAAACACCCCAGGAATCGCAAATACGATGATTGTAATCAAGGGAATCAACGCATTGCGGAAGGCGTGCTTATAGATCACGACCCGTTCCTTGACCCCTTTAGCGCGGGCAGTCCGCACATAATCTTGGCTGAGCACTTCGAGCATACTGGCGCGCATAAAGCGGCTCCAGTTGGCCAAGTTGAGCATCGAAAGCACGGTAACCGGCATCACCAAGTGCATGACCCGATCGAGGAACGAGCCAGCGACAACCGTACCGAGAACAGGCACTTCATAGTTGCGCAAGGCCAAAATATCGCCAGCAGGGAAATAGAACCAGCCATTGCGTTTAAACCACAGCGATACCGCAATAATCAAAAGCCCAAACCAGAAGGAAGGCAATGATAAGCCGATAAAGCTAAATGTGGTCAAAATATAATCAAAGAACGAATATTGGCGCACTGCCGAGAAGACCCCAAGCGGAATCCCCAAGACCAATGAAATGATCGTTGAGGTAATCATCAGCCAGAGTGTATCGGGAAGTTTATCTTTAATAATGTCTAAGACGGGAGCATTGCGCTGGAACTTCCATGACGTACCCCAATCCCAGCGTAAAATCCCTTTGCGCTCGCCGACATATTGTTCAAGGCCAACTTTATCGAGCCACGTATCGCCAGCAAGCCACGTGGGATACCACAAGTACCATGGTTTATCAGCCCCGAGCAATTTTGCTTGGCGCTGAATATCCGCCTCACTCGGACGGCTCTTAGGGTCAGTATTTTGGCGTAACTCATCAAGGGGGCCACCAGGAGCCAAGGCAAACAGCGAGTAGATCACTGCCGATGAGAACAGGAGAACGAGAATCGCTTGAAACAAGCGCCGAATGAGATATACAGTCATGCGGTACCTCTAAAGATGCTTGAAATGGTTAATTGCCGACAAGATAAATGGTTCTTAACTAGTACACTCTGTTACGGCAAATTACGTTCAAAAAAAGTGCATTGAATTTTTTAGGTTTGGAAAACTGGCCTATTGTACCATTTATCTCGCATTACAAAAAAAACCACACAAGCACGACAATCACTGTCTGGTGGTTCATATCCGGGCGTGACAACATTGTCTTGATTTAACTGTTTATGGTGCTCACAAAAAGCTGTGGGAAGGCGAGGGATCGACTACGGAGCCACGTGCAAGCACGCAGCTCCGTAATGGGGAGCAAACCAATTACTTGGTAATATCCCAGGTTTCGATGTTCCAGAAGTCAACTTGGCTGGTTGGGTTCAAGTCCAAGCCGCTAACCTTGACGTTGTATGCACCAACATTGACGCGTTGGTACAATGGGAAGGTTGGCAATTCGGCATTGAAGACTTTTTGAGCTTCGATGACCAAAGGAATGCGCTTGGCGCGGTCGGTTTCAGCTTGTGAAGCCAATGCAGATGCATCGTATTCAGGGCTACACCAGCCGGTGTTGTTTTGACCACCGTAGCTGTTTGCTTCGGTTGGAATTTGATCACAGAGGTACAGAGCGGTCGATGGCTCTGGGCCACTGACCCAAGCGTACAAGCCCAAGTCAAAGCGGCGGCCAGCCAAGATACCTTCTGCGCCGTTCTTGAACAAGACATCGGTTGCTGGTACGAAGTTCAATTGAACATCGATACCGACAGCTTTCAAGTCTTCTTGGATCAATTGAGCAACGGCTTCGCGGGTTTGGTTGTTTTCGGTGGTGAAGAATTGGATCGTGAGCTTAGCACCATCTTTTTCAAGAATGCCATCAGCGCCAGCGGTCCAACCAGCTTCGGTCAAGAGAGCCTTAGCTTTTTCAACATCGTATTCGTATGGTTCCAAGCCTTCGCCGTTTGGTGGGTAAGCCCAGTGATCGGCTGGCAAGAAGGTGTTCATGACAACGGTCTTGCCGAACAAGACGTTATCGATGATTTGCTTGCGGTTGATTGCGAAAGCAACAGCTTGGCGCAATTTAACATCAGCGAAGATTGATGGTTGGCCATCATTGCGTTCTACGCCGAAGTCCATGTGTTCCCACACGGTTGCTGGAACATATTGACCTTTGAGCGTGCCAGCAGCTTCGAGTTCGTCGAGCTTAGGAGCGTTAGCCAAGGTCAAACCAATTGAACCAACGACGTCAATTTCGCCGCTTTCCAATTGTTGCAAGACTTGATCTTCACTGGTCAGATACTTGAAGGTAACATTACCAATGATTGGGTAGCCTTTTTTCCAGTAGGTTTCGTTAGCAACCAACTTGGTGCTTTCTTGTGGGGTGTTTTCTGCAATCTTGTATGGACCGTAAGCCAATGGCTTGCTAGCGTAGTCGCTACCACCAATGGTTGCTGGGTCTTCACCTTCCAAAACGTGCTTTGGTTCAGGCCCAAAGGTGTTCAAGAAGTAGGTTGCATCGGTGTAACCAGGAGCTGCGTACCATACCAAGGTTTTTTCGTCCTTGGCTTCGTATTTTTGGGTACGATCAAGTACAAAGCGGCTAGCGTTCTTGATGCCTGGATCTTGGTACAATTCAGCAGCAAACACGAAGTCAGCAGCGGTGATGGCGGTGCCATCTTCCCAAGTCAAGCCATCGATCAAGGTCCAAGTTACAACAACTTGTTCCAGTTCAAGGGCTTCGGTCAAGCTAGCGGTGTCGGTGATCAACTCGTCGTTGATGACGATGTTGCCTTCGTAGCTGCTGTCAACCGAAACGGTTTGGGTCACTGCATCGCCATTTTCGAAGCTTGGCAAAGCGGTGAAACAAACTGGTTGGTATTCATAGTTCAAGGTGGTGAAACAAGCTGGTTGAATCGCTGACAACACTTGGGTGGTGGCGCTTGATTGTGATTCAATGCCGAACAAGGTGTCTGGCGATTGGGTCATACCAATGATGATGGTTTTTTCTGGGTCGGTGCCAGGGCCTTCACCAGTGGTGCCGGTGCCAGCGGTTGGTTCTGCAGTTGCTTCAGCTTCAGCAGTTGGTTCAACAGTTGCATCCGTTTCGGTTGCAGCAGCGGTTGGTTCAGTGGTAGCTGCTGCTGCGCTATCTGTAGTTGCGGTTGCAGGGACTGTCGTTGCTGGAGCTGTGGTTGGAGTTGCCTCGCCGCCACAAGCAGCCAAGACCGGAACAACAAGGACCAACATGAGCGCAAAGCTCATCAATTGGCGCTTTGATCGAAGCATTCTTGCCTCCTACATCAATGAGTTCAAAAGCCGATTCCTAGAATCGAACGTTCCTGTATCAGAGGGACACAGGGCCAACATGGTTGGTACGCGACCACATCCTTGCTAATGGATTTTGGGGGATCCTCTAGGTAGTACACGATGTGATCTGTATTCAGAGCTTCATTATAACGATTAAAAAGCTGATGTCAAAATTTGTAGTACTTTTTGCCTAAGCTTTGGGCAGTTTGCCCAACGACCTAGGTAGTTATCTGAAAATATTCACGCTCAATTTGGGCAGTTTGCTCGCTCCAGCGGGGTAGTACTACCGCACTAGAGCGAGCAACCATCGTTACTTGCGGCGCTCGCGGTTGCGCAAGAATGGTGGAATATCTAAATCGTCGTTGCTACCAAACGAGGTTGGCGGCGTAGGCCGTTGGGGTTGTTGCGGTTGCGGCGCTGGCCGTACTGGTTGTTGTTGGGTTGGTTGTTGATAGTTTGATTGTGGTTGGCTTGGTTGGCTTTGCGCCGATGGATAGGAACGTGAGCGATTGTTGCCTTGGGGCCGCGCTTGGTCAAAGCCCGTCGCAATAATCGTGATTTTCACTTCATCAGCTGGCAAGTTGGGGTCAATTCGTGCCCCGAAAATAATATTCGCATCGGGGTCAGCAGCCTTCGAAATGATCTCAGCAGCTTCGTTGACTTCTAGCAAGCCCAAATCTTCGCCACCAGTCACGTTGAACAGCACGCCCTTGGCTCCGTCGATCGAAATTTCGAGCAACGGCGATGAGATGGCCATATTGGCTGCATCGATCATGCGATTATCGCCAATGCCATGGCCAATCGCCATCAAGGCTGTGCCTTGTTGCGACATAATCGTTTTTACGTCGGCAAAGTCGAGGTTAATCAAACCGCGGCTGGTAATCAAATCGGAGATCCCTTGAATACCTTGGCGCAGCACATCGTCAGCCATGCGGAAGGCTTCGTTCATTTTGGTGTTTTTCGAAGCAATTTGCAGCAAGCGATCGTTTGGCACCACAATCAAGGCATCAACGGTTGGCTTAAGTTGGTCAATCCCCGATTCGGCAACTTTGCGGCGATGGTTGCCTTCAAATAAGAAAGGTCGGGTTACAACCCCAACTGTCAAAGCGCCAATTTCTTGGGCAATCGCTGCAATTACTGGCGAAGCACCAGTGCCAGTGCCGCCGCCCATGCCAGCAGTGATGAACACCATGTCCGAGCCACGCAACACATCGTGCAGCTCATCGTGGGTTTCTTCAGCAGCTTTTTGGCCAATCACCGGGTTGCCGCCAGAGCCAAGCCCACGGGTCAATTTATCGCCGATCCGCACACGAATCGTCGCAGGCGAGTGAATCAAGGCTTGAGCATCGGTGTTGACCGTAATAAATTCGACCCCTTGCAGGCCCGATTCGACCATGCGATCAACTGCATTCGAGCCGCCGCCACCAACCCCAATCACTTTGATTTGGGCGAAATTTTCAATTAAGTTGTTATTGAAATCCATAGTTAAGTTGCCTCCAGATCAGCACCAAAGCTCAGCAATGGCGTGGATCGACTGTAGCCAGATGCCGGTTTAGGGTAAAAACTCCCGTAACCACATTTTGAAGCGGTCGTAGGTTTGTTTCCAGTTGGTTGTTGCTGGTTGGCTCGCAGTGTGGCCGCCAACGCTGCCCATTCCATGACGCAAGCCCCAACGGACAAGCCCCACAGCCGTGGCATAGGGTGGTGCATCAATTGCTTCAGCTAATCCAGTCAAATTCGTTGGGATGCCAATTCGCACTGGCATGCCTAAAAGTTGGCGAGCCATCTCATCTAAGCCAGGCAATTGAGCCGAGCCACCTGTCAGAACAATTCCCGCAGGCAACAGGCCTTCATAGCCAGAACGACGGATTTCATTGCCAATCATGTCGATCAGTTGTTCGGCGCGAGCTTGCAGAATTTCGTTAAGTTCAAGCCGCGAAACTTGTTGATGTTCACCTGGTGAGAAGCCATCAGTATCAATCAAATCCTCGTCAGGATCATGGCTTTCAATATCGCTCACTTTACCATAGCGTAGTTTAAGATATTCAGCGGTGTTATGCGGGGTGTGCAATACATAGACCAAATCGTTGGTGAAATGCGCGCCACCAATCGGCAATACGACGGTATGCCAAATGCCGCCGCCAATAAAAATTGCAATATCGGTCGTGCCGCCGCCAATATCAACCAGCACAACCCCACGGCTTTTATCTTCTTCGCTGAGCACGGCCTCGCCCGAAGCCAAGGGTTGCAGCACAAGGTCGTCGATGCCAACCCCAGCCCGTTCAACGCTCTTGATTAAGTTTTGAATCGCCATCACTTCGCCAGTGACAATATGCGTTTCAACTTCAAGCCGATAGCCAGCCATGCCAACTGGGTCGCGAATGCCTTCATGGCCATCGACGATATAGGCGCGTGGAATAACGTGGATGACTTCGCGTTGGGTGGGGATGGCAATCGCTTGGGCTGCTTCGACTGCCCGCGCCACATCAGTACGCGAAATTTCGTGGTCTGGGCGTGAGATCGCAACAACCCCACGACTGTTGACTGAGGAAATATGCCGCCCTGCAATCCCCACGAAGGCAGTGCCAATGCGGTAGCCAGAAAGGCGCTCGGCCTTTTCGACCGAGGTTGCAATCGCGCTCACAGCTTCATCGATATTGACGACAACGCCGCGATCAAGCCCTTTGGAAGGCGTGAGGCCCACCCCTAAAATATTGACTTTGCCTGTATCGTGAACTTCAGCAACCAAAGTACAGATTTTGGTTGTACCGACATCAATACCGACAATGGTGCGATTCATGGAAAACCCCTTGTGTTAGGCTAAAATGTTGCCTGTCAAGCAGGGTTGCTGGCGATTATACGAGATAGCAGATCGCTTTGCAACCACGCTGCATTGCGTCAACAACCTACACTAGGTCGCAGAAGAAGCTGGTTCATCAAGGCTAGAACAATGATCAATGTCGGGTTGCTCGAAATAACGAATGATGAGAGCGCGACATTGCAAAAAAGTGCATCCATCAAGCGGAGCTTCGCCTTGGTTCTGGCTCTTTGCGCCTAGCCAACCAGATGTTGGCGAATGCGACTGGCATTTTCAAACAAACGGACACCAAAGGCCACCACTGCCGCCAAATAGAGGTCGATGCCTAAGCGTTCGCCAAGAAACGCCAGCACAACCGCCAACACAGTGTTGCCAATTAATCCCGAGATAAAAATCCGATTCCGATAGCGTTTTTCGATTGTGGCCCTGGTTGCGCCAACAATCGAATCAAGCGCCGATAAAACTGCCACCGCTGTGTAACGGGCAAATTGCGAGGGAATCGTTAGGCCGGAAACAAGCCCAATCGCCACCCCAACTCCCAGCCCCGCCAGCGGAATCCACATAGCTTGTCGCTGCTCCACCCATGTGCTCCTTATTGCGACCCTTCCGTTGGCGTTGGAGTCGCCTGCGGTCGATAGTAGGGTTTTTCCGGTCGTAAATCAATAAATATCCACGCTGTATCGCTGGTTTGCACTTGTTGCAACGTTGCAAGTTTGCGATCAAGGCTAATCGGTTCGCCTGCCAAACGCCCAAACACAGCTTGCTTGGTGTCATTGTAAACCGAAAGCCCGTAGTATGGGTCCCACTCGTAGCGCGTCGGTTGCCAACCAAGCTCTTTGGGTATACGCAGATACAGGGTTTGGGCCAAATTCAAGGCATCGGTGTCAATATAGCTGCCCGCCGAAATTGGAATCGTGCGGGTATCGTAAATAATTAAGGTTGCAGTGGTTATCGAGGTAGCCAAGCCCAACACTTCGCCGCCAGCAGTCACTTCGTAATTGGTGCCGCCAACATTCCATACAACCGCTGCCTGCCGCTCTTGCACTCGCACCAAGACCCGCGCCGGTATTCGCAGTTGCACCGTGGCAGTAGCAACATAGGGATTTTGGCCAATCCGCGCAGCCACCGCCGCCGGATCAATATCCCAAATCGAGCGGCCTTGCAGGTCGGCCAATTGGCTAATTGTGGTCGCATCGACTGAGCGATTGCCTTCGATCTCTAAGTTGCCAACCACAAAGGCTGGCGAACGAAAGACAAAAATCAAGCAGCCAATGCTCGCCAGCAATAAAAACAAAGCCAATAATTTGCCGTTCATGAGCATACTGCGCAGAATCGTGCGCGCGGTTGGCCGCACCATCGGCGTGCTGGTACGCACCCCAAGCGCAGTGCGCCCGCGTGGCTTGCGACTGATCATGCGGCCTGTCCGACGTGGATTACTCATCTGCCTCGCTCGTGGTAGCGCTCAATTGCCAAGTCGATCAAACGATCAAGCAATTCGCTATAGCTGACTCCCGTGGCTTCCCACAATTTGGGATATTGGCTCATCGCCGTAAAGCCCGGGAAGGTATTAATTTCGTTGATATAGATTGCGCCAGTTTCGCGCTCAACAAAGAAATCGACCCGCGCCAAACCAGCACCATCAATTGCTTTGAAGGCGGTCACGGCCATGGCCCGCAATTGCTCGCTAGTCGCAGCATCAAGCTCCGCCGGAATTGCAAATTGGGTTTGGCCTTCAAGGTATTTGTCGGCGTAATCGTAAAAATCGTTGGCTGGCAGCACTTCGCCTGGCACTGAAGGCGCTGGATCATCGTTGCCCAAAATCGCAACTTCGATTTCACGGGCATTGATGCCTTGCTCAACCACAATCCGCCGATCGTAGCCAGCAGCCTCGGCCATACCAGCCGCCAGTTCGGCCCGATTGCTAACTTTGCTAATGCCAACGCTGCTGCCCAGGTTGGCTGGCTTAACGAACATTGGATAGTGCAAAGCAGCTTCTAGCTGCTCGTAGACCGCTTCGGGCTGTTGTTGCCAATCACGGCGCAAGACCAGTTGCCACGGCACTTGGGGCAAACCAGCAGCTGCAAAGGCCGATTTCATCAAGCCTTTATCCATGCCCACTGAGGCCGCCAATACGCCACAGCCAACGTAAGGTAGATTAGCTAATTCAAACACACCTTGAATCGTGCCATCCTCGCCAAACGGGCCATGCAACACCGGAATAATCACATCGAGCGCGGCCATATTGGTTTGTTCGGGCAAGCTGCCAGCACTTTGCACAATTGCAGTTTCGCTGACCAAGCCTGCTTGGGGTGCACGCCCAAGCATCTTTTGGTCGGCCTGTTGCTCCAAAGCCAACAATGGATCGCCGCCGCTGAGCCATTGGCCGTTGCGGCTGATGCCAATTGGCACAACCGTATATTTTGCAGGATCAAGCGCATTCATCACCGCCCGCGCCGATTTCAACGACACTTCGTGCTCACCCGATTTACCGCCAAAGACAATTCCAACCCGCCGTTTTGTCATAACGATTGATCCTCACTGGAGATCACGCGAACTTCTAATTCAAGTTCGATGCCAAATTGTTTTAATACTTCAGTTTGGGCATACTCGGCCACGCGCAAAATATCGCTCGCCGTTGCCCCGCCAAGATTCAAAATATAGTTAGCATGTTTTTCGGCAATTTGGGCCGCGCCCATACGAAAGCCTTTCAAGCCAGCAGCATCGATCAAGCGGCCTGCGGTGGTGTTGGCTGGGTTTTTAAACACCGAGCCACACGATGAGCCAGCAGGCGTGCGTTGCTTGCGACCTTCGGCAATCTCGGCCATTGTGCTGGCAATGCGCGTTGGATCGTCGCGCCAAGCAGTGAGCACAGCATCAAGCACATACGGAATGCGCGTGGTTGGCCGATTGGCTGCCAGTCGCTTGAGTTGGCTAGTGCGATAATCGAACTGAAAATCTGCCGCCGACCACTCGACAATTTGATTATCGGGCATTAAGAGGCGGGCCGATTGCAGGTGTTTGGCAGTTTCGCCGCCATAGCAGCCAGCATTGCCATAAATTGCCCCGCCGATTGTGCCAGGCAAGCCTTCGGCCCATTCAAGGCCAGCAATACCCTGCGCCGCCAAACGGCGTACCGTGCCAGCAGTCGGCGCGCCAGCTTGCACATGAATCGTCAGTTGATCACCATGCTCTTGCAGTTCAAAGCCAGTTGCGCGATTGCGAATGACCAAGCCATTCCAGCCTGCATCGCTCATCAGCATATTCGAGCCGCCACCAAGCATAAAAATTGGCACTTGCTGGCGTTCGGCCCATTGCACAGCCTCAATTTGTTGCTCAGGGCTGGTTACATTAACAAAATAACGCGCTGGGCCACCAATCCGCCAAGCGGTGTAGGGGGCAAGTGGCTCGTTTTCGCGAAGGTCGATCATGCTTAAACCTGCATTCCTAAAGTGCGCAAGCGTTCACGCAAGCGCTTTTGTTCATCGTAATGGCCAAGCCCTTGGCGCAACAAAAAGGCAGTATGCCAATGTTTGCCCGCGTCGTGACGATCATTCCATTCGTAGGCCAAATCGCCCAAACGCTCACTGGCCAAGGCAATTCCAACCGTATCGCCCAATTGCTGGGCATTGGTCAGCGCAACATTGTAGCTGGTGCTCGCCGAGCCATAATCTGCTTGCGCTCGGTAGGCATCGCCCAAACGATTATGCAGCATAATTTGGCCAACCCCTTGCGAGCGACGATCCTCGTATTGCAAGGCTTTGAGAAACGAGTCAACTGCGGTCTGATAATCGCCGCGGGCATGGTGAATAACACCCATCACGGTGTAGGCGCGAGCCGTACCCACAGCATCGTGCAACTTTTCGCGCAGCATCAGACTTTCTGCTTGGCAACGCAGCGCTTGATCCAAATCGTTTAATTCGAGATACGAAAGCGCCAATTTCTCGTGCACAATCGCCACACCCAACGTGCCAGGCAGATGCTCCTCGATTTCCAAGGCGCGGGTGTAATAATCGGCGGCCTGTTGGCCTGAGCCAATCAAACGATAGACATCGCCAATACTTGTGATAATTTTAGCGATTGTTAGCCGATCGTCAATCACCGCTCCGCGTGCTTGGGCGGCGTTATACAGGTGAATTGCCTCGGTATGGCGGCCTTGCAGTTGCTCGGTTTTGCCAAGGTGCAACAACGCTTCTGCTTCAAGCGGCAGATTGTTGGTTGTGCGGGCCAAATCGAGCGCGCGTTTGAGCGTTTGCTCGGCGTTAGCAAAATCACGTAATGCTCGTTGCGAGCGACCCAAAGCCACCAACGAACCGCCTTCAATCTGCACCGATTGAGCGGCGCGGGCCAAGGTCAACAGCTGCTGCGCATAATACAAAGCATCGTCGTGATTGCCCGCCCAATCGAGTACCGTCCAGGCCAAGCTATAGGCGCGCAGGGCAAAATTGGCTCGTTGCTCCTCGGCCAAGCGGCTCAGATAATCCAAAGCCCGCTCGCACCAAACCCGAGCATCGGCGATATTATGTTGAGCAATAACGCTTTCAGCCTGATCAAGTGCCGCGTTGATTGCGTCGGGCCATTCGCAGGCCAATGCTAAATGCCATGCCATAATTCCATCCAAGCCTTCAGGCCGACCAATTTGCTCGGCGTAAAGTTGACGCAACCGATCTGCTGCATCACGATGAAATTGGCGATACGCAGCATCAGCAATCATCGAATCACCTCAGCGCCGCCACCAACCGCTCGCCAACCGAAACTCCATCGCCAGCTCCCAAGGTCAACACTACATCGCCAGCCTGCACATCGTGGAATAATTGTTCAAAGGCTTGGTTCAAATCGCCGACTGCTAGCGCATTTGGATGCTGCATGCCAGCCACAATCTGCGCCGTTGGATCGCCCTTGCCAGTTTCGCGTGCCCCATACACCGCGCCAATGCGCACCAAATCAGCTTGCTCAAAAGCTGTCTGAAATTCAGCCAAAAACGCTTCTAGGCGGCTGAAGGTGTGCGGCTGAAAATAGGCCACAATCCGTTGCTCAGGGAAACGTGCTCGGGCTGCTGCAAGGGTCGCCCGAATTTCTGCAGGATGATGGGCATAATCATCAAATACCCGTACATTGCCAACTTGGCCTTTTGGCTCGAAGCGCCGCGCCGCCCCTTGATAGTGGCCAATTGCCGCGACCGCTGCCGCGAGATCCACCCCATAGGCATGAGCCGCAGCTAAAGCTAACAAGGCATTTTGCACATTATGCAGCCCAGCAACTCCCAGTTGGACAGCGATTGGCTCGGACACAGGGCTAATTAGATCAAAAAGCATGCCATCGGGCGTTGCTTGAACCGCCGTTGCCCGCCAAGCGTTGTGCTCAGCCAACCCACAGCGAATCGCTGCAACATCGGCCAGCACTCGTTGCGTGCCAGCATCATCGCCGCAGAGCACCAAGGTTTGCAGGCTTGGCTTGGTGGCAAACTCAAGAAAGGCCGCATCATACGAAGCTTGGCTGGGATAAATATCAACATGATCCCAATCGAGATTGGTAATAATGCCAATCGTTGGGTCAAGCGCCAAAAAGGTGCGCGCATATTCATCGGCTTCAAGCACCAACGGCCCTTGACCCCAAGCGGCGCTGGCTCCCAAAGCTGGCACTTCGGCTCCAATCAAAAAGCCTGGTGTATAGCCAGCATGCTTAAAAATAACTGCCAACATTGCAGTAGTGGTGGTTTTGCCATGGGTTCCTGTAATCGCCAAGGTTGGGCGCTCAGCACTCCATTCGCGCCAAAGATCGTGACGGGTTAGCACCGGAATTGCTGCTTGGCGGGCGGCCACCAGCTCAACGTGGTCGAGTGGCAAGGCCGAGGTAACCAGCAGGCGATCGATGCCGTCGATATGGCTTGGATCATGGCCAATTTCAATCTGCACGCCGTGGTCGGCAAGGCGCTTAGTTGCAGCATTGGCAGCGCGATCGCAGCCTGAAACCTGATCGCCACGCTCCACGAGGATCGTCGCAATCGAACTCATCCCTGAACCACCAATTCCAACAATGTGCGTATGCACCAGCGACTCCTTAAAAAAGCCAGATAAAAACAGCAGAAACGCTGAGATCGACGATTCCCAGCGTCCCCAAGCATTTTTCAGAACATAGAACATAGAGCATAGAGCATAATCGATGAATAAACGTTGCTATGTTCTATGTTCTTTGCTCTATGCTCTCCTTGTTACTCCCGCATTCGGGGTAGTCGGAAGAACGTTACAATCAACACGACCAAAAAGAGCAAGGCAAAGATGGTTGGCAAATTGTCCTTGAGGGCATTTTGCTGCGAAATTGACGAGACGGTGATGCCAACGCCCTCATCAAAGGGCAAATTAGCGCCCTCTTTGTCGTAGGCAATCCAAAAATCGAGCAAGCGTGAAAGCACAATATACGAATTCAACACGCCTACGCCGACCCCAATAACCCGTCCACCGCGACTTACTTCATCGCGACTGCCAATCGCCGAGCCAATCACATACGAAAGAATGACCCCGATGATAAACGAAATTGCCCGAAAATTCTCAAAATTCTCGCTATCGATAAAGGGTGAGCGTTCGCCGCTTTCGCCGCCAAACAACGCATTAATAAACACCGCAAAGGCATTGATAATCCGATTCAGCAGCCCAGCCATGTTTTCGGCAACCGTTGGGTTGGCAAACAACACCAATGAGAAAATGAGCCCGACCGTGGTAATGGCCTCTTCCTTCCAGCCGCGCCGCCAGCCAAAGAAGCCTGCGATTGGAAAAATCACAAGCATCAACAGCTGCAAAAAGCTAAACTGGATCGATTGTTGCAAGAGGATCACTCGAAACGACATACGCTTTAGCCTCCTCGGGCAAGCGCCAGCCATTCGCTGGCAAGCCGCGCCCCTGCGTCTGGTTGGGCAAGGCTGGCACTGCGTTGCGCCATCGTTTGTAAACGCTCAGGGCTACTCAGCACTGCCGAGAGTTCGCGCCACAAACGGCCTTGGGTTGGCTCTCCAGAGCCTAGCATTGCCTCATCGGGAATGCTAATTGCTGCGCCACGGTCGGCTAGGGCAGCAGCGTTGTATTCTTGCTTCACCATCGTCAAAGGCACCAAAATCGAACCAATGCCTGCGGCGGGTAGTTCGGCCATCGTCGAAGCGCCAGCCCGACTTAACGCAAAATCTGCTGCGCCAAATGCCGCGCTCATTGAGCGTTCAGCATCGGCATGCAGATATGGGTAAAGATGATAACGGCTGGCACGTTCAGGGCTGAGCTTGGCCTGCGCCTCACGCAACCATGTTTCATCACCATTCCGTCCGCAAACATGCACGACCTGCGCTAATTCTAACAGATCGCTTAAGAGCGCGGCAACAGCCTGATTAATCGAGCGTGCGCCCCTGCTGCCACCATAAACCAAGAGCACTGGCAGTTGATCATTCAGGCCAAATAGCGCCCGACAAGCGGCTTTATCTTGATTAAACACCTCACCGCGCACCGGATAGCCAGTTTCGACCACCTTGTGCGCTGGCAAATAGCGCTTGGAATCATCAAAGGTTACAGCAATGCGGGTAGCTAAACGCGCCAACACCCGTCCCGCCCAACCAGGCACAATATCGGGCAAATAGAGCAACGTTGGCACACGTTCAAGCGCCGCCGCCACAAACAGCGGCACACACACATAGCCGCCAGTGCCCAAAATTGCTGCTGGCCGTTCGCGACGCAACAAACTACGGGCAGCCAGCACGCCTTTGATCAAGACTCCAGCATTTTTCAGCATCTGAATTGGGTTGCGTCCACGCATAGCTGCAGCTGGCAAGCCAACAAACGGAATTGTGCTCTCGCGCTTGACCAAATCGCCTTCCATGCCATCAACTGAGCCAATATAGCGCAGTTGCGGCTTAACGTTGGCGTTGATTACGCCGGCGCTGCTCGATCCGTTCGCGGGCAGTACTGCCGTTGATTGGCTGGCTGACCAAGGTTTTGCGTTGTTTGGGCTTGCGCCAAGCGATGAGTCGCTTGGATTCGTCTGCTGGTTTGCGCCATGTGCCGCCGAGGGAATTGCCGATGGCGAAGCTGCTTGCTCGCTGAGCTTCTTCAGGGCGCTGGCTACGGCCAAAGCCGGATACACGTGGCCGCCCGTGCCACCGCCGCACAGCATCAGCAGCGGCGACCACTCGTGGTCGGAGTTGGCCAATTGTGGGGATGGAGAGTTCATTGGTTTGTTCCTCAGCCCGTTTCAACGGCGCATAACGGGTAACACTCAGCAGCAAGCCCGCCGCAATCATGGTCATCATCAACGATGAACCACCATAGGAAATAAATGGCAGTGTAATGCCGGTAAACGGAATTACGGTGGTTACCACGGCAATATTAATCAGCGCTTGAACGACGAGCCATGTCGTCACGCCAACTGCAATCAGTGCGCCAAATGGGTCGAGCGAGCGCGAGGCAATGCGGAAGCCACGCACCGCCAGCACAATAAATGCTGCCAGCACCAAGCCTGCGCCAATAATGCCCAATTCTTCGCCAATCACCGCATAAATTGCATCGGTATGGGCAAAGGGCAACCAGAAAAATTTCTGGCGGCTTTGGCCCAAGCCAACACCAGTCCAGCCACCAGAGCCAAGCGCATACAAGGCGTGAATTGGTTGGTAGCCACCGTCGCGGGGATAGCTGAAGGGATCTTGCCAAACCAACACCCGCAAGGCACGATAACCCGCCGATTGAATTGCCGTCCAGCCAACCAGCGTGGTAATGCTGGCGGCAATTCCTAAGTGGGTCAAGCTGGCCCCAGAGGTAAACAAAATCGCGGCACTGATCACCACAATCACAATCGTGGTACTCATATTTGGTTGCAACAGCACCAAGCCCGCCAATAGCCCAAGCATAATCCCAAATGGCAACAGCCCAGTCACAAATTGGCGAATTTTCGAGCCACGCCGCGAAAGCCAGTCGGCAAAATAAATAATTGCCGCAAACTTGGCAACCTCGCTTGGCTGCATCCCGATTGGCCCAATATTAATCCAGCGGCTGGCACCGTTGACCTTGGTAATATGTTCGGGCAACAGCAACACCAACAACAGCAAAAAGAGCGTCAGCGCCATCAAGGGCAACGAAAAACGCCGTAACTTGCGATAATCGAAGCGCATTGTCACAACCATTGCCACAATGCCAGCAATTGCCCACATGGTTTGGCGCAAAACCCAATAGACCGAAGAATCGTACTCGGCATAGGCCACATAGAACGATGAGCTATAGACCATCACTAGCCCAAACGCAACTAGGCCGACCACAAGGGCTAGCAACATTCCATCAGGTTTTCGCGGAACTCGATCGTTCATGCCGACCTCCAACCGTCTAACGGGCACTCTGTATCCATGCTTGATAGAAATTTTCCAGCAGCGCTCTGCTGCTACTATCAGCCATGCGCTGGGTATGCACAAACCAGGTTGCACCAACCACAAAGATTAAGGCAGCAACCACACTCAGCCAACGAATTGGCGCAGGCGCTCGGGCCTCAATGCGCGGCTTAAACCAATCGGCAATATAGGCCAAGCGTGGAGCCAAAGCATAGCCCAGCGCCAAACCCATCACCATGCCACCGATGTGGGCGTAGTTATCAATCACCGATGAGAGCGATAAGCCTATGATCAGGTTAATTGCCGCCGTGCCAACCATTTGGCGCAAGTTTTGGCGAGCAAAATCGCCCAGCACGCTGCGGGCGGTCAGGAAGAAGCCAATCAAACAGCCAATCAGGCCGAAGATTGCGCCCGATGCGCCAATCGAAGGCCCGCGCAGATCGCCAAATGTATACGAAGCCCAAGCCCCGCCAATTCCAGCGATTAGGTAAATTACGCTAAACAGCAGGCTGCCATAAAAACGCTCAACGGTTGGGCCAAGCGCATACAGGGCATACATATTGAAGCCAATATGCACCAGCCCACCATGCAGCACGGTTGCGGTCAGCAAGCGCCACCACTCGCCGCCAATATCCATCAACGGCGACCATTTAGCGCCTAATTCGATCAGCACCAGCGCATCGTTTTCGCTGCTGCCCATCACGCTCATGCCTTTGAGAATACAGACCACAAACATGATGACGTTGATCGCCATAAACACCCACGTAGCCCGTACTGGCGCACTCGGGAGTTGCACCATTACAGGCTGGCTGGGAGAATATTCAACACGCTCAGGCTCATAACCTGAATAGGGATCTTGCATAGTTTGCCAATTTCTGAGCCAATTGTAGCAATCGAACTCAATAGCGACGAAACAAGAACTTAGGCGTTTGGCAATAACCTCAATTGCAGAACCTTCACTATCGTGGCTGGTTTCGTTAATTTTGGCTATAGCCCAATTTTCCTAAATAATTTTTAACCTTCCGCCAATAGCCCGACAATTCGTCGGAATTCTTCGCCACGATGGAATTCGTTGCGAAACATCCCAAAGCTCGCCGCCCCAGGCGAGAGCAAAATTGTATCGCCTGTTTCAGCCAAGCTAAAAGCTGCCCGAATTGCTTGCTCAAACGCTTGATAGCGCTCTTGCTCGCTGCCAAGCGCCGCAGACAGCGCCGGCGAACCAGTGCCATCCAAAATAATCAGCTGTTTTAAGTGGCTCGATTGCTGAATTGCTTCAACCAACGGATTCCAAGCCAGCTTTTTATCGGCCCCGCCAGCAATCAAAATCACTGGGCTGGTCATCGAATTGAGTGCAGCGGCGGCAGCGGTTGGCGTGGTCGCCGCCGTGTCGTTGATCAAGCGTACGCCATTGATTTCGCGCACCAACTCCATGCGATGCTCAACCCCAGCAAAGTGCTCGATTGCCGTGCGAATCGCTGCATCGGGAATACCATAGGCTTGGGCCAAGGCAGCAGCGGCGGCAATATTCAAGGCGTTGTGTTGGCCTTGCAATTGCCCCATTGGCCAGCCTTCGTTGCCATCAAACCAAACCACCCGCCCTGGTGCTTCGTTCGCCCAAGTATTGACAATCAAATCGTGCTTGGGCAGCACCACCACATCATCAGGGTTTTGATACAGAAAAATTTGCTGTTTGGCTAATCCATAATCGGCCATCGAGCCATAGCGGTCGAGATGGTCAGGTGACAAATTGGTGACACAAGCATACTCTGGGCTTAATCCGGCCTCGCCCAGCCCTTCCAACTGCCACGACGATAGCTCAAGCACCACCGGCGTTTGGGCGCTGATGCGGGGCAATTGCTCCAGGGCCGAAACCCGCAAGTTGCCAGCGACCACCGTATCGGGGTAAACCTCACGCAACATCGCCCCAGTTAGGGTGGTGGTGGTGGTTTTGCCCTTGGTTCCCGTGATGCCAATAATCGGCGCTGGACAAAGCCGAAAGAACAGCGTCATCTCCATTTCAATCGCCACGCCAGCAGCGCGGGCCAATTGCAAATAGCGCGATTCACGCGGCACGCCTGGGTTGCGAATCACCATATCAACCAGCTCAAAATCTTGGTCGCGATGTTCGCCCAACACAAACTCAACAGGCAAGTCCGCCAAGGCTGCTAAGGATGGCTGCAAAACTTCGGCGCTGCGCAGATCGGTCACAATCACATGTGCACCTTGCTCAAGCAAAAAGCGCGTGACTCCTAAGCCGCCACCATGAACACCCAAACCCATCACGGTTATTCGTTTGTTGCGTAAATCGAGCATGCCATGCCTTACTTTGCTAAATGCCCTGCGATTCAATCAAACCGAATCAATCAGCCGTGGCCTAATTTTCCAACGGCGATGGGTACGGCGTGGCGGTCGGATCGTCGGTCGTGGTAAAAGGATTATCGGGAATTATCGGTTGGGTTGAGCTGGTGCTGACTTGCTGCGGCAAGGCTGGGTTTAAGGCCAACGAAATGCCAATCATCGCTGCAATAATCCCAATCATCACAAAACGCTGGACAACTTGCATCTCCGACCAACCAGTTAACTCGAAGTGATGGTGGATTGGGGTCATTTTGAAAACCCGCTTGCCAGTGCCAGTCGTAATCCGCGTATATTTGAAATAGTAGCGCTGAATTACCACCGAAGCAGCTTCGAGCACATAAATCACCCCAACGATTGGTAGCAACAGCCAGGCTTTGGAAATCAGCGCCACAATCGCCAAGGTTGCGCCCAAGGCCAACGAGCCAGTATCGCCCATAAACACTTGCGCCGGATGGGCGTTGAACCACAAGAAGGCCACGCACGCGCCCGAAACCGTAAACGAGTAGGTCACCAAGTAATCAAAGCGATAAACAAAGGCAATTACGCCAAAGGCAGCAAAGGCAATCGCCGATGTCCAGCCCGCCAAGCCATCCATACCATCAGAAAAATTGACCGCATTGGCCATTGCCACAATCAAAAAGGTGGCAATCGGAATGTACCAGTAACCAATATCGATTACGCCGACAAACGGCACAACCACATCGCCGCCATTGGCCAAACCAAACGGCTTGGGCAGATACAAGGCCAGCGAAGCCAAAAAGGCAATCATCACCAGCCAAACCATTTTGAAGCGTTCGGTCAGGCCAAAGGTTTTGGAGCGCACTTTGGTCAACGAAAGATAATCATCGAACGCGCCAAGAATGCCATAGCCAACCAGCGCCGCCAACGGTAAAAGCATCGACCAGCGATTAACCAAATTGAAAATCACTGTGATAATTACAACTGAGGCAATGATCATGACTCCGCCCATGGTTGGCGTGCCAATTTTGATCATATGGCTTTGCGGGCCATCAACCCGAATTGCCTTACCAATATTGTGCGCCTTGAGCCAGCGAATCCACCAGCGACCAAGGACTAAAGTCAAGACAAAAGCGGCCCCAGCCAGTAACAACGCTTCAGCCAGTTTGAGCACCAGCGCTCGCTGAAGTTCGACGACGACCTGTTCGTTATTCACGCCTTAGCCTCCGGCCTAACTTGCAAAGCATTCGCAACATCTTCCATAGCGGCAGCACGCGATCCTTTGACAAGGACGTAATCGTTCGCTTGGAGGGTTGATTGCAACGCCGCAATCACCGTAGCTTTGTCGGGCAGCACATGCACATGCGCTGCTGCCAGCCCTGATTCAATGGCTCCTTTGCCAATCCAATGGGCTTTTTCGCCCACAACATATAATTCATCGACCACATCGGCGGCCCGCACGCCAACCGAACGATGGCCAATTTCATCTTGCGGCCCAAGCTCGGCCATATCACCAAACACGGCAATGCGGCGGCCTTGCAACTCGGCCAAGAGATTCAACGCTGCAATACACGAAACTGGCGAAGCATTGTAGGTGTCGTCAATCAGGGTTGCGCCGCCAACCGCCGGATACGAGAGCAAGCGCAATTGGGCGCTGCTGCGCAAACCTTGAATCAGCGAATCCCACGAAAGCCCAAGCACAATGCCAACCGCTGCTGCCGCCAAGGCCGTATGCACGCTGTGCAAGCCAATCAAGGGCAATTTGATATGCCATTTTTCGCCACGATAATGCGCATCAAAGCCAATGCCATCCAAGCCACGACTTTCGATGTTATCGGCCCACAAATCGGCCTGCGGGTCTAGCCCATAGGTAAAAACTTGGGCTTTGGTACGATTGCGCATCGCCAACACCCGTTGATCATCGTAGTTGAGAATCGCCCAACCATCTTCTGGCAAGGCTTGCACCAATTCGCTTTTGGCCTCGGCCACATTTTCAATCGTGTGCATGCGCTCCAAGTGCGATAAACCAACATTGGTTACGATGCCAATTTGGGGCTGGGCAATCGTTGTGAGCAGTGCCAAATCGCCTTTGTTGTAGATGCCCATTTCGAGCACTGCAATCTGATGTTTTGGCTCAATGCCAAGCACCACCAAGGGCAAAGTATTTTCGCTGTTGTAGGAGCGAGGGCTTTTGTGAGTGCGCATGGTTGGCGCAAGCATGGCCGCCAGCACCTCTTTGGTCGAGGTTTTGCCAACGCTGCCAGTAATGCCAACCACCACCAAATCGCGTTGCTGCCGATGGCGGGTTGCCAAGCGTTGCAATGCCAGCAACGGCTGATCAACGCTAATCAAAAAAATTGCATTGGCTGGCGCAGCGCTGGGAAGTTGGCCCAAATCGGGGTCAAGCTCAACAAAAGGCCGATCCAAACCCAACTGGGTTGGATCAGCCAAACGTCCACGTTGCACCAAAGCTGCACGAACGCCCCGCGCCGCGACAGCAGCAATAAACTCGTGGCCATCCACTCGTTCGCCTTGCAAGGCCACAAACAAACCATCATCGACAGCTTCGCGCGAATCGATGCAAGCACTCGTTATTGGTAAATTGGCCAACGCTGCGGGCAATTGCACGCTTGGTTCGCTGGCAATTCGCACTCCATCAACCACCGTTTGTAAGCTTAGCATAGGCACTATCTCAAAGCCATGAAGCCATGGCGCTAGTAGATTTCGTTATTGTTCGATTTGGCATTCGTGCACCAACTCTGGGTTGGGCGCAACTTGATAATGGGTCAGCAAGCGCTTGAACACAGCGGCATAAACCGGAATCGCCTTGGTTCCCCAAATTTCTTGGGTGCGATCAAGTTTAACTAAGACCGTAAAACGCGAATCTTCAATTGGGCCAAAGCCCATCACCGAGCCAATTGTCGAGTTTTCGTAGCCACCACGACCATCGGGAATTGAGCTGGTGCCAGTTTTGGCCGCAATATTGTAACCAGGCACCAAGGGCACGCCGCCATTCCCCTGGCGATCATAATAGCCGCTACACTGTTTCCACCACATATCTTCTTGAAAAGCGTAATTATTGTTGGCAGCACGCACCATCATCTTGGCCACATCCATGGCCACATTATCATCAATCACAGTGCGCAGTACCTTTGGCTCAACTTTGTGACACTCGCCGCGCTCACACCATTCTTGAATGATATAGGGCTGCATCAAATTGCCGCCATTGGCAATCGCCGACATCGCCCGCAAGTGTTGCAGCGGAGTGACCGCGATGCCTTGGCCGTAGCCATTGGTTGAAAGCACAATTGGCCGCCAATCGGCGGTGGTATCGGGCCATTGCACAATTCCTGCTTCTTCGCCGCCCAATTCGATGCCGGTTGGCTGGCCATAGCCAAAATCGCGCAAGCCTTGATAGAAGCCAGCTTCGCCCGCCATTTCGGCGTATTGCAAAGCGCCAACATTCGATGAATAAAGAATCACATTTTCGGGAGTCATCGGCGAGTGGCCGTTGGAATCGAAGTTGGCGCAACAGCCAGGGGCGCGGGCAATAAAGCCTGGGTCATCGACCACGCTATTCACCGTAAAGGCCTTAGCTTGCAAGCCAATCGCCAAGTTGATTGGCTTGAAGGTTGAGCCTGGCTCATACTGGTCGGTAATTGCGCCATTTTTGTTGTAGATTTCTGGCTGATATTCGGTGTAGCGATTGGGATCAAATTTGTTGGACGTTGCCATGGCCAGAATCGCCCCAGTTTTGGAATCCATCACGGTGATTGAGCCACCGCTTGCGCCATGGTTGATTAACGCATTTTGCAACTCTTCTTCGGCAATATGCTGGGCGGTTGGGTCGATCGTCAAGGTAATATCAGCGCCATCGCGTGGCTCTTGCACAGTTGGCGGCTCGATCCAAATCGAGTTAGCAGCTGAGTCGATTTCGGCTTCGAGTGAGCCAGCAACCCCAGCCAACAGCGAATTGTTATAGCCCTCAACCCCGCTAATGCCCACATTTTCGTAATTGGCTACGCCAACGATATTGGCAGCAAAGGTGCCTTTGGGATAGACCCGCACAGCCTCAGGCGTGAGTGAAAGCGCCGTATTTTTGAGTGCGCGAATTTGATCGCTCACCTCAGGCGTTAAGCGCCGCGCCAGCACCACATACTCGCGATCTTTGGTCAGCAACAATTGTTTGATTTCGCTGGGAGCTTTGCCGATCAAGGGCGAAAGCAACAAGGCCAAGCGATCAGATTCGTTTGGGTCGGCCACATTATCATCAATAAATGGTGGAGCAACGCCCAGCACATCGCGATCAACATTCATCGCCAAAACCCCGCCAGTGCTATCGCGGATAATGCCGCGAGCTGGCTGGATTGTGCGATTTTGGCGAAATTCACTTTGCGCCAAGCCCGAAAGCTGATCATGGCGCTGAACCTGAACTTCAAACAATTTATGGGCATTTGCCAAGGCAAAGACCACACAGATCAACAAAATGGCGTTGATGCGCCAGCGTGAGAGCAAGGGTTGATGCTGGGGAGTTGGAGCGGTACGCGCGGCCATTCAAGTTCCTCCAAAGCGCAAGAGCGGGAACGGGCGCTAACGAGCCTGAACCGTCCAACGATGGTGTGGTAGTTCAATAATCAGATATTCTGCTTGGCTGGATACAATTGGCGCAAAGCCCAAGGCGGTTGCTCGTTGGCGAATCACCTCAAGCGATTGCGATTGTTCAATCTCATACAGCAACTGGTTATTGGCGCGCACCAATTTAGTTTGCTGCACTTCAAGTTGCTCTAGCCGAAAGCCAAGCGCGGCAATGCGGCCAGTTTGGGCCAAATAAAGCATACACATCAAGGCCACCACAACCGCGAGCGCAATTAACACACTAGCGCGGCGTTGGCTGGTTGGTTGGCTGGTGCTGCGATTACGGATGGCACTCAGGCCACCAATTGGTTGAGATTGAACCGCCATCAAGAATCCTCCGACAGGTGTATCTATGTTTCGGGCGCAAGCGCCGTCGTTAAGCGTCGTTCGGCAACCCGCAATTTGGCTGAGCGGGCACGTGGGTTGGCCTTGAGTTCTTCTGGTGTGGCCTCGATTGGCTTACGGCTCAACACGTCGAGCGTTGGCACATAATCGCAATCGCGCCCAACTGGGTAAATGCATGCCCGGGGGCCGGTTTTCGCGGCACAACTATGTGGGCAGGCCAAAATTTCGAGCTTAGCAGGAATCAAACATTCGCTTGCTTGATCGCGCATCCATTCCTTGACGATCCGATCTTCTAAGGAATGAAAGGTGATGACCGCTAAACGCCCGCCTGGAGCCAAGAGCTTGGTGGCGGCGGCTAAGCCTTCACGCAACGCTCCCAATTCATCGTTAACCGCAATCCGCAAGGCTTGAAAGGTGCGCGTTGCAGGATGGGTCTTGCCTGCTTGGCCCCCAACGGCGCTGCGCACCAAACTTGCCAATTGGGCAGTGCTGGTAATTGGGTTTTTGGCTCGTTGTTCAACAATCCGGCGCGCAATGCGGCGCGAAAGTCGTTCCTCACCATATTCATAAATCACATTCGCCAAGTCAGTTTCATTCAGCCGCGCAATCAAATCGGCTGCGCTTTCGCCCTGAGTTGGATTCATACGCATATCAAGGGGCGCGTCGTACTGAAACGAAAAGCCACGTTCAGGCAAATCGAGCTGCGGCGAGGAAACCCCAATATCGAGCAAAATGCCATCGACCTGCTGCCAGCCATGTTGGGCTGCAAGGCTCGCCATCTGGCGATAATTGCCATGCATCAAGGTTACGCGCTCGCCATAACTAGCGAGGCGTTCGCGGGCTGCAGCCAAAGCCATCGGGTCTTGATCGATGGCGAGTAATTGGCCGGCAGGGCCGCTGCCAGCAAGGATGCCGCTGCTATGGCCGCCCCAACCGAGGGTGCCATCGATATAGCGCCCAGCAGGGCGTAAATTGAGCGCTGCCAGCGTGGCATCATACAAAACTGGAATATGCATTACTCACCATACTAGATCCCAAAGGCCGCGACATGCTCGGCCAAAAGCGGCGCTTCATCGGCAAAACTATCGAGCACCGTTTGCCAGCGCTCAGCCGACCAAATTTCAATAAAACTATCCATACCGGTAACTACCGCTTGGCTGGTAATTGTGGCATACTGGCGTAAGTTGGGTGGCAGCACGATTCGGCCCTGTTTATCGAGGCCCAAATCGCTTGCGCCAGCAAACATCAAACGGCGTAAATTACGCGCCGAAGGTTGGGTAATGGGCAGGGCATTGATCCGCGCAGCCAATTCGCGCCACACGGGCATGGGGTAAAGCAGCAAGTTTTGGTCGAAACCACGGGTCAACACCAGACCTTCGGCTAAGCCAGCCCGAAATTTGGCCGGAATCGCCAAGCGCCCTTTATCGTCAACCGTATGTTCATATTCGCCCAAAAACATGGCTTGCTCCCACTGTCAAGGCTTTTACGCTCAAATGTTCGCCCAGCAACTGCCCCACATTTCCCCACTTTGCCCCACTCCCATCGCCATTATAGGCCATGGATTATGTTTTTTCAACCGCAGGTCATGGCCTTACATGACAAAATGCTAACAAAAACCAAGCAAAAAGGCTTGACGAAGTATAGCCAAATCTGCGCTAAAATACGGGTAAAGGAGCAAGCCAAAGCCCGATTTTGCGCTTGACGCTACCATGCTCATCGCTATAGAATGAGGGAGCATCTTCCTGAGACGAGGCTCACCATGACCAGGCCGCTCTTGCTGAGTTTTTGCAGTGCGACCATAACCGCGCTCTTGTTTGGATTGGGTTGGCTGGCCCAGCTTCCGATGCCTTGGATTTTAGCCTTAGGGGTTGTGCAAGCAGGCATTATGTGGTGGCGCATACCATGGGCTGTTGGCAGTGCCATCAGCATGGCGCTCATCGCATGGTTTGCTGGCATTAATCAGGTTGGGTGGCTAGCCCTATTGGTTGGTGGTTGGGTGGCTCAAGGTGGCTTACCAGCCCTCATCTTTCGCCTGTATCGGTATCCCTACGATATGTCGCGCGAATCGGCCCTGAATGGCTTTTTGGCCAGCGGGGTGCTGTTCAACACCGCGATTAGCGCCTTTTGCATGAGCGCCGTTGGTTGGCAAGTTGGTTGGATCGAAGAACATGCCTTATTGGTAACAACTGCCTTGATTTGGTTGACCAATAGTTTGGGTTCGTTGATCATCACGCTGCCAATGTTGCGCTTAGGCACGCCGTGGCTTTCGACGCGCGGTCTTTTTGGCACGCCTGCAGCATTGCAACGCAGCATTCATCGCACAACAATTACTCGCAGCGATGTCTTACAACTAATCTTTATGCTCGCCATTGTCGGCCTGATTGGCTGGGGCATCGATCGGGTTGCCTATATTCCTGTGCAATTTTTAAATGTCTTGTTCCTCTTGCCAATTGTAGCCTTCACTGCCCGCCATGGCTTCGATGGCGCGTTGCTCTCGGCTACAGGCAGTATGTTAATCGCACTCTCATTTTTCCTCGACGAAACCAGCCGCATGCGCAGGGTTGGCACAATGGGCAACGATCGCGTCGCCTTCGCCAGCATCGTCTTTGAGCTAGGCGTGTATTACCTGATCAGCATGATCGGTGGTTTGTTAATTGATATTCAACGCGCCGAAAAACAGCGGCTCGCCATGCTGAGCCATGTCAATCGCATTTTCAACCAAGCTCAACAAGAAGATTTGCTTGATCAATTGGTGCAAACGGTCTGCGAAGCGCTGCAAACCAACGTTGGCATTATGTTTCATTATGATGCGCAAAGCCAAACGCTCAAGCCGCTTGCTTGGCAAATGCCCAAGGATTGCTCGATTGAGGTTATTTCGCATGCGCTGCTAACCTACTTCCCCGATTTGCAGCACATGGCCCAAACCAGCGCCAGCGCCTATCATCATAACGATCGCGATGCAGCTACCACTACCAGCGCTTTTTGGCTCGAAACTGGGCTTGTCGCTGCGCTCTTAGTGCCATTGGTCGGGCGCAACGGCACGTTGGGCTTGATGGCATTGTTTGATCAACGGCCTGAGCGCCATTTTGGCCGTAGCAATATCAACTTTGCCGAAGCAATTTGTTCGCAGGCGGCGATTGCGCTCGAACAACGCGACCTGATTACGACTCTGCAACAGCAGACCGAGCAACTCAGCGCCGTCTCGAATATCACCGCCACGCTCAACGCCACGCTCAACCTCGAAGTCGTCTGCCATCGCATCGCCCAGCAAATCGAGCGCGTCGTGCCCTACGATTGGGCATGTGTCGCCTTGGCAACCGAGCAAACCCGTTTCTTTAGCGTGCTGATGAAAACAGGCCGCGCCGAAGTTGACCTGCTCGATAAAACCTTGGTACTTTCGCCAGAAATTTGGCAGGATTTTGGGCCAATCGACGCGCCGCCCTACCGCATGATTATGAACAGCTCGCCAATTAGCCGTGCCGCTGAACTGCGCCAAATTGGCTTGGCGGTTGCTTTGCTCGTGCCATTGCGCCGCGATGATCGCTGGTTGGGCGTGCTGGTGCTTTCCAGCTTCGATCCCGCTGCGTTTCCGCCAGCCCACCAACATTTGTTGCAAATTCTGGCACGCCACATGGCCTTGGCAATCTCCAATGCCCAATTGTATCAAGAGCTGGAACAAGCCTACCGCGCCAAACAAGAGGCCCAAGATGTGTTGCTGCAAACCGAGCGTTTGCGGGCCTTAGGCGAATTGTCGAGCGGCATCGCCCACGATTTCAACAATTTGATTGCAGGGATTTTGGGCCACACCCAATTATTGCTGATCGAAGCGCCAGAAGAGCAACGCGAAGGCTTGGTGGTGATTGAACAAGCTGCACGTGATGGTCGACATATGGTCGAGCGAATTCAGCAATTTACCCGTGCCCAGCAACCAGAAGATCACGAAATGGTCGATTTAAACACGATTATTAATGATGTGATTAAGCTGATTCGGCCACGTTGGCGCAGCCGTCCTGCCAGCACCATGATTCAAACCAGAATTGAAAAAGGTCAAATTCCATTGATCTATGGTTCGCCATTTGCCTTGCGCGAAGTGCTGACCAACGTTGTGCTGAATGCCACCGATGCCATGCCCACAGGTGGTATTTTGACGATTCGCACCGAGCAAGTTGAAGATGACGTAATTATGGAAATCAGCGATACCGGCATTGGCATGAATGAAGAAACCCAAGTGCGAATGTGGGAGCCGTTTTTCAGCACTAAAGGCGAGCATGGCACGGGGCTGGGGCTTTCGATGACCCATGCAATCGTGGTGCAACATCACGGTGGGCGGGTTGCGGTGCAAAGCGAGGTTGGCGTTGGCAGCACTATTTCGTTGGTCTTTCCAATTCCGCGCCCTGAAACCGCCAACGACCCAATGCAAGTTGGTGGCGCACAAGCCTTGCAACGAGGCACAATTCTGGTGGTCGAAAGCGATACGCGGGTGCAATCGGCATTGGCGGGCTTGCTCGAAAGTTTGGGGCATACGGTGGTTTGCGCCGATAGTGGCACGCTGGCCTTAGATTTAGCTTATGCCCGCGATTTTGATGCCTTAATTGCCGATAGCGGCTTGACCGACATCAACGCCTGGGATTTGACCGAACTGCTTAAAACCCGCGACCCATTATTGGTGGCAATGTTGCTGACAGTTTGGAATGCGCCTGATCTCGATACGCGCCGCCATGTGTTCGATGCAGTGCTGCCAAAACCATTTGAATCGCAAGTTTTGGGCGAAACAATCGGCTTTTTGCTGAATAATCGCACCAAATTGGCCAATAATATGGAGAACTAAGCATGAGTTTGCATTCTCAAGCAGTCCATTTTCCCATTGCACTCTTGCTGGTTAGCTCAATTTTGACCTTGTGGAACGAGCGCCGCCCGCATCACGAGCTAGCAATTACCGCTCGTTGGTGTTTGAACATTGGCTGGTGGAGTAGCCTGCTGGCGGTTATGACTGGCATTTTAGCCGTTGCTCTTGCCTTCGACCAAATTCGCCAGCAATTAACCTGGATTAATAGCCATGCGGTGGTTAGCCTGAGTTTGGTGGCGGTCTATTGGCGCTTGGTGTTGGGCAAGCCATTGCCTGCGGCAGCCCAAAAACGCCGCCATATCGTTGGCATCGGGTTAATTGTGCTTGCTGGCTGGCTTGGTGGCCAATTGAGCGAGCGAATCTGATCCACGAAGGACACGAAGAGCACGAAGGGAGATAGGCTATAGGCTCTAGGCTTTTGGCTTTCGGGAATTCTTGACGTACCACAAAACGTTCCGCTAGCCCATAGCCTTCAGCCTATAGCCCTCCCCTTACAAGAGCGATTGGTCGGCTGTGGAACATGCCCTCACCCCCCAGCCCCCTCTCCCACTGAAGGCGGGCGAGGGGGAGCCGACCATTGTGTACCGATGAATTGCGCAAGAACCACCGACTTAAAGCCCCTCGCCCGCGTTCAGTGGGAGAGGGGGCTGGGGGGTGAGGGCATGTTCCACAGCCGACCAATCGCTCTTGTAAGGGGAGGGCTATAGGC